>NZ_WJBG01000140.1 GCF_009709555.1 Streptomyces blattellae | reverse complement strand
CGGCGTGCCCACCCCCGAGATGAAGCTCGAACTGCCGCTGCTGGACGTCTTCGGACGCGGCGGAGCGCTCAAGTCCTCCTGGTACGGCGACTGCCTGCCCTCCCGCGACTTCCCCATGCTGATCGACCTGCATCTCCAGGGCCGCCTGGACCTGGAGGCGTTCGTGACCGAGACGATCCAACTCGACGAGGTGGAGAAGGCGTTCGAGCGGATGCACCACGGCGACGTGCTGCGCTCGGTGGTGGTGCTGTGATGGCCGCCCGCATCGAACGCATCGTCACCTCAGGGCAGTTCACCCTCGACGGGGGCACCTGGGACGTCGACAACAACGTGTGGATCGTCGGCGACGACCACGAGGCCGTCGTGATCGACGCCGCCCACGACGCCGACGCCATCGCCGAGGCCGTCGGCGACCGCCGGCTGACCGCGATCGTGTGCACCCACGCCCACAACGACCACATCGACGCCGCTCCCGCCCTCGCCGACCGCACCGGCGCCACCATCTGGCTGCACCCCGACGACCTGCCGCTGTGGAAGCTCACCCACCCGGACCGCGCCCCCGACGCCCATCTCGCCGACGGGCAGGTGATCGAGGCCGCGGGCGCCGACCTGACCGTGCTGCACACCCCCGGGCACGCGCCCGGCGCGATCTGCCTCTACGACCGGGGCCTCAGCACCGTCTTCACCGGCGACACCCTCTTCCAGGGCGGCCCGGGCGCCACCGGCCGCTCCTACTCCCACTTCCCGACGATCGTCGCCTCGATTCGCGACCGGCTGCTCACCCTGCCGCCCGAGACGAAGGTGCTCACCGGGCACGGCGACTCGACGACCATCGGGGCGGAGGCCCCCCACCTGGACGAATGGATCACTCGTGGCCACTGACGCCGTACCGCCCGCCGAAGAGCTCGTGACCCTGCACGGTGTCACCGTGCTGCGCTGCGCCCCGGGCGGCCCGCCGCTCGACGGCGAGAGTGCGGCGCTGGACCTCATCGGGGACGCCGGATGGCGCGGGGCGGAACTGGTCGCGGTGCCCGTGGAGCGGGTGCCGGACGACTTCTTCCGGCTGCGCTCGGGGATCGCGGGCGCGATCGTGCAGAAGTTCGTCAACTACCGCCTGCGCCTGGCCGTCGTCGGGGACATCGCGCGGCACGTCGCCGGCAGCCAGGCCTTGCGGGACTTCGTGTACGAGAGCAATCGGGGCAACCAGCTCTGGTTCCTGTCCGGCTACGACGATCTGGCCGAGCGGCTGCGCCCGGCCGGGTGAGCGCCTGAGGAAACACGACAGAAGATGTCCGGCTTGCCCGTCACCCTCGGAGGAGACACGGTCACACGGGAGGTCGGACATGTCACAGCCGCTGCAGGGCAAGGTCGCGCTGGTCGCCGGGGCGTCACGGGGAGCCGGACGGGGTGTCGCCGTGGAACTCGGGGCGGCCGGCGCGACCGTCTACGTCACCGGCCGCACCACGCGCGAGAAGCGCTCGGAGTACGACCGCCCGGAGACCATCGAGGACACCGCCGACCTGGTCACCGAGGCGGGCGGGCACGGCATCGCCGTACCCACCGACCACCTCGACCCGGCACAGGTCCGCACCCTCGTGGACCGCGTCGCCGACGAGCAGGGCCGCCTCGACATCCTGGTCAACGACGTCTGGGGCGGCGAGAAGCTCTTCGGGTGGGACAGCCCGGTCTGGGAGCACGACCTCGACAACGGGCTCAGGCTGCTCAGGCTCGCCGTCGAGACGCACGCGATCACCAGCCACCACGCCCTGCCGCTGTTGCTTCGCCACCCCGGCGGCCTGGTCGTCGAGATGACCGACGGCACCGCCGAGTACAACCGCGACAACTACCGCGTCAGCTTCTTCTACGACCTGGCCAAGTCGTCCGTCCTGCGCATGGCCTTCGCCCTCGGCCATGAACTCGGCCCGCGCGGCGCCACCGCCGTGGCCCTCACCCCGGGCTGGCTGCGCTCGGAGATGATGCTCGACACCTTCGGGGTACGCGAGGAGAACTGGCGCGACGCCCTGGAGACCGTGCCCCACTTCGCCATCTCGGAGACCCCGCGCTACGTGGGCCGCGCCGTCGCCGCCCTCGCCGCCGACCCCGACGTGGCCCGCTTCAACGGCGAGTCCCTCTCCAGCGGCGGCCTCGCCCAGGTGTACGGCTTCACCGACCTCGACGGCAGCCGCCCGGACGCCTGGCGGTACCTGGTCGAGGTGCAGGACGCGGGGAAACCGGCGGACACGGCGGGCTATCGCTGAGGCGGCACCGGGTTCGCCGCCGGGAACGACCAGCGCCCCGAATGGCCCGGCGGCAGGCCCAGGTCGTCCCGTACGGCCGTGTAGTAGTCCTCGCGAGCGGCGCGCTGCCGCGCCAACAGCGCCTGCCAGGCCTGCGGATCTTCCCGTCGGCCGCGCACGAACCGCTCCATCTCCACCACCGTCAGGGCCCATGCCCGTCCCTGCTCCACCACCTCGCGGCTGCCCAGCATGATCAGCGCCTCCCAGGCGGGATCCCGACCGGTGTTCGCCTCGGCCAGCAGCGGCTCGGCGTCGTCGAGGGCCAGAAGATCCGGGTGCGGATCAATGCCGAGATCGGAAGCGACCCGGTAGGTCACCGTGATCGTCTTCTTCAACGACAGCGCGTAGTCGGAGTACACCCCGAGCCGCCGCTCCTCCCAGCGCGCCGTCTGCTCCTGCCGAAACCTCGCACGGTCCCCCCGCACCACCGCCAGATACGAGCCGAGCGCACCGATGACAACGCCGATGAGCGCGGGGAGTTGCTGGATGAACGCGGACATGGCCGCACACTAGCTGCCCCGTTGATCGTCGCGGCACTAGATTCGCCCCATGACCCACACACGGCGTTTCGAGGGATACGGAGTTCTCGTGACCGGCGCAGCCCGTGGCATCGGCGCGGCCGTCGCCCGGCGACTTGCCGAGGAGGGGGCCCGGGTGCTGGTGACCGACGTGGACGGGTCCGAGGCCGGGAAGACGGCGTCGGCGTTGCGTCAACGGGGGCTCGCCACCGAGGCGTTGGCGTGTGATGTGGCGGACCGGGAGTCCGTCGAGGCGGCTGTCGCGCACGCCGTCGACTCCTTCGGCGCCCTCGATGTCCTGGTCAACAGCGCCGCCCACTGCACCCCCGACACCCCGCTCTTCGAGGACGGCACGGACGAGGCGTTCCACCGTGACCTCGACGTCACCCTCACCGGCGCCCACCGCTGCTGCCGCGCCGCCCTTCCCCATCTGGCGGCCTCTGGGCGCGGCGCGATCGTCAGCATCGGCTCCGTCAACGGAGCCCACGACTTCGGCAACCACGCCTACAGCGCGGCCAAGGCGGGCCTCGCCTCCCTGACCCGCACCCTCGCCGGGCACGCCGCCTCGCGCGGAGTCCGCGTGAACCTGGTGATGCCGGGCACCGTGCGCACCTCGGCCTGGGAGGGGCGGGAGGACGAACTCGACGCCCTGCGTCCGCTCTATCCCCTGGGCCGGGTCGGTGAACCGGAGGACATCGCCGCGGCCGTCGCCTTCCTCGCCTCGCGCGACGCGGCGTGGATCACGGGCACGACCCTGACCGTCGACGGCGGCCTCACCGCGGTCAACACCGGGTTTCACCAGGCGATCCGGCGCCCCTGGGACGCCTGAAGCGTCCCGTGGCGCGATCCCGACGAAGCGGACACCGGAAGGTCACCGTTTCGTCGCAGCGCGAGTTCCACCACAACCCAATCCCCCGGACGCCGGTCTAGCTGGTGGCAACGCACCCGGATACTCGCGAGAGAGGCCAGGCCATGGGGGACATACGCAGACGGGGAGCCGTCGCACTCGGGATCACCGGACTGGTGGCACCGCTCACGATCGCGCTGGGCGCCACGCCCGCGCAGGCCGCGAGCTGCACCACGCAGACCGGGCCGTATCAGAGGCAGGTGGAGAAGTTCCTCGGCCGGCCGGTCGACGGCAAGCAGTCCGCCGCCGACTGCAAGGCCATCCAGGGCTTCCAGAACAAGCACGGCATCACGCCGAACATGGGTTACGCCGGGCCTGTGACCTGGGGCGTGATGGATTTGATGAACAAGCAGAAGGCCGTCGGGAACAACCCCGACAAGGCCGGCAAGTGCCCCGTGAACAAGGGCCGTATCGCCTGTGTGAACCTCACCCTCCAGCTGAGCTGGATCCAGGACGGCAAGAAGCTCGTCTACGGTCCGGTGCCGGTCCGCACCGGCCGCAACGGCTACGAGACCCGCACCGGCCTGAAGAAGATCTACTGGCGCAACATCGACCACGTGTCGACCATCTACGACGTCCCCATGCCCTACGCCCAGTTCTTCGACGGCGGCCAGGCCTTCCACTCCGTCGGCGTCAGCATGTGGAACCCGCCCGGCTCGCACGGCTGCGTCAACATGACCAAGACCGCCGCCAAGAAGTACTGGTCGCTGCTGAAGACGGGCGACGACGTCTTCGTGTACGGCCGCAAGCCGGGCACCTGACGGAGCGGGCGCCCGGCTTGCGGAAACGAAGCGAGATGGTTGAGGCGGACCGACGTGAACTGGGCCACATGCCTTGATAGATGACGTGATCAGCAACACGGTCCGTTATGTCAGGAATGCTCGTGATGGCTCACGTGGCCTTCACCTATGGGGCCGTATGCTTCACAGCATGTCCACCACTGTTGAACCCGCCTCCGCTCGGACGGCTGACGAGGTCAACGAGGAGATCCGGGCCCTGTGGCGCCGGTCGGGCGGGACACTGAGCGGCGAGCAGCGTGAGGAGTACCAGCGGCTCGTCCTGGAGTGGGCCGCCGCGGCCCCGCAGCCGGCGAGGGCGGCCTGAGCGTCCGCCTCCGCTGAAGGCCGCCGCGCATCGTCGGCGGCCCGGCTTCCCCCTCAATCGGCCCACGTTGTCATCAGCTCCACGTTGCCGAGTAGTAGCGCTGGTAGGCCTTGCGGTCCTGTTCCGTGCGGATGTACCGCGTGGCCACCAGCGCCATCAGACTGCCGCCCATGACGAGCAGGCCCGGGCCGATGTTCCGGGGATTCAGGAGCCGCGACAGCAGTGTCGACGCGTCCAGGATGCCCGACACCGGAGCCGACGAGCCGGGCGTCGCATCGCCGGGTGCGATCGCGCCCTGCGTGGCCCCGGCCGACGGCGCCGGCGAAGCGCCCTGCCCGGCACCGTCCGGAGCGCCCACGAGCAGGCTCATGCCCAGCTCGGCCAGCGCCTTCGTCACCGGCTGGAAGTACGTCGTACCGCCCGACGTGCAGTCGCCGCTGCCGCCCGAGGTCACGCCCAGAGCGACCCCCTCGGAGAACATCGGCCCGCCGCTGTCCCCGGGCTCGGCGCACACGTTCGTCTCGATCAGGCCGCTGACCGTGCCCTCCGGGTAGTTGACGGTGGCATCGACCGCGGTCACCTCACCGTCGCGGAGCCCGCTCGTGCTGCCACTGCGGAACACCCGCTGCCCGACGGACGCTTCGCCCAGGTCCGTGATCCGCACGCCCTGCCCCTCGCCGATGGAGACGATGTCGGCGCCGTCGCCCGCCCGGCCGTTCGCGTACTCCACCAGCGAGTAGTCGTCGCCGGGGAAGCTCTGCGTGGTCGTCCTGCCCACCTGCTCACTGCCCTGGCTGTCGGAGAACCAGACGGATCCGGTGGGCCCGCAGTGCCCGGCGGTGAGGATGAAGTCGCGCCGGCCGTCGGTCACATTGAAGCCAGCGGAGCAGCGGCCCGCGGTGGACAGGATCGGCTGCGCCCCGTTGATGCGGGTCGTGAAGGTGCCCTCGGCGCGCTCCATGCGCACCGATCCGCCGATGGCGTCGGCGATCTCCTCCAGCTCGTTCCAGTCGGCGGTGGAGACGGTGCTGTCGGCGCGCACCACGACCTCGTTCGACCGGTAGTCCACGGACCACGCCGTGCCGGCCACCTTGGGCGTCGAACGCAGCGTCGACGTGGCCGTCTTGAGGTCGCGCATGCTGTAGCGCACCATCTTGGCCTCGGCCCCCGCCTGCTTCACCTCGGCGGCCGCCTCGTCGTCGGTGACCGCCACGACCGCCCTGCCCTCGGCATCGACCCAGCTGCCCGCCGTACGCGATGTACCGAGCCGGGACACCAGCCCGGTGCCGGTGTCTCCCGCGGACTGCGCCAGCGTACGTGGCAGGTCGGCGCCGTCGGACGGTTCGCTCGCCACCGCCCGCGTCACCATCGTGCCTCCCAGGAGGAGTCCGCCGACCGCCGCCAGCCGTGCCACTCGCTGGACGAACCGTCGTCGTGCGTGCCTCATGCATGGCTCCCGAACCCGAACAGCGCGGCGTCAACACCGCGGGGCACTCCGGTCAGTTGAGCGCCCTCCCTAGGTACGTGGCCCGGCCCCGGGGCGTTCAGAGGATCGGTGATCCGCTCAGGGCGCGCGGCTCGTCCGTGCTGTCGTCCACCGGTCCCAGCCGGGCCCAGCTGCGCTCGTCGCCCCAGACGGACGCCGCGTCCACGTACGGCCGTACCAGAGCCGTGAGGACGGGGTCGCCGCGTCCGTTCAGCTCGTCGGAGGCGATCTTGCGCGCGATCCCGGCGAGGAAGTCGGCCAGCTGCACCCGGGGATCCAGTCCCGCCTGGACGAGCCGCAGCCCGCCGAGCCCGAACCCGGACCTCCGGGCCGACTCCTCGATCCAGGCGATCCGGTCCGGCGTGAGCATGTTCTGCCGGTCGTGGACCAGCCGCACGGTCCGGCCGCCCGCGCTCCAGTAGGCGGCGGTGCGGACGATCGCGGGCAGCAGCGGATTGAGGAGGGGAACCAGGGTCGGACCGTGCAGAATCCCCGCCCGGTAGGCATCCGCCCGGGACCGGGTCGCCGCGAGCCGTTCCAGGATGCCCGCCAGTTCCGTGCCGGAGTGTGCTCGCAGCAGTTCGTGGATCGTCCGGAAGAACGTCTCGACCGGGAGCTGCGGCTCTCCGTCGTTCCTGACCCGCAGCAACCGGTTCGTCGCCTGGAGGAATTCCCGCCAGCCCTCCGGCCCGAAAGTCAGCGGCCCTTGCCGGAACAGCGCGACGGCCTCGGTGCCGTCGCCGAGCAGCAGGTCGAGGGCCCGGTCCACGACGAAGAACGCCTTCTCGGTGAGATGCACGTGCGCGTGCCCATGGATCGGGCCCGAGGGCGCGAGCAGCCATTCCAGTACCACGCGGTGTTTCTCCCGCAGGAGATGGTTCGCCTTGTACTCCTCGGCGGGTGAACGGATCCGGTCCCTCGTCTCCTGCACGAATCCGGCCGCGGAATCCACCGGCAGCAGCACACTGCCGTGCGCGAAGACATCGGTGTTCCCGCCGGTGAGATTCTCCCCGTCCGAACCCGACTCGTCGCAGGCCACCTCGGGAATCCGGTCGGCCGCCGCCGTTCGCCCCGCGCGATTCCACGTCACGCCACAGCCCCCTATCTTGTGCTCCATGACCAGGATCCCGCACGAAACGTCCGGTGAACCGAATCCGCTGCATGCCCTCACCCTCGACCGTCTCCGATGCCGTACGAGCATGAAATGGCGTACCTACCCCGACGACGTGCTGCCGCTGTGGGTGGCCGAGATGGACGTGCCGCTCGCCGAACCCGTCGTCCGCGCGGTCACCGACGCGCTCACGCTGGGGGACACCGGCTATCCCGCGGGCACCGCCTACGCCGAGGCGCTCGCCGGCTTCGCCGACAAGCGGTGGGGGTGGGACGGGCTCGCGGTGGAGCGCACCGCGATCGTGCCCGACGTGATGCTGGGCGTCGTCGAGATGATCAAACTGGTCACCGGCCCCGGCGATCCGGTGGTGGTGAATCCACCCGTGTATCCGCCGTTCTTCCAGTTCGTGGCGCACATGGACCGGCGGGTGGTCGAGGCTCCGCTGGGCGCGGATCTGCGGATCGACCTCGGGACGCTGGAGGAGGCCTTCCGGCGGGCGGTGGCGGACGGTGGATCCGCGGCCTACCTGCTGTGCAGCCCGCACAACCCGACCGGCACGGTGCACACCGCCGACGAGCTGGCGGAGATCGCCGTCCTCGCCGACCGGTACGGCGTGCGCGTCGTCGCCGACGAGATCCATGCGCCGCTGGTCGCCGGCGGCGTCGACTTCGTGCCGTATCTCAGCGTGCCGGGCGGCGCCAACGGCCTGTCGCTGATGTCGGCGTCCAAGGCGTGGAACCTGGCCGGCCTCAAGGCCGCGCTCGCGCTTGCGGGCCCCGAGGCCGCCGCCGACCTCGCCCGGCTGCCCGAGGAGGTCGGCCACGGCCCGAGCCACCTCGGCGTCATCGCCCACACCGCCGCCCTGCGCGACGGCACCGCGTGGCTGGACGCGCTGCTCACCGGCCTCGACGACAACCGGCGCCTGCTCGCCGACCTGCTGGCCGAGCAGCTCCCCGCGATCCGCCACAGCCCGGGCGAGGCCACCTGCCTCGCCTGGCTCGACTGCCGTCCGCTCGGCCTCGGGGACGATCCGGCGGAGGTCTTCCTGGAGCGCGGGCGCGTGGCGCTGAACTCGGGGATCCCCTTCGGCACGGGCGGGGCAGGACACGTACGCCTGAACCTGGCCACGTCGCCAGACGTGCTGCGGGAGGCGATACGACGGATCGAGACGGCGTCAGACTGCGGTGACCGGCCTGGACTTGCCGGTCATGGATGACACGGCGCTTGAGCGGCTCGGTGCGGGGCGGTACCTGCTGATCACCAGCTACCGCCGGAACGGCACCCCGGTCGCCACCCCGGTGTGGGTGGTGCGCGACGGGGACGCGCTCGGCGTCTGGACCGTCGCCGACTCCTGGAAGGTCAAGCGGATCCGGGCGCGCGGCGACGTCCTCGTCGGCCCGTGCGATCTGCGCGGCAACCCGACCGGCGACCAGGTTCCGGCCACCGCCGAGATCTGCGACGAGGCCACCGCCGCCCGCTACCGCCGACTCCTCGCCCGCAAGTACGGCATCGTCGGGCGTCTCACCCTGCTGGGCAGCAGGGTGAGACGCGGCCTGAAGGGGACCGTCGGCATCCGCGTGACGCTGACTGCCTGAGGTGGCTTCCGGTGGAGATGCCAAGCCGAGTGTGACCCTGCGCAGCCTTCGCGGCGCCGGGCCGGATGCCCGGCTTCGGCATGCGCTGACCGTACGGGACGCCGACGAGTCGTGGCCGGATGAGCGGCGCTGGTGACCGAGAAGCCGGTGGAGCGGGTGGCGCCGAGCCGCGCCCGGCGCTGTGGCCGAGTCTCAGGTCCAGGCCCGGTACGGCTCGTCGACGAGCTGGAACACGGGCTCGCCGCGGACGGGGTCCTTGGCCGTCGACAGCCGGACCCGGTCCCCGCTGTGGATGCCGATCATCGGGCCGATGACCCGGCCGCGCACCACGAACCCCTCGGCCATCTCGACCAGGGACACATTGCGCGCAGCGGGGGTGTTGCGGTGCACCACGGAGGAGTGGCGGACCGTACCGACGCCCTTGCTGCGCTCCGTCCGCAGGTCGCTGCCCTGGCAGACCGGACAGAGCAGGCGTTGGTACATGGCGGTCCCGCACCAGGTGCAGCGCTGGAAGAGGATGGCCTCCGTGTCCCGGGGCGCGGGGTCGAGTACGCCCGCCGCGGGGCCCGCTGTCTGACGAGCAACACTTCCTGAGTGGTGGTACACGCTGGTCAACTCCCTGCACTGGGGCCGGAATCCGACGTGCGCGGGTCGCCCGTGCACGCACGTGCCCGGTTCACCGTGCCACCGTGCACAGCCTCAGAGTATGGCACTCAGTGCCACTCGTAAAGGTACTGAGTGCCCCTGAATGTGGAAGAGTTGTGTGAATCAACCGCGTCCGAGCGTGGACTCGATCTCCTGGACGACCCGCCACAGGGGTGCGCCGCGCCGGGAGACGACGACCACGACGTCCTCCGGCTGCTTGTCCGCGAGCGGGGCGGAGGGGGCGCGGGACGTGCCGAAGGCGGACTGGACGTAGCCGAGCGCGTGGTCCACGGCCGCCTCCGCGTCGTCCTGTCCGTCCGAACGCAGCCAGGAGCGCAAGGCGTTGTTGTGCGCCGCGGCCACGGCGGCGGCTATCACGTCGGCCCGCAGGTTCCCGTCCGGCCGGCCGGCGAACCGTCCGCGCAGATACTCGGCGAGGGCGCGCTCGTAGCGCCACACCACGGACAGCTCGTACGCCCGCAGTCCCGGCACCTTCTTCGTGAGGCGATAGCGCTGTACGGAGAAGGCCGGGTTCTCGGCATACATGCGCAGCACCATCCGGGCCGCGTCGCAGATCCGCTGCACCGGCTCGTCGTCCTCGCCGCCGGCGGCGAGGAAGGCCGTCATGTCCGCCAGGCACCGTTCGTGGTCGGGGAAGACCACGTCCTCCTTCGAGGGGAAGTAGCGGAAGAACGAGCGCCGCCCCACACCCGCCAGCGCCACGATGTCGTCCACGGTGGTCTGTTCGTATCCCCGTTCCAGGAACAGCTGGAAGGCCGCCGCGATCAGGGCGTCCCGCATGGGCGGTTTCACGGTGGAGCTCATGGTCGGAACGTAGCACTCGACCGAGGGTCATGGCACTCAGTGCGCTGTGGAGGGGAACTGAGTGCTCAGGTTCCGGGAGGGGGAGCCGAGTGGACGGCGCGACCGGAGGGTCCGCACGGTCAGTGAGGATGCGGCCCCGCTGAACTCCCGGTGCGGCTGCCACGTATCACTGCACGGGGAACAGCCCGGACCCCAGCGCACGGGACGGAAGGAGAAGAGCGGTGCCGATACCGCCCGAACCCCGGCAGCCGCATGACGACCGGCCGCCCCTGGAACCGGTACGCGTCCTGCGCCCCCGCCGCACCGACGCCCTCGCCGAACTGCTCAAGGACCTGCCGTCCAGAACGGCTGGCTACGAGAGCGTGCCCCTGCCGGCGAGGCTGCCCGGATCCGAGGACGCGACCCAGGAACTGCCGTCCGTCCTCGCCGACGAGGCGAAGCGGGCCACGGGCCCCCGCCCCCGCAGGGCCGGGCGCCGCCGCGCCGTCGTGGCGGTCGCCGTGGCCGCGGCCGCCGTCATCGGTTTCGGCGGCGCCTTCCTGCTCCCGGGCCGGAGCGACAGCGACACGGCCGCGCCCGCACCCGAAGCCCCCACGACATCCGCCGCCCCGCCTCCCGCGGGCGGCGCGGCAGTCGACCCCGACGGCCCCGGCACCCTCCGCGAAGGAGCCTCAGGACCCGAGGTGACCGACCTCCAGGAGCGGCTGCTGCGCATCCCGGACGTCTACCAGAACGGTTCCACCAGCGGGCAGTTCGACGCCGCGCTCACCGAGGCGGTCGCCCGCTTCCAGCTCTGGTATGGCATCCGCGGCGACGAGACCGGCGTCTACGGCGACGACACCCGCCGGGACCTGGAATCCCGTACGGGCACCGGCTGAACCCGCCCTCGCCCTCCGGCGGTCAGCGTGCGGAGCTGTCCACCAGTGCCTGTGTGACCGCCCGCACGCTGCGCGCGATGTGCTGCAACTGGAGGACCTCCGCCGCGTACAGCTTGATCGTGTGCTCGATGACGGACTCCGGCAGACCGAGCCCGGGCAGGTCGGCGCGCGCGGTCTGCAGGGCGGTGCGGGCGACGCGTATCTCGTGCTGGACCTGGATCTGCGCATGCCGGGCGAGCAGCACGGGGTGGCGGATCAGGGCCGGGTAGCTGGCGTAGCGGGCCGGCACCAGTTCGCGCAGCCACTTGGCCGCCGAGCGCTCCCAGTCGTAGCTGCCGGGGGTCTTGACCTGGCAGGGCCAGTCCGGGCTGATGCGCGTGGTCGTCAAGGGCATGATCATCGCTTCCGGTGTGCGGCGTCGTGGGGGGTGGTCCCGACGTTTCTGGCGGCCCCGGTCCAGGGGATGACCGGGGCCACCGCGGGCGGTCGCGCAGGCGATGCCCGTCGAACATCCGAGGCGCCGACGCGGGTGGGAGACGGCGGTTTCGGGTGTTCGGGTGTGAAGTATTTATATATGCCGTCTGCTTTGCAAGACGTATGAAAACATTCATGCGCAGTTTGGGGTGATTGGTCCCCTTGTGCCCTTTTGTGGGGCATGCTGTGGGATCGTCGGCGCCCGGTCCCTGAGGGAGGTTCAGTCCCTGAGGAAGAACTGGTGCTGGTCGGAGACCTGCTCGTACTCCTCCAGCCGGGCCTGTGTGCGCTCGGGGTCGGCGTCGGTCATCGCCTGCAGCAGCGCCGCGGCGATCACGCCGGGCGCCGCGTAGGAGTCGAAGACCAGCCGGGAGCCGGTGCCGGTGGCGAAGGTGACATCGGCCTCGTCGGCCACCGGCCCGAGCGCCAGGTCGGTGATCAGCGCGACCTTCAGCCCCGCGCGGCGCGCGACCTGAACGGCGTTGAGGGTCTCCTGCGCGTGCCGGGGCATGGAGAACGCCAGTACCCAGGTGCCGCCCGCCTCGCGGGACTGGAGCAGCGCGTCGTAGGCGACGCTGCCGCCCCGCGTCACCAGCCGCACATCCGGGTGGACGCGGCGGGCCGCGTAGGCGAAGTACTCGGCGAGGGACACCGAGATGCGCAGGCCCAGGATGGTCAGCGGCGTCGACTCCGACAGCTTGCGGCCGGTGTCGATCACCTGGCCGGGGTCGGCGAAGTCGCGCCGCAGGTTCTCCAGGTTCTCGATCTCCGCGTCAACCGCCGCCTGCAGTTCGTTGCTCTGGTTCTCCTCGGGCGCCGCGGGGCCGCCGGCGAGCGTGCCGAGCGCGATCGACTGGAGCTTCTCCCGTAGCGCGGGGTAACCGCTGAAGCCCACCGCCGCGGCGAAACGGGTCACCGAGGGCTGGCTGACGCCGACCCGCTCGGCGAGATCGGTGATCGAAAGAAAGGCCGCTTCGGTGATGTGCTCGATCAGGTACTGGGCGATACGCCGCTGTCCCGGCGACAGCCGAGGACGGTCGAAAAGCGTCCTGATCTGGGAACTCGGGGCGGCCTCCGTCTCCGGTGCCGACTTGCCCGAGGTGATCGCGGATGCCTGTGCACGTGCCTGCTGCGGCGATGGCACCGATGCGCCTCCTTTGTCTCCCACAGTCGTTCAACATAGCTCACACACTGTGGTGACCAGGGCTGGTACGAGGGCACCTCAAGCGCACCACGGGCGCCACATCACACCACACGATCACCGTCGGTAGATCGTGATCGAATGACCGACTTCGTCGATCGGGCGACTGCCGTCGATCAACTCCGCCAGCCGCCCTTCCGCCTTGGCGGCCTTGGAGTCCGACACGACCAGCAGGCCGCGCACCTCACGGGCGGGCACCGTGCGCGGGTCGGTCGCGTCGATGCCGTAGTACGACGGCACCCCGCTGCCCTTGTAGACGAGCCAGATCCGCTCGCCCTGATAGCGCTCCCGCAGCCGGTCGGCGAGCCGGCCCAGGTCCTGGCCCCAGTCCACATTGGAGTCGTGCAGTCGCAGACGGGTCTTCGCGGTGCCGCCGAACGCTTCGTTGGAATACGGCAGATAGCAGGGGAACGTCCGCAGCGAGCTGACCGCGACGAACAGCACCAGCGCGCCCGTCGCCACGAACCGCCACCGCCACCGCAGTGTCAGGACACCGGCCGCCGCCACGGCCAGGAACATCGGCACGAAGATGGCGTACCGCGTGCCGAAGTCCCGCGCCCCCTGCATGGCCACGGCCGACAGGACGGCGGGGGCGAGCAGCAGATACGGTGCCGCGGGCCGCAGCTGACGGACCGCCAGCAGTGCGACGGCGCCGGCCGCCCACAGCACGAGCATGCCGAGTGGCGTCTTCACCAGCAGTGCCGCCGGGAGGTAGTACCACAGCGACCCCGTGTACACCCGCCCGAACAGGAAGCTCTCCCAGGGCCGGGTCTCCAGCCCGAACTGGATGCGCATACCGTCCCGGTACGCCTCCGGCAGCGGCAGCAGATCGACCAGCAGGCCGCGCACTCCTCCCACCGATGGCACCTGCTGCTGCGGCGTCCAGCGCAGCCGCGGGTCGACGGCGAGATAGGCGGCCCAGACGACCGCGATCGCGGCCAGCGTCAGCACGCCCGCGCCCGCAGCCGCTCGCAGCAGCGCTTTCCGGCGGGAGAGCACCGTGTCGCCGCGCCCGCGCTCCGCGCGGACGACGGGGGACTCAGCACAGGCCCGGCCCGCGGCCCCGGCACACCACACCGACACCCCGGCGAGCACCACCAGTACCGGAACCGCCGCCAGCGCGCTCATCTTCGTGGCCAGGGCAGCGCCCAACGCCGCCCCGGCGAGCGGCAGATACAGCCGGGGCCGGACCCGCGCCCGCCACAGCAGCCACACCGAGGTCAGCAGGAAACCGGCCGCCGGTACGTCGAGCGTGGCGAGGGAGCCATGGGCGATGACGTCGGGGGAGAAGGCGTACAGCGCGAGCGCCGTCAAACCGCCCGCCACGCCCACGAGTTCACGCGCGAACGCGAACACGACCAGACCGAACAGCAGCGTCAGCACGATCACCGGCAGGCGGGCCCAGAACATCAGCTGCCACGGGTCGTTGCCGGACCGGTACAGCAACTGCCGCCCCAGCACGCCCTGATCGTCCGGCAGCGGCCGGTCGACGTGCGGATCGGCGATCGCCACACCGACACCGACGACCAGCTTCCCCAGCGGCGGATGCTCGGGGTTGTAGCGCAGGCTGTGGTCGTGCAGATAGACGGCGGCCGTGCCGACGTACACGGGCTCGTCGATGGTCGGCGTCTGCTGCACCGCGGTGGTCACCATCGCCACGGCCATCTGGGCGAGCAGCACGACCACGAGCAGCGGCACCGGCCAGCGTCTCCGCGAGGCGCGTGGTGCCGCCTTGGCCGTCACCGATGTCGGAGGGTGCCCCTCCGTCCCGGGATCGAGGACCAGGTCCTGCTGCTCGCGCGCCATCATCCACCCCGCGGCGACACCGGCCGCACGGTGGCGGGAGTGATCCGGAGCCGCCTCACGGGGCCACTCTGCATCAGCTCCCGCCACGTCAGCGCGTCACCGCTTCAGGAGTCGTACCGACAGACCATCCGCCGTGTAGACGGGTACGGCCCGCAGCGTGTCGGAGTTCAGCTCCACGCGGTCGAACTGGCCGCGCAGCGCCGACGCGCCGACGACCCGCACCGTGCTCCCCGCGGCCGGCGGCTGGCCGGCGTCGAGCCGCAGCGACAGCGAGCTGCCCTCGCCGAGCACCGCGCGTCGCGTGACCTCCAGGGCAGGGCCGCGGCCCGAACGCAGCGTCACCTCAAGCGCCGCCGACGTCTGGGAGTACGTGCCGTGGATCTTCACGGTCGACTCGGTGGCCACGCGCAGGGTGCCGCCGGTGACCCGCACCTCGCCGTGGCCCAGGGCGTGCGCCGAGGCGGCGACGAGGACACCGTCCGTCAGCGCGGTCCCGCCGGTGTACCGGTTGTGGCCGGTCAGGGTCAGCGTCCCGGTGCCGCGCTTGGTCAGACCGCCGTCGCCGCCGATGTCGTTGCGCCAGCTGTCGGCCGCGCCGAAGCCGCCGGCCGAGGCGTCGAGGGTGACGGTCACGTCCGTGTCGAAGGCACCGTAACCGTCCGCCGCCGCGAACAGGTTGAGCCGGCCCCACTGCTCGGCGCCGTCCAGCAGTACGTACCCGGAGGGCAGCGCCGTCGTCCGCAGCACCTCGCGCCGCTGCTCGGCGTCGAGGTACGGCAGCCGCGTCTCCAGCAGCACCTCCGCGCCCTTGGGCACGGTCAGCGGCTTGCTGCGGCCCTGCCGGGTGAGGATGTACGTCAGCTTCGGCGTCGCCGCGCGGGCGTTGGCGGCGCGGTCCGCGTACGGGTCGGAGCCGGTGCCCGCCGAGTGGGCGTAGGCGTACAGCGTGTCGGCCGTCGTGCCGGTCCGCTCCTGGAAGTACGCCAGGGCCTGGGCGCGGGCCGCCTTCTTCAGGTCCGCGTTGGCCGGGTCGGCGAGGGCGGCGGCGGCCAGGGCGGTGGCCATGACGCGGCCGCCCATGACGTCGACGGGGGAGTGCATGCCCGACATGATCCGGGTGTGGCTGAGTTCGAGGGCGCGGGTCACCAGCTCCTGGAAGCGCTCCGGCACGGCGTACGCGTACGCCAGGGCCGCCAGGTGGAAGGCGTTGGTGTGCCCGCTGGGGAAGCCGCCGTCGTCGGCCGGGTCCTCGCTGCGCTGCCGCAGCAACTGAGTGGCGACGACGACCTCGGAGTCGTAGACCGGGTAGCCGAGTGCGTCGGTCTTCCCGGTGTCGACGACCTCGCTGTCACCGTTCATGCGCCACGGACGCGGGTACTGGAAGGCGAACTTGGCCGGATTGCCCGAGGCGAACGGCCCGCGCACCGTGTTGACCAGCTCGGCCACCTTGCCCAGCGCCGAGGTGGTCGAGCCGGCGCCGAGCGCCGAACCGGCCGGGGCGTCGGCGGGCAGCGCGTCGCTGATCTTGCCGGCGGGCGTGCCGTCGGGGGCGCCGGTGATCGAGGTGACCGCCTTGGCGCCGGACTTGTACAACTCGGCCAGCGGACCGAGCGCGGCGATCATCGCGTAGCTCTGGTGCTGACGGTCGTAGACGAACGACTCCTTCGCCTGTGCCTCGGTGCGCGCGGCGGTGGTCCGGGCGCAGTAGCGCACGTTGGCGCGCAGGATCTCGGGCCGCAGCGGGGTGCCGGTGTTCCACGCGCCGCCGGTCTTCCAGATCTCGGCCATGCCGCCGAGGATCCGCACCACCGCGTTGGTCTCGGGCGTCAGGTTCGTCGTGACGTTGGTCTTGTAGTCGTCGACGAACGCGGCGTAGGACGTGGCGGCCTTGGCGTCGGCTGCGCCCAGCCACGAGGCGAAGGTGGGCGCGGCCAGCACACCGGCCGAGACACCCACGGAGGTCCGGAGGAATCCCCTTCGGTTCAAGGCCGGTTCACTGGCACCGGCCGACGAGTTCGAGCGGTGCCCGGCGGATGACGGCATGCGTCTGCCTCTCTTGAGTTCTTCGGCCGCGGGGGGCCGCGGGAGTCGTGCGATGACCGCCGTGGGGTGCGCGGGGACGGACGGGCCGTACGCGCTTTCTGCGGCGTATGAGCGAAGACCTACGGGCGGGCCGTGTCGGACCGGGGCCGGCCCGGCGTCCGGCAGGTGTCAGAGGAGTGAACGCGCGAGCGCCACCGCCCCTTCGACCGGCGGGACCAGGGCCTGTTCCGAGATGCCCCGCCTGCGCCCTGGTGCCCGGCACGCACCCTCGGCGGAACAGGCCCTGGCCGCGGCTGTCGCCTGGCTGCCGGAACCCGGTCGGTGAGTGCGGTGGTGGAGGCGTCATGGAGAAGGGGCTGGGCGAGAAGCATGCTGCCCGTCACCACGTCGTCGTCGACGACACCGCGCGCGGCGAGCCGTCCGACGGGCGCGGCGAGGGAGCCGCCGCCCTCCTCCTCCATCACCGTGCGGGCGAGCGTCACCGTGCGGGCGAGCCGTGATCCCGCGGCGGCGGCGAACCCGGCCGGGGCGTGTCGGCGCCATTCGGCCGTCACGTCCTGGGCGCGCTCAAGTGCCGTGCCGGGAGCGGGTACTTCGGGCACCTCGAACGAGGCGATGAGACCGGCCGTGAGCGCATCGGGCTCCTCGCCGCGGTCGTGGGCCGCCCCTGCGGCCCGGGCGGCCTCGCGGACCGGACCGGCCGCGCCGCCCTCGTCGCCGAGGGCCGCGCCCCGGCCGCCGGCCTGGAGGAGGCGGCCGTCGAGGAAACGGCCGTCGGGGAGACGGCCCACCGTGACCGGACCGGTGCCGACGCCAAGGCCGACCCTCTGGTCCGGGCCCGCTGCGGGCACGAGGAGTTCGGCGTCGCCCACGACCAGCGCGGGCGCGTCGAAGTGGAGTCGCAGGGCGGTGCGGATCTGCTCGCACTGCCGCCGGGTCTCGCAGGCCTGTCCGCGCACGGCCGGCCAGCCGGCGGCGGCCACGGGGTCGTGCGGCCGCCGGCCGTTGCTGAAGCGGATGTGCCCGGCCACCGGGGTGTCACCCGCGAAGGCGCGCAGCTGCGTCTTGGAGCCGCCCACGTCGATGCCGAGCACGAGCGGACCGGAGTACGAGGCGTCCTGCACGGATCCTCTTTCGTCGTTGCGGGATGCTGCGACGGCGGGCGAACCATGCCTGGAGGAAAGGCAGTTGAGAAACTAGGGAAGCCCCGGGACGGGCCTCTGACGGAACACGGCAGGCGAGTACCGTGACATTCGTTAGGAAGTTAACTAACGAAGTACAGTGCGTCAAGAGCAAGCGCGCACCCGACCTCTGCGGCGGTCTTGCGGACCGCACGGCGGCGGGTGCGCGCGATGCCGGCGCCATCCCATCGCCGTCTCCCGTCGAGCCCGATCGACGCGGAGCGCGGCCCGTGATTTGTGGGGGAACTGTGGAACACGACGTGGCAATCGCCCCCCGCCTGACCGAGAGCGCGAGCGCGGTGTTCGCGGTGCTGGCCGAGGCGGGCAGTGCGACCCGGCCACAGCTCGCGAGCCTGGCGGGCCTGTCGAAACCGACGGTGTCCTCCGCCGTCGCCGAACTGGAGGGCTTCCGGCTCGCCGCGCACTCCGGCACCGCCTCCAGCGGCACCGGCCGCAGCGCCGCCGTCTACCGGCTCGGACCGGCCGCCGGCGCCGTCCTCGCCGTCGACCTCGGTCCCGCCCTCACCCGGGTGCGCGGCTGCGCCCTGGACGGCACCCTGCTCGCCGAGGCCACCGGATCGCGGGACGACGCCGTGGACGTCGTACGGGACGCGCTGTTCTCGCTGCCCGGGGACGCGCCGCTGCGCTCCATCGTCGTCGCGGTCGGTGACGTCACCGCCGAGGAGGACGCGCGTCCGGCGACCGCGAAGGCGCGGCCCGTCTTCGACGCCGTGGCCGTGACGCTGCCGCGCGGGGTGCCGGTCCACCTGGAGAACAACGTCAACTGCGCCGCGCTCGCCGAGCTGCACGAAGGCGCCGCCATAGGACGCGACACCTTCGGCTACCTGCGCATCGGTGTCGGTATAGGTCTCGGCATCGTCGTCGGCGGCCGGGTGCTGCGCGGGGCGAACGGGGCGGCCGGTGAGCTGGCCCGGCTGCCCTACCCCTGGGACGACGACCTGGATCCCCGGCACGAGGCGCTGGAGGAGTACATCGGCGCCCGTTCGCTCCTGCGCCGGGCCGCGGAGTCCTGGCAGGACGGTGAAGAGCCCTGCCCGCGGACCGCGGATCAGCTGTTCGCGCTGGCCGGCGAGGGGCGGGCAGCAGCCCGTGCCGTCGTCGACCGGCATGCGGTGGACGTGGGCCGGCTCGCCGCCGCCGTGACCGCCGTACTGGACCCGGGGCTGATCGTCCTGGGCGGCAGCACCGGCTCGGACCCGCAGCTCCTGGCCGGGGTGCGGGCCGAGCTGGAGCGCCTCAGCTGGCCCACCGAGGTGGTCAGCAGCACGGTCGGTGACCTGGGTACCGTCGTGGGTGCTGCCCGGCTCGCGGTCGCCCGGGGAGTCCAAACCGTGACCGAGGCGGCGCGGACCAGGCATTGACGGTTTCCAGCTCGGTCTGCCAATGTCCGGACAAGCGCTTTCTAAGTCGGCCGGGACGCCGGCTTGGGCGAGCGTCCCGCCCGTACTCGACGTACGGCAACCGCACCAGGGCGTGCTGATGCGGCGACGGCCACAGCGGCCGGGGACCCTCGCTCGTCAGGATGACGCGGCCGGGCGAGGCCGCGCCCTCGGAAAGCGAACTTCCTCACATATGCACCAGTGCCGCCTCCGTCGGCGCCGTGCTCCGTCCCCTACCACGAAATGGGATCCAAGATGACCACTGTGGGTGTGCGGCGCTCTCGCCGACTCGGCCGCGGCGGCATGCGCCGCCTGGTCCCCCTCGCTGCCGTGGCCACGGCAGGTACCCTGCTTCTCTCCGCCTGCGGCTCGGGATCCGAATCGGGCGGGACGTCCGACTCGCTGACGTTCTGGATCTCCACGGTTCCGGGACAGGACGCGGGCTGGAAGAAGATGGTCGCCGATTACAAGAAGGAAACCGGCGTCGACGTCAAGCTCGTCAACACCCCCTACGACGGCTACGACGCGAAGCTGCGCAACGCCGCGCAGGCGAACTCGCTGCCCGACGTGGCGGCGGTGCCGAAGCTGGACCCGATCTGGTCGAACAAGCTGATCGACCTCACTTCCATCGCCGACAACAAGAGCAACAACATCAATGGCAACTTCGTCGCCAAGGACTCGTCCGGGAAGGTGCTGTCCATCCCTTCGGACGTCACCGCGTCCGGCCTGTTCATCAACGAGACGCTGTTCAAGGAGGCCGGCGTCTCCGTCCCGGCCTCGCCCGACGACACCTGGACCTGGACCGAGTTCATCAAGGCGGCGGACGAGGTCCGGGAGAAGACGGGCGCCAAGTACTCCCTGACGTTCGACCAGTCGCCGTCCCGGCTGCGCGCCATGGTGTACGAGATGGGCGGGAAGTACGTCCACGCGGACTCCTCCGGCACGTTCTCGGCGGACGCGGCGACGAAGAAGGCCGTGAACACCTTCGTCGGATGGAACGACGACAAGACCATGCCGAAGTCGGTGTGGACCAGCGGCGCCGACCCGTCCGCCATGTTCCAGAGCGGTGACGTGGTCGCCTACTGGTCCGGCGTGTGGCAGGTTCCCGCCTTCGCGGAGAGCATCACGAAGTTCGACTGGGCCAGCGCCCCGACCCCCGCCCAGCCGGTGCAGGCCAGCGACGTCAACAGCGGCGGCATGATGGTGGGCTTCAACAACAACAGCGCCGCGGCCACCGCCGCGGAGAAGTTCCTGTCCTGGGTGTACGAGCCCGAGCACTACCAGGAGCTGTGTGAGGAGTCCGGGTTCCTGCCGGTCGAGAGCGGTCTGAACCCGGAGTACCCCTTCGAGTCCGACGCGGCGCAGGCGGCGTTCAAGCTCTACAACGAGTCGATCCCGCTCTACGACCCCATCTCCGGCTACTTCAACACCGCGCAGACGGCCTGGGTGCTGGACGGCAAGAGCCTCACCGAGGACCCGACCAAGACGGAACTCGGCAAGGCGATCAACGGCCAGCAGTCGGCCGACAAGGCCCTGCAGAACATCGTGGACGGCTACAACCAGCAGGTCGGCGGCTGATCCCAGGCCCCCGGCAGGCCAGGGCGGCGGGGGTCGAGACACCGCCGCCCGGGCCGGGCGCCCCACGCGATGCCGGGCTCGGAGCCTGAGCCCACAGCAATCCATTCCACCAGCACGGAGTCAGGGAAGATGACAAAACGCGCCTCGGACGTGTCCACGAGCCCGCCCAGGAGACGTAGTAAGTACACCGTCGCGCCGCTCGTCCTCATCGCGGCCAATGTCGTGCTCTTCGCACTGTTCTTCGTGTGGCCGGCGGTGATCGGGCTCGTCTACTCCTTCACGAACTACACGGGTGTCGGGGCGTTCCAGTTCGTCGGACTGGACAACTACGACAACCTGTTCGGGGACTCCGCCTTCTTCGACGCGCTGTCCCGGACGCTGCTGTACACCGTCCTCTTCGTGCCGCTCAACTTCGCCCTCTCGCTGCTCATCGCCAATCTGCTGGTGAGCCGGCACGCCAAGGGCGCCTCGGTCGCCCGGATCTTCTTCTTCATCCCGTGGCTTCTGTCGCCCATCGTCGTGGGCGTCCTGTGGCGGTGGCTGTTCGGTGAGAACTTCGGACTGGTCAACTACGTCATCGAGGAACTCGGCGGAAGTGCCGTCCCGTGGCAGTCGAACGCGGACCTGTCGCTGATGGTCGTGGTGGTGGCGGCGTCCTGGGCCTGGACGGGCTTCTCCATGCTGCTGTTCATCGCGGCGATCAAGAACGTACCGGTGTCGTACTACGAGGCGGCCTCGCTCGACGGTGCCGGTCCGTGGCGCCAGTTCGTCAGCATCACACTGCCGAGCATCGCGCCGACCTCGTTCATCGTCATCCTGCTCAACACGATCCACGCGATGAAGGAGTACCCGCTGTTCGCCTCCCTCAACAACGGCGGACCCGGCACGTCGAACAACCTGCTTGTCCAGTACATCTACCAGACCGGCTTCGACCGGGGCCAGATCGGCTACGCGAGCGCCGCGTCGTTCGTGCTCATGCTCATCCTGATGGCCGTCGCGATCATCCAGCTGATCGTCAACCGGCGGGTGGAGAACCGATGACAACCACAGACATGCCACGCCCGGTCGACGCCGAGGCCGGACGGGCTGCTCCCAGGAAGCGGCCGCGCGGCGGGCGCGGCGGTGGGCTTCGGCGCGCGGTGTCCGCGACGACACTGCTGTGGGTCCTGGCGGCCCTCTACGGGCTGCCGGTGCTGTGGTTCGTCCTCAGCTCCTTCAAACCGGCGGGAGACCTGTTCTCCGTTCCGCTGAAGCTGTTCCCGGACAACCCCACGCTGTCGGGTTACAGGACAGCGTGGGACAGCGCCAACTTCTCCCAGTACTTCGTCAACACGGCCATCGTGTGTGTGATCGCGACGATCCTCACGGTGGGAGTCAGCTGCTGCACGGGGTACGCGCTGGCCAAGTACGACAACAAATGGCTCAAGGTCTTCTTCGTCGGCATCCTGGCCACCACGATGCTGCCGTCCGAGGTCATGCTCGCCCCGCAGTTCCTGGTGGTCCGCGACCTCGGCCTCTACAACTCGCTCGCCGGCATCATCCTCCCGGCCCTGCTCACCGCGACCGGATGCTTCATGTTCCGCCAGTTCTTCCTGACGGTCCCCGACGAGCTCATCGAGGCCGCCCGCATCGACGGCGCGCGTGAGCTGTCGATCTTCCTGAGGATCATGGTGCCGATCTCCCGGCCCGTCATGCTGACGCTCGCCATCCTGTCGTTCCAGTGGCGGTGGAACGACTACATCTGGCCGCTGCTGATGCTCAACGACCCCGAGAAGTTCACCGTGCAGATCGGTATCCAGAGCCTGGTCGGGGCGCAGAACATCAACTGGTCGGTGCTGCTCGGCGGATCGGTCATCTCCATCATTCCGCTGATCATCATCTTCCTGGTGTTCCAGCGCTATGTCATGAACGCCGACATCAACGCCGGACTGAAGGACTGACATCCATAGGAGCGTCCTTGCCCACCCCGCTCGACCACGAGTTCGTCCGCGCGGCGGCGCGCGCCGCCGACCGGCCGGCCGTCCCGCTGGCGGCCGGCCCGGACGACGAACCCGTCGGCGTGACCCACCGCGTTCTGGCACGCCGGGTGAAGACTCTGGTCGCGGCCTGCCGTTCCCCGGAGTCGGCGCTGCACGGCAGCGGACAGGCGGTCGCCGCCGCGATGACCCACCTCCGCGCCCTCCGGGCCGTGCAGACACCCACCGGCCTGTTCGCCGGCGGTGACAACGTGCAGTCACCGCCGGACTCCGCCTTCACCGTCAACGACGTGTGCGACGCGCACGTCCTCTCCGCCGGCGCGGGGCCGGAACTGCGCGACGTCACGGCCGCGCTCGCCGAGATCGCCGGCGCCGCCTCCGACAGCCTCCTGACCGGTGGGGTGCACACCCCGAACCACCGCTGGGAGCTGTGCGCGGCGCTGGCCCGGCTGCACCGGTCGTTCCCCGACGACCGGCTGCTCCACCGCATCGAGGAGTGGCTGTCCGAGGGCGTCGACATCGACGCGGAGGGCCTGTACTCGGAACGGAGCGCGGTCTACGCGGCCCATGTGTCCAACCCGTCGCTGCTCCTGCTGGCCGACGTGCTCGGCCGCGCCGACCTGCGGGACGCCGTCGAACGGAATCTCGCCACCACCCTGGATCTCATCAGGCCGGACGGCACGGTGGAGACCGTCCACTCGCGACGGCAGGACCAGAACCACCCGTTCCCGCTGGCGCCCTACCTGCCGCACTACCGGCTGCTCGCGGTCCGCACCGGCCGGGGCGACTTCAGCCGGGCGGCGCGGCTGGCGGCGGCCGGCGGCATCGACGACCCCGACCTGCTCGCCGAGACCCTCCTCACCCCGGACGTGTGCCGCGTCCTGCCGGCCCCGGCCGCGGAGACACTTCCGCGCGAGCGGTACCTCACCACCGCGCGCCTCGCCGCACGCGCCTCGGCCACCACGCACACAGTGGTGTACGGCGGCTCCGACGTGCCCGAGCACCGGCGCGTCCGCTCGGGTCTCGCCTGCAATCCCACCTTCCTGCGCCTGTTCGCCGGAGACGCGGTCCTCGACGCCGTCCGCCTCTCGCGGGGGTTCTTCGACCTGGGCCCGTTCCGCGCCGCCGGCATGCAACGGCTCGCCGGCGACCGGTACCGGCTCACCGAAACCCTCACGGCCGCCTACTACCAGCCGCTCCCGCCGGACCGGCGACGGGACGACGGCGCCTACCTGATGGCGGACGAGGGACGCTTCTCGGCCGCGATGGCCTTCCCGGACCGCCCCCGGGACGAGGTCTCGCACACGACCCGCGTCGAGGTGGACCTCAGGGAAGACGGTGCCGACCTGCGGATCGACATCAGCGGACCACGGGTGCCCTGGGCGCTCGAACTGACCTTCCGGCCGGGCGGCGTGCCGGAGGGCGCCGCACCGGCCGGCGACGGACGCTGGTGCCTGACGACCGGGCCGATGACCTACCGGGCCGGCGACGACGAGATCCGGGTCGAGGCCTGCGTCGAGGCCGGCGAACCGCTCGCCGGACCGGACCGGAGCGACGTACTGCGGTACGACCCGGGGCAGGACTACACCGTGGCGGGCGGCACCGATGCGACGACCGGGAACCGCGTCTACCTCGGAGGGCTCGGCCCGCAGGCGCTGACCGTCGCACTGCGCGCCCGCCGGCCCGCATCCGCCGTGTGACCCCGCCGAACCACGCCATGGCCACCCCAGGCATGAAGGATTGATCCCCGTGCGCCTCACGCCCCCTCCCGTGCACCTCCCACACCAGCGCGGCCCGCTGCACGACCTGCCGGACACCCCCGAGGCCTACGACGCCGTCCTCGCCGACGTCACCGAGCAGGCCCTGACCCGCCTGACGCCGGAGGGCAGCCTCGAACACCCCGACTGCGTCGACGACATCGGCGACACCTCGCTGGGCATCACCTCCCTGCTGGCCCTGGCCTGGCAGCGCACCAAGGACCCGCGCCTGCCGGAGGCGGTGCACCGCAGCCTCGCCTTCCACCTGCGCGAACGGGTGTACGTCGACGACAACCCGGGTTACCCGAACCTGAGGGTCCGCAACTCCGGTCTGCCGTACGCCCGTTACACCCTCGCGGCGGGCGCCCACCCCATCGGCGACTGGCCCAGCACGGTGTGGGCGCTGCTCCAGGCGGTCAACGTCCTGGACCTGGCGGACGGGTTGGTGGACGAGGACCAGCGCGACGAACTCGTGCGGGTGGCGCAGGGCTACTGGCGCTGGCTGACCGGGGCGACGTTCTTCAACCCGCAGGAGGCGGGCAACCAGGCGATCGGCTGCGTCGTCGGCGGGCTGATGCTGGCGAGACATCTGCCGTCGGCGGAAGCGGAGCCGGTCCGCACGCGTGCCCTGGAGCTGTACGCCGGCAAGATCCGCGCCCACCGGGTCGGTGACCGCGGAGCCCTGCTGCCGCCCGAGCACGGCGGCGCCTACGACAACAACTACGGCCCGATCTCGCTGTCCTTCCTCGCCCAGGCCCACCGGGTCAGCGGCGAGGAGATGTTCGCCGAGGACGGCGACACGCTGGCCCGCTACATCGACGCCCGGCTGACCAACGGCGGCTTTGACCACGGCGGTCCGCGCTACAGCGAGCAGCACTCCGCGTTCGAGTCGGTGCTCGGGCTGCGCTACTTCGGCGCCCGCATCGGCTCCGACCTGGGCCGCTACCGGGGCGACAGCCGCTGGGCACGGCACGCGGTCAAGCCGGACGGCGGCGTGGACGGGCACTTCGCCTGGATGCTGGTCTGGCAGATCCAGGACGCCACGCCCTGGCACCGGGAGCCGGCTGCGGCGACCGCCCGGCACCAACTGCGCGCGGGCACGGTGTCGGTGGCCTTCGACTCCCGGATGACTCCGGCGGTGGTCGAGGCGGGCGGCACCTATTACCTGCCCGCCGCCGTCAACCGCCAGCACGGCTTCGGCCCGGTGGCCGACGGCTTCCTGCTGTGCCGACCGATGGGCGAGGTCCGCGTCCGCGACGTCCGCGCGGGGGGCCTCGCGGCCAAGCTGGTCACCAAGCCGGTCGTCGGCCGCGACCACGTCCTGCGCCATGTGCGGTCCCTGTACGTCACCGACGGCACGCGGCTGTGGATGACGGTCGCCGTGGAACGCCTGCCCGGTAGCCCGTACCTGCTCGCCGGGATGCCGTACGCCGCGGACGACGGCGACCGGGTCCGCAGGACCGCCGAGGGAGAGGTCGTCTCTGCCGGTGAACTCCGGCTCACCCACCCGGAGCCGGCGGGCGCCGACCACTTCGACGCCCGCTCTCGGACCACCCAGGAGCTGGCGGCCTTCGCCCTGGCCGCCGACCCGCGCGGCTACGGCGATCCGGACGAGGGCTGGCGTCACCTGGTCGCGTCCACGGCCCTGGAGGCCGAACCGGCGCCGGGCGTGCCCGGGGACCTGCACGTCTTCGCGGTGCGCTACGGTCCCGCGGGCCCGTTCTCGCCGGAGTTCGACGTCGGGACGCGGGGGCTGGCGGTACGGACCGAGGCCTTCACCGCCGTGATCGGGGGACCGGCCGGCGACGAGCGGGGGGAGCCGACGCTCACCCTGCGCGGCTGAGCCGCCTCACACCCCGGCGTCGAGGGACGCCGGGACGACCAGGTCGGCGCGGTCCCGGCCCGCGGCGACCAGGTCGGCGTTGCGCTGGTCCGTGCCCAGCACCCACGCCACCGCCTCGTCATGGCCCTTGCCGAACTCCTCGTGCCGGGCGATCAGCCGCCGGATCCGCTCGTCCTCGTCCAGTTCGCAGAACCACACCTCGTCCAACTGCGCCCGGACCCGCGCCCACGCCCCCGTCCCCAGCAACAGGTAGTTGCCCTCGGTCACCACCAGCCGGGCCGTCGGCGGCACCGGAATCGCGCCCGCGATCGGCTGCTCCAGCACCCGCTCGAAGCCCGGCGCGTACACCGTGCCGTCGACCTCCTCCCGCAGCCGCCCCAGCAGCGCCGCGTACCCCGCCGCGTCGAAGGTGCCGGGCGCCCCCTTGCGTTCCCGCAGACCCAGCCGGTCCAACTCGGCATCGGCCAGATGGAAGCCGTCCATGGGAACGTGCGCGACCCACCGCTCCCCGGACGCGTTCAGCTCCCGTACGAGCGTCTGGGCGAGCGTCGTCTTGCCCGCGCCGGGGCTGCCCGCGATACCGAGGACGCTGCGGCGGCGGCCCGCGACGAGGCCACGGGCGTGGATGAGGAGGTCGTCGAAGGTCACCGGCACACAGCAGAGTGTGGCACCGGGCCCCGTGATGAGTCGCGCCGGTGCGGGAAGTCGGTGGGGTAGGAGGTCTGGTCAACGCAGCGCCACCGACAAGGAGGGAGCCGCCGCCATGCCGGACGACGAAGCGCGGATCCGCACCCTGATCACGAACTGGGCCGAAGCCGTCCACCGGGGCGACCTCGACGGCGTACTCGCCGATCACGCCCTGGACATCGTGATGTACGACGTACCCCCGCCCCACGAGGGCATCCACGGCCTCGACGCCTACCGCGCGAGCTGGCCGCCGTTCTTCACCTGGCAGGCCCAGGGCGCCTCCTTCGACATCGAGTCCCTCGACATCACCGCGGGAACCGACGTCGCCTACGCCTACGCCCTGCTGCGCTGCGGCACCCCGGAGGAACTCACCGAGCGCCCCACCCTGCGCCTGCGGCTCACCCTCGGCCTGCGCAAGGAGGACGGCCGCTGGCTGGTCGCCCACGAGCACCATTCGTTCCCGCACGACTGATGCCGGGCGTCACGCTCCTGGGTGCATGCGGAGAGGTGGCCATGCACCGCCCGGGATACTTTGTCCATGTTTTTGAGGTTCCGAGGTTCCGGGGTTCCGGCCTTCAGCCCTTCCTACTGTGGGGCTGAGGAAGCCTACGACGTGCAGGGTGAGGGTGGACGATGGCGCACGGGCCGAACGCCATGCTCGTAGGTATGGGCGGACGCGACGAGGCGATCGTGCCCGGTACGTCCGGGTCGACCCGCGGCAGGGGCCCGCTCGCCGCGGTCGCCGGTGCCTTCACGCTCGCCCAGCTCGCACTCGTCCACCCCTCCATGGGCCTCGGCTGGGACGAGACCATCTACGTCAGCCAGGTCGGCACCCAGGCGCCGGCCGCCTTCTTCAGCGCCCCGCGCGCCCGAGGCGTCTCGCTGCTGGTGGCGCCCGTCGCCTCCTGGTCGACCTCCACCACGCTGCTGCGCGTCTACCTCGCGCTGCTCGCCGGACTCGGTCTGTACCTCGCCCTGCGCACCTGGCGCGGACTGTTCCCGGCCGGCGTCCTGGCCGCGGCAGGCGCCCTGTTCGCCACCTTGTGGGTGACGCTGTTCTACGCCCCGCAGGCCATGCCCAACTACTGGGTCGCGATCGGCACTCTGGTCTGCGTCGGCTGCTTCCTGCGTGCCCGCTCGGACCTTCGGGACCGGCGGGCCCTGTGGGGCGTCGCGGCGGGCGCCGCGCTCATGGCGCTGATGCGGCCCACCGACGCCGCCTGGGGCACGCTGCCCCTCCTGGTCATGGCGGTACGTCAATGGCGGCTCGCCCTCGCCCTCGTGGCAGGCCTCGTCTCCGGCGCCGTCGCGTGGGTGATCGAGGCGTTCGTCGACTACGGCGGCCTGGGTGAGCGGCTGTCGGAGGCCTCCCGGATCCAGGGCGGACTCGGCTGGCACAACGCCGTCGACGACCAGCTGCGCAGCCTCATCGGACGCACCCTGTGCCGCCCCTGCACCGGGGAGATGCCCAACCCGGCGGTGACCCTGTGGTGGTTCGTGCTCCCGCTGCTCGCCGCGCTCGGCCTCGCTCTCGCCGTCCGCGCGGGACGCACCGCCCGCACCCTCGTACCGCTCCTGTGCGCCACGGCAGCAGCCGTTCCCTACCTGTTCCTGATCGAATACGCCGCCCCGCGCTTCCTGCTGCCCACCTACGCACTGCTCGCCGTCCCCGTCGCCGACGCGCTGCGCCACCTGTGCGCTCCGCGGGTCTTCGCCCGAACCCGGGGGGACCCCCATCGCGGCGGAGCCGCACATGGCACAGCCCCGCGTCCCTTCGGGGCGCCGCCGAACCGCAGCCGACGTCTCCGAAACCGCTTGGTGCGCCGGCCGGTCGCGGCGACACTCGTCGCCGTCGGGCTGGCGGGGCATCTGGCCGTGCAGTACGTCGTCCTGGAGCGCGTGGTGCAGCGCACGACCGCCGACCGCCGCGAATGGACCCGCAGCGCCGCCGAACTGCACCGCCTGGGCGTGCGGTCGCCCTGTCTGCTCACCGGGCACGAGGCCATCCCCGTCGCCTACTACACCGGCTGCTCCTCCGGCGCGATCGGCGGCCCCAACGCCAACACCACGCAGGCGGACATCCTGCGCACCGCACGCACGATCCCGGTCGCCGCCCTCACCCCGCCGGGCGGCACCCCGCCCGGATACGCCGGTACCTGGCAGACGCACCGGCTCGACGGCCTGGACGTCCATATCGCACCGGGGCCCGTATGACGTCCGAGGAGGTGCTCGCCCCATCCCACCGCAGACGCGCCTACTGGCACACCGCCCTCACGCTCGCCGTGCTGGTGGGCGCCGGGTATCTGGCCCGGCGGCACTGGCCGGTGCTGGAAACCGGAGCGGTGCGGCTCGCCGTCGCCGACCAGGGCTGGCTGTGCGTGGCCGCGTCCGCCGCGGCCATGACCTGGCTGTGCTCGGCGCTCGCCCAGCAGGGCGCCGTGACCGCGAGGCTCCCCCCGGGACGGCTCGTCGCCGCGCAGTTCGCCGCGTCCGCCGCCAACCATGTGCTGCCCGCCGGGCTCGGCGCGGGCGCGGTGAACCTCCGCTTCCTCATGCGCTGCGGCATGCCGGCCGGCCGCGCGGCGACGGCACTCGCGGTGAAGGCGTCCGTCGGCGGCGTGGTCCGCGGTGCCCTGATCGCCGTACTCGCCCTGGCCTGCCCGGGAGTTCTGCTGATGCCGTCGCTGTCCGGCGGATGGGTGGCCGCCGGCGGCGCCATGACCGTGACGGCCGGCGCGACGGCGGTCGTGCTGCGCAGCACGCGGTGCAGACGGGCTCTCGCGGCCGTGGTCGCCGACATCCGGGCCGTGCACGCCCGCCCGCAGCGGGCGGCGGCCCTGTGGGGCGGGTCGCTGGCCTTCGCCGCGCTGCACTGCGCGGTGCTGATCGGGGTCACCCAGGCCGTGGCCCTGCCGCTGTCCCCGGTCAGGGTGGCGCTGCTCTATCTCGCCGCGAGCAGCGCGGCGGCGCTGCTGCCCACCCCCGGCGGTCTCGGCTCCCTCGACGCCGCGCTCGCTTTCGCGCTGACCGCCGGCGGCGCTCCGGCGTCCGCGGCCGCCTCCGCCGTACTCGGCTACCGGCTGCTGACCATGTGGCTGCCGCTCGTTCCCGGGCTGCTGGTGCTCGGGTTGCTGATCCGGCGCAAGGCGCTGTGAGGCGTTTCCGGCGTGCCGGGTTCAGGTAGGAGACGTCTATCGGGCCCGACGCGAAGGGGAGTGCGATGGCAGGCGAGGAGACCTCCGGCCGGCTGGGGGAGGAGTTCTTCACTCCGGGAGGCTCGTCCTTCACGGCGTTTCTGGCGGCGTACCGCCCCGAGTTGCTGAGCACCCGCAGCCCGCTCCCGGCCGGCCTGCGGGCCGACCCCGACCGCGTTCCGCACGGCACCACGGTCCTCGCCCTCGCCTACCGCGACGGCGTGCTGATCGCGGGAGACCGCAGGGCCACCATGGGCAACCTCATCGCCCAGCGCGACCTGGAGAAGGTGCACCCCGCCGACGACCACACCGCCGTCGCCTTCGCCGGCACGGTCGGCCTCGCGCTGGACATGGTGAAGCTGTACCAGGTCGAGCTGGCGCACTTCGAGAAGATCGAAGGCACCCCGATGAGCCTCAACGCGAAGGCACGCCGCCTCGCCGGCATGCTCCGCGACAACCTCGGCCAGGCCATGCAGGGCCTCGCCGTCGTCCCGCTCCTCACCGGCTACGACCCGTCCGCCCCCGAGGGAGAGCGGGGCCGCATCTTCAGCTTCGACGTCGCCGGCGGCCTGTACGAGAAGACCGACTTCCACGCCGAGGGCTCCGGATCCCCCTACGCCCGCGGCGCGTTGAAGAAGCTGTTCCGCCAGGGCATGTCCCGGCGCGACGCGGCCCTGGCCGCGCTCCAGGCGCTGTACGACGCCGCGGACGACGACTCCGCGACCGGCGGTCCCGACATCAACCGCAGGATCTTCCCCATCGTCTCGGTCATCACCGAGGAGGGGTTCGAGCGGCTGCCCGAGCCGGAGACGGAGGGACTGAGCCGCGAGATGGTGCAGCAGCGCCGCAGGAGCCCGGACGGGCCGACCGCGACGGTCTGACCGCTGAGTTCGGACCGGCCGGCCCCGCTGACCGCGGCCTTTCCCGGACCATGGTGAAGACCTGTCACGGGCTTTACTGCACATCGATTGCACATACCGGAGGATGGCGGAAGGCTGCACAGTGCGGCCGTTCACCGACAGAAAGCCCCTGATGACGGCCGCCCCTGACCCCGCTCCACACCTCCCTGCCAGGTCTCACGGACACGGTTCGGCCTGGTACCGCGTCCGCACTTCCATGACGCGGAAGGAGTGGGTCAGGGTCGGGGGCATGGCCGCCTTCATCCTGGCCCTGCACGTGATCGGCTGGTTCACCCTCGTCGCCCTGGTCACGCCCGAGCACTACAGCATCGGCGAGAAGTCCTTCGGCATCGGCATCGGCGTGACCGCGTACACGCTCGGCATGCGGCACGCCTTCGACGCCGACCACATCGCGGCGATCGACAACACGACCCGCAAGCTGATGAGCGACGGGCAGCGCCCGCTGTCCGCGGGGTTCTGGTTCTCGCTGGGCCACTCCAGCGTCGTCTTCGCGCTGGCGTTCCTGCTCTCCCTGGGCGTGAAGACCCTCGCGGGACCGGTCAGCGACGACGACTCCCACCTGCACGAGGTGACCGGGCTGATCGGTACGACCGTCTCCGGGGCGTTCCTCTACGTCATCGCCGCACTCAACCTGGTCGTACTGTCCGGCATCTGGAAGGTGTTCCGCCGGATGCGCGCGGGCCACTTCGACGAAGCCGCGCTGGAGGAGCAGCTCGACAACCGCGGCCTGATGAACCGTCTCCTGGGCCGCGTCATGAAGTCCATCACCAAGCCATGGCAGCTGTACCCCCTGGGCCTGCTCTTCGGCCTGGGCTTCGACACCGCGACGGAGGTGGCCCTGCTCGTCCTGGCGGGTTCGGGCGCCGCGTCCGGGCTGCCCTGGTACGCGATCCTGTGCCTGCCCGTCCTCTTCGCCGCCGGCATGTCCCTGCTCGACACGATCGACGGCACCTTCATGAACTTCGCCTACGGCTGGGCCTTCGCCCAGCCCGTCCGCAAGGTCTACTACAACCTCACCGTCACCGGCCTGTCCGTCGCCGTCGCCCTCCTCATCGGCACCGTCGAATTCCTCGGCCTCCTCGCCGAGAAGCTCCACCTCCACGGCCCCTTCTGGAACTGGATCAGCACCCTCGACCTCAACACCGTCGGCTTCGCCGTCGTCGGCCTCTTCATCGCCACCTGGGTCATCGCCCTGCTGGTGTGGAGGTTCGCCCGCATCGAGGAGAAGTGGACGGCGGGCCTGGCCCCGGAAAAGGCAAGCGCGCCCTGGTAGTCGACGAGGTGGAGGATGATCGATGTCACGCGCGCATCCCCAGCTCCCTGCGCCACTTGACGATCTGCCGCTGGGGATCTCCGGTGTAGGACCAGGGCGTGCGGGTGGCGCGTCGGCCGAGCATCCGCAGCAGTGGGGCGGCGACCTCCGGCAGGCCCGCGTGGCAGGCCGCGTGCGCCAGGTAGTGGAGGTCGCGCAGCTCGCCGGGGGCGACGGCGTTGCCGGCGCGGTCCATGATCCAGCGCTGCCAGGTGCGGCGTACGTCGCTGACCGCGCCGTCGTGGTTCCAGTGCTGGCTGAGCACCACGGCGGCGTGCCGTCCCTTCGCGGCGTCGAGGGCGTAGCGGAACTCCTCCACGCGGGCGTACTGCACCAGCACCGGCAACGCGCAGCCGGGCGGCGCCGCGCCGGCCGCGTCGCGGGCGAAGTCGTACATCAGGCCGTGCGTGCCGTGCCAGCGGGCGGAGTAGTAGTGCAGCACCTGGAGATGGCCCTCCACGCTGTACGGGTCCCGCCGGTGCAGCTCGTCCCACCAGCGGGCCAGCTCCTGGCGCCGTACGCCCGACGGATACAGCCGGGCGACGGAGATCAGCGAGATCCACGGCGTGGGGTCCTTCGGGTACGCCTCGGCGGCGTGCAGGCACGCGGTCACCGCGCCGTCGACGCGGCGCTGGTCGATCGGCACACCCCGGCCCGCCGCGATGGCCAGGTTGAACGCCCGGGTGGTCTCCGTCGCCGCGCGCAGCACCAGCGCGTCGGCGCTGCGCGGCTCGGCGGCCAGCCAGGACTCGACCGTGGAACTGCTCGCGCAGGCCTGGGCGAGCAGCCGCACGCGGTGGCCGCGCGCCGGCCAGTCGGGTCCGGTGGTCCGCAGCAGCTCCCTCAGGCCCTGCCAGCGGCCGATGACGATGTCCTGCCGGGCGGCGGTCAGCGGCGCGTCCCCGCAGTCGGGGTCGAAGTCGGGGGTGAAGCGGTCTCGCGCCATCGGGATCTCTCTCAGAAGTCGGTGGGGAGACCCTCGTGGACCCGCGTGTGCACGTCCGCGCGGCTGTCGGGCACGTAGTCCACGGCGACGGCACGGCTGGCGTCGAGTTTCGCGGGGTGGTAGTAGTCGCTGCCCTGCCGCCAGTACCAGAGCATCGGGATCACCCCGACAGCGAGTCCGCCGATGCCGATCACGATCGCCGGAGTGCTCAGCTCGCCCAGCGACTCGACGAAGACCCAGAACATGAAGAGGGCGCCGAACAGCGGCCACACTCCGCCGAGGACGAAGTTCGCCGGGGACTTCAGCAGCATCTTGCGGTAGGCCACGACCACGGCGAGGCCCGCGAGACCGTAGTACACGGCGATCTGCAGACCGATCGCCGAGATGGCGTGACCGAGGATGTCGCCCACCGTGCCGAGCGCGTTCGAGGCGATGATCATCAGCAGGGCCACCGCGCCGACCACCGCGATCGCCACCCAGGGGGTGTTCCAGGTACGGTGCACCCGGCCCAGCGCGGACGGCAGCGTGCGGTCCCGGCCCATCGCGAACAGCGAACGCGTCACCTGGATCAGGGTCGTCTCCAGTGTGGCGATGGTGGACAGCATCACCGCCACGATCAGCAGCTTCCCGCCCCAGCCGGGCCAGATCTCCTCGCCCAGCACGGCCAGGACGTTGGCGTCGTTGTCCTGGATCTGCCGCGTGGACAGCAGGACGTTCACCGCGATGGTGAACGCCTCGAAGAGCAGGAAGACGACGCCGACCCCGATGAGCCCGGCGAGTCCTGTCGTACGGCGGCTGTTGCGGGTCTCCTCGCTGAGGTTGCTGGTGACGTCCCAGCCCCAGTAGTAGAACGCGGCGATCAGCGCGCCCGACGCGAATCCCGACACGCCGTCGAAATGGCTGAAGCCGAGCCACGACCAGTCGAAGGCACGCGCGTGGCCGGAATGGAGGACGGCGAGCACCACGAAGAGCGCCAGGACGAGGAGTTCCACACCGGACATGACCAGCTGCGCGCGGACGGTGAGCCGGGCGCCGCCCAGCACCACGAACAGCATGAGCAGGAACCAGGCCGCCCCGACCAGTGTGGACAGCATGGTGTCCTCGGCGAGTTGCTCGTCGAAGAGCGCCAGCGTCAACGACCCGGCGGGCAGCGAACCGGCCACCATGAAGACGGTCGCCGAGATCACCAGCGCCCAGCCGCTGAGGAAACCGAGAAAGGGATGCAGCGTCCGCCCCACCCAGGAGTAACTGGCGCCCGCGTTCACGTCGATCCGGCCGAGATAGCTGAACGCCAGCGCGATGCCCAGCATGGGTATCGCGCAGTACAGCAGGGCCGCGGGACTCGCCACCCCCACCGATCCCACCAGGACCGCGGTGGTCGCGGCGATCGAGTACGCCGGCGCGCTTCCCGCGACCGCCATCACCACGGTGTCGAACGTGCTGAGGGCATTGGCCTGGAGCCCTCTGCCCCTGCTGCTGCTCATGGTTGCGCTGCTTTCGGTCGTGCACGCCGCCCCGGGCATGCCGCGGCGGCGTAGGGGTGGGGGGTGAACCCGCCGCGCACCGGGGAGGGTTGACCTCACTGGCACGGGCGGTACAAGGGGGGCGGCGGATACCGGAAGCGTTGTGTCGGCAGGTGGTCACGCCTTGTGTGCACGTGATGATAGCCCCACCCGGCGACTGCTCAATTCGCCGTCCGCGTGGGCACTCAGACCAGTTCAGCGTGCGTTCGGCGGTCCAGGGAGCCATCCTCGACAACGGCAGGCTGAGCGGCTGAAGCGAACCGCACGTCCAGCGAAGCGCTCAGTCCCCGATCCGGTCGATCTGCCGCAGTTTGTTGGTGGCGTCCAGGGCGGCGACCTTGTACGACTCCGCGAGCGTCGGGTAGTTGAACACCGCGTCGACCAGATAGTCCACGGTGCCGCCGCAGCCCATCACGGACTGACCGATGTGAATCAGCTCGGTGGCCCCGGCGCCGAAGCAGTGCACACCCAGCAGGGAACGGTCCTCGGGGGAGACCAGCAGCTTCAGCATGCCGTGCGAGTCGCCGACGATCTGCCCGCGGGCCAGCTCCCGGTACCGGGCGACTCCGACCTCGAACGGCACGGAGTCCTCGGTGAGTTGGTCCTCGGTCCGTCCGACGAAACTGATCTCCGGGATGGTGTAGATGCCGATCGGCTGGAGGTTGTCCATCCGGCCCACGGGCTCCCCGCACGCATGGTAGGCGGCGGCGCGGCCCTGCTCCATCGACGTGGCGGCCAGCGCCGGGAAACCGATGACGTCGCCGACGGCGTAGATGTGCGGAACCTCCGTGCGGTAGTGCTCGTCGACCTTGATCCGGCCGCGCGGATTGGCCGTCAGGCCCGCTTTGTCGAGGTCGAGTTCGTCGGTGAGGCCCTGTCTGCCGGCCGAGTACATCACCGCGTCGGCGGGGATCTTCTTGCCGCTCTCCAGAACCGTGAGCGTGCCGCGCGGATGCCGCTCCACGGCGGCGACGGTCTCGCCGAAGCGGAACGTGACCGAGAGATCCCGCAGGTGGTACTTGAGCGACTCGATGATCTCGACGTCGCACATGTCGAGCATCCCGGCGCGCTTCTCGACCACGGTGACCTTGCTGCCGAGTGCGGCGAACATGGAGGCGTACTCCATGCCGATGACTCCGGCGCCGACGATGACCATGGAGCGCGGCACATGTTCGAGGGTGAGGACGTTGTCCGAGTCCATGATCGTCCGGCCGTCGAACTCGACACTGTCCGGGCGCGCGGGCCGGGTGCCGGTCGCGATCACGATGTGCTCCGCGCTGAGCAGCCGCTCATGGCCGGTGACCTCGCGCAGGGCGATGGTGTGGTCGTCGACGAAGCGGCCGGTGCCGGCGTACAGGGCGATGTGGTTGCGGGAGAGCTGGTTGCGGATGACGTCGATCTCGCGGTTGACCACGTGCTGGGTGCGGGCGGTGAGGTCGGCGACGGTGATGTCCTCCTTCAGCCGGTAGCTCTGCCCGTACAGATCGCGCTGGGTGAGCCCGGTGAGGTAGATCACCGCCTCGCGCAGCGTCTTGGAGGGAATGGTGCCGGTGTGGATGGAGACCCCGCCGACCATGTCGGGGCGGTCGACGACGGCGGCCCGGCGGCCGAGCTTGGCCGCGGCGATGGCGGCCTTCTGGCCACCCGGACCGGATCCGATGACAAGCATGTCGAAGTCGGGCACCTCCGGAGTCTGCCAGCCGTACGACCTCTCGCGAAAGAGCGAAACGGCAACCACGTCGTCGGGCAGGGGGTTTCAGAAGTCCGTGAGGACGGTGGGCAGTTGTGCCCGGCCTGCGACACATGACCCCACGGCGCGATAATGCCCTCATGGGCCATCGACTCGGTGACGCGAGCGCACCCGCCCGGCTGGCCGGCCCCGACGAGGGCATCGGCCGGGACGAGCTGGCCCTCGCCACCCGCAACCACGGACTGCCGCTTGAGGCGCTGCGCTACGACGTCACGCCGCCGGGCCTGCACTACGTACTCACGCACTACGACATCCCGTACGTCCCCCAGGACGAGCCCTGGACCCTGGCCATCGGCGGCCTGGTCCACCGCCCGCTGCGCCTCGGCCTCGCCGACCTCCGGGCGTACCCCCGGGTCACCACCCGGGTCACGCTGGAGTGCGCGGGCAACGGCCGGGCCCTGCTGACGCCCCGGCCGGTGAGCCAGCCCTGGCTGGTCGAGGCGGTCGGCACCGCCGACTGGACCGGCGTACCGCTGCGGCTGCTGCTCGCGGAGGCGGGCATCGACTCCGACGCGGTCGACGTGGTCTTCACCGGTGCCGACCACGGCGTGGAACGCGGCGTCGAGCAGGACTACCGGCGCGCGCTGCCCGTGGACGTGGCGACGGGCGCCGAGCCCGAGGTGCTGGTGGCGTACGCGATGAACGGCGCCCCGCTGCCGCCCCAGCACGGCAGCCCGCTGCGCCTCGTCGTGCCCGGCTGGTACGGCATGGCGCAGGTGAAGTGGCTGCGCGAGATCACCGTCACCGACACACCGTTCACCGGCTTCCAGCAGGCCGTCGCCTACCGGCTGCGGCAGCGCCCCGGGGACGAGGGCGAGCCGGTGACCCGTATCGCACCACGCGCCCTGCTGGTCCCGCCCGGCTTCCCGGACTTCATGTCCAGGACCCGGATCGTCCGGCCGGGCCCGGTCACCGTCGAGGGGCGGGCCTGGTCCGGGCAGGCACCGGTGACCCGGGTGGAGGTCAGCACCGACGCCGGCCGCACCTGGCACACGGCCGAACCGGCGCCGTACGACGGGCACCGCTGGGCGTGGCGCCGGTGGCACTTCACCTGGACGGCGACGCCCGGTGAGCATGTGCTCAGCGCGCGCGCCACCGACGCCGAGGGCCACACCCAGCCGCTTCAGGCGCACTGGAACCGCGGCGGCTTCGCCAACAACCTCGTCCAGCGGGTGCCGGTGCTGTGCGTCGAGGCGGACGCCGACCAGGGGTAGCGCGCCGGGAAGGGGCGCGGGGCTGCATCAATGTGCGGCCCCGCCGCGTGGGCACGCCCAGCCACGACGGCGCCGCAGCTGACCGACCGCACATCGCGGCACTCCCAGCGGAGCGCTACGGCAGCATCTTGTCGAGTGCCGCCGGCCCCTCCTTCGCCAGCTTGCGCTTCGCCCACTCCATGTTGCGCGGTGTGATGTCCTTGCCGGAGGCAAGCACCAGGTCCTCCGGCGACACATCGGTGCCGGTGCGGGCGTGGAGCAGGTCGTCCGGGGTGGCGCGGTCCTCGGACGGCCCCGACGCTGACTGTGACGTCGTCATGATCTCTGCTCCTCGGGTCCGGATCGCTGCTACGGCCCCGCTGCGTTCATCGGGTCCACTATCACCATCGATCGCGGCGGTCCGCCCTGCATCCGGAGGCGCCGTCGGATGTGACACCAGGGACCCCGAGAAGCACGTGTGACGCCCGGTGTGCGGCCCGAGCGGTTGAAACCGGCGCCGAGGACGGCGGCGACGGGGCTGGTCGTGCCGTCGCTGGCGCGGCGAGGCTGCCGTCGCAGACGAGCACGTCCCGGGAGACGGCCGTGGGCCCCCGCGAAGGCGGGCCGGTCGCCGCGGACCCGGCCGGTGAAGGTGCCCGCGTCGGTGACGACCTTGAGGTCCCGCCCGGCGTCGAAGCCGTGACCGGGCGCGATGACGCGTGTGGTCGTCCACCACGAGGAAGGCGAATCCCTCGGCCTCCCGGACGGCGGCGAAGGCGGTCGCACGGCCCCTGGTCGCGCAGCGTGCCCGTCGTCTGCTCCTGGGCGCCGGTCAGCCGGATGCTCAGCGGCACGCTGAACATGCCGACCATGGTCGTGTTGCGTGCAGCACCGCGCAGTCGGGGTCCGACGCGCCTCCCGGCCGGGTACCGCAGCGTGGTGCTGCCGCTGCCGGCAAGGCGCGCTCAAGCGGCATCCGCGTCGCGGCCGCGGTGGTGTGGAAAAGCGCTGGACGCATGCGGCGGGGCCCTCGTACCGTGTCATGTCACGCGCCAAGACGGCCGGAAGGAGGCGAGTGCCGTGCAGTTCACCGCTACCACCCAGCGCTCCCTCTCCGCTGCCCCGGCGTGCTTCGTCTGACCGACCGGGAGCGCTCCCCGCAGCACGTATCCCGGAGGAACCCGTGACCGACCTGGTCATCCGTACGCTCGACGAGAGCGACGCCCATCTCTTCGACACGGCCCCCGACCCGCTGGGCGCCCGTGAGGCCCACCGGCTCACCCACCACCGCCCCGACTGGAAGCGGGTGGCCCTGCGCGACGGCACGGTCGTCGCCCGCGCGGCATGGTGGGGCGGCCCCGACGACACGGAGCCCGTCAACATCAACTGGTTCGACGTGGCCGACGGCGAGGAGGAAGCCGGAGCCGAACTCCTGCGGACCGCGCCCTGGCAGGTCGAGGAACTGGAGTTCAACCTGCCCGGCGGCTGGCGGGACACGCCCTGGCTGCGCGCCGCCGCGGACGCCCGCTTCACGGCCGTACGAGCGGCCGGATTCGAGCTTCTGGTGGAGCGCTTCCTGTACCGGTGGACCCCGGAGTGCGGGCTGCCCGAGCGACCCGGACGTCTGCTCTTCGAGCCCGAGCCCGACGACAGGGTCTTCTACGACGCACTGCGCCGCATCCACTCCGCCACCCTCGACGCCCACGCCCGGGCGGCCATCGGCGCAGGCGGCGTCGACCGGGCGGCCCAGGAAGAACTCGACTTCTTCCGCTGGTGCCCCTCACCCCGGGAATGGTGGCAGGTGGCACGCACGCCTGCGGGCGAACCGGTCGGCATCCACATCCCGGCCCACAACCCGTCCGGCCCCTGCGTCGGCTTCGTCGGCGTCCTGCCCGCACAGCGCGGACACGGTTACGCCTACGACCTGCTCGCCGAGTGCACCCACGTCCTCGTCGAACACGGCGCTCAGTACGTCTCCGCCGCGACGGACCAGGGGAACTTCCCCATGGCGGCGCACTTCGCGAAGGCGGGGTATCCGGTGGTGCGGGAGCGCGTCAACTTCCGGGCGGTCCGGCCGTAGAAGGCGGCTGCTTGTCAGTGCCGGGGGCCGCGCCGCAAAGGGGCGCGGGGCTGCGTCATGTGCGGCTCCGCCGCGGTGGAGGTCCCCGGGTTCGAGCGAAGTCGAGAGTTTGGGGGGAGCGACCAGCCACGACGCACCCGCACACGACGCACCGGCCCTCCAGCGGAGTCCCTACCGCATCGCCGCCGCCTCCGCCAGAATCTCCGTGACCCGCAGGGCGAACGCGGCGTCGCACGCGTGCGGCTCTCCTCCGCGGGCAGCGGTCCGCAGCGCGTCGGCCGCCCGCACCAGGGCGGCCACCGCTCCCTCCGCCCCCTCCGGCAGCACCGTGACTCCGGGCTCGCCCCTGAGTTCGACGCCGACCCCGGCCGCCGCGGGCGGGGCCGTGAGGCTCAGCGTCAGCGTGCTGGACGCGCCACCGGTGTGTTCGAGGACGAGGTGCGTGGTGTCCCCGGGACCGGCCGCCACGGCCGCCACACGTCGTACGTCGCCCAGCACCGGCAGCAGGACGGACAGCGCATGCGGGCCGACGTCCCACAGCGCGCCCTTCTCCCGCCGCCACGGCGTCGCGAACGGGCTGTCACTGGTGAACACCGACCCCAGCCACTGGACCCGCGCCGTGAACCAGGCACCTTGCTCCGCCTGTTCGGCGACCCACGCCTCCGTACGGGTCTGGAACCGGGCGGTGAAGAAGACCACCGACGCGACGCCCGCCTCCCGCACGGCCTCGACGACCGCCCGCCCCTCCTCGACCGTCAGGGCGAGGGGCTTGTCCAGCAGCAGATGGCACCCGGCCCGCGCGGCCCGCGCGGCGAGCCCCGCCTGGATGTCCGGAGGCAGGGCGACCGCGACGGCGTCCACATCGGCGAGCAGGGCGTCGACATCGTCGTACGCCCGTGTCCCGTGCCGGTCGGCCAGTTCCTTGGCGGCCTCCGGACGACGGCCCCACACCCCGGCGAAGTCCAGATCGCGGTGCTCGCTCAGGGCGGGTGCGTGAGCCATCTGTGCCCAGGGGCCGGTGCCGAGCAGTCCTATGCGCATGCCGTCGCCTTTCCGCGATGCCGAGCCGGTGCCGAGCCGGTGCCGAGCGAGCCTCGCACATCGACCCGGCCATGGAGCATCAGGGGTGGGCAAAGACGCACGCGAGCGGGGATTGATCCGCTCGCGTGCTGAATGCGTTCTCTTTCTTCCATTGGACTGCCGGCGGCAGTCCGGCAAGGCTGAAGGGTGATCCCGCCCACGACAGCCGGAAGAGGTCACGATCACATGCACACTCGCCGCATCGGTGACGTCGAGGTCAGCGCGATGGGCCTGGGCGCTATGCCCATGTCGATCGAGGGGCGACCGGACGAGGCCCGCTCCCTCGCGACCATCCACGCCGCGCTCGACGCCGGTGTGACGCTGATCGACACCGCGGACGCCTACCATCTGCACGCCGACGAGGTCGGCCACAACGAGACGCTGATCGCCAAGGCCCTCGCCTCCCACGGCCGGGGAGCGGACGTCCTGGTCGCCACCAAGGGCGGCCATCTGCGCCCCGGCGACGGCAGTTGGACCCTCGACGGCAGCCCCGAGCACATCAAGGCCGCCTGTGAAGCGTCCCTGCGCCGACTCGGCGCGGAGGCCATCGGGCTCTACCAGTTCCACCGCCCCGACCCGCGTGTGCCCTACGCCGAGTCCGTCGGCGCGGTACGCGACCTGCTGGACGAGGGCAAGATCCGCATGGCGGGGATCTCCAACGCGAACCCGGGCCAGATCAGGCAGGCGAACGACATCCTGGGCGGCCGACTGGTCTCCGTCCAGAACCAGTTCTCGCCCGCCTTCCGCTCCAGCGAGCCGGAATTGCGCCTGTGCGACGAACTAGGCATCGCGTTCCTGCCCTGGAGCCCGCTCGGCGGCATCGCCCGCTCCGGGGAACTCGGTTCCGCCCACGCACCGTTCGCCCGTGTCGCCGAGGCCCACGGAGTGAGCCCGCAGCGCGTCTGCCTGGCCTGGATGCTCGCCAAGTCGCCGGTCGTCCTGCCGATCCCGGGCGCGAGCCGACCGGAGACCATCCGTGACTCCTGCGAGGCGGTGAACCTGACGCTCACGCCCACGGAGATCGCCGACCTGGACGCCGCCTGAGCCGACACCGGCCGTCCCGCTCCGGCCCGGCCACAGCCATGGGGTCAGCGCCCACCGCCGGTGCAGGCTGCTCAAGCAGTGGTTCCCCGGTGATCTGCGGGAGCCGTCCCGTACAGCCCGGCCCGCCCCCGCCCGATCGACGCGAGCTGAACGCTCCGGACCGGGGGCGTTTGTCGCCCCGGTCACCGCGGCGTTCGCCAACTCCTCCATCAGGAGGGCTGGTTCAAGCGTGCACTGGCCGCGTCGGTCGCCAAGTCCCTAGGATGTGTTCCCAGTCAGGCCAGTCCAGTTGGCGCGGCAACGAGGCCGGGGGAACGATGCACACCGACAAGCAGCTGTCCACGTCGATCGACGCCGAAGTGCCGACTGCCGCCCGGATGTACGACCACTACCTGGGCGGCAAGGACAACTACGCCGCCGACCGTGCGGCCTGCGAGGAACTCGACAAGGTCGTGCCCAGCACCCGCCGGCTCGCCGTCAACAACCGCCGCTTTCTGCAGCGCGTCGTCCGGACGCTCGCCGAGGACCACGGAATCCGCCAGTTCCTCGACCACGGATCCGGTCTGCCCACCCAGGACAACGTGCACCAGGTCGCCCAGCGCGTGCACCCCGACTCCCACGTGGTCTACGTCGACAACGACCCCATGGTGCTGGTCCACGGCCGGGCACTGCTGGAGCAGGACGAGCGCACCGCCGTCATCCACGCGGACATGCGCGAGACCGACGCCATCTTCGCGCACCCCGACACCCGGCGCCTGATCGACTTCTCCCAGCCGGTCGCCGTGCTCTTCAACTCGGTGATGCACTGCATCCCGGACAGCGACACGGACGGCCCCCTCGCCGTGGCCCGCCGGGTGGCCGCACGACTGGCGCCCGGCAGCTTCATGGTCATGTGCCAGCTGGTCAGCGAGGACCCCGAAGTACGCGCCTTCGTCACCGACTTCATGGACAAGGCGACCCAGGGCCACTGGGGCCGCGTGCGGCAGGAGAAGGACGTCGCCGCACTCTTCGAAGGCCTGGAGATCCTCGAACCGGGCCTCGTGGAGGTCTCCACCTGGCGGCCCGACTCCGAGGTGACGCCCCGTCAGCTCACCCACGAATGGATCGAGTTCGGCGGCGTCGGCCGCCTTCCCTGAGTCCGGGTGAACGCTCGTGTTCCCCCGAGGCCGGTCAGGCCTCGGGGTACCGCCGCTCCATCGTCTCGCGCAGCAACTCCAGTGACGCGCGAGGCGTGAGCGCCTCGTCGGCCAGCCGGTCCAGGGCGAGCCGGTACTCCTCCGTCTCGTCCTGGTCCTCCAGGAAGTTGGCGCTCCTGATGTGCTCCAGATAGACGACGTCGGGCAGATCGAGACCGCCGAAGCGCAGATATGTGATCGGTATGGCCGGCGCCGACGCGTTCGTCACGTCCAAGGGCACGATCTGCACGGTCACGTTCGACCGCTGAGCCATCCCGATCAGCTGGACCAGCTGCTCGCGCATGACGTCCACGCTGCCCAGAACCCGCAGCAGGACCGATTCGTCGATCACCGCCCACAGTTGCGGCGCATCCGCCCGCAGCAGCAACTCCGTCCGCCGCGTGCGCAGTTCGACCCGGCGCCGGACCTCGGCGGCGGGTGCGGTCGGCAGACCCCGGCGCACCACGGCCCGGGTGTACTCGGGAGTCTGCAGCAGACCCGGGACGTACTGGATCTCGAACGTACGGATCGCGGCCGCCGCCTCCTGCAACCCGACCAGCCGGTCGAACCACTCGGGCATCAGACGCTTGTCGTAGCGCTGCCACCAGCCCGGCTCACCGGCCCGGTGCAGCAGCTTCAACAGCACCGACGCCTCGTAGCCGTCCGTGCCGTACAGCTCCAGCAGCGCACGGACGTCGCTCTCGGCCGGGGGACGGCGGCCCTTGCCCGCCTCGATGCGCGAGAGCTTGGCGGGACTGAAGCCCAGGGCCCGCGCCGCCTGGTCCTGGGCGAGCCCGGCGTCCTCACGGAAGCCGGTCAGCTGCACACCGACCAGCATTTTCAGCAGAGTCGGGGCGGGCTCGGGCCGGTCGAGATAGGGTTCGAGCAGGGAGATGCGATGCGACTCTGCTGACATCCAGACTCCCGCGGACCGGCATGAGGGTGATTCACCCTATCGCACCGGACGTCCTGCGGCATGCCTGTCGCAGCAGCGGAGTCGACCTGTCCGGCTACAGCAGATGGTCGAACTCGCCGTCCTTCGCGCCCGCCAGGAAAGCCGCCAACTCGGCCGCCGTGTAGACCAGTGCGGGACCGTCCGGATCGCGGGAGTTGCGCAGCGCGACGCCTCCGTCGACGAGCGCGGCGATCTCCACGCAGTTGCCCTCGGCGTTGCTGTGCCGGCTCTTGACCCAGCGGGCGTCCAACGAACTGGCCCGCACTCCGTTGTGTACTGGTGGCACCGCGGTCTCCTTGCTGTTCACGACCCACGCGATTGCACGCGGCGTACTGCGACGGTCGTACCCGCTCCCGCCCGCTTCTCACGCAATTTCCCGTGCAATTGCACGCGGGCGCTGTCGCTGTGGATAATAGCTGCGGCGTCAACACTGCATCCGGCGCCCAGTTCTGACGTCGCATCGGGGAGATGCCGTGTCATCACCTGCGGACCGACCACGCCACACGTCGAGCGAGGCAGCACAGCGCCACGTACCGCCCAAGGGCTTGGCGCGGGCCACGCCCCTGACGGCGCTGGGGCGGGTTCCGTGGCGTGAGATCAAGGACTCCACCGGCTCCGCGGCGGCCATCCCGCTGCTCCTCAACAGCGTCGCGTGGGGTGACGCCGACACCGCCCGCTCCGCACTCGACGACCTGCGCACCCGCATCTGTCAGTACGGCTTCGTGGTGGAACAGGCGACGGCGGCCACCGTGCCGTTCCTGTGGGAGCTCGCCCAACTGCCCCATGTGACCTGCCGCGCGCAGATCATCCAGCTGCTCAGGAGCATCGCCGACGCCCGTCAGTGGGAGAGCACCGCGGCCGTCTACCCGAAACTGCTCCATCATCGCGAGAACCACGTGGTGTGGGAGCGCCGGGCACGCCAGGCCGTGCGTGCCCGGCGCGGCGAACTGCGGCTGCTGATGAACGACGAGGACACCGAGATCGCGCGGGCCACGACGGAACTCGCGCGAGTCATAGGAGCCTGATCGCAGCGGACCTCCACAAGCTGGTGTACGTCCGGTCGGCCGGGGAAGAACGCGCCGGGGGAAAGCGCTTGCACCCCTTGTCCGCCGTACCGCCGCCGGCCACCGGCCACCGGCCACCGGGGAGGAAAAGCCGTTCATGGCTTCGTCGTTGGAGAGACCGCTCGACCATCGCTACCGGGGCGAACACCCGATCCGCACCCTCGCCTACCTGTTCCGCGCCGACCGCCACCGTCTCGCGGCGGCGGTCGGCGTCTTCACGGTCAAGCACAGCCCGCTCTGGCTGCTGCCCCTGATCACCGCGTCCATCATCGACATCGTCGTCGAGCACCAGCCGATCGGCCGGTTGTGGACCAGCACGGTGATCATCCTCTGCATCCTGCTGGTCAACTACCCCCTGCACGTGCTCTACGTCCGGCTCCTGTACGGCAGCGTCCGGCGCATGGGCACCACGCTGCGCTCCGCCCTGTGCACCCGTATGCAGCAGCTGTCCATCGGCTACCACTCCCGGGTCAGCGCCGGAGTACTCCAGGCCAAGGTCGTGCGCGATGTGGAGACCGTCGAGCAGATGGTGCAGCAGACCGCCGAGACCGGCCTCGGGGCGACCACCGTGCTCGTCGGCGGCCTCGTCATCATCGCCGTGCGCACACCCGAGTTCGTGCCGGTCTTCCTGGTCGTCGTGCCCGCCGCCGCGCTCGTCGTGGCCCGGCTCAGGGCCCGGCTGCGCACCCACAACGAACACTTCCGGCACGAGGTGGAGACCCTGTCCTCCCGGGTCACCGAGATGACCCGCCTCATCCCCGTCACCCGGGCCCACGGCCTGGAGGGCAAGGCGCTGCGCCGCATCGACGGCACCCTGAACCGGCTGCTGACCTCCGGTATGCGCCTCGACCTCGTCAATGGCCGCTTCGGCTCACTGGCCTGGGTGGTGCTGAACGTGGTCGGCGTGCTCGTCCTCGCCGGCGCCGCGCTGGTGTCGTACTACGACGTCTGGGGTGTCACCCCCGGCGACGTCGTGATGCTCAGCGCCTTCCTGACGACGCTCACCAACTCCACGACCACGTTGGCGGGCCTCGCCCCGGTCATCACCAAGGGGCTCGAATCGGTCCGCTCGGTCGGTGAGGTGCTCCAGGCTCCCGAACTGGAGGACAACGAGGGCAAGGCGGAACTGACGTCGCTGCGCGGGGCCGTCACCTTCGAGCAGGTGGCTCACGCCTACGAGGACGGCGGCCGGCCCGCCGTACGGGACTTCTCGCTCTCCGTCGTGCCGGGCGAGACCGTCGCGCTCGTCGGAGCGTCCGGCGCGGGCAAGTCCACCGTCCTCAACCTCGTCATCGGGTTCATCCGGCCGACGTCGGGCCGGCTGCTGCTCGACGGCACCGACATGAACACCCTCGACCTGCGCACCTACCGGCGTTTCGTCTCGGTGGTGCCGCAGGAGTCGATCCTGTTCGACGGCACGGTCCGGGAGAACGTCGCCTACGGCATGGACGAGGCCGACGAGGAGGCGGTGCGGGCGGCGCTGCGGGACGCCAACGCGCTGGAGTTCGTCGACCGGCTGCCGCAGGGACTCGACACGGTGGTCGGCGAGCGCGGCGCGCGGCTGTCCGGCGGGCAGCGGCAGCGCCTCGCCATCGCCCGGGCGCTGATCAGGGACCCCAGGGTGCTCGTCCTCGACGAGGCCACCTCGGCGCTGGACACCCGGTCGGAGGCGCTGGTGCAGCAGGCGCTCGCCCGGTTGCTGCGCGGGCGCACCACGTTCGTGGTGGCGCACCGGCTGTCTACCGTGCGGGGCGCGGACCGGATCGTGGTGATGCGGGACGGCCGGATCCGGGAGGTCGGGACGCACGAGGAACTCCTGTGCCGGGGCGGTGAGTACACCGCGCTGCACAGCGGGCAGGTCGCCTGACGGCGGGCCCCGTCAGGCGGCGCTGCTCCGTGGGATCCGGTGCGGGCAGAACGCGTCGTGATCGGTGCCGCAACTGGTCCACCAGCGCTCGCAGCAGGCGGCGTGCAGCTCCGAGCGGACGATGTCGTCTGCGGCCCCGTCGCCCCGCCCGCGCTCGGCGACCGCCTGGGCGCGCAGCGCGGCGACGGTGCGGCGTTCGTCGTGCAGGACTGTTTCCCGTACGACGGCGATGACCGGGACCAGACTGGCGGCCGTGAACAGCAGCGCCGCCCACACAAGACCGCAGAGGAGTTCGAGGACCGCCGTCCAGGCGAGTCCCGCGCTGGTGAGGACGTACAGCCCGCAGAGCAGGCGATGGGAGACATGCATGGGCGAAGACCGTTCCTCCTGAGGGGGATGCCTCCTGCTCAACTGCCCGCGGCGGCACGGGGAAGCGGGTGTTTTCGGGCGGATCGTCCGTGACCGGGTGTCTGTCGTGACGTTGGTCGGATTCGAGCGGCAATCGTCAGCAATGCGCCAAGACGCTTCCTCGCTCCGGCCTTCTCGGCGAACTCGGCGCGAGCCGACCCGTGGAGGGTGCGCACACGGCTCAACACGTCATGTTCACCGGCGCCTTCAACCTGCTGTGGGCCACGTCCACCGTCCACCGTCCTCGTGATCGTTCGGCCCGCTGCACGACCGGCGCCTGACGTCAAGTCCACGACGGAATTCACACTCCTATGTGCCGCTGCGCCTACACTCGGCAGTCGGGCCCATGCGCATGGGCCGTGACTGAAAGGCACGTTGACGGGTGTTCCAGGATTCCCCCATCTACGACCGGCTCGTCGCCGAGCGCGGTGACGTCCCCCTCCAGGCCCGCAGCGAGGCCGAACGCGTCAGCAGGGAACTGGAGTTCGCCATGCGGCCACTGCAGTCCCACGGGCACGGGCACGGCCACGGGCACACGCCAGGCCTGGAACAGCGCCCGTCGCATCCGGGCGCGGGGTGGCAGCGCGCGGCCCTGCCTCCTGGTCCGCGGCCGCACTGACCGTCAGGGCCGCGAGGGCCGTGAGGGCCGTCAGGAAACCGCCGTGTTCGTGCCGTTGATCTGCGAGCGCCGTTCCGGACCGGGACGCGCCAGCCACTCCGCGATGCTGCGGGCGATCGGCTGACCGGTGTCCACCTCGACGAAGCCGAACTGCCCCGACTGGTTGCACTCCAGGAACCACCAGGTGCCGTCGGTGTCCTCGGCGAAGTCGAAGGCGCCGTAGGCCAGTTCCGCCTCGCGGAGGTAGAGGCGGACGGCGGCGGCGACGCGCGGCGGCACATCCGCGGGCTGCCACGGGGAGTCGGAGGGAGCGAAGCGGACATCCACCTGCTCGGGGTCGGTGTCCGCGGCCGTGACCTTGCGGGCGGCGAGCATCCGGTCGCCGACTGCCGTGAGGCGGATGTCCGCCCGCTTGGCGATACGCCGTTGCAGCAGGGTGGGGCCGAACGCGACGGCGGCGAAGTCCGTGCCCGGTGCCACCCGGCTGGTCGGCACCGCCCGCGGCGGGTCCTGCGGGTGCGCGCCGGAGACCGGCTTGACGACCAGATCGGGGTAGCGCTCGGAGAACTCGCGGGCGGCCTGCGGGAACGTCGTGATCAGGGTGGCCGGCACGGGCAGGCCGCACCGTTGGGCCAGCCGGAGCTGCCAGGGCTTGTGGCGTGCCCGGCGAGCCGCGTCCGGGTGGTTCATCCAGCGCGCTCCCGCACCGCGGAGCATGCCGTAGAGAGCCTGTGACGCCTCCTCGGTCAGCCAGGGGGACGGCACAGGGGCACGCGTGGCCGGAGCCCCCGGCCTGCGCACCCAGATCGAGCGCAGCCCCTCGATGCTCACCAGCCGCCCTCCGGCCGACAGATGGCCGCGGAACGCGCCGTGCACATACTCGCCCGACAGCGCGACCCCGCCGGTCAGATCGGCGGGGTCGATCCGGACGACCGGTATCCCGGACGCGTTGAGGTGCACCACCACCAGATCGGCCGTCACATCCGCTTCACAGGTCAGGATCAGGACGGTCATCGTCGCCGGTCCGTGTTCAGTCGTCGAAGTGAGTCTTCGAGCCCGCGGTGGACGTCGTGGTCCCCAGCTCTCTCAGCAGAGCGAGATCACGGGCGGCTATCTGGCCGTCCATGAGCACGTTCAACTGCAGCCCGGAGTCGTAGATGTACGGAATGGTGGCCTGCAACTCTGCTGCCGGACGTGCGTAGTTGAGCGCGAACGGTTGCATCGTCTCTCCCTCGTCGGTGCTGTGCCGATCAGCTGCGGTCGGCTGGCGGCAAAGCATGGTCCGCCGACTTCCTTCGCCTTCCAGAGACTTATACGAATCGAACGAGTGAATGGTTTCCTTACGCTGCGTAATCACAGCCTTTTCCCGTTCATGAGACGCGAAAAGACGTCCTGGGGTTCATGCGGGACCATTCCGGCCCTCGGCGCGCGAAGCGCCGAGGGGCGCGCGCAAGGAGCGCAGGGCGAGGAGCAGTACGCCGATGTCATCCAGGTACACCGGGTCCGGCACCAGGTCGGCGGGCAGTACGAAGTAGAGCAGGGCACCCCAGAACACCCAGCGTGGCCCGGTCGGCAGCCCGGCTCGGCGCAGTGCGCGCCGGGCCCGGACCAGCCGTACCAGCAGTGCGACGGCCACGGCGAGCAGGGCCGCCGCGAGGACCGCCGCCACGACGATCCATTCGGTGGTCGAATCCACAAGACCTCCTCGCGCCGTGCTTCTCCTTAGCGGATTTCCCGTTTGCGGTGCTTATATCGCCTGTCGGGAGCAGAACAGTCATACCTGTGGCCCACCTGAGTGGCAGGGTGCGGCGCGTGCGCCTGGAATGGTCAGCGATACGTCGCGTGTCGCGCGTCGGGGGCGCGAGAGCAACCGCACTCTTCCCAGGGAGCCGACCATGACGACCAGTTCCGCATCGCCGGGTTCGAACGGACCTGTGATACCCGTCACAGGGGCGCGGTACGGCGATCCGCTCGGCGGCCTCGTACAAGCCGCCGTCGCCGACCGGCCCCTGGAGGAGGTCGCGCACCTCATCACGCTGCTGGAGCAGTCGCCCCAGTACGCGCAGGCCACGGTGGACGCGCTCCGCGCGGTGGGAGTGACCCGGTCCGTGGAGGACGTCACCCGGCTCGTCGTCCTGCTGACCCGGCCGCCGCGCGACGCCGCCTGCGCGGACGAGGCGATCCGCGCCGCGGTGGGGTCCCGCCCGGTGGAGGAGGTGACCCGGCTGATGGACCTGATGCACAGGGCGCCCCTGGAACCCCACTGCGGGCAGGAGGCGGTACGGGCGGTCGCGACCGGGCGGCCTGTCGAGGAACTCGTGGAGCTGATCGGGCGGCTGGCGGTCGCACGCAGCGCGGAAACCGCCGACGGGCCGCCCGACGGGCCGCCGCTCGTGCAGGGGCTCGACGGCGAAGCGACCCCGGAAGCGGTCTTTCCGCCGCCCCCCGGCCGTCCGCCCACGGTGAACGGGGCTCCCCGCTGGCCGAGTCGGCTCGCCGTGGTGGCCCTCGCCGTCTGCGGCCTGCTCTGGTTCCCGCTCCAGCGCGAGGGCACCTCGCTGCGGGTGTACGGCTGCGCCCTCGGCGTGTCCGCCCTGTGCCTGGTCCTGGCCCTGCTGCTGACCATGCGGGCCGCGCCGCCGGTGCTGGCGGCGGCCGTCGTGGTCCCGGCGGTGCTGGCCGCGGCCCAGGTGTTCGAGGCGTGGCTGGACTCGGCGGGACTGTCCCAGGCACTGGATCTCACCCTCGCACCGAGCTGGGCCACCGGTCTGACCGCCGTATGCGCGGCACTGGCCGCGTTGATCGCCTTGCTGGTGAGCCTGGCGGCACAGTCACCCGGCGCGGACTCGGTGGCACGACTGATGGCGGAGGCGCAGCGTACGACGGACGCGCGCCGTACGGCGTCCGCGTACCGTACGGCGGACTGACGCCGATCCCGCTCAGCCGGCGTCGTCCTCGTCACGCCGCCGCGTCCGGGCGGTGCCCTTGAGGCGTTCGAACGTGCGCGTCAGCTGCTGGAGCGGAGAGCTGGTGTGCGCGTCGGGCGCGACGGGTTCCCGGGGAGCGGCGGCGGAGGACTCCCGGTACGCGGCCAGTGCCTCGTTGGCGCGCTCGGCCGCCTCCCGGTACAGATCCCGGGACTTGGTCATGGCGTCGAGTGCTTCGGCGTACATGGCCACCAACTTGCGCTCGCGGGCGAGTTCCTCTTCGAGCGTCAGCAGCCGCCAGTCCTCCCGGAACGCGGTGACGGCCGTTTCGGCGCCGTCCGGCAGCGGTCTGGCGGAGACGGCGTACCGCGTCAGGGTGCCGATGAGTTCCGCCGGCTCCGACCCGTCCAGGAAGACGCTGCGTACGGTCAGGTCCTGGGCCTCGTCCCGGTCGGGGGCCGGCGCCTTGGACAGCACCAGGGCACCGCCGCGCGGCACCTCCGCGCCGAACTCGCGCAGGGCCCAGTTGACCGCGCGCAGCTGGTGCGGAGCGGCGCGGTGCTCGACCACGCAGTGCCGCAGGCTCGGCGGCAGCAGCCGGGCCAGCGGCAGCAGTCCGCGCTCGTCGGGGGTCATGGCCTCGTGGACGACGACGTGGAGGCTCCAGCTGCCCCGCACGGAGTCGCGCAGGACGCGCCGCAGGGCCTTGTCGTCCGCGGGCAGGCGGTTGATGTCCCGGAAGCGCAGTCCGGTGACCGGTTCGTGGTCCCAGGCGGAATCCGGTGCCTCGGGCCAGAACATGGTGACGGGCGAGGGCCAGCCGGGGTCCCACAGCTGGTCCGCCTCAGCGACCAGGACCCACTCCCGTCCGCCCGCGGATTCGGGGGCGAACGTCAGCCGGGCCCGTACGGTCACGGCGTCGGCGACCTGCCAGCGGGCCTCGAAGATCCCCTCGGAGGCGTCCTCGGTGACCTCTAGATAGTCGTCCAGGACTCCGTTCTCCTTGCGGCGCCGGAGCGTGAGCCGGACAACTGCGTCCGCCTCGGGGCCGGCGTAGCGGCCACGGCCGAGCCACACGGTGGGCGGAATCGTGGGGTGGACGGTGGGGGAAATCGTCATGAGTCCATCTGTATGCGGGGTGAACGTACATCTGCCAGTATCGTCGCCGCAGGTCGCGCCGGAACACGCGGGGGTCCCGGACCCGCGTGGGCGCACGGGAGACGCGGCACGCACACGGGGTGTGATCGACGCGCTTCGGCCGACGGCCCTTCACTCATGGTCCGGACCCGGCCCGGCCATGACAATGACTCCCGGCGAACAGGGCCTGCCCACCATCCGCTTGGGGCGGGACCTGTTCGCCGCCCCGGCCGGCGACGGAGCGGACCATGACGGGCGGTCGACCCCGGCCGGGTCCACCAGGCGCACGGCGGCTCATCGGCACGTAGAAGACGGCATTTTGACGGTCACCGGCATGCAGACCCCGAGGAACGTTGCCGGGAGCCGGCAATGCGCCGTTGTGCTCCCGGCGTTCAGGATGGGCGTGGGGAGCACGACGGATCGGCTCCGGTGTCAGGGGCCGACAGGTGCCCGCACCGGAGCCCGGAGGGGAGCCGTGCCCCCGCGACACAGGAGCGGGGGCCGGCGGATGCGGACGATTCTCATGGCCGCCACCGGCATTCCCACCCTCTTGTTCACGGCAGCCCTCGTGGTGGTCGCCGGCTTCTGGCTGCTGGTCGTCGCGGGCGTCGCCGAACCCGGCTGCTTCGACCGGGATGTGGATCTCGGCGCCTGGGGGATGGGCGGGGTGCCGGTGGCGGTCGCGCTCTCGCTGCTGACCGTGGGGGCCTGGCTGATCGGCGTCGGTGCGGTCGTCCTGCTGGAGACGTTCGGCCCCGGCGGCGTCCCCGGCGGTCTGCTGCGCCTGGTGGTGCCGGTCGGCGCGCTGCTCGTGGCCTGGCGGCTGACCGGCCTGTCCGTACGGCCGCTGCGCCAAGGGGCCCGGGAACACAGCGACGCCGCCGACGAATCCCGCGCGACGGGAGCCGGCTGCGCGCTCGGTCTCAGCGACAGGCCGCACGCACGGCCTGTCGCTGAGACCCGGACAGCAGTCGCCGGCCGTCGGCTCGATTCGCCGACAGCGTCGCACAGCCCCCGGACCCCTTGATCACGCGCTCTGTCAGGCGCCGCTGGCCCCCAGCATGTCCTCACGCTCGACGATCTTCACGCGCTCGCGGCCCTGCGGCTCGCCCAGGGCCTTCTCCGCGGCGTCCAGCTTGTACCAGCCCTCCCAGGTGGTGAACCGGACGTTCCGCTCGGCGAGGAACGCGTCCACGGCGTCCGGATCGGGCGAAGCCGGCGTGTGCAGACGGCCGCTCGCGTGGTCGTCCAGCAGGCTGGCCACGGTCTCGTTGGCGTCGCCCTTGGTGTGGCCGATCAGACCCACCGGACCGCGCCGGATCCAGCCGGTGACATACGTCGACTGCAGGTGCTCGCCGCTCTCCTGGATGACCCGGCCGCCCTCGTCCGGGACGGTGCCCGACTCCAGGTCCCAGGGCAGCTTGGGGAGCTTGTCGGAGAGGTAGCCGACGGCGCGGTAGACCGCCGTGACGTCCCAGTCCTTGAACTCGCCGGTGCCCTTGACGTTGCCGGTGCCGTCGAGGGCGGTGCGCTCGGTGCGCAGGCCGACGACCTCGCCGTCCTCGCCGAGGATCTCCGACGGCGACTCGAAGAAGTGCAGGAACAGCTTGTGCGGCCGGTCGCCGACGTCGCGGATGGCCCAGTTCTCCAGGGTCTTGGCGACCATGTCGGCCTGCTTGTTGCCGCGCCGGGTCTCGATCGAGCCCTCGTCGTAGTCGATGTCCTCGGGATCGACGATGACCTCGATGGTGGGGGAGTGGTCCAGCTCCCGCAGCTCCATCGGGGAGAACTTCGCCTGCGCCGGGCCGCGGCGGCCGAACACATGGACCTCCACGGCCTCGTTGGCCTTCAGGCCGTCGTAGACGTTCGGCGGGATCTCCGTCGGCAGCAGTTCGTCCGCGGTCTTGGCCAGGATGCGCGCCACGTCCAGCGCGACGTTGCCGACGCCGAGGACGGCGACCTTCCTGGCGGTGAGCGGCCAGGTGCGCGGCACGTCCGGGTGGCCGTCGTACCAGGAGACGAAGTCCGCCGCGCCGTACGAGCCGTCGAGTTCGATACCGGGGATCGACAGCTCGCGGTCGGCCGTGGCGCCGGTGGAGAAGATCACGGCGTCGTAGAACGCGCGCAGGTCGTCCAGGCTGATGTCGGTCGGGTAGTCCACGTTGCCGAACAGACGGATCTGCGGCTTGTCCAGCACCTGGTGCAGGGCGGTGATGATGCCCTTGATCCTGGGGTGGTCGGGGGCGACGCCGTACCGGATCAGCCCGAACGGGGCCGGCATGCGCTCGAAGAGGTCGATGGACACACCGGGTTCGGCGGCCACGTCGGACTTGAGCAGTGCGTCGGCGGCGTAGATCCCGGCGGGGCCGGCTCCGACGATGGCTACCCGCAGGGGGCGGGGCATGATCAGGTTCCCTTCGAGCGGTGACAGACGATCTCGAACGGGAAGCTTAAACTAAGGTAACCCTAAGTCGGTACGCGGGTCCGTTCTATGAGCTCATAAGGCTACGTTATGAGGGGTACGGGCCTGGCGGCGCCCCCTGCGAGCTGCCGCCCCGCGTCCGGTGCGGCAGCCGCGCGGGCGTGCTCAGCGTGTTCAAATGTGTTCAAATGTGTTCAGCCGATGTGGTAACTGTCCCCGTACACCTTCCAGTTGAGCGGCGGATCGAGGTCCAGGTTGCCCTCACGCAGGAAGACGCGCTGGGCCGTGTCGACCCGGCTGGTGTCTCTGTGCGCCTTCTCCTGCTTCATCGCCCACACCCGGGCGTCGAGGAAGGCGTCCAGGTACGCCACCTCGTCCCCGCCCCGCGCCGGCGGCCGTGCGCTCTGCAGGGCCCGCCTGCGGATACTGCCGAAACCGGCTCTGTCGGATCCGTTGCCGTGCATGACGAGGGCGTCGTAGTACGCGAACTGGCCGAGCACGCGCAGTCCGTCCGCCTTCCCCTGCCGTACGGCCGGATCGAAGTACCCCCGGTCGCGTTCGTCGTCCTGCGCCTGCCGGAAGGCGCGGTCCTGTGCCGCCCGGCGCCAGTCCCGGGGGTAGTACGGGTCGAGACCCTCGTGCGAGTCGGAGCCGTCGACCTCGCGCAGCGCGGGCAGGTACCCGGCGAGCACATTGCCCGGACGGCGGTCGGCGTAGAGCTCCACCACGCCGAGCATGTCGCCGGTACCGGAGCAGAAGCCGACGATCCCGGCGGTGTAGCCGCGGCCGTCGCCGATGTCCTCGATGTACTGGTACTGCGCCTTCCAGTCGAGAGAGGAGTTCTCCGCGCTCGACACGAGCTTCATGGCGATCTCCTTCTTCGCCGGGTCGTCGAGGCCGGGCGCGCGGACGGTGCCGGCGTGCGGGACGTTGAGCAGGAGGATCCCGGTGGCCGACACGCCGGTCACGGCGAGCAGGACACGGCGAGTGGGGTGCCTCACGGGTGCTCCAAGGGGTGGTCGGGGGAGGCCGGTGTCACGTCAGCGGCTGCTCCGCCCAGATGACCTTGCCGTCGGGCGTGTAGCGCGTGCCCCAGCGCTCGGCGAGCTGCGCGACGAGGAACAGGCCCCGCCCGCCCTCGTCCGTCATGGCCGCGTACCGCAGATGCGGCGAGGTGCTGCTGCTGTCGAAGACCTCGCAGATCAGGGTGCGGTCGCGCACCATTCTGACGTGGATGGGGTCACCGCCGTACCGGATCGCGTTGGTCACCAGCTCGCTCAGGATCAGCTCCGTGGCGAACGTCAGCTCCTGAAGCCCCCAGCGGGCCAACTGGCGGGTGACGGAAGCCCGTACGTCCGCGACGGCCGCCGGGTCGGGCGGCACCTGCCACTCGGCGATCCGGCCGGCGTCCAGCGCCTGGGTGCGCGCCACGATCAGGGCGATGTCGTCGCTCGACCGGGCCGTGAGCCGCGAGTCCAGGACGGCTCGGCAGGTGTCCTCGGGTGAGTCGTCGGCCTGCTCCAGTGCGGCACGCAGCAGCTCCAGACCGACGTCGATGTCCCGCTCCCGGTCCTCGACGAGCCCGTCCGTGTACAGCACGATCCGGCTGCCCTCGGGCAGTTCGAGGTCGACCGTCTCGAACGGCAGACCGCCGAGGCCGAGCGGGGGACCGGCGGGGACGTCGGCGAACTCGACGCTGCCGTCGGGGTGGATGAGAGCCGGTGGCGGGTGCCCGGCGCGGGCGACGGTGCAGGTGCGGGAGACCGGGTCGTAGATCGCGTACAGGCAGGTCGCGCCGGTGACCGGAGCGCTGCCGTCCGCCGTCTCGTCCTGGTCGATGCGGCCGACCAACTCGTCCAGCAGGGAGAGGAGTTCGTCGGGCGGCAGGTCGAGGGAGGAGAAGTTGTGCACGGCCGTGCGCAGCCGTCCCATGGTGGCCGCGGCATGCAGTCCATGGCCGACGACGTCGCCCACGACGAGGGCGACCCGGGCGCCGGACAGCGGCAGTACGTCGAACCAGTCACCGCCCACGCCCGCCTGGGCGGGCAGATACCGGTAGGCGACCTCCAGGGCGTTCTGCTCGGGCAGGCTGCGGGGCAGCAGACTGCGCTGCAGCGTCACCGCCATGCCGTGCTCGCGCGTATAGCGGCGGGCGTTGTCGATGGACATGGCGGCCCGCGCCACCAGCTCCTCGGCGAGGGCGAGTTCGTCCGCGTCGAAGGGCTCCGGCTTCTCGGCCCGCCAGAAGGTGACCAGGCCCAGCACGAGGGAGCCCGCACGCAGCGGCACCGCGATCAGCGAGTGGATGCCGTACTCCACGACCTGCGCGGACCGCTCCAGGTCCTGGGCCCGCCAGCCCGGCGCCCGGCTCAGCTGCGGTTCGAGGACCGCCTGTCCGGAGCGCACGGCGCGGGCCTGGGGAGACGAGGCCACGTACCGGATCTGCTGGCCCAGCGGATAGAGCGGAGCGTCCTTGCGGATCCCGCTGACCGCCGTACGGAGCACATCGGCGCCCGCGTCCGGCTGGCCGCCGCTCAGCACGGCCTCGAACAGGTCCACGGTGGCGAAGTCCGCGAACCGCGGGACGGCCAACTCCGCCAGTTCCTCGGCGGTACGGGCCACGTCCAGGCTGGTGCCGATCTCGACCCCGGCGTCGTACAGCATGTTGAGCCGTTCGCGTGCCGTCTCCGCCCGGCCGGACAAAGCCCGCAGCTCGGTCGAGTCGCGGAGTGTGGCCACGCTGCCCGCCGGCGCTCCCTGGAGGTCGGTGGGCCGCTGGTTGACCGCGAGCAACCGGTCCCCGACCAGGTGGACTTCGTCGGTGGCGATCCGGCCGGAGGCCAGCAGGTCGGCGGTGTCGGGAGTGAGGCCGAGGTCCCGCACCTGCCGCCCCGTGGCGTCCTCGGGCAGGCCGAGGAGCCGGTGCGCCTCGTCGTTGGCGAGCAGCAGCCGTCCCTCGTCGCCGACGATCATCACGCCCTCGCGGACCGCGTGCAGCACCGCGTCGTGATGCTCGTACATGCGGGTCATCTCGTTCGGGCCCAGACCGTGGGTCTGCCGCAGCAGCCGTCTGCTGACCAGCGCCGTACCCGCCGTGGCGAGGGCGAGCCCCGCCGCCCCGGCGGCCAGTATGACCGGCAGTTGATCGTTCGCGGTCCCGCCGACGTTCTCCGTCGTGATGCCCGCCGACACGAGCCCGACGACGGACCCGTCGTCGGCCTTGACCGGTACCACGGCCTGGACCAGGGGGCCGATCGTGCCGTCGATCTCCTCGGTCACGATGCCCCCGGCCAGCGCGGGTTGGAGGGTGCCGACGAACTTCCTGCCGATGCGGTCGGGGAGGGGGTGGGTGTAGCGGGTCCCGTCGGTGTTCATGACGACGATGAAGTCGACCCCGGTCGCCTCGCGGGCCGCCTCGGCCCGGGGTTGCAGCACGTCCGTGGGATCGGGGTCGTCCAGCGCCTCGCGGGTGCCCGGCGCGTTCGCGAACGCCTCGGCGACGGCGACCGAGCGGTTGCGGGCCTCGATCGTGCTGTCGTGCCGCACCTGCAGCACCAGCGCCACCACGGCGGCCACGACCAGCAGCAGCACGATGACGACCTGCAGGACGAACACCTGCCCGGCGACGCTGCGCCCGCTCAGCGCCGACCGCAGCGCCGCGGACGGCTTCCGTCGCTGGTGCGCCGCACGCGCACGGCCCGGCGCGCGCGGGGCGCGCGGACCACTGGGGCGACGGGTCTTCCCCACCTCGGATCGACCCCCATGCCGGACCATGCGCCCATGTCTACACTGCGGGACCCCAGGAGGCGAGGGCCGTCACACAGCGTGACGGTCCCGCAGCGCGGTCACGGGCGTGGACGCCCGGGCCGACGTGTGGCCAGGGGCAGTCCGATGTCGCCCGGTCGGTCGCGGATGTGGCGGGCTCGGGTGGTGAGCCGGTCGGCGTGCGTGGCGTGGCGGGGGTGATCCGGAGTTCCGTGGTGCGGTTACGTGCGTGGGTCGGCGGGTGGTGAGGAGTAGGCGGTGTCGGCGGGGTGGTCGTGGGCGTGGTGGGCTGGGGTGGTGAGTGGGTGCGTGTCGGTGGTCGGTTGTGTGGCGTGGGTGAGGCGGTGGGGGTGATGGGCTGTTGTGTGGTGCGGGTCATGGGTGTGGGTGTGTGGGTCGGCGGGTGGCGAGGAGTAGTGCGATGTCGTCGGGGCGGTTGTGGGTGTGGCGGGCTCGGGCGGTGAGTCGGTCGGCGATGCCCGTCAGGGGGCGGCTGGTCGGTGTGCCCGACTCGGCGAGGGCCACCCGGAGTTCCGTGATGCCGTCGTCGATGTCGGCGCCGGGCCGTTCGACCAGGCCGTCCGTGTAGAGCGCGAGCACGGCGCCCGGCTCCAGCCGCAGCTCCGTCACCGGGTAGTCGGCGTGCGGGTCGACGCCGAGCACGACACCGCCGGGCAGGTGCAGGACGTGCGTGCTGCCGTCCGGGTCGCGCAGCAGCGGCGGCGGGTGTCCCGCGCGGGCCGCACGGGCGGCACCGGTCGCCGGGTCCAGCCGGATGTAGCAGCAACTCGCGAACTGTCCCGGATCGAGGTCGATCAGCAACCGGTTGACGCCGCTCATGACCTCGTCCGGCGGACGCCCGCCGAGCGCGAACGCCCGCACGGCGCTGCGCAGTTGCCCCATCGTGGCCGCCGCCTGCACCCCGTGCCCCTGGACGTCCCCGATGACCAGGGCGAGCCCGTCACCGGCCTCCACGACGTCGTACCAGTCCCCGCCCACCTCCATGCCCTGCGTACCCGGCAGATAGCGTCCCGCCGTCTCCACCCGCGGATGCGACGACAGGCGCCGGGGCAGGAGGGCCTGCTGCAGTCCGCGGGCCAGGGCCGCCTCGCTCTCGTAGCGCTGGGCCTTCTCCAGGGCGTGCGCGATCAGCCCGGCGAGCGCGGTCAGCACCGTCCGTTCCTCGGAGCTGAAGCTGCGGGGACGGTCGAAGCCGAGGATGCAGGAGCCGACGGGGCGGCCGGAGGCGATCAACGGCAGGAAGGCGCGGGCCCCTTTCGTGGCGTCGAGTGCGATGCCCGGGTACGCGGCGGCCAGATCCTGCATCGAGTCGAAGAACAGCGGCCGGCCCGAGGTCAGCGTCTCCACACCGGGCAGGCGGGTGTCCAGGCTGACTCCGTCGTACGGGGCCAGGAACCCCGGTGGGAAGCCGCTCTCCCACGCCAGATACAGGTGCCGCTCCTGCAGCAGGTAGATGGCGAGCCGTCGGCCGCCGAACGCGGGCAGCAGCTCCCGCATGACCACCGCGGACACCTGACGGGCGGTGACCGCCTCCGTCAGCGCGATGGCGAGGACGATGGGCCGGTACAGCGGAGCCATGGAGGGGCTGCCGGACGCCGGCGCCCGCTCGGCCGGTGAGTCGGTGATCCGCCCGGCCGGCTGGAGCGTGCAGGTCAGATGATCCGCGCCCGGGTACACGGACAGGGCGAGCCAGTCGCCCTCGTACTCCCCGCCGCCGTCCGCGGGCCGGCGGACGTGGCAGTGCACCGGATCCGGTGCCAGCAGGGCGCTGCGCAGATGGTCCTCGCAGGCCGGCTGGTTCAGCCAGGGCACGGTCTCCCACAGCGAACGGCCCAGCAGTTCGTCCCGCGACCGGCGCAGCAGCCGCGCCGCCCGCGGATTGACGTACACCACCAGCCCCAGCCGGTCCAGGCAGAACACGCCGTCCGGCAGGAGGTCGGCGGCCGTGTCCGCCCCGGCACCGGGATCCGGATCCAGCACCACGCCTCTCACCCGGTACGGGTCCGGGGGCCCGGCCGGCGGTGTGTCGTACGCCGTCCACAGCTCCACGAGTCGCAGCGCCCCGTCCTCGGCCCGCACGTACAGCGGCAGCGACGGAGGCTTGCCGGCGGCCGTCTCCCGCAGCGCGGCCAGGACGCGGGGTGCGTCGGCCGGTGTGGCCACCGCGTCGGCGAGGTCCCGCACGGACGGCGCGTCGTACGGCCCGCGCAGCAGGGCGTGCAGTCGCTCGTCCGCCGTCACGGCCCCGGTCGCCGGATCCCAGGCGAACCGGGCGATGCGCCCCGCGGCCGGGAGCGCGCTCGGCGGCTGGACGCACAGCGGCTCACCGTCCCAGGCGACCGGCGGGAGGGCCCCGGCCTCCAGACCCCGCAGGTCCGCCCCCAGCTCCTCGGCGAGCCGGGCCAGGCGATCGCGGACGGGCAGCAGTTCGGTGGCTTCCGGGGCAGCGGGGCGCAGGACGGTCAGGACGCCGTAGACCCCGGCCGATCCGGCCGATCCGGGCGCCGCCACGACGGGCACGTACAGCGAGCCGAACGGGAACGGCAGCCCGGCCGCGAACTGGGGGTAGCGGCGCATCGTCTCGGTGGCGTTCGGCAGGGCCACCTGCACGCCGAGCCGATAGGCGTCGGCGACGGGGAACGGACGGTCGACGTGCATCCGCCACCACGGGCGGAACAACTGCCCGGGCAGGCCGCAGAGCACCGCCAGGCGCAGCAGCCCGGGTGTGCTGGAGCGCAGATAGATACCACCGGCGCGACCGCCGGCCGCGCCGACCGCCTCCGTCGAGGCGTCGGCCAGCAGCGCGGCAAGCCGTCCGGGCATCCGGTGCGTGTCCTCGGCGCTCCGAGTCATCGGCCCTACCTCGTCCGTGTGCTGCCACTCGGGCGACACAGCAAGAATGCGCCACGACGCGCCCGGTTCGCACCTGGGCGAGGGGAACCGGACGTCCTGGTCCGCGCGGGGCGGAACGGGAGCCGGTTCCCGGACCGGTCGGCGCGCGCTGCGACGCCATCGCCGGATCACATCCATCGATACTGGAATGAATACGTCGGAAAGGGATGTGGTGGAAGACGACCGGGCTGTCCGACCCGCAACGGCCTCGGCCGACCGATTCGCCCTCGCGGAAAGGGCCGTGGCCGCCATCGGCACGACTCTCGACGAACGCAGGACGGGCGCCGAACTGGCCGCCTTTCTCGCCGAGGTGCTCTGCGACGCCGTGGCCGTCGACCTGTTCCCGCAGGACCGGGAACCGGACGACCCACCGGGTTCCCTGCGGCCCGTGGCGGCGGCGGGCCGGGGCGATCTGCTGGACGACCTGCGCCGGACTCCGCGCGGCGATGTTCTGGTCCGCGCCCTGGACGAGGGCCGCCCGCTCACCGCGTCGTTCACCCGGGCGGGCGGCAACCGGCTGGCCGCGCTGTCCGTTCCGCTCCTGGCCCGGGACCGCGCCTTCGGGGTGGTCCTCGCCGTCCGCACCGACCATGTCTTCACCGACGACGAAGCGGCCGTGGCCCACTACGCCGCCCGCCTGGCCGCCGCTCACCTCCACCACGCCGCCGAGCACCACGCGGCCCGCAAGACGGTGCTCGACCTGCAGGAGGTCCTGCTTCTCGCGCCCAGCCAGCCGCACCCGAACCTGGACGTGGCCACCCGCTACCTCCCCCTCGGCAGCGGCGCCCTCGTGGGCGGCGACTGGTACGAGACCGTGCGCCTGCACTACGGCCGCACGCTCCTCGTCATCGGCGACGTCATGGGCCACGGCCTGGACGCGGCCGTCGACATGAACGCCTACCGGTCGATGCTGCGCTACGTCGCCTCCACCGACCTGCCGCCGCACCGGATCCTGCGCCAGATGGACACCTCGATGTCCGAGGACGGCAACCGCAGGCCCGCGACCTGTCTGCTCGCCCTCCTGGACCCCGCGCGCGGGACCGTCGCCTTCTCCAGCGCGGGCCATCTGCCGCCTGCCGTCTTCCACCGGGACGGCACCGGAGAGCTGATCGGCCTGTCCGTCGGCCCGCCTCTCGGCACCGGCTTCTCCGACTACGACTCGGCCACCGTGCCGCTCACCCCCGACGACACCCTGCTGATGTTCACCGACGGTCTCGTCGAGCGCCGCGGCGAGGACATCGACGCCTCCCTGGCCCGGCTGGCCCGCCTTCATGTGCAGCCCGGCCTCGACGTCTCCCACCTTCTCGACGAGGTCCTCGACCGCCTGGGCGCCGACGCGGCGGACGACGACGTCGCCGCGCTGGCCGCACGCCTGCGACACCGAGTCGGTTGACACCGAGTCGGATGACACCGGTCCTGGCACCGGCAGGTGATCGAGTGGTGGTCCGCCGGGCGGCGGCGTACGGTCGAATGGTGGCCTGAACCGACCACTGGCTCGCCACGTCGCCACCCCGCCACCCCGTCATGACCAGCCCGCAGCCCGCACCCTCAGCACGGACCACCACTCAGCAGGAGCAAGAGGGCGGTGGCCGGGGCAGTGCGATGGCGCTTCTGGTCATCGCCTCCTGCCAGTTGATGGTGGTGCTCGACATCACCATCGTGAACATCGCGCTGCCGGAGATCCAGCGGGACCTCGACTTCTCCACCACCAGCCTGTCCTGGGTGGTCAACGCCTACACGCTGACCTTCGGCGGACTGCTGCTGCTCGGCGGGCGGGCCGGTGACATCCTCGGCAGACGGCGCGTGTTCGTCTTCGGCGTGCTGCTCTTCGTCCTCGCCTCGCTGCTGGGGGGACTGTCGCAGAATTCCGGCCAACTCCTCGCCGCGCGCGCCCTGCAGGGTGTCGGCGGCGCCATCGCCTCCCCCACCTCGCTCGCCCTGATCAGCACGACGTTCCGCGAAGGCCCTGAACGAAACCGGGCGTTCGGTGTCTTCGCCGCGGTCTCCGCGGGCGGCGGGGCGATCGGCCTGCTGGCCGGCGGGATGCTGGTGGAGTGGCTCAACTGGCGCTGGGTGCTGTTCGTCAATGTGCCGATCGGGCTGCTCATCGCGCTCGCCACCCCGCGCTGGATCCGCGAGTCCGAGCGACATCCGGGCCGCTTCGACCTGACCGGCGCGCTCACCTCGACCGTCGGCATGGTGCTGCTGGTGTACGGGTTCATCCGGGCCGCCCAGGACGGCTGGCTGGACGCACTCACCCTGGCCTCGTTCGGCGCGGCTGTGGTGGTCCTGCTGCTGTTCGTCCTCGTCGAACGCCACTCCAAGCAGCCCATCACGCCCCTGCGCATGTTCGCGGACCGCAACCGCGCGGGCACCTACGGGATGATGCTGAGCCTGGCTGCCGCGATCTTCGGCATGTTCTTCTTCCTCACGCTCTTCGTCCAGAACGTGCTGGACTTCAGCCCGCTGCTGACCGGCCTGGCCTTCCTGCCGGTGAGCGCGGTCATCGCCGTCGGCGCGGGCCTCGCCTCCCAACTCCTGCCGAAATACGGGCCGAAGCCGTTCATGGTGACGGGGGCCGTCCTGGCCGCGGCGGGACTGGCCTGGCTGACCCTCACCGACGTCCACTCCACCTACGCGGGCAGCATCCTGGGCCCGATCCTCGTCTTCAGCCTCGGCATGGGCATGGAGTTCGTGTCCCTGACCCTGATGGCCCTGTCCAATGTGCCCGTCCACGAGACCGGTGCCGCCTCCGGCCTGCTCAACGCCACCCAGCAGGTCGGCGGCTCGCTCGGACTGTCCATCCTGGTCACGATGTACGGCACGGCCAGCAACAACGAGGCCGACCAGCAGATCCCGGACTTCCTCTCCCAGGCGACCCCCGCCGAGCGGCTGCGCTTCGAACGCACCGGCCTGCTCCCCGCCCCATGGGCCGACGAGGTCCTCACCTCCGGTGTCTCCGCCGCCTTCATCATGGCCGCGATCTTCACCGGTATCGCAGCGTTGATCGCCCTCCTGGTCATCCAGGTCCGCCCCTCCGACCTGGAACGCCTCAAGGGCGGGGTCGGCCCGGTCCCCTGAGGCACCTCTCCGCGGCTCGCGGCTCGCGGCTGACGGATCCGGACGGCAGGGCTCGCTCCGCGGCCACTGCGCTGCTCCTGCACGGCGGGCGGCGCTGTCCGCCACGGCGTCCGACGTGCCCGCCGCGGCCGACGCACACCTGCCCGGCCCTCCCGCGATCCTTGACCGCCACGCGCGCGTGCACCCCGAGAACGACCGCCGCGTGAGCTGAAGCGGCGTGGCGTGCCAACCGTCCGGTCCACGCGCCACGCCGGACCGTTCACACGACGCGGTGGACGCGCTGGCTGGTCAGCTCGTAGCGGGCGCCCACGATGGCCAGTTGACCGCCGGAGACCTTCGCCGCGAGGTCGGGTTCCGCGGCGAGCCGCGCACGGACGAGCCGTACATTCGCGTCGATCGTCGCGTCGATGCGGGCGTCGCCCTCCACGGTGTGATCGATGGCCGGGTCTATCTGGTCGGCCAGGTACTGGATATGGGCGGGCAGCAGCTTCCCGGACCCGTCCGCCTCGACGGCTGCCTTGACGGCACCGCACGACTGGTGCCCGAGCACCATCACGAGCGGGATGCCGAGTTCGAGCACTCCGTACGCGATGCTGCCGAGCACCGCCTCGTCCAGTACCTCTCCGGCCGTCCGTACGGTCATCAGGTCGCCCAGACCCTGGTCGAAGACCAGCTCCGGCGGCACCCGGGAGTCGATGCAGCCGAGCACGACCGCGAAGGGATGCTGACCCGACGTCAGCGACTGCCGCACGTCGGGCGTCTCGTCCGGGTGCCGTTCACGGAAGGTGCGCCAGCGCGCATTCCCCGCGGCGAGTTCACGCAGGGCCTGTTCGGGGGTACTGGGCCGGGTTCGCGTGCTCGGGGCGGGTGTGGTCGCGGACGCGGTGGAGGCGCCGGCGGACACGGCACCGAGGACCGCGGCCCCGGTCAGCCCGGCGCGCAGGAGGTTACGTCGGGCGGGCGTCGTGGCGGGCGGCTGGACGCCGACGGAGCCGACGGATCTGTAGGGAGTGTTCACGTCGCAGAACGTATGTGCGGATCGGGGGCCGACGCCTCGCGTTGCCGAATCATGGCCGGACGTGACGCAATCATGGGCGAGCCCGGACCCGCATTTGGGGTTGGCGAGGGCTGCTCTTGGCAGACCGCGGGGCGAGCCGGTCGCCCGGCTCGCCCCGCAGATACAGGTTGTTGACCCAGGCGACGTCACTGCCGGCGAACTCCTGGACCGCGGTCCGCCGGCTGTCCGTGCCGACGGCCGGGTCGGGCCCGGTCTGGCCCCGCTGCTGGCACACGGCGGCCAGCCAGTACTGCGAGCGGACCGCGAGCACGTCGGACGAGGCGTTCGCGACCTTGGGGTCCGTCAGCGCACCCGCGGCACCTGACAACCGTCAGGACGGGGAAGGCTCCGCCGGGCAGCCCGGCGGAGCCTTGTGTCGTCGTGCGGTCAACCTTGTGTCGTCGTGCGGTCAACCCTGTGTCGTCGTGCGGATCGGCCTTGTGCCGTCCTGCTGATCAAGCGGTGTGCAGGGTCAGCCCGTAGCGGCCCAGGATCTCGTTCACGGGCTGGAACCAGGTCTCCCCGCCGCCGGAGCAGTTGCCCCAGCCGCCGGAGGTGACGCCCTGTGCCTGGTCACCGCTGATGAAGGAGCCGCCGGAGTCGCCGGGTTCGGCGCAGACGCTGGTCTTGGTCATCTGGTGCACCGCGCCCTCGCTGTAGTTGACGGTCTCGTTCATGGCCAGCACGGTGCCGCAGTGCCAGCGTGTGGTGGAGCCGGAGCGGCAGACGGAGCTGCCGACGGGCGCCACGGCCGAGCCGCGCACCAACTGGTCGGGGACCGTGCCCCAGCCGAGGACCACGGGCACCGTCCACCACCCGCTGCCGACGTTGACCCAGGCGTAGTCGTTGTCCGGGAACGAGGACCCCTGGAAGTTGCCTATGTACGAGCCGTCCCAGCCGCGCACCCCGGCCCCGGCCCCACCGCAGTGCCCGGCAGTGATGAAGCCGCCGTGGACGGAGAAGCCGATGGAGCAGCGGACGTTGCCGGTGTAGTAGGGGTCGCCGCCGACGGTGCCGGCCACGAAGGTCTCGGGCGCGTCCGGGACGGTCCGCACGGTGACCGGGCCGGTCTTGCGGGCCTGGGTGAGGAACCGCTGGACATCGTTGTCAGCGCGTTCGTCGCCGACCACGTTCACCACGACGGCGTTGCCGGCCGGATCCACGTGCCAACTGCTCACGCCCGACGGTGCGGACAGCCGGTCGATGCGTGCCTTCGCGGCGTCGAGCTGCCGCGCACTGCGCTCGACGCTGCGGACGGTGGCGCCGGTCGCCTCGACGGCGCGTACGGTCGCGGGGGCCGCGTCCGAAGTGACGGCCACGGTCAGTCGCTCGCTCTCGGCGTCGAACCATGACCCGCCGTACGCGGCTCCGGCGGCCCGGCGTGCCTCGGCCTCCAGCTCCGTGGCGGTCCGCTCGGCCTCCAGTCGCGCTTCGGCCTGGTCCTTCGACAGCCCGAAGTCCCGCTGCATCGCCTGCAGCAGGCCCGCCGAGGCGGGCGGTGCGCCGGGGGAGTCGCTCGCGGAGGCCGGCAGTGTTCCGGCGGCGGCCCAGCTGCCCAGCATCAGGAAAGCGGCCAGGCCGGCAGGCATGAGTCTGGTGCGTCTCATGGAAGTTGCCCTTCGTCGTTCCAACTAGGTGGGGGTGGAACAACCGCAACTGAGAGCGCTCTCATCGGGGTTGAGCAGAGCTTAGCCACACGGCGCTGTCAGGTCCATACCAATGCGGGGACTGTTCTGCGCGGGACGCCGCCCGACGCCGACCCCGTTTTGCGGAACCGGCAAAGAAGCTTTGCGGCGGATGCCGCTCAGGCGCAGGCTGCACTCCTGGATCGCTCAGCACCTTACGGAGGCACCATGACCGACATCCCCGCCACGGAGCCCGCCGCGTTCTGGGAGGCCCGCTACCGCGACAGCACCCGAGTGTGGAGCGGGCGCCCGAACGAACTGCTGGTCCGTGAGGCGGCGGACCTACGCCCGGGAACCGCCCTCGATCTGGGGTGCGGTGAGGGCGGGGACGCCGTGTGGCTGGCGTCGCGCGGCTGGCGCGTCACCGGCGTCGACATCTCCGCCACCGCCCTCGAACGCGCCGCCGGGCACGCCGTCGCGGCCGGTGTCGGCGACCGGGTCGTCTGGGAACGGCACGAACTGGGCGACACCTTCCCGGAGGGACGCTTCGACCTGGTGAGCGCGCACTATCTGCAGTCCCCGGTGGGACTCGACCAGGAGGGGGTGCTGCGGCGGGCCGCCGAAGCGGTCGCCGCCGACGGCACCTTGCTGCTCGTGCTGCACGCCGCCTGGCCGTCGTGGCAGACCGAACCGCCCTTCGACGCGGAGTTCCCCACACTCGACGGCGTGCTCGCCCAACTCCCTCTGCCCGAGGGGAGCTGGACCGTCGAGACCCGGGAGACGGTCCGCAGGCCGAGTGTCTCTCCCGACGGCATCGAAGGCCACCGGGACGACAACGTGTGGCGCATCCGACGCACCGGCCCCTGACCGGGGCAGCCGGCTGAGGGCTCCCGCTCGCAGTGCACGAACACGGTCTCGGCGTCCTCGACCGTCGCCGCGGCGGGCGCCATCTGCCGGGCGGGCCAGATGCATTGCCCTGTGAGGTCGGGGACGAGCCAGGCGCCGTACTCGCGGCCCGGCCCGCATCACCGGGAGCCGGCCGTCGTCACCGGCCCGAGAGGTGCGGATGCCCGGGGCGAGCAGGCTGCCGGGGCCCGCACCGGCCCGGGTGAAGTGGATCGCCGTGTGCAGCGCCCCGAAGGGGGCGCGAGGAACTGTGCGACCAGCCCCCACCGGCCCGCAGCAAGCGCATCGCACATCCGGCCAAGCGCCCGGCGTGCCCGCACCGGTTCAGCGCAGGCTTCCGAGCCGGGCGTCCTGCCACAGGTCGACGCCGCCGTCACCGGCGTACTTGTCGATCTCGGCGAGTTCCCCACCGCTGAAGTCGAGGTTCTGCAGCGCGGCGACGTTCTGTTCCAGCTGTTCGGCCCGTGAGGCGCCGATGACGAGGGAGGTGACGCGTCCGTCGCGCAGCGCCCACGCGAGAGCTATCCGGGCGAGGGTCTGCCCGCGGCGGGCGGCGATGTCGTTCAGCGCCCGCAGCCTGTGCGGCATCTCCTCGGACAGCCAGCCGGTGTCGAAGGACGTGCCCTGCGCGGCGCGCGAGTCGGCGGGAACGCCGTCGAGGTAGCGGCCGGTCAGCAGTCCCTGGGCGAGTGCCGTGAACCCGATGACCCCGAAGCCCTCCTCCTGTGCCGCGTCAAGCAGCCCGTCGGTCTCGATCCACCGGTTGACCATGCTGTACGACGGCTGGTGGATGAGCAGCGGCGTGCCCAGTTCCCGGAGGACGGCGGCCGCTTGCCGGGTGCGCTCGGCGTCGCTCGGGGGCCCGGGTGCCGCGCGTGCGGCGGCGGGCCGCTTGGGCAGGCTGAGAAGTTTCCAAGAATCCGTGAGGGGTTTGAACACGCGAGGGCCGCGTTCCGTATGGGGCGGGGGGATTCCATGCCGAGCAGACCCACACGCGTAGGAGTACTTCCTTGACACGCACTTCGCGCAGACGTCCAACGGGCAAGCGGCGCGCGACCTTTGCGGCGGTCGCGCTGATGCTGGGTGGAGGGGGACTGATAGCCGCGAACGTCTACGCGTCGGCGACCGAGGACGGCGCCACGCAGAGCGGGACCGATCAGGTCCTCGCCTCCGGAGCCGCCACGATCGACTGCCCGGACGTGGGCAGCCGGCTGACGACGGTGCCGGATCCGGCGCGGCCGGACGTCGACCGTGAACTCGCCGTCCTCGATCAGCAGATTGCCGACGCCTACCAGCGTCTGAGGGAGGCCCAGGCCGCTCAGCAGGACGGCGACTCCGTCGACGGCGCGATCATGAACCCGCTGCAGGAGGACCGGGCCGCCACGATCGAGCGCATCGCCCGGTCCATCGACGGCGCCGGGGACCGCCCCGACGGACTCGACACGCTCGCGGCCTGCGAACTGCGCGCCCCCGAGGCCCCGATCGAGAACGGGGACCAGAACGGCCAGGACCAGGCAGAAGCAGAAGACGGCGAAGGCCAAGCGGGCCAGGAACAGGAACAGCAGGAGGACCAGGGCGGGGGCGACCAGCCGGCCGGCAACGGCCCCGTGGCCGGGGACTACGCGGACATCACCGCCGTCCAGCCCGATGTGCCGAGCCCGGCCCGCCAGGCGAACGCCTCCCGCGGCACCTTCACCACCAGCTGCGGCGTCAACGAGAACGGCCTGTTCAACTCCGACAACGTGATCGTCGCCCCGGGCGTCACCAACGGCGCGCACCACTTCCACGACTACATCGGCAACCAGGCCAACGACGCCTTTGCGAGCGACGACGACCTGGCCGCCGCCGACACCAGCTGCGAGGACCAGGGCGACAAGTCCACGTACTACTGGCCCGTGCTGCGTCTGCAGAACGGTGTCCAGGAGCAGGACGCGAACGCTCCCGGTGGCGGCATCGAGGGCAACGCCGGTGAGATCGTCACGCCCAAGCAGGTCACGCTGACGTTCGTCGGCAGCCCGCAGAGCGAGGTCACGGCCATGCCGCGGTTCCTGCGCGTCATCACCGGGGACGCCAAGGCGTTCGTCAACGGAACCGCCAACGCCAACGCCTCATGGAGCTGCACCGGCTTCGAGGACCGGCAGCTGAAGGACAAGTACCCGCTCTGCCCGCAGGGCAGCGATGTCGTGCGCACGTTCAAGTTCCAGAGCTGCTGGGACGGGCAGAACATCGACAGCGCCAACCACCGCACGCACGTGGCGTTCGCCGCGGCCGACGGCAGCTGCCCGTCCGGCTTCCAGGCCATCCCGCAGCTGGTGCAGCGCATCGTCTACGACGTCGACGCGCCCAGCCTGGACGACGGCGGCCGTACGACGCCGCTGTTCGCGGTGGACTCCTTCCCCGAGCAGCTGCACAAGCCGGTCACGGACCACGGCGACTTCATCAACGTCTTCGACGAGGACCTGATGACGCAGATGGTGGACTGCATCAACGGCGGCCGGCAGTGCGGTGCGGGAGCCGACCCGGGTGCCGGTGACGGTTCGGGTGAGGAGCCCGGGCAGCCGTCCCCGCCCGCCGACGATCCCGAGGAGCCGGCGCCGCCCGCGGATGAGCCCGAGCAGCCGTCCCCGCCCGCGGATGAGCCCGAGAAGCCGTCGCCGGGCGCCGACGATCCGGCCGGCGGCGACAACGGCGGGGCCGCTCCCGGCGACCCGGGTAACGAGCAGCCCCCGGCGGAAGAGCCGGGCACCGAGCCGGAGAACGGCGCCGCGAACCCGCCGGCCGACGCCGACGAGCCCAAGGCGTACGCCACGCCGTCCCCGGAACAGTCCGACGCTGCCGCCCCCGCCGAGGCCGGCGGAGGACAGGACGAGGAGATCGGAGACGCGACCCAGCAGCCGGTGGCCAACGACGACGGATCCGAACAGCAGGCGTCGGGCCAGACCGAACCGCAGACCGTCGGCGGCGGACTCGCCGAGACCGGCGCGCAGTTGTGGCCGGCAGCGGCCGGCGCGGTCCTCGTGATCTGCGGCCTGCTGCTGTTGCGCCGTATGGCACGCGACTCGGCCTGACACCGCCCGCCCCTGCGCGCACATGAACGGCGGCCGGACCTGCGAGCCAGGCCCGGCCGCGGCCCTTCTCACAGCGAAAACCCCCGGCCGTGACGATCGGGGAGCACGTAGCGGCCGACGTCGATACGCTCGCCACCCGACTCGTCCCGCAGCGGGCCAGAGCGCCGAGCCGCACCGGCTGGGTGCGGACCGCGGCCGAGCCGAGTCGCCGACCGGCCATGACCACCGCGGGGCGACCCGTCTCTCCCCGCATGTGCAGTGTGATGCGGGCCGGCAACTGCTGGAGCCCAGGCAGAGAGGGCGGTCCACGACAACCGGCCGCGGCCGACCGCGGTGCGCGAGACGGCCCTGACCAGGAAGGGCAGGGCCGGCTGGAGCTCGTCCGGCACGACCGCGTGGACGCCGTCGCCGGAGTGCCGGCCCTGAGCTGCGGCGCCGTGGGCCCGGGGAGGATGGCGCGCACATGCGGAGAAACGCTGGGATCCTGAGGAGAAGAGCGATGCCCATGCCCTGAGGGACCGTGGGGGTGAGCGACGTGGCCGGCGCCGAGAAGCAGGGGGCGGGACCGACCAGCCCGTGTGTCGATCCGCTGGGAGATCCGTTCCTGCCCGCGAGCTTCGCCGTACCGGCGCGACCGGCCACCTTCCTGCGCAGGGACAGGTTGGTCAGCCACCTCGACCAGGCGCTGCGGACCCCGTTGACCGTGGTCAACGGAGCCGCCGGGGCGGGCAAGACCCTGCTGGCCGCCGACTGGGCGGCAGGGCTGGACCGGCCCGTCGCCTGGCTCACCACCGACGCGGTGGACCAGGGTCCCGGAATGTTCTGGGCGTACCTGATACAGGCCCTGCAAGCCTCCGGCACGCCGGTGCCCCCGTCGGTGGGCAAACCCTCGGACACGAACCGTGTGGACCACATGCTGCTCGCGCGGCTCGCCACCCATCTGAGCGGCTGCGACCCCGCTGTGGTTCTCGTACTCGACGAATACGACCGTGTGTCCGCGCCCGAGATCGCCGACCAACTGGAATTCGTCCTGCACCACGCCGGGGCGGGCCTGCACCTGATCCTTGTCTCCCGTACCGAACCGCTGCTCCCGCTGCACCGCTACCGGGCCGCCGGGGCCATGACGGAGATCCGGGGGGCGGAGCTCGCCTTCACCCCCGACGAAGCGGCGACCCTGCTGGCCCGGCACGGGTTGCGCCTCGGCGCCACCGCGGTGAGCGCGCTCGTGGCACGCACCCAGGGATGGGCCGCCGGCCTGCGCCTGTGCGCCCTGGCCGCGCTGGACAGCCCGGACCCCGCGCTCTACCTGAAGGAGTTCGAAGCGGACCGCAGCACGGTGGCCGACTTCCTGCTGGCGGAGGTGCTCAAGCGGCAGACCGCCGAGACACAGGACCTCCTGTTGCGGGTCAGCGTCCTGGAGCGCATCTGCCCCGATCTGGCGAACGCGCTGACGGGACGCGGCGATGCCGAGCCGTTACTGGCCGGGCTGCACCGCGAGAACGCGTTCATCGAGTACGACGGACACGCCTGGTACCGCCTCCACCCGCTGTTCGGGGAGATCCTCCGTGCCCACCTGCGCGTGCGTTCTCCCGGTCTCGAACCCGAACTCCACCGCCGGGCGGCACGCTGGCTGCGACAGTCCGGGTTCCTCTCGGAGATGCTCGCCCACGGCGCCGCGGCCGGCGACTGGGAGTTCACCGCCGGTGCCCTGGTCGAGGATCTCGCGATCGGCCAGCTCCTCACGGGGCTGCGCTCCGCCGAGCTGGCGGAGCTGTTCTCCCGGATGGGCCCCGAGGCCGAGAGCCCCGCGACGAACCTCGTACGCGCGGCCCGTGAACTGTCCCGGAGCGACCTCGACCGCGGCCTGGCCCATCTGCACCAAGCCGAGGAAGGCCTCGCCGAGGACGCGCCCGGAGCCGCGGCGGCCCGGCTGAGCTGTTCCCTGCTGGAAGTCCTGGCCGCCCGGCTGAGCGGATCGCCGGCCTGTGCGGAGGAGGCCGCGGCAGCGGCCGGGGACCTGCGCCGGGAGGTTCCCGCGCACCTCCTGGACAAGCATCCCGAGCTCATCGCTCTGCTGCAGACCCATCTGGGCTCGGCGCGGTTGTGGGCCGGGCGCTTCGAGGAGGCACGAGCCGCCCTGACCACGGTGGCCGGGAGATCCGGCGGAGCGGCGACGGCCCTCCCACGCGAGGAGTCCCTGGGCCACCTGGCGTTGATCGACTACCTGAACGGCTGGCCCGGCAGAGCCGAACGCAAGGCCCTGGCAGCGATGAGCGAGACGGACCGGCTCAGCCGGGACCCGCCGTCCGGCTCCGGCATCGATCGCGTGGTCCTGGCCGCCGTGGCCGTCGACCGCGATGACCTGGCGCAGGCCCAGTCCCTCCTCGATGCCGCGGCCGACTCGCCGCCCGCGCTGCGGGACCCGGTGACGGAGACGGGCCGGGCCATCGCCAGAGCGCGGCTGCTGCTGGCCCGCGGCCACACCCAGGCCGCGCTCGAAGCGGCGGAACCGGACGTCCCGGCAGCTGTCGTCTCCCCCTGGGCGGAGGGCCAGACCACGCTCGTGGCGTCGGCCGTACACCTGGCCGAAGGCCGGCCGGAAGTCGCCGCGAGAATCCTGCAGACGGCGCCCGACGACCAGCTGGTGTGCGCCGTCGCGGCCGCTCAGGCCCAGCTCGCCGCGGGAAGACCCGACGTGGCGGTCGACCTGCTCGACGGTGCCCACCCCGAAGGCCGCGCCGGCCCCGCGCTGACCGTCCGCGCCACGCTCGTGCGAGCGCGGGCCGCCGACATGACGGGGGACTCCGCCGGCGCACGCAGGCTCCTCGGGCACGCCCTCATCGAGGCCCGGCGCGAGCGGCTGCGGCGTCCCTTCCTGGAAGCCGGACCCTGGCTGCGGCCCCACCTGGTGACCGAACCCCTGCAAGGGCTTGGCGCAGGCTGGCTCACCCCCGGTCCGCCCCCGCCCGCGGCGCAGTCGGCGGCGCAGGTCGTCGAGGAGCTCAGCGGACGCGAGAGCGATGTGCTGCAACGGCTGGCCCAGATGATGTCGACCGAGGACATCGCCGCCGACCTGTACCTGTCGGTGAACACCGTCAAGACGCACCTCAAGAGCGTCTACCGCAAACTCGGGGTGAACCGGCGCAACGACGCGGTGCGCCGGGCACGCGCGCTGCGGCTGCTGTGACCCCACGCCGGCCGACGCGGAGGGGCGTGGCCCGCTGCCCCGGCTTGAGGAGGCCGCGATGTCCAGGACCGGGCACGTCCCGCAGCGCCGTGCCGAGCGCCGGGCGCGCGCCGATTACACCGGCGGCGTCTACGGTTCGATGCTCGCCGCCTCCGTGGTCGTCGGGGCCGGCACGCTGGGCCGCTTTCCCCGCCTCGAACTCGTGCTGCTGCTCTTGCTCACCGGAGTGGTGTTCTGGATCGCGCACGTGCACGCCCAGCTCTTCGGCGCGCGCCTGGCGCAGCAGCGGCTCGACCGCCGCACCGTGCTGCACGTGTGCCGGGAGGAGTGGCCGATCGTCGACGCCGCCCTCCCGCCGGCCGCCGCTGTCGCCGTCAGCCCGGTGCTCGGCCTCGATCTTCCTGGTGCCGGCTGGCTGGCGCTCTCCGTCGCCGTGGCCGGGCAGGTGGGCTGGTCGGTGGCCGCGGCACGACGGTCCGGTGCGTCCAGGCGACTCATGGGCGTCACCGCCCTGGTGAATCTGCTGCTCGGCCTGCTGATCATCTCGTTCAAGATCTACCTGACACACTGATGTGGATCGGCCGCGGCAAGGGCGACACTTCACCTGCACCGGGTGAGGGCGGGCGACGTGCCGAGGCGGAGGATCGCAGGTGAAGACGGACTCCGCTCATCCCAGGCCTCCGCGGGGGTCAGTTCATGCGCTACGAGATCCGCGTCGAAGGACATGTGTCGGAGACGCTGGCCAAGGCTTTTCCGGAGCTGGACCATGTGGTGATGTCCGGTCAGACCGTCCTGTTCGGCCCCGTCGTCGACGAGGCGCAGCTGTACGGCCTGCTGGCCCGCTGCCAGTCGCTGGGGCTGCGGGTCGTCGAGATGCGCCAGCTGCCGGAGTGACCCTCACCGGCTCTCCGCACGCACCCGCCCGGAGCGGGCCGCTGCGGCCAGCGTCTCGAAGTCGTGCTCGTTCCGGTCGGCGTAGGCCTGGGCGAAAACGGTGAGTGCGCGGTCGAAGCGGTCGCTCCCGCCGAGGTAGGCCGCGATGGCGATGGGGTCGCCGGAGCGCGCGTGGGCCCGGGCCAGACTGGCCCCGCACAACTGCCCGAACAGACGCAGCAGACCGGGGTCCATGGTGTCCGGCCGTGCGATGCCCTTCCAGTCCCGCAGCTGCCGTACGTAGAAGTCGCGGCCGTGCCCGTCGAGGCCCACGACGTGCGTCCAGCCCAGGAAGATGTCGCTGGTCGTCTGGATCAGCCGCTGTCCGGTCACCACACGGCGGCCCTGGTTGTCGTAGGGGGCACCGCCCGTGTGGGCGGCGAGCACCGACTCCTGCGCCTCCTTGGCCTGCAGCAGCAAGGGATCGTCGTCGTCCCGGCCGAGCAGGAGCAGGATCCAGCACCGGGTGCCGACACTTCCGACGCCCACCACCTTCCGGGCCATGTCGACCAGGCGGTAGTGGCGCAGCAGGCGACGGCGCTCGGAGGACAGAGTGTGCGCGTAGTCCTCCAGGAGGCCATGGAGTTCCTTCTCCTGCGCGTCGTCCGAGGGGTCGGTCAGCAGGTCCTGGAGCGGGGTGATCAGCGGCGGGTCCGGTGCGATCCGCCGGCCCTCCTCGGTGATCCGGGTGAGTTTGCCGACGGCCTGGAGGTAGGTGCGGGTACGGGCTCGCGCGGTCGCCTCGGCGGTACGGCGCCGGGCCTGCTTGCTCATGGAATGCGCCATCAGCTCCCGCGTCCGGTCGGCGTCGTCCTGCGCGTACCAGATGTCCAGAGTGCGCATCCCGGCGAACTCCCGGATGCGCTGCCGATAGGCTCGTACGCAGGTCAGGACCGCTTCGTCCTGCTCCCCGACCGAGAATCCGTTGGCCCGGCCGGCGATCGCGAAGCTGGCCGCCAGCCGCTTGACGTCCCACTCGAACGGCCCGGGCAGCGTCTCGTCGAAGTCGTTGATGTCGAAGACGAGACGGCGCTCGGGCGAGGCGAGCAGCCGGAAGTTCAGCAGGTGCGCGTCTCCGCAGAGCTGGACCGTCAGCCCGCTGTTCGGAAGGGGGCCGAGGTCCGCCGCCATGATCGCTGCCGCGCCTCGATAGAAGCGGAACGGGGATTCGAGCATGCGGCCGTACCGGATCGGGACCAACTCGGGTACGCGCGTGGCCGATTGGCGCTCGATCACCTCGATCGCGTCGGCGCGGTCCGGTCCCGTCCCGATTCGTGCCTGGCGCGCACGAGGGGCGCGCTTGCGTGCGTTCCTGCCGTACGCCGCTCTGCCGGCAGCGGACAGGGAGGCCGTGAAGTCGCTCGGTGCGGTCATGGTTCAACCTCCGGGAGGAGCAGCCGGCCCGCTGGTCGTCCGGGGCATCGTCGCGCGCATGTCCGTTCCCACCCACCTCAGCGCCCCGGTGGTGTGCCCGGATCACCCGCCGGGGGTGACCCGGCGGCCGGCGGAGGGCGGGACGCTGGGCCGGTGAGGTCTCCGCACGCCGCCCCGCCGGCGGTCCGGGAACGATCCGCCCGATCCCGCGAGGAGGAGCCATGACCGTGTCGCCTGGTCCGGCACCGCGCACCGGAGCGCAGCACCTGCCGGGCGGGGTGGCCCCCGGACCGACGGGTGACCCCGCGCAGGCGCTTGCGGCGCTCGGACGCTCCTGGACGTGGATTCTCGGCTCGGCGATCGCCACGCTCGTGCCGGGCATCCTGATCCTGGTCTGGCCGGACGGGACCCTGCACGTCCTCGCGGTCCTGATCGGCCTGTATCTGCTCGTGATGGCGGCCTTCCGGTTCGTCGAGGCCTTCGCCCGCGAGGAGCCGGGCGAACGAGTGACCCGGCTGCTCCTCGCCCTGCTGTATGTCCTGGCGGGGGTGCTGTGCCTGAGGAACCCGCTGCAGACCATCGCCGCACTGTCGCTGATCGTCGGGGTCGTCTGGCTGGTGTCCGGCATCCTCACCCTCCACACGGCCATCGCCGCCAGAGACCTGCCCCACCGGGGCTTCGTCGTCGGCGTCGCGGTGATCGGCATCGTCGCGGGGATCGTGGTGCTGGCGCTGCCGTCCGAGTCGGCGCGTGCGCTGACCCGGCTGCTCGGGCTCTGGCTCGTCCTGCTCGGCCTGGCCGAGGCGGCGGTCGCCTTCGCCTGGCGAGCCGCACTGCGCAGGGCGGGTGTCACGGGGGCCGACGGCTCCGCCGGCACTCCATAGCCCTCGGGGGGAGACAGGACCCGGGAGGATCCATGGCCCCGGACAAGACCCCCGACGCGTCCCACTCCGGCGAAACCGGCCACACCCTGAGCGCGGAGGAGCGCGCTGAGTACGAGCGACTGCGCCGGGCCGCGACGGTACGGCATCGGCGGGCGCGCAAGGCGGCCGCCACCGTCCTGTTCGTGCTGACCTTCCTTCTCGCGCCGCTGGCCGTCGTCGCGGCCTGGGTCGACGACGAGGTCTCCGACACCGGCCGGTACGTGCAGACCGTCGCCCCGCTGGCCTCCGACCCGGCCATCCAGGAGGTCGTGACCGACCGGCTGACCAAGCGCGTGGTGGACCAGGTCGACGTGGACGCGGTGACGGACGCGCTGTCGAAGGCGCTGGCCGACTCGGGGGCGCCGCCGGGGGTGGTGGACGCGTCGGAGTCCCTCGCCGGTCCGCTGCGCTCCGCGGTGACGACCGTCGTGCACAACAGCGTCGAGCGTGTGATCACCAGCGACATCTTCCAGCAGACCTGGGAGACCGCCAACCGACAGGCGCACGCCGCCGTGGTGAACGTGCTCACCGGAGAGAGCGAGGGTGCGCTGCGGGCCACGGGCGACACCATCCAGCTGGACATCGGAACCGTGGTCGACCAAGTACGGCAGCGCCTGGTCGACCAGGGCTTCGACAGGGCCGCCGCCATCCCGGACGTCGACCGCACCGTCACGCTGTTCCACACCGAGGAGCTGAGCAGGGCACAGGACGCGATGCGCCTGCTGGACATCATGGGAACCTGGCTGCCCGTGCTGACCGTCGCCCTGGCCGCCCTCGCCGTGTGGACCGCTCCCGCGCACCGGGTGATGCTGATGATCACGGCCATCGGCATCGGCGTGGCGATGGTGGTGCTGCTCGTCGCGCTGGCCGTCGTACGGCGGGTCTACCTGGACTCGGTCCCCTCGGCGACGCTGCCTCCCGACGCCGCCGCGGCGATCTTCGACACCTTCCTCCGCTTCCTGCGTGACAGCGCCCGCACGCTCCTCGTCGTCGCCGTGATCACCGCACTGGCCGCCTACATGTACGGTCCGGGCCGAGTGGCCCGCGGTGTGCGGAGCCTGGCCCGGCGGGGCGCGACAGCGGCCGGGCAGGCGCTGAGCGGCACCCGCGTGGTGCGCACCGGGGCGACGGGGCGCTGGCTCGACGCGCACCGGTCATGGACCGGTGGCGCCGTCATCGGAGCGGGCGCGCTGGCGCTCCTGCTCTGGAACCGCCCCACGATCGGCGTGGTGGTGCTCGATCTCGTCCTGGTCCTGGTGGTGCTGGCCGTGATGGAGGTGCTCGCCGCCACCGCCGTGGCCGACGGCGAACCGGGCGGTGAACCGGGCGGTGAACCGGGCCGTGCGGAGGCCGGCCCATGATCGGGCCCGGGCCACGACCCCCACGCTCACCCGCCTCGGGTGAGGCCACCCGATCCTTGCCGTGGGCACGCTGAAGCGGAACGGCTGCCGGGCGATCGCCCTGGACGGGAGCGCCCTGGACGGAGGAGAGACATGAGCGCGCAGACGTACCTCGCGTACGACTATCCGTTGTTGAGCGCCTTCTGGACCATCTTCGTGGTCTTCCTGTGGATCCTGTGGTTCGTCCTGCTCTTCCGGGTCATCGTCGACATCTTCCGTGACGGCGACCTGAGCGGCGGGGCCAAGGCCGGCTGGCTGGTGTTCTGCATCGTCCTGCCCTTCCTCGGCGTGTTCGTCTACGTGGTCGCCCGCGGCAAGGACATGGGGCGCCGTGAGGTGGCGCAGGCCCGTGCGCAGCAGGAGGCCTTCGACAGCTACGTCCGGGAGACCGCCGGCGGTGCCGGGCATCGGCCCACCAGCGCGGACGAACTCGCCAAGCTGTCCGAGATCCGTGCCCGCGGCGACATCACGGACGAGGAGTTCAGCAGGGCGAAGGACCTGGTCCTGAGCAGCTACGGTCCCCCCTCACCCACCTCCGGCCGCTGAGCGCGCCGGACCACACCGAATGGAGGCAGCAGGATGACCGCCACACATCCCGCGCAACCGCGGACAGCCGGCCAGGCATGGGCCAGCGGCCTGACACTCTTCGCGGCCGTCATGCTCATGATTGGAGGCGCACTCGACATCCTGCGAGGCATCGCGGCGATCGCCGAGGACGACGTCTTCGTCACGACCCAGAACTACGTCTTCGAGTTCGACCTCACCAGCTGGGGCTGGATCCACCTGGCCCTGGGCGTAGTCGCGGTGCTCGTCAGCTTCGGTCTGTTCCAGGCCGCGATGTGGGCGCGCGTCGTGGGCGTGGCCATCGCCGGGCTGATCATCATCGCCAACTTCCTTTCCCTGCCGTACTACCCGGTCTGGTCCGTCGTGATGATCGCGATCTCCGGCTTCATCATCTGGGCCCTGTGCGTGACTCGTGACACTGAGTCCGCCGCATCGGCCTAGGGCGCGCTGGAGGTGACCGCCGCCCGGCGGGCCGGCGGGAGCTGGAGAGGGCGTCCCGCCAGGTGCCCGCCAGGTGGTGTAGGGGATCGTGACGCCGGAACCCGCAGACCGACGGCGGTGGCCACGCCGGAGCAGGTGTCCGGGGCACCTCAGCAGAAGGCCTCGCGGGCGCTGCCGCCGCCGCGGAGACCCGCCGCGGGCCGCGAACCGGAACCCCAAGCCCTTGATCCCCTGCACCACCTCGCGGGACACGGCCGAGCTGGACGGCGCCGCTCCTGGACGCCGGCACCGACTCCGCCACTCCCTGGGCCGCCACCGGCACCGTACCGGGCCCGGATCCGCACGCCCCTACGCCGAACGCGTCGCCGGGCGGACGCCGTTCGGCACGGGGCCGCACGATGGACCAGTGGCTGCCGGCCCACCGCAAGGCCGACGGTGCCGACGGCCCGTATGTCATGGGCTATTACACGCGCGAGGACATCCCGTTCCAGTTCGCGCTCGCCGAGACCTTCACCATCTGCGACCACTACTTCTGCTCGGTGTTCGGTCCGAGCTGGCCGAACCGCCTGTACTGGATCACCGGCACCATCGACCCCGGCGGCACGCAGGGCGGCCCGATCCTGACCAACGTGGCGCCGACGCCGTACCGCTGGACGACGTATGCCGAACGCCTCCAGGCGGCCGGGATCAGCTGGAAGGTGTACCAGCAGGACGACGACTACGGCCGCAACATGCTGGAGCAGTTCGCGACGTTCAAGGACGCGCAGCCGGGCTCCGACCTGTACGAGCGGGGCGTACGGCCGCAGCCGGAGGGCACGTTCGAGGACGACGCCCGCAATGACCGTCTCCCGGCGGTGTCGTGGATCATGCCGACGAGCTACCAGTCGGAGCACCCCGACTACCTCCCGGCCGCGGGCGCCGACTTCGTCGCGTCCAAGCTGGAGGCGATCGCGTCCAACCCGAAGGTGTGGCGCAAGACCGCGTTCATCCTCAACTACGACGCGAACGACGGCCTGTTCGACCATGTGGCCGCGCCGACCCCGCCCGCGGGCACGGCGGACGAGTTCGTCCAGGGACTGCCGATCGGTGGCGGCTTCCGGGTCCCGGCCACCGTCATCTCGCCCTGGACGGTGGGAGGCTGGGTGGCCTCGGAGGCGTTCGACCACACCTCCGCGCTGCGGTTCCTGGAGCGCTTCACGGGGGTTCAGGAGCCGAACATCACCGACTGGCGGCGTGCCGCCTTCGGCGACTTCACCTCCGCGTTCCGCTTCTCGGACGCCCGCCCCCGGCCGCCCCGGCTGCCCGACGACACGGCCGAGCAACTTCAGAAGGCGAAGGAAGAGGTGGCTACCCTGCCGAAGCCGACGCTGCCGGGCGCGGACCAGACGTTCCCGCACCAGGAGCGGGGACGCCGGCCGCGGGCAGTAGCCCCGTGACCGGTCGAAACATTCGAACCAGGGTGCTGCTTCAGCCAACTCGGATTGTCTCCCGTCCCATCTGTTGACGCCTTGGGGGACCGGCCTTATCTTCTCCCGCATCATTCGGAAATCACTCCGAAACTTTCGGATTCGCGAAGAAGGGGAACAGATGGCTACCCGCACGTCCATCGCTCAGCCCCCCGTGCGCTCCCGTGCCCGCCGGGCGCTGGTCCTCGGCATGGCGAGCCTGCTCGCCGCGGCCGGGGTCTCGGCCCTGTCGGGCACGGCCGAGGCCGCCAGTACGCTCGGCGCCGCAGCCGCCGAGAAGGGCCGCTACTTCGGCACCGCGGTCGCCGCGAACCACCTGGGCGAAGCCGACTACGCCGCCACGCTCAACACCGAGTTCAACTCGGTGACACCGGAGAACGAGATGAAGTGGGACGCCGTCGAGCGTACCCGCAACACCTTCACGTACGGTGCCGCGGACCAGATCGTCAACCACGCCCAGAGCCGTGGCATGAAGGTGCGCGGCCACACCCTGGTCTGGCACTCCCAACTGCCCAGCTGGGTGGGCTCCTTGGGTACAGCCGACCTCAGAACGGCGATGAACAACCACATCACCCAGGTCATGCAGCACTGGAGGGGCGAGATCGACTCCTGGGACGTCGTCAACGAAGCCTTCCAGGACGGCTCCAGCGGTGCCCGGCGCAGCTCGCCCTTCCAGGACAAGCTCGGCAACGGCTTCATCGAGGAGGCGTTCCGCACCGCCCGCGCCGCGGACCCGTCCGCCAAGCTCTGCTACAACGACTACAACACCGACGGCATCAACGCGAAGAGCAATGCCGTCTACAACATGGTCAGGGACTTCAAGGCACGCGGCGTCCCGATCGACTGCGTGGGCTTCCAGTCCCACTTCAACAGCGCTTCCCCCGTACCGTCCGACTACCAGGCCAACCTGCAGCGCTTCGCGGACCTGGGCGTCGACGTACAGATCACCGAACTGGACATCGAGGGCTCCGGCACGGCCCAGGCGAACAGCTACAGCAACGTCGTACGGGCCTGCCTGGCCGTCTCGCGCTGCACCGGCATCACCGTCTGGGGCGTCACCGACAAGTACTCGTGGCGGGCCGGCGGAACGCCGTTGCTCTTCGACGGCAACTACAACAAGAAGCCCGCCTACAACGCCGTACTGACCGGCCTCGGCGGGTCGAGTTCCGGTGGCGGTACGGCCGCCTGCACCGTCTCCTACAGCAGGGCGGAGGAGTGGAGCGACCGCTTCAACGGCAGGGTCACCGTCACCGCGGGCAGTTCGGCGATCAGCACCTGGACCACCACGGTCACCGTGACCTCCCCGCAAAGGATCTCCGCCACCTGGAACGGCACCCCCACCTGGGACAGCAGCGGCAACGTCATGACGATGCGGCCCAACGGCAACGGCAGCCTCGCCGCCGGAGCCTCCACGAGCTTCGGCTTCACCGTCATGAAGAACGGCAACAGCGCGGCCCCGGCACTCGGTTCCTGCACGGCGTCCTGACGCACCCGAACCTGGCGCGGCGACACCGGCCGCCGCGCCAGGCCGGCCGCCGTGCTCACCTGCCGCGCAGGGTCCGCTTGGCGAGCTGGTACGCCGGGAGCATCCCCTTGTGCTCCTCGGTGTCCAGCCCGCCCAGGTGCAGCACGACCGGACCGTCCGGCGTGACGACCGCCAGGGCGCTCTCCTGCTTCGTCTCCAGGAGGTCGCTGGTGTAGAGGTACCGCACCTCGGCGCCGTCGACGCCGCCCGCGTCGAACGTCCGGTACGTCGCTTTGCTGGCACCCGCCGCGGCCTCGACGAACGCCTCCAGGACGGCACGCGCGTCGTCCTCGGCAGGTTCACCGGTCCAGACGCGGAGGAAGCCGATGTTCCCCGCGGGCTTGGCGTCGATCTCGCACCTGAGGGCGACCGGGCCCTGATGGGGGAGCGCGTCCGCGATGTCGGCCGGATCGTCGCCGGAGCCGCCCCCGTCCACGGCCTCGGCCTTCCAGTCCGTGGCGATGTCGAACGTGACGGGGAGTTCGCAGGCGGACCCCGTGGCGCCGATGGTGCCCCCCTTGACGGCAACCGCCGCCTCGGTGCTCGCCGTCGCCGTCGCCTTCTGGTCCCCTGCCGCCTTCGGCGCGGCCTCCGAACAGCCGGTCAGCACCCCCGCCAGCAATGCCGCATGCACCGCTCCACGCCCCGCGAAACCCGCCCTGACCTGCATCGAAACCCCTCCCCAGTGATCCGGGCGGGACACTCTACCGGAGCCACCGCCACGGAGCGCACAGTCGAGATGATTTGCCTAAAGCCCTTAGGTAAATGCATACTCGCTTTCGGTGAAAGGGAGGAGAGTTATGGTACGTGTGGGGCTGACGGCACAACGCCTGATCCAGGCAGGCGCGGAACTGGCCGACGAGGTCGGCTTCGAGCACGTGACCGTCTCCGAACTCGCCCGGCGGTTCGACGTCAAGGTCGCGAGCCTGTACTCGCACGTGAAGAACTCCCAGGACCTCAAGACCCGGATCGCCCTGTTCGCGCTGGAGGAACTGGCCGACCTGTCCGCCGACGCGGTCGCCGGACGGGCCGGCAAGGACGCCCTGACCGCGTTCGCGAACGTCTACCGCGACTACGCCCACCAGCACCCCGGCCGGGCCGCGGCGGCCCGGATGCGACTCGACCCCGAGACGGCGGCCGCCAGCGCCGGGGTCCGGCACGCCCGGATGATGCGGGCGATCCTGCGCGGCTACGACCTGGCGGAACCCGACGAGACCCACGCCGTGCGCCTGCTGGGCAGCGTCTTCCACGGCTACGCCGGCCTCGAAGGCGCGGGCGGTTTCAGCCACAGCGCCCCCGACAGCGAGGAGTCCTGGACACGAGTGCTGGACGCCCTCGACGCCCTGCTGCGCAACTGGCCCGCACGCCCCACCCCTTGATCGACAGGCTGAGGACATGAGCACCGAGCACCACTGGATCACCACGCCCGTCACCGCCGGACTCCTGCGCGGCGCCCTCGACGTGGAGCACACCGAACGCGGGGTGCTGCCGCACCGGCTGCCCGCCTGGGCCCGTGCCCAGAGCACCGACCCCCAGCTGGCCATGGCCGAGTCCCAGCCCTCCGGTGTACGGCTGGTCTTCCGCACCCGCGCCACCGCCGTCGAGCTGGACACGCTGCCCACCAAGCGGGCCTACGTGGGGGCGCCGCCCCGCCCGGACGGTGTGTACGACCTGATCGTCGACGGCCGCCCGGCCGGACAGGCGAGCGTCCCGGGCGGCAACACCCTGACCGTCGACATGGCCGCCGGCACCGCCGAGATACAGCCCGGCCCTCCCGGAACCCTCCGCTTCACCGGTCTGCCCGAGCACGACAAGGACGTCGAGATCTGGCTGCCGCACAACGAGACCACGGAAGTCCTGGCCCTGCGGACCAATGCCCCCGTCGAGCCCGCGCGGGACCCGGGCCGCAGGGTGTGGCTCCACCACGGCAGCTCCATCAGCCACGGCTCCGACGCGGCCGGCCCCACCACGACCTGGCCCGCGCTGGCCGCCGGCCTCGGCGGCGTGGAGCTGATCAACCTGGGCCTGGCGGGCAGCGCCCTGCTCGACCCGTTCACCGCCCGCACCCTGCGCGACACCCCCGCCGACCTGATCAGCGTCAAGATCGGCATCAACCTGGTCAACGCGGACCTGATGCGCCTGCGCGCCTTCGGTCCCGCCGTCCACGGCTTCCTCGACACCCTCCGCGAGGGCCACCCGACGGTGCCCCTGCTGGTCGTCTCGCCCATCCTGTGCCCCATCCACGAGGACACGCCGGGCCCCGCCTTTCCCGACTTCAGCGCGATCAGCGAGGGGCGGCTGCGGTTCGGGGCCATGGGCGATCCGGCGGAACGCGCGAGCGGGAAGCTGACGCTGCGCGTCATCCGCGAGGAACTGGCCCGCATCGTGTCCAGACGGTCGGCGGACGACCCCAGCCTGCACTACCTCGACGGCCGCGAACTCTACGGCGAGGCCGACTACGCCGAACTGCCGCTCCCCGACGAACTCCACCCCGACGCCGCCACCCACCGCCGTATGGGCGAACGCTTCGCGGCACGCGCCTTCACCGCCGACGGTCCCTTCGCGGACGACGGCTCCTGAACCCGGCTCCGGGCGGGGCACTCCGACGTGCCGCTGTGATCACACCGTCGTGCCATGACTTTGTCGATCTGCCGCCCGACGGAGCAGGCCGAGGCTGGGTTCCCCCACCCTCGTACCGGCCGTGACGACACCGCTGGGCGGCACGCCGAGGGTGAGAGCGGACGAAAGTGCCCCTGAGGCAGCAACCGATGCGCGGATGCGGCGTTTCCCAGGGTGGGCAGGCCGGTGGTGGTGCGGCCGGCAGGCCATGACCAGAGCCGACGGCGGATGTGAGGAAAGCCCATGGACTACTACGATCTCGGCACCCACTCCCGCCCCGTGACGACCTCGTCCGCCGAGGCCCAGCTGTGGTTCGACCGCGGCCTGGTCTGGACGTACGCCTTCCACCACGAGGAAGCCGTCCGCTGCTTCGAGACCGCGGCCGCGGCGGACCCCGGCTGTGCGATGGCCCAGTGGGGCATCGCCTACGCGCTCGGCCCCAACTACAACAAGCCGTGGGAGGCCTTCGACGGCGAGGACCTGGAACGCACCGTCGACCGGACCCACGCCGCCGTGGAACTCGCCCACGACAGGACGGCCGGCGCCACCCCCGTCGAGCAGGCCCTGATCCAAGCCCTGCGCGCCCGCTACCCGCAGTCCGAGGCGGTGGCGGACTGCTCGGTGTGGAACGTGCCGTACGCCGAGAGCATGCGCGCCGTCTACGACCTCGCCCCCGACGACCTGGACGTCGCCGCGCTGTACGCGGACGCCCTGATGAACCTCACGCCCTGGCAGCTGTGGGACCTGCCCACCGGCGAACCCGCCGAAGGCGCCCGCACGATGGAGGCCAAGGCCGTGCTGGAACGCGCACTGGCCACCGAGGAGGGGGCACGCCACCCGGGCCTGCTGCACCTGTACATCCACCTGATGGAGATGTCGCCGGCCCCGGAGACGGCCCTTCCGGTCGGCGACCGGCTGCGCGACCTGGTGCCCGACGCCGGGCATCTGCAGCACATGCCCTCGCACCTGGACGTGCTGTGCGGCGACTACCGGCGCGTCGTGTCGGACAACACCCGTGCGATCGCCGCCGACGAGAAGTTCCGCGCCCGCTCCGGCGCGATGAACTTCTACACCCTGTACCGGTCGCACAACTACCACTTCAAGATCTACGGTGCGATGTTCCTCGGCCGGTCCCGCACCGCCCTCCAGACGGCCGCCGAACTCGAAGCCTCCATCCCGGAAGAGCTGCTGCGGGTGCAGAGCCCGCCCATGGCCGACTGGCTGGAGGGCTTTCTGGCCATGCGGGTCCACGTCCTGATCCGCTTCGGCCGCTGGGCGGACATCCTCGAACTGCCCCTGCCCGCCGACCCGGAGCTCTACAGCGTGACCACCGCGATGCTGCACTACGCCCGGGGCGTGGCCCTGTCGGCGACCGGCCGCATCCCGGAGGCCGAGACCGAACGTGAGCTGTTTCGCCGGGCGCTCGCCCAAGTCCCGCCCACCCGCATGCTGTTCAACAACACCTGCGCCGACATCCTCGCCGTCGCCTCGGCGATGCTGGACGGGGAGCTGGAGTACCGCAAGGGCGATCACCTCGCCGCCTTCGCCGCCCTGGAGCAGGCCATCGCCCTGGACGACAGCCTCCCGTACGACGAGCCCTGGGGCTGGATGCAGCCCACCCGGCACGCCTACGGCGCCCTCCTCCTGGAGCAGGGCCGCGTCGCGGAGGCCGAAGCGGTCTACCGCGCCGACCTGGGCCTGGACGACACCCTCCCGCGCGCCCTGCAGCACCCCGGGAACGTCTGGTCCCTGCACGGCTTCCACGAATGCCTGCTCCGCCTCGGCAAGGTGGGGGAGGCCCGCATCGTCGCCCAGCAGCTGAAGATGGCCGCCGCGATGGCCGACGTCCCCGTCGAGGCGTCCTGCTTCTGCCGCCTGGAACGGGCGTAGCGCATCCTCACAGCTGCGTGATCCCACTTCGCGGGCCTCACCACCCCGTCAGCCGCGCGGCCGCTCCAGCGTCAGCAGCAACCCCTCCACCGCGCCGGGACCTATCCGGCCCTTGACGTCGGCGGATGTGATGGCCTTGAGCGCCCAACCGTCCTCGGCATGCTTGTTGAGGACCTTCTCCAGCTTGTCGCTGTCCAGCGCGTCGCCGATCAGCGATTCCCGGAACGTGACGACCTTGTACTCGTACGAATGAGGACTGCGAGTGCTCATGACTACGGGTCCCTCCTGCTCGTCGGTTGGCATGACCGGGGCCCACTCAAGCACGGTTCGGTGCCGCGCCGTAGCGGCGCCCCCCCGTCATCGACCCCCCACCGTCTGCGGTCGATGGTCAGCGTGCCTGCCGTAGGCCCGCGACGAGGAGTGCGACCAGTCGGCGTGCGTCGTAGCGGGGGTCGCTGTCCGCGCCGATGCAGAGGTTGCCGACGCCGCGCATGAATTCGTAGGCGTCCACGTCGGAGCGGATCTCCCCGGCGGCGGCCGCGGCTTCGAGCAACTGGGTGCAGACGGGCACGAGGCGGTCGAGGAAGTAGGCGTGCAGCGTGTCGAAGCCGGCGCTGTCGGACTGCAGTACGGCGGCGAGTCCGTGCTTGGTGACCAGGAAGCCGACGAAGAGGTCGATCCACTGGCCGAGTGCGGCATGCGGGGTCGGGCCGGCCGAGAGGAGGGCCGGGCCGGCCTCGGCACAGGCGTCGACCTGATGCCGGTAGACGGCGATGATGAGGTCCGCCCGGGTGGGGAAGTGGCGGTAGATCGTGCCCATCCCGACGCCGGCCCTGGCCGCGATGTCGCGTACCGGCGCTTCCACGCCCGCCGTGACGAAGACCGCGGCGGCCGCGTCGAGCAGCGTCTCCTTGTTGCGCCGGGCGTCCGCCCGTTTCGGCCGGGCCGGGCGTGCCGCGCCCTCGTCGTTGTCGTTCCCCACGCCACTTCCTCCGCTGGGTCGCTCGCCGTGTTGCTAAACGGAACAGTGCTCCGTATCGTTGTTCCCGTTAACGGAGCAGCGTTCCGTTTGTTGATGATATCCGCCATGGAGGCATACGGTCATGCAGTACCGCACCTTGGGCCGCACCGGTGTGCAGGTCAGCTCCCTCGCGCTCGGCGCGATGAACTTCGGCAGGATCGGACGCACCACCGAGGACGAGGTCACCGCCATCGTCGATGCCGCTCTGGAGGGCGGCATCAACGTCATCGACACCGCGGACATGTACAGCGCGGGGGAGTCGGAAGAGCTGGTCGGCAAGGCCATCGCCGGCCGCCGCGACGACATCGTGCTGGCCACCAAGGCGACCATGCCGATGAGCGACGAACGCAACCACCGGGGCAGTTCGCGCCGTTGGCTGGTGACCGCCCTGGACAACAGCCTGCGCCGCCTGGGCGTGGACCACGTCGACCTCTACCAGATCCACCGATGGGACCCCCACACCAGCGACGAGGAGACCCTGTCGGCACTGACCGACCTGCAACGCGCGGGAAAGATCCGCTACTTCGGCTCCTCGACGTTCCCCGCCCACCGCATCGTGCAAGCCCAGTGGGCCGCCCGCGAGTGTCACCTGAGCCGCTACGTCACCGAACAGCCCAGCTACTCGATCCTCCAACGCGGCATCGAGACCCATGTGCTGCCCGTGACCGAGCAGTACGGGCTCGGCGTGCTGGTGTGGAGCCCGCTGGCCTCGGGCTGGCTGTCGGGCGCGATCCGGGAGGGGCGGGACGTCACCACCAGCCGCTCCACGTTCATGCCGGACCGCTTCGACCTTTCCCTCCCCTCCAACCGGGCCAGGCTGGAGGCCGTGGAGCAGCTGGCCAAGGTCGCCGACGAGGCGGGGCTGACCATGATCCAGCTCGCCCTCGGATTCGTGACCGCGCATCCCGCCGTCACGAGCGCCCTCGTCGGCCCCCGCACACCGGACCACCTGCACGCACAACTCGCCGCCGCGGACACCGTGCTCCGCGCCGACGTTCTCGACGCGATCGACTCCATCGTCGCCCCCGGCACCGACCTCGCCCCGCACGAGAAGCACGACACTCCGCCCGCGCTGCTCGACCCGTCACTGCGGCGCCGCCGCTGACCGTCCGAAGCCGCCCTGCCTCCCGACGGGCGTGCCGGGGACGACTGCCTGTCGGGCGAGCGCCCAGGCGCGCGGGTTCAGGCCGCCGGGTTGTCCAGGGGCCGTAGTTCTTCCGCGTAGGAGACGGAGATGCGGCGCATCAGGCCGTCCTCGGTGATGACGTACTGGCCCAGGCGCCACAACGGGGGCGAGTAGGCGTGGATCGAGACCGTGTCGTCGGTGGCGCCGGTGAGGCGGTGAATGTGCTCGGGTCCGAAGCAGAACGCTCCGCCGGCGCCGATCGTGCTGGACAGGTGGCTGCCGCCGATGCGCGGATTGGACTCGTTGAGCGCGCCCTGGACGACGCGGACCGCGCCCGACGAGATGTCGTGGTCGTGCCAGCCGGTGTCGTTCTGCCGGGTCCAGCACAGCAGCCATACGTCGACGTACTCGTCCCGGTACAGGGAGGCGTAGTGCCGCTGCTCGTCCGAGAAACCGATCTGCTCGCGCCAGAGCTCGGGGCGGGCGGCGAGTTCATCGACGAGTGCCCGGAGTTCGTGCTTGTCGAGCGTGCGGTCCGGCAAGGACTCGTAGGTCACGGGGGGCTCCCTTCTTTCTGTTCGTCCGTCGGCTCGGCTCGTGTGCGGCCTCGCAGCAGGCGGTCCGGGTTGGTGGTGCGCAGGGCGTGGACGGCGGCGTCCGTGCCGCCGCCGGGGATGACGGGGGACGCGTACGGGCGGTCGCTGCCGCTGACGATCACGTCGATCCCGACGGCGCGGACGAGTGCGTCCACGGCGCGAGTGCCGTAGGAGGAGGTCTCGTAGAAGACGTCGAAGTCGATCTCGCCGCGCCCGCCGCCGCGGGCCGCCAGCCGCTCGCCGTGCAGGGGCGCCAGTCCGGCGAGGGCGGCGAAGCAGACCCGCAGGTGCGGGTGGCGAGCGCGGCCGAAGGCGCGGAACGCGAACCACGACGCGTGCATCTGGTGCAGGTAGGGGACCAGCGCCGGCCACCAAGGGGGCGTGTCCGGGGTGGCCGGGGCCGCTCCGGGGTGGATGAACAGGGGCTTGCCGAGGAGGGTGAGGACGTCCAGCAGCGGAGCGCACTCCTGCCGGCCCGCGGCGTCGAGCAGTGCCGTGGCCGGGAGTTGGAGGCCGACGCAGCCGCGGCGCAGCTCGCGTTCGACGGCCTCGGGGTCCGGCTCGGACAGACAGGGCGAGGCCCAGACGCCGAACGGGGCCGGGAGCGCGAGGGCGCCGTCGTGGAACGCGTCCAGCAGCGGGGTGGCCTCGGCGGGCGGCAGGTACTCGATGCCCAGCGGGCTGGAGAGCGAGACCAGGGCCAGGCCGAGGCCGTCCGCGGCGGCGAGGCGGGCGCGCGCGGCGATGTCGTGATCGGCGGGGTCGACCGCGAACGGCTGCTCGCCCGCCAGGTGCAGGGTCCAGCCGTCCAGACACGGCGGAGTGGTACGGGCGCGCAGCAACTCGGTGAAGGCGGGCGGCCAGATGTGCTGATGGACGTCGATGAGCACGTTGAAGTCCTCGGGAAGCGCAGGTCGACGGAGCAGGGGGCGATGCTGTTAAGCGCTTCAGTGACGCGGTTAACTTAAGCGGTTAACAAGATGTCGTGTCAAGCACGCGCCCACACTGCGGACAGGGCCCGGTAGGCTTCCCGCCATGGCCAGGCCCAACAAGCGCACCACCCTCCGCGAGGTGGCCGAGGCCACGGGCCTTTCCACCGCCGCCGTCTCCTATGCCCTGCGCGGCAAGCAGGTCTCGAAGGAGACCGAGGAGCGGGTACGCAAGGCGGCGGCCGAACTGGGCTACGAGGCCGACCCCATCGCCCGTGCCCTGGCCAGCGGTCGCACCAGCATGGTCGGAGTGCTCGCCGGCGACCTCCAGGACCTCTGGCAGCAGCAGCTGATGGCGGCCATCGGCCGGGAACTGCTGGCCAGCGACCACTACGCACTGATCCTGGACGCCGGCGGCGACCCCGAGCGGGAACTGGCGCTCGCCAAGCAACTGCGCGACCAGCGCGTCGACGCACTGCTCGTGTCTCCCGTCAATCCCTCGGAGGAGGGCTGGGCCGCGATCGCCGACGCGCTGCCGGTGGTGGCGGTCGGGGACTCGCTGAGCCGGGCCCGCACCGCCGGGCAGGTCATCTTCGACAACCGGGCCGGTATCGACGCCGTACTGGAGTATCTGCACGGACTCGGCCACCGCCGCGTGACCGTGCTGACCCCGACCCGGCCCAGCACGCCCGGCCGGCCCGCCGACGTGTACGTCCGCGAGGCGGCCGGCCGGCTGGGGCTGTGGGTCGAACTGGTGCCGTGCCCGCAGGAGTTGGGCGAGGCGACGGCGGTGGCCCGGCGCGTCCTGGACGGCGACTGGTCCGCGACCGCGGTGTTCTGCTTCTCCGACTCACTGGCCTACGGCGTGTACGGGGCGGCGGCCGAGGCATCCCTGGAAGTGGGCCGGGACGTGTCCGTGGTCGGCTTCGACGACCACCCGGTGTCGCGGGTGCTCACACCGCCGCTGACCACGGTGGACTGGGGCCTGGCCGAGATCGCCGTGGAGGCGGCGCGCTTGACGGTCGCGGCGATCGAGGGGAAGCGGGTACGCAGGAAGCGGATCCTGTGCGCGCCGCGGATGAGCGAGCGGGGATCGGCGGTACGGGTGTGACCGTACGGCCTTTTGCTCGGGCCGTCCCGCGAGGCGGCGTCCCTGAGCGGGCGGCCTCGGCCATGCTCACCTGGTTGGCCCAACGGCGGTGTGCTCATGGAGCTCGGGCGGCGTCGAGACGCCCAGCCGTGACGGTCCCCCAGGACGGCAGTGGCGTGGCAGATCAGCTGAAACGGCACAGATGATCCGAACGAAAACGGCCTAGGCTGGCCGGCATGAGCGCACACTTTGACGTGGTTGTCCTGGGCGCCGGCCCCGGGGGATATGTGGCAGCGATCAGGGCGGCCCAGCTCGGCCTGAACACGGCGATCGTCGAGGAGAAGTACTGGGGCGGCGTGTGCCTCAACGTGGGGTGCATCCCGTCGAAGGCGCTGCTGCGCAACGCGGAGCTGGCCCACATCTTCACCCAGGAGGCCAAGACCTTCGGCATCCGGGTGAACGGCGATGTGACCTTCGACTACGGTGCGGCGTTCACCCGCAGCCGCAAGGTGGCCGACGGACGCGTCAAGGGCGTCCACTACCTGATGAAGAAGAACAAGATCACCCAGTACACCGGCCGCGGCACCTTCAGCGACGACCGCACCCTCCAGGTCTCCCTCACCGACGGCGGCACGGCGACCGTCACCTTCGGCCACTGCGTCATCGCCGCCGGCGCCACCACGAAACTGCTGCCCGGCACCTCGCTCAGCGAGCGCGTGGTGACGTACGAGGAGCAGATCCTGTCCGACACGCTCCCGGAGAGCGTCATCATCGCGGGCGCCGGCGCGATCGGCGTCGAATTCGCGTACGTCCTGCACAACTACGGCGTGCAGGTCACGCTCGTCGAGTTCCTCGACCGCATCGTCCCGCTGGAGGACGAGGAGGTCTCCGCGGAACTGACCCGCCGTTACAAGCGGCTCGGCATCAATGTGCTGACCTCCACCCGGGTCGAGGCGATCAACGACTCCGGCGACTCGGTCAAGGTCATGGTGACCACGGGCGGCCAGCGGCAGACCCTTCAGGCCGGGAAGGTGCTCCAGGCCATCGGCTTCCAGCCGCGGGTGCAGGGTTATGGCCTGGAGAACACAGGCGTGAAGCTCACCGACCGCGGGGCGATCGACATCGACGCCCGCTGCCGCACGAGCGTTCCGCACATCTTCGCCATCGGCGATGTGACAGCCAAGCTGATGCTCGCCCACGCCGCAGAGTCGATGGGCATCGTGGCGGCCGAGACGATCGCCGACGCGGAGACGATGGAGCTCGACTACGTGATGATTCCGCGCGCGACCTACTGCCAGCCGCAGATCGCCAGCTTCGGCTGGACCGAGGCGCAGGCCCGCGAGCAGGGCTTCGACGTCAAGGTGGCGAAGTTCCCGTTCACCGCCAACGGCAAGTCGCACGGCCTGGGCGACACCGCGGGCTTCGTGAAGATCCTCAGCGACGCCCGGTACGGCGAACTCCTCGGCGCCCACCTGATCGGCCCCGAAGTCACCGAGCTGCTCCCGGAGTTGACCCTCGCCCAGCAGTGGGACCTGACCGTCCACGAGGTCGCCCGCAACGTGCACGGCCATCCGACGCTGGGCGAGGCGGTCAAGGAGGCCCTTCACGGGCTCGCCGGCCACATGATCAACATGTGACGCGGGCGGGACACTCCCGCGAGGCGCCCGTGCCGGCGGGCGATCCCCCAGCCCGGGTCGCCGAAGGAACCGCCGTGCAGGCTGTGACGCCCCGGGGGAGGGGCCGGCGGCGGAGCCGGGCAGCAGCCACGCCGAGCCGGGTCGGCGTCGTCACCCGGCGCCCACCCGACGAGTTCGGCCCGGCGGTCACCCGACGAGTTCGGCCCGGCGGTCACACGACGAGTTCGGCCCGGCGGTCACCGCCGAGGTCGGTGAGGCCGACGGCCTGCCCGAGGGCGGGGTTTCTGCCGGGGACGCCATGGACGTCGCCCTCGTGGGGCAGGCGGGCACCGGGTAGTGTCCCCGGTCGTGGTGTGGCCGATCACGGTCCGTCGCTTCCGCTCTGGAGCCGTCCGGTACGTGCCGCTGCCAGCCGTCGTGCGATCACCACTGGTCCCTGCCCGGCGAGCCTCAACAGGGCCTCCGGTGAGGGCGATTCGGGCCGCGACCTGGGGATTCCGCCAGCTTGATCGACTACACCACCCGGCGGGACGCCATCGGGCACCGCCGCCCGTCAATCCGCGCCGTCCGCGGCGTCCGCGCCGTCCGCCCAGGAAGGGCAGCACCTCCTCGGGCCCGCCTGCGCGTACACCTCGGCGGCGTGCGAGCCTCGGTGCCTTTTCGCCGGGCACGCCCGGGGAGCCCGGTCGAGGGTGGTGTCCGGGCCATAGCCGGGGCCGGGGCGAGCCGATGAGCACAGTGCGGTGCGCGCGCATCTGGGCCATGACGTGGCCTGCCAGTCATTGCCCTTCGCTCCACGCAGGCACAACTGGACGCTCCGGGCGTCGCGTGAGGCGTCGGCGGGGCGCGGTCGCCGGACTCTGCTCGCCGTTGAGCCTCCTCACGACTCCCCGCTGTGCGGATGTGAACGTCCCGGAGTCGGCCGGGCCGCAGACGGACACGGGCGGGCCATCGAGCCACGGGGCGTCTGACGTCGTCGTTCGGCCGTGGGCGGCGGATCCGGGAAGGGCCGGGAGACCTTGGAGGCGGGACAGCTCGCTCGCGCACCGCTGCAGGGCCACTTCCAGGACTTCGGGCATGGTCAGCGTCCCGGTGCCGTCCGGCGGGAGGATCCAGCGCAGCGCGCCCCAGCGGCAGTGCGGCGCGGGAGCGGCGATCCAGGTTCCCCTGCCGAGAAGGCGCAGTCCGGTGCCGATCCATACGGCATGCGGCTCCGGGGGCAGGAGGAAGCCCACATGACGGCGTCGGGTATCCAGCAGGCAGGGGCCGGGATTGAGCAGGGGCAGGTCTTCCAGGAGCTCGGCGACGCGCAGGCCGAGCTCTTCCGGCACGACCAGCACGTCCCAGAACCGTCCGGCGGCGAGCAGTGTGACCCCGGTGCTGCCGTTCTGCCACTCCTCCTTGCAGGCGCGGGGATCCTCCGACGACGCGGCCAGCCACTCCATTGACCTCGTCCACTGCGTGAGCGCCATCAAAGCCTCCTAGTAGTGCGCCGATGTACTGCACTGCCCGTCCGGGGCTGTTCGGGGTGACCTGAGGTGATCGTGGGTTCGCTGGGCTGGAATTACAGATGTGGCTGATCGGTTGATGCCCCAGTGCATCGGGTGCCGGGTGCCGCGAACAGACGGCCGGGGCTCAATTCCCCGTATGGGGCGAGCGCCCGCGCATCAAACCGGCAGGTATATGCACGCGCGCGCTCCGGCGCCGCCGTAGGAGACAGAAGCCGACGGCGCCGACCGCACGGGGCCTACGGGCGGTCAGTTGTCGCTGCTGCCTGGCTGGTTGCGCCGGCGCGGCGAGCTTCGGTTGCCGTCCGGATCCACCGCCTCTATACGGACACCGAACGTGTATTCCTGTGGGTCGGGCTGGTCGAAGGCCACACCGCGGTCGCGCAGTACCTTCACGAAGGGAACAGCGCCGGCGGCGCTAGGCTGCCGTGTCATGCAGGAGACACGCCTCGACACCGCTCGGATCCGGGCGGCCCGGCGGGTGATCGACCCGGTCTTTCTCGACACTCCGCTGTACCCCTGCGAGCCACTCGTGCCCCGCCTCGGATGCACCGTGAGCATCAAGCTCGAAACGGCGAACCCGGTCCGCAGCTTCAAGGCCCGTGGCACCGAGGTGGTTGCGAGCATGCTAGCCGACGACGGCTCGCGGTCCGTGGTGTGCGCCAGCGCGGGCAACCTCGGCCAGGCCCTGGCGTGGTCCGGTCGCGGCCGGGGACTCGACGTGACCGTCGTCGCATCCCGCTTCGCGACCGTGGCCAAGCTTGATCGCATCCGCGCGTTGGGTGCCAGGCTGGAACTGGTGGACGGCGACCACGAGACGGCTCGCGAGCGGGCGGCGGCCATCGCGCGGTACGAGGGCATCCGGCTGGTCGAGGACAGCCTGGACATCGAGACCTGCGAGGGCGCGGCGACCATCGGCCTGGAACTGGTGGACACGGTGCCGTCGTGCGACGCCGTGCTGATCGCTCTGGGCGGCGGGGCGCTGGCCACCGGTGTGGGGCATGTGCTGAAGGCGTCGGCGCCCGACGTCGAGGTGATATGCGTCCAGCCGCTGGGCGCACCGGCGATGACCCGGTCGTGGCGCCAACGGCGCGTGGTCACCACCGACTCGACCGACACCATCGCCGACGGGGTCGCCGGCCGGTGTCCCATCCCGGCCGTCCTGGACGACTTGCTCCTGGTCGCCGACGACGCCGTCCTCGTCCAGGAGGCGTCGATCGTCGCCGGTATGCGGATGCTCCTCGACCACGCCGGCCTCGTCGTCGAACCGTCGGCCGCGCTCGGCATCGCGGCGATCCTCGAAGACCGCGACCGCTTCGCCGGCCGGCACGTCGTCACCATCGTGTGCGGCGGCAACGTCGACGTGGACGCGTATCACCGCTGGATCGGTGCGGCTCCCAGCCGTGCGCCGTGAACGTGCGCCTGCGCCAAGACGTCCGCTCGGGACGCCGCCCACCCGCTACCCGTCCGGTGCGACGCGGACCTGGCCCCTGACCGGAGACTCCCCAGCAGCACAGAACCGGAACTGCCCCGTCCGCGCGATGCCCGGCGAGACGATCGTGCACGCGGAGGACATCCGCCGCCCGCTGGGCATCCGCTGAGGCCGGCTACTCCGTATCCCGCTCCGGCAGCGGCGCGTAGCGGGTGGGACCCGGTGTCTGGCCCTCCGGGGGGTAGTCGCAGTCGAGGCTGGAGATCTCGTAGTCGTCGCCCTCGTTCTGCTCCTGGTCGACGACCACCGCCGCGGTGCAGACACGGCCGTGCTCGTCGGTGAACGTGACGATCTCGCTGTAATCCGTCGGGGTGCCGCACCCCGTGAGCAGCAGCAGCGCCGCCGCCCCTGCGGCCACCGCCACGCCGAGCCGCCACCGCCGTTTCATCCCGTCCCCCCAAGCCCGCCGCGTCGTCCAACTCGGTTCCCGCTCTGTCAACGTAGCCGTCAGCGACCGTCGTCACCAGGCCCGTGGCGCCGGTCTCCGGGCCGCAACCTGCGGAGCGGAGAGGGGAGTTGTGCAGGCATGTGCAGTGCACCGCACGCGCGTCAGTCCGGGCCGATCGCCGCCTCGGCTGCTGACTTGATCCGCGCGCCGAAGCTGTCGGCGTCCTTGCGGGCGGCGGCGAGCGCCAGGCCGACGATGAGCTTGCCCAGTCCGTGGCCTTCCGGAGTGTTGAAGAAGCGGACCCGGGTCGTGCGGTCGGTCAGCGGCTCCAGGGCGTATCCGCCTTCGCGTGCCGTCACGCTGTTCTTCGACTGAACTGCGGATCGTTGCGTCCGTCGGCGAGGCAGGCGAAGACCTTCTCGACGGGACGATCGACCTCGATCACCGCTTCGAACGGTCCTGACATGGGCCCTCCTGACCGATCGAGCCGCATCCCACCCGGACCGCTCCTTCGGCAGGCCGTCCGCCGGACCGTCGCTCCGCCGGACCGTCGCTCCGCCGGACCGTCGCTCCGCCGGACCGTCGCTCCGCGGGGAGACCGCCTCGCGCCCGCGCGAGGAACGCGGCAGCCGTCCGGTAACGGCCCGCACCGTCGCAGCGGCACCCCGACGACCCTACGGCCACCGGGCATCCCACGAAGCGAGCGGCACTCGGTCCCACACCAGCTCTCCCAGCCGCTCTGCGGACCACGTCAAGCCCTGACTCCCGGCCCAACCACCGGGCCCCCGCAGCCGGTCGGCCTCGGACCGCGTCGGCCATGGGTCCGGCGGCGGTCCGCCGGCCGTCAGCCGGGTGCCACGTCCGAGATCAGTGTCCGGACGCGTGTCTCGATCGCGTCGCGGATGGGGCGCACGGCCTCGACGCCCTGCCCGGCAGGGTCGTCGAGCTGCCAGTCGAGGTAGCGCTTGCCGGGGAAGACGGGACACGCGTCGCCGCACCCCATGGTGATCACGACATCGGATGCCTGGACCGCCTCCGTCGTCAGGACCTTCGGGGTCTGGGCGGAGATGTCGACGCCGACCTCGCGCATCGCTTCCACCACGGCCGGGTTGACCGCGTCGGCCGGGGCGGAGCCGGCGGAGCGGACCTCGATGCGGTCGCCCGCGAGGTGGGTGAGGAAGGCGGCTGCCATCTGGGATCGGCCGGCGTTGTGGACGCAGACGAAGAGCACGGACGGACGCTGAGCTGGAGTGTGCACGGCGGATGTCTTTCGGGTGGGTCAGCGGGCGGCGGCCAGGCCGGGCTCGCCGTCGGTGAGGGCGGGCTGCGCTGCGGTGAGCGTCGGAGGGCCGAAGAGCACGGGGAGCAGGGCGAGACCGAGGGCGGCCCCGGCCAGTTGGGCGGCGACGAACGGGAGCACGGCGTCCGGGGCGATGCCGGCGAAGGAGTCGGTGAAGGTCCGGCCGATGGTGACGGCCGGGTTCGCGAACGAGGTGGACGAGGTGAACCAGTACGCGGAGCCGATGAACGCGGCCACGGCGACCGGCGTCATGCTCGCACGGCGGACGCGGGCCAGCCCGAAGATCACGAGGAGGAGCCCGGCGGTCGCGACCGCCTCGCCGAGCCACAGGTGCCCGGCGGACCGGTCGTGGGTGGAGAACGTGACCGGCGGCTCGGCGAACATGGCATTGGCCAGGACCGCGCCGCCTATGGCACCGGCGATCTGGGCAGGCACGTACGCGGCGACGTCACGCAGGCTGAGGCCGTCCGGGTCACGGCGGCCGGTGAACCAGGCGGCGAGGGTGACGACGGGGTTGAAGTGCGCGCCGGACACCGGCCCGAGCAGAACGATCAGCACGCCCAGACCGAAGACGGTGGCGAGGGAGTTGGCGAGCAACTGCACGCCGACATCGCGCGACAGCTCCGTGGCCTGGATGCCGGAGCCGACCACCACGGCGACCAGCAGCCCGGTCCCGATCACCTCGGCGGCGACCCGACGGCCGAGCGGCGCGCTCACGCGCCGGTTCCGGCGGTCTGCGAGGTGGCCAGGAACCCGGCGAGCCGGTCGAGTACGCCGGGCAGCACCCAGTAGTAGACCCAGGTCCCGCGCCGCTCGCAGTCGATGAGCCCGGCCTGCCGCAGCAGCTTGAGGTGGTGGGAGATCGTCGGCTGGGACAGGTCGAAGGCCGGCGTCAGCTCGCACACGCAGACCTCACCACCGGCCCCGCGCGAGGCGATCAGCGACATCAGACGCAGCCGGACCGGGTCACCCAGGGCCTTGAAGACCTTTGCCAGGTCGGCGGCCTGGTCCTCGTCCAGCGGCGCGGCGGACAGCCCCGGGCAGCAGGCGGCGTCCTGGCCGATCACCTCAAGCTCTTGTTTCGACATACCTCTATGTTGACGTTTTTCGATTCAAGGCGCAAGCTTGCGTCAAGAAACATCGATAGACATCAATGCAGGCCGCTCCGAGGCCGCACCGCACCCCGTCATCTGGGAGTGAGTCATGAACGAGCAGTCCACCGACCTGCGCGAAACCGTCCGTCGGCGGTACGCGGCGGCGGCCGTGCAGGTCGCCGAAGGCAGCAGCGCCTGCTGCGGCCCGCAGCCGGTCGAGGTCGACGAGAACTTCGGCTCCACCCTGTACGCCGCCGACGAGCGCGACGCGCTGCCCGCCGAGGCCGTCGCCGCCTCTCTCGGCTGCGGCAACCCCACCGCCGTCGCCGAACTGCGCGAGGGCGAGCGGGTTCTGGACCTCGGTTCCGGCGGCGGCATCGACGTCCTGCTCTCCGGCCGCCGCGTAGGGCCGACGGGCAAGGCGTACGGACTGGACATGACCGAGGAGATGCTCGCCCTCGCCCTGGCCAACGCCGAGAAGGCGGGCGCGACCAATGTCGAGTTCCTCAAAGGCACCATCGAAGCCATCCCGCTGCCCGCGAACACCATCGACGTGGTGATCTCCAACTGCGTCATCAACCTGTCCGTCGACAAGCCCGCCGTCTTCGCCGAGACCTTCCGCGTGCTCAGGCCCGGTGGCCGGATCGGTGTCTCCGACGTCGTCGCCGACGACACCCTCACCACCGGGCAGCGCGCCGAGCGCGGCGATTACGCCGGCTGCGTCGCGGGAGCCCTGTCCTTCGCCGAATACCGCGCGGGCCTGGAGGCCGCCGGCTTCACGGACATCGAGATCACCCCGACCCACTCCTTCGCCGACGGCATGCACTCCGCCATCGTCCGCGCCGCCAAGCCCGCCACCGCGACGCCCGAGGCGGACGACTCCTGCTGCGGCGTCACCGCCTGCTGCACACCGGCCGAGCAGCCGACCGACCACTCCCTCACCGTCGCCGCGGCCAAGAGCGCCACGGGATGCGCCTGCCGGAGCTGATCTCGCCCGGCACCTGCCCCACCATCGGCGGAAACCGGTGGGATTCGGACGCCGCCCCGGGCGAGCTGCGTCCACCCCACCCCACACGTCACTGCTCAAGGTCATCCGGTGACACTTAAGGTCATCCGGTGACACTTAAGGTCATCCGGTGACGAGTAGCAACGCGCCCCGTTCCCCTGTCCTCGACGGCACCCGCCCGACGCCGCCGCCCGACAACTGGCGTTGGCGCATTCGCCAGTTCGGGTACACCGGACGCCCCCGGACCGACACCCGTGAACGCCTGGTTCCGCCCTTTCCGAAGCCGTCCACTCGTCTCTGGGAATCCATGGGCCTCAGCCCGGCGCCGGCCTACCGCCTCGGGAAGGCGACAGGCTGGCTGGGGCCGGTACTCGTCGCCGTATTGGCCGGAGCGATACGTTTCTGGCAGCTCGGCCGCCCGCAGGCCTTCGTCTTCGACGAGACCTACTACGCCAAGGACGCCTGGTCCCTGCTGCAGTCCGGCTACGAGGGCACCTGGCCGGACCGCAAGGTCTCCGACCCGCAGATACTCGCGGACCCCCAGGCGATCCCGCTCTCCGACACCGGAGCCTTCGTCGCACACCCGCCCGTGGGCAAGTGGATGATCGCCCTCGGCGAGTGGATGTTCGGCCTCGATCCGTTCGGCTGGCGCTTCATGACGGCGGTCCTGGGCACGCTGTCGGTGCTGATGCTGTGCCGAATAGGCCGCCGCCTGTTCCGCTCGACGATGCTGGGCTGCCTGGCGGGCGCGCTGCTGGCGGTGGACGGTCTGCACGTGGTGATGAGCCGTACCGCCCTGCTGGACCTCGTCGTCATGTTCTTCGCCCTGGCGGCGTTCGGATGCCTGCTGATCGACCGGGACCGGGCACGGGCCCGGCTCGCGGCGGCGTTGCCGGTCGGTGAGGACGGCCGTGTGCGACCGGACGCGCACACCGGTGACCATGCCGGGACGGGAGTGCGTGCGTCCCTGGCGGCTCGCGGCCGGCCTCTTCCTGGGACTCGCGGCCTCCAGCAAATGGAGCGGCCCGTATTTCCTGGCCTTCTTCGTGGTCCTGACCCTGCTGTGGGACGTCGGCTCCCGCCGCGTGGCGGGCGCCCGCCACCCCTACCGGGCGGTGTTGCGCAAGGAACTCGGCTGGTCGGCGCTGTCCCTCGTGGTGGTCGCTGGGGCGACGTATCTGGTGACATGGACCGGCTGGTTCCTGTCCGACGACGGCTACGGACGCCACTGGGCGGACGGCCGCGGCGGCACATGGTCGTGGATCCCGGCTCCGCTGCGCAGCCTGTGGCACTACGAGTACGGGGTGTACCAGTTCAACGTGGGGCTGCACACTCCCCACAAGTACGAGTCCAACCCCTGGAGTTGGCTGGTCCTCGGCCGCCCCGTGCTCTTCCACTACGAGTCGCCGGCACCCGGCAAGGACGGCTGCGGCACGACGACCGACTGCGCACAGACCATCCTCGCACTCGGCACGCCACTGCTGTGGTGGTCGGCCTGCTGCGCCCTCGTATACCTGCTCTATCGGTGGGCACTGCGCCGCGACTGGCGTGCCGGCGCCATCCTGTGCGCGGTGAGCGCCGGTTATCTGCCCTGGTTCCTGTACCAGGACCGCACGATCTTCTCCTTCTACGCCGTCGTCTTCGTGCCGTATCTGTGCCTGGCCGTGACGATGATGCTGGGAGCGGTGCTGGGGCCGCCGGGGGCGGCCCGCAAGCGCCGCATACAGGGCGGGGTGGCGGCCGGTGTGCTCGTGCTGCTCATCGCCTGGAACTTCATCTACTTCTTCCCGGTCTACACGGGGCAGACCATCCCGTACGCCGACTGGCGGGCCAGGATGTGGCTCGACACGTGGATCTGAAGCTCCCGGGACCAGCCGGCCACAGCCCGGGTCCGCCCCCCGGCCGCCGCTGGGCGGGTGGGTCAGGGCTTGCGGGCCACCCCGCCGTAGACGTCGGTGGGCTCGGGCGTGGTGCCGGGCTCGGGGTGCCACAGGGGGCAGGAGACGATGCCGGGTTCGAGCAGTTCCAGGCCCTCGTAGTACGCGGCGAGCTGCTCAGGGCTGCGCAGGACGTACGGGATGGCGCCGGTGTCGTCGTAGCCCTGCTGGGCCCGCTTGAGTTCCTCGTCCGTGTCCGTGCTGTCGTAGTGCACGAAGTAGCTGCCGGGACACAGGGCCGCCTGGAGGCGGTGGACGATGGACTTGGCTTCCTCGTAGTCCTGGATGTGGCCGAGGATGCCCATGAGCATGAGGGCGACCGGCTGGTCGAAGTCCAGGATCCGGCCTGCCGCTTCCAGGATCTTCTCCGGTTCGTGCAGGTCCGCGTCGACGTACTCGGTGACGCCGTCGGGGGTGCTGGTGAGCAGGGCCTGGGCGTGCCGGAGGACCAGCGGGTCGTTGTCGGCGTAGACGATGCGGGACTCGGGCGCCATCCGCTGCGCGACCTGGTGGGTGTTGTCGTACGTGGGCAGGCCGGTGCCGATGTCGAGGAACTGCCGGATGCCGAGTTCGCCCGCCACGAAGGTCACGGAGCGGATCAGGTACTGGCGGGAGGCGCGGGCCATGGTCTCGATGTTCGGGGCGGTCTCGCGGTAGGCGTCGCCCGCGATCCGGTCGACTTCGTAGTTGTCCTTGCCTCCCATCCAGTAGTTCCAGATGCGGGCGGAATGCGGCACCGTGGTGTCGATCTTGGACAGTGCTTCCTGGTCGGGGGCGGGCCGGCCGTCTGCCATGGGAGTTCTCCTGCCGTGCGTCACGAGGTCGATTACCAACGTACCGTCAACTGCTGCTTGTTCCGCCCGAGTTCGCGGTGTGCGCAGCCGTCCTGGCGGGGCGGGTGAGCGAGTTCGGCCGCGTCGAGGCCGACGACGGGGACGTGCTGGGCGAGGGTTCGCATCGCCCGCGCGTAGGCGCCGGCCGCCTCGGCGAAGTCCGTGGGGGCGGGCCGGGGGACGTGCCCGGGCGCGGTGAGGTGGATGAGGGCGCCGTCGCGTTCGGCCACGGACTCGGCGAAGTCGAGTGCCTGGATCCAGGTCACCCGGGAGTGTGAACCGCCCCGAGTTCGATAGAGATCTCAGATGGTTGTTGTGACCTGGTGTTTCGTGGTTCCCAGGTAGTAGTTGGTCTCGTATTCGACGGGCGGGATGTGGCCTATTTCACCGTGGAGTCGGCGGTGGCAGTACCAGTCAACCCATTCGGCGGTAGCCAGCTCGACCTCGCTCAGGGTCTTCCAGGGGCGGCGGGGCTTGATGATCTCGGTCTTGTACAGGCCGATCGTCGACTCCATCAGCGCGTTGTCGTAGGCGTCGCCGACCGAGCCGATCGAGGCCGCGATGCCGGCGGCGTCGAGGTGTTCGGCGAGCTTGAACGACGTGTACTGGCTGCCCGCATCTGAGTGATGAATCAGCTCGCCAGGGATGTGGGGGCGGCCTTCACGGTCGCGCTGCCAAAGCCCCATCTCCAATGCATCCAGGACGAGTTGGGTCTCTTTGGAGGTGGAGGCGGACCAGCCGACGATGCGGCGGGAGAAGGTGTCCACGACGAAGGCGACGTAGACGACCCCCGCCCACGTGGCCACATGCGTGAAGTCGGCGACCCAGCAGCGGTTCGGTGCGTCGGCGACGAACTTGCGGTCCACCCGGTCCGGTGCCCGGTCGGCCGTTTCGTCGGGGATCGTGGTGATCACTCTCTTGCCCCGCACGGCGCCGGCGATGCCCATCTCGCGCATCAGCCGCTCGACGGTGCAGCGGGCCACCCGGTGGCCCTGGCGGTTCAGCTCGCGCCAGATCTTCCTTGCCCCGTAGACACGGAAGTTGGACGTGTAGACCTCCTGGATCAGCTCCTTGAGTTCCTCGTCCCGCACGGTTCGCGCGGACGGGTTCTGGAGTCGTTTCTTGTGGGCGTAGTAGGTGGATGGGGCGATCTTGCAATCGTGCTCGGACAGCACGCGGCAGATCGGCTCGACACCGCCGAAGCGGTCCCGGTGCTCGTCGATGAACGCTACGAGCGCAGGTGTGGCCGGTCGAGCTCGGCCGCGAAGAAACTCGCCGCAGCCTTCAGGATCTCGTTCGCCCGCTTGAGTTCAGCGTTCTCCCTCTTCAACGCCTTGATCTGCGCGGACTCCTCCGTCGTCGTCCCCGGCCGCTGCCCGGAGTCGACCTGGTCCTGCCGCACCCACTTGCGCAGCGTCTCATTCGAGCCGATGCCCAGTTTCTCGGCCACGGCCTTGATCGCGGCGGACTCGGTCGGGTAGTCGCCGCGAACTTCGGCGACCATGCGCACCGCGCGACGGCGCAGCTCAAGCGGATAGGAGGAAGGTCGTGCCATGACTCGATCCTTTCACGAAATCGAGTCTCCATTCGAGCCGGGGCGGTTCA
>NZ_WJBG01000139.1 GCF_009709555.1 Streptomyces blattellae | reverse complement strand
CTAGGAGCGTGTCTCAGTAACGGGCAACTGGCCGGGAGGTCGTGATCGGCGGGATCGGTCGCGGTGGTCCGGTCAGCGCCTGTGGGGCCGACGGGCGGGTCGGTCGGGCCGGGATTTCGGCCCGCGGTGGCCGGGGCGGCCCGGTTGGTCAGTCGGCCGCGGCGGCGAGGCCGGTCGGTCCGGCGTGGCGGAAGATCTTGCGGAGGTTGTGGCAGGCGGCAAGCAGTCGCCACTCGCCGCGGGCGCCGTCTTCGCCGCGCAGGAGGAGCCGGCGGCCGTTGTGGCAGGTCATGATCTGTCCGAAGACGGGTTCGACGATGGCCTTGCGGCGGGCGTAGGCGGCCCGGCCGGGCTTGGTCCGCAGCTTGCGGGCCATGCGCTCCTTCAGCGTGGCGTCCTTGGGGATGCGTCCGCGTGGAGCGGGCGGAACCTGCTCGTCGTGGGCCAGTCGGCCGGTGGCCATGAACGTGTCGGTGCCGCAGGCCAGTTGGCGGTCCTTGGCGGCTTCGAGGTTGGCTTCCGAGCAGTATCCGGCGTCGACCAGCGCCTGCTTGGGGTGGGCGCCGGTGTTCGCCGCGGACTGGTCAAGCATCAGGGTGTAGTTCAGCGCGTCCGAGGGGTTGCACGTCACGTCGGCGGCGGTGATGACCTGGTGTTCCTCGTCGACTACGGCCTGCGCGTTGTAGGCCTGGATGTAGGCGCCGTCGCTGTTCTTCATGATCCGCGAGTCGGGATCGGTGAAGTTGGCCTGCGCCTTGGGCTTGGGCCGGGCCCTGGCGGCGGTCGCCTCGCCGGCGTCGGTGACGGCCTGCTCATCACTGGTGCCGGCGCGCTGCTGACGGCGGCGTTCCTTGTCCTCGGCATGCTTGCGGGCCTTGTCGGCGGCCTCGGCCTCGATCTGCGCGCGGGCGGCCTGCAGCTTCGCCAGGCGCTTTTCACGCCGGTCCAGTTCGGCGGGCAGGTCCACCTCCTTGCCGTCCACGCCGAAGACCTGGTCCTCGGCTTCGTCGGCGGCCTCCGCGTCGGCCAGCAGTGCCTGGGCCTTCGCTTCCAGCTGGGCGATCTCGGCCTCGATCCGCTCTTCCTTGTCGACCAGGCGGCCGTAGCTCATCGCCTTGTGCTTGGAGGCACTGGCCTCCAGCTTGGTGCCGTCCAGCGCGACGCGGCCCATCTTGACCAGGCCGAGTCGCATGGCCAGGTGCAGCGACTGGGTGAACAGACCGGCCAGTGCGTCCAGGTGGCGGCGGCGGAACCGGGCGATCGAGCGGAAGTCGGGGGCCTGGCCGGCGGCCAGGAACCGGAACGCGACGTCGTCGGCCATGCGGCGCTCGATCGCCCGGGAGGAGCGCACCCCGGTGGTGTAGCCGTAGATCAGCAGCCGCACCATCAGCCGGGGGTCGTAGGGCGGGTAGCCGCGCTTTTCGGTGTAGTCCGCCAGGACCGGTCCGAGGTCGAGCACCTCGTCGACCAGGTCGGCGACGAACCGGGCCGGGTGGTCCTCGGGCAGCCAGTCATCCAGCGACGGCGGCAGCAGCAGGACCTGATGCGGGTCGAACGCCCGGAACGTCTTGTCCACCGCCACCGCAGGACCCATCGGCCGCTTCTTCTCGACCGGCTCGACCTCGAACAGCCCATCCCCACCATGCATACCGTGATCATCCCGCACCAATGATCACGAACCATAGGCGGGTTGCCCGTTACTGAGACACGCTCCTAGCCGCGCTTGGACTGGCACTCTACGTACCCGTAGTAGACCAGGTCGCCGCCCTCGAGGCCGAGCCACCGTGTCTTGGAGTTATACACGTTTCCGTCCTGCTGTCGGCACTGTGCTTCCAGGCCCGGACGGTCCGCCTCCGCAGCCGCAAATGTCGAACGATAGGGTCCGTTGATGGTCCACGTGGCTGCCTGCGCGGGTATGGCCATGACGGCCGTGAGCACCGCGGCACCTATCCCGCTCACCGCCACGGCCCTGGCCAGCCGCCTCCGCCGCCTGGTTCCGGTCACTGCCTCAGAACTCATCTCGCGTCTCCCAAATCTTTGTGCACACCGCGGAATTCCGCGGTGTGGGCATGTTCGTGCGTAAAGAGCCAGTTCAGGATAGCGCTCGCTGTCGCATGCCAGATGACCCGCAAAATCAGGAATCCCGTCGGGAAGGGCTCCGCTCAGGCAGGAACCCACTCGCCCGCACCAGGAACGCGGCGAGGTCCAGCACACCCCACGCCGTTCGGGGTGTGCGCAGTGTCAGTATGTGTGGCCAAGACTCACTTCCGGGCACTGATGAGGAACGGTTGCGCACATGGGCATTCTCACTCTCCTGCGGAACGCGTTCGGCCGGTCGCGCAAGGGGCGCACGGCCGAAGCAGAAGGCGCGACACCTTCGCCGGAGTCACAGCCGACGGTTCCTTCCCCGTCCACCCCCGAACCCCAGCCGACCGCCGCTGCGCAGGTACCGGAGCCGCGAGTGGCCGAGCAGGCCGAGCAGGCCGAGCAGGCCGAGCAGGCCGAGAGAACGGAAAAGGAAGAGCACGAACTGGTCGCAGCCGCCTTCGACAACGTCACGGTCCCCCAGCCGACGAGGTCGACGGAGACGACAGCGCCTGAGGAGCCGGTGACGGAGGAGCGGGTGACGGTCACCGAAGAGCCGGTGCCAGAGACGCAGGAGCCGCAGGCCCAGGAGCCGGTCGTCGAAGAGCCGGTGACTGAGGAACCAGTGGCGGTCGCCGAAGAGCCGACGGCTGAGGAACCGGCGGTGGAGAAGCCGACGGCTGAGGAACCCACGGCTGAGGAACCGACCGCTGAGAAGCCCACCGCCGAGGAACCGGTGACGGTCGCCGAAGAGCCTGCGGCGGAGCCGGTCGTGGAGCCGGAGCCGGTGACTGAGGAGCCGGTGATCGACGAGCCGGTCGCTGAGGAGAAGGCCCCCGAGGACAAGGCCCCCGAGCCGACCGTGGACGAGCCGGTCACGGAGCAGCGCGAGCCCGAACCCGAACCCGAGCCCGCGGCTGCCGCCCCAGTCGAACCGCTCGCCGCCGACGGCGAGGACGCCCCACAGGGGCCACCCGCACCCGGCGACGAAACCGGCACGGGTGGTGCGGGTGGGAACAACCCGGCCGAAGGCGAAGCCGAGGCCGAACCGCACCCCCAGCCCGTCCCCCCCACCCTCCTCACCGCCTACACCGCAGCCCGCGAAACCCTCACCGCCCACAACCTCACCGGCACCAAGGCCCCGGCCAAGGCCAAGGTCTACCTCGTCCTCGACCGCTCCGCCTCCATGCGCCCGTACTACAAGGACGGCTCAGCCCAGGCCCTCGGCGACCAGACCCTCGCCCTCGCCGCCCACCTGGACCCCGACGCCACCGTCCACGTCACGTTCTTCTCCACGGAAGTGGACGGCACCGGCGACCTCACCCTCACCGACCACGCCACCAAGATCGACGACCTGCACGCCTCCCTGGGCCGCATGGGACGTACGAGCTACCACGCGGCCGTGGAAGAAGTGGTCACCCACTACGAGAAGTCGGGTGCCAAGACCCCCGCCTTCGTGATCTTCCAGACGGACGGCGCCCCGGACGCCAAGACCCCCGCCACCCAGTCCCTCACCGACGCCGCGAAGAACCACCCGCACATCCACTTCGCCTTCGTCGCCTTCGGCGAGCATGACAACAAGGCCTTCGACTACCTCCGCAAGCTGAAGACCGGCAACACGTCCTTCTTCCACGCCGGCCCCACCCCGAGGGAACTCACGGACACGGAGCTCTACGAGGGCGTACTCGCAAACTGGCGCCCATAAGGTCCACGATCCACGACCGCCCGCTCCACCCGGTAAAACAGGAAGCGGGCGGCCCACCCATGTCGGCTACGATTTCAAGGTTCGCAAAGAAGCAAGAAACCGACCTGGGAGCAGCCCCCGATGGCTCGACACCTCATCACCAGCGCCCTTCCGTACATCAACGGGATCAAGCACCTGGGCAACATGGTGGGGTCCATGCTCCCGGCGGACGTGTACTCCCGCTACCTCCGCCAGCGCGGCCACGACGTCCTCTACATCTGCGCGACGGACGAACACGGCACCCCGGCAGAGCTGGCCGCGAAGGAGGAGGGCCTCCCGGTCGACGAGTTCTGCGCCCGCGCCCACGACCAGCAGAAGGCGATCTACGACGGCTTCAATCTGGCCTTCGACTACTTCGGCCGCAGTTCGTCCCCCCAGAATCACGAGATCACCCAGGAGATCGCCCGCGAGCTGAAGGCGAACGGCTTCATCGAGGAACGAGCCATCCGCCAGGTGTACTCGATCACGGACGGCCGTTTCCTCCCGGACCGCTACATCATCGGCACCTGCCCGCACTGCGGCTACGACAAGGCCCGCGGCGACCAGTGCGAGAACTGCACCCGCGTCCTGGACCCCACCGACCTGATCGACCCGCGCTCCGCGATCAGCGGCAGCAGCGACCTGGAGATCCGCGAGACCAAGCACCTCTTCCTCCTCCAGTCGGCGCTGGCCGGCGAGGTGGAGTCGTGGGTCGACGAGCGAGCCGACAACTGGCCGGTCCTCGCCTCGTCCATCGCCCGCAAGTGGCTCACCGAGGGCCTGCACGACCGCGCGATCACCCGTGACCTGGACTGGGGCGTCCCGGTGCCCGGCGACACCTGGCCGGACCTCGCCGCCGAGGGCAAGGTCTTCTACGTCTGGTTCGACGCCCCGATCGAGTACATCGGCTCGACGAAGGAGTGGGCCGACCAGGACCCGACCGGCAACCGCGACTGGCGCTCCTGGTGGTGGGAGTCGGAAGCGGACGTCCACTACACGCAGTTCATGGGCAAGGACAATGTCCCCTTCCACAGCGTGATGTTCCCGGCGACCCTGCTGGGCACCAGGGCGCCGTGGAAGAAGGTCGACGTCATCAAGGCCTTCAACTGGCTCAACTACTACGGCGGCAAGTTCTCCACCTCGCAGAGGCGAGGCGTCTTCACCCACGACGCCCTCGACATCCTCCCCGCCGACTACTGGCGCTACTTCATGATGGCGAACGCCCCCGAGTCGGACGACTCGTCCTTCACCTGGGAGCACTTCACGGCCACGGTGAACAAGGACCTGGCGGACACCCTCGGCAACTTCGTCAACCGCGTCCTGTCCTTCTCCCGCAAGCGCTTCGGCGACGCGGTCCCGGAGGGCGCCGAGCCGGGCGAGGCGGAGGCGAAGCTCGGCGCGGAGATCGCCCGGCTCCTCGCGGAGTACGAGGAGCACATGGAGGCCATCCAGTTCCGCAAGGCGGCGGCCTCGCTGCGCGCCCTGTGGTCGGCCGGCAACTCGTACCTGGAGGAGAAGGCCCCCTGGCTGGAGATCAAGACCAACAAGGACGGCGCGGCCCTGACCCTCCGCACGGCGATGAACCTGATCCACCTCTACGCGGTGGTCTCGGAACCCTTCATCCCGACCACGGCGAAGGCCATGCGTGAGTCCTTCGCCCTGAAGACCGACACGGCGACCTGGGTGACGCCGGACGAGGCCCGCGCCCTGTCCTCCGTCCCGGCCGGCACCCCCTTCACGGTCCCCCCGGTCCTCTTCGCCAAGCTCACGGACGACGACCTGGAAACATACAAGGAGCGCTTCGGCGGCGCACCGGCGTAATGAGAAGTCACTTCCCCGACGCGTACGCCACGAAGTCCGCCCACGCCTCCGCTGCCAGTACGAGGCGGGAGCCGGCGTCGCGGTACTTGGAGTCACGGACGTGGATGGTGCCGGGGGGGTGGCGACCTCGATGCAGGAGTCGCCCTCCGGGCCATCGCTGTAACTGCTCGGCGGCCACTCACGGCCGCGTCCCCGGCCGGAACTTCCAGCTCCTGCTCTACGTGGTCGGCGACACCCTCCGCATCGAGGTCACCGACACGCGCGGTGACCGGCATCCGCACGCCCAACCCACCACCCCCGACAGCGAAGCCGGCCGCGGCCTGACCCTTGTGGCCGCCCTCGCCGACCGCTGGGGAGTGACCCAAGGGCTGCCCCCGCGCAAGACGGTCTGGGCGGAGTGCACCGCGCACTACGGCATGTGAACAAGGTGTCACAGCAGGTGAGTTCACCCGGTAACATCGAGATGTGACGCACCCGACGGGTGCGTCCTCCCTTCACTCCGGGCCCCTCCTCTTCGGGGCCCGGCCCGACGAGAGCGGTCCCGGGACTGTGACTGGCCGCCTCACGTCGAAGGGAGGACGCCCCCAGATGGGCTGTCACGAGGAGCAGAAGCCGACTTTCGTCATGCGGCTCATCCGACTCCTGCCGGAGCGGGCGGCGAAGCACGCGAGGAGGTGGCTGCTCTGGTGGCTCACCAGGTAGCCGGATATCCCCATCCAGTCTGGGGACATCCGACAGGCTCCTGCTGAGCCGGGCTCCCGTCCGGAGTTAGCAGCTCCGGCGGGGGCCCACCTGCATCGGCCACTCAGCAAGTAGCCGGATATCCCCCCGGTCCTGGGGATATCCGACAGGCTCCTGCTGAGCTTGGGCCTGGGCCTCCGCACGGATTACCGATCCGATGCGGGGCCCTCCTCGTCTCCAAGTACAGCACACCCCACCCCGGACCGGCACCCGGTCTCTCCAGGCCCCCACAGCCGAAACACGACAGCCCAGACTCCGGTCCGACCTGCGCTCCCTATCCACCACCCACTGGGGAGAAAGCACCCCACCAAGCCCCACCCCTCCCTCCCGCCGGGCAAACTCACTCCCGCGAGTGAATATGCCCAACTCGGCTGGATTCGGGACCGGTTGCCTGCCTTACGTTCACCGCAGCACAACACAACCGCAGACATGCGACGGCCCCCGCCGGGACGGCAATCCCAGTGCGAGGGCCTGACCACCGAGGAAGTAGGGCTTCCTGATGGACACCGAAAACCCTAGCGCGCCCCCGCGCGCCCAGTCCCGTATCCCGGGCAAAAACCACCCCCACGCGCGGCCTCAATCCGGCGTCATTCACGACAACGCCCGCCACACCGAGAACTTCACCGTGATCGGCAACGACCTCATCCAGCACCGGGAACTGTCCGGGCTCGCCATCGGGCTGGCGTGCTACATCCAGTCCGTTCGCGCGGGCACCGCCGTCGACATCAAGACCCTCGCCGACCGCTTCCCCGAGGGCCCCACCCGTATCGCCGCCGCCCTGCGCGAACTCGAAACCCACGGCTACCTGCGCCGCACCCGCGAACGCACCCCCACCGGCCGGATCGTCACCCGCACGGTCTCCTGCAACAGGCCAGGACACCGGAGGAGCACCCCCTCCGAGCCCTCCGAAAGGCGGCCCGCCCGACGCGCGGCTCCGGACAAGCCACACCCCCGCAAGCGCCTCCCTGCCGTACCGCAGCCCTCGAGCCGTCCTCACCGACATCCACTCCACCCCCGAAGGCCCGCGCTACGCGACCCGCAAGGACTTCGTCCACGGCGAGGACGTCACCATCGGTGACTGGACCATCTCGACCGACAACCTGCCGCGCTATAAGGACAAGACCGGCGAACAGCACTGAGCGGGGCTTGTCCGACAACATCGAACTCGGTGTGGTGCTCCGTGATCCTCGCCTGGTGGAACCTCTCATCGACCATTTCCACTGGCTGCTGACGCCCGAAAACAGAGTCATGCGCCGGGTGTGATCGATCCGCGTAGGGCAACCGGGACCATCCGGGGTTGGGCAGATCGACAAGGCTGCCGTGAATTTTTCGGTGGTCAGATGGTCAACTCATGGGCGGGACGCCGACATTGCCACGGGACATACGTATGGTTTGCGCCATGGCAGTCCCTGAGGTCATCCCGATCGCCTATGAGCCGCACGGCCGTACGGAAGCGATCGGTCGCTACGCGGACGGGCAGTTCCTGGGGTCGGTCACCTACGCCTTCCCCACCGGGTTCCACCCGGACGACGGCTGGGAGAAGCACAAGCGCCTCTACTCGGCGCTGCACCTGTTCGACGCCGCGGGACGCCACCGCCACTCGGAGATCTGGTGCGCGGGTACCTGGGCCGAGCAGCAGCGCTCCCCGCGCGGCCCGGACTCGGTCCTGGCCCGCGCACGGGCCCATCTGGCGACCCTGCTCAGGGCGCTGCCCCGGCGCACCTACACGGACATAGCCGTCCGCCCCTTCCAACTCACCTTCGACGACGTCCTCTTCGGCCTGCTGACCGGAGAGGACGAGGGCGAGCCCTGGGCCGAGCTCTACCCGGACCACCTCGGCTTCGGCCCACCCTGGGACGGCCTGTACGACACCTGAGCGCATCGGCGTGCCTGACTCAAACCCCGCAGGGCGCCCGGGACTTCACGTCCCCGGCGACTCTACAATCTCCGCGGACGCGGGTGCACGGACGGTGCGCCCGGGGGTGGAGGGGCTGGAATGGGAAGCAGTATGTCCAAGGGGGGCTGGAGAGCCGCCGCCGTGATCGCGGCGGCTCTCGTCGGGAGCGTGGTGCTCCCCGTCGGTCCGGCGACCGCCGTGCACGGCGGTGTTCCGGGTGACTTCAACGGGGACGGCTACCGCGACGCCGTCCTGCCCGCGCCCGGCGCGAACGTGGCGGGCAAGGAGGCGGCCGGTGCCGTGGTCGTCCTGTACGGATCGTCGTCGGGGCTGGCGACCGCCCGGCGCAAGACCCTCACGCAGAACACGACCGGGATTCCCGGGACAGCCGAGGCGTACGACCGGTTCGGCGCCGCCACCGCCACGGAGGACCTGAACCGGGACGGATACGCCGACCTCGTCATCTCCGCGCCGTACGAGGACACGGGCAAGGGCACCGACTCCGGTACGGTGACCGTGGTGTGGGGCAGCAGGAGCGGGCTGACGAGCGGCACCGGTCTGCCGTCGCCGGCCGGCGATCCCCGGCACTTCGGAGTCGACCTCGCGGCGATGAGCGGCGGGGCGGGGACGAAGACGCGGGTGCTGGTCGGCGGGCTCGACGGATCCGTGCTCTTCACGGGATCGTTCAGCCGCTCCGGCACCTTCGGCTCCGCCACGCTCAACCAGGACACCCCGTCCCTGGCATCCGTCGCGCTCGGCGACCTCAACGGCGACACCACACCGGATCGGGTTCTCGTCACCGTCCGGGGAAGTGGGCTGAGCGGCGGCGAGATCTATACCAACCCCGCGTACGGGTACGCCTTCCAGCAGGGCAACGGGCTCATCTCCGCCACCGGCGACCTGAACGGCGACGGCTACGCCGACCTCGTGGCTGGTGACCCGGACGAGCCCGAAGTCGCGGGCGCCGACGGCATGCTGGGCGGGCGGGTGCTGGTGTGGTACGGCTCGGCGAGCGGGATCGCGAGTGATGCGAAGCCGGTGCAGATCACGCAGAACACCTCGGGCGTGCCCGGCGGGAGCGAGAAGGGTGACGCCTTCGGCGGCGCCTTGGCCGTGGCCGACGTCAACCGGGACAAGCTGGCGGACATCGTCGTCGGAGCACCGTACGAGACCGTCGGCAGCACACAGCGGGCCGGTGCGGTCACGGTGATCCCCGGGCGGGCCTCGGGTGCCCTCGGCACCGGCTCGTACGGCTTCACCCAGGACACCTCGGGTGTCCCCGGCGCCTCGGAGACCGACGACTTCTTCGGGACGACGGTCTCAGCCGGCGACATCGACAAGAACGGCAAGCCGGAGCTGTTCGTCGGTGCCGCGGGCGAGAACAACTCGACGGGCGCCGAATTCGTCCTCCCCGGCGGCTCCACCCGCCCGACGGGCGCCGGCAGCAAGGTGATCACGGGGCCGTCCATCGGTCTCACGCAGCAGCACGGCACACTCCTCGGCGGCAACGGGCTGCTCTGGGTGATCTAGGCCGAGTGTCCTGCGCCGGGGCAGATGCCTGCCCGTGAAGGCTGAAGGGGCCCGCAACCGGTGACGGTTGCGGGCCCCTCCGGGCACCCCTCCGGGCACCCCCGGGCAGACGTCTACTTCGGCTGCGGCCCCCGCACCGCCAGGTGCAGTTCCTTCAGCCGGGCCTCCTCCAGCTCCGTCGGGGCGCCCATCATCAGGTCCTGGGCGTTGCCGTTGAGCGGGAAGGCGATGGTCTCGCGGATGTTCGGCTCGTCCGCCAGCAGCATCACGATGCGGTCGACGCCGGGGGCGATGCCGCCGTGCGGCGGGGCGCCGAAGCGGAAGGCGCGGAGCATGCCGGCGAACTTCTCCTCGACGGTCTCGCGGTCGTAGCCCGCGATCTCGAAGGCCTTCAGCATGATCTCGGGCTCATGGTTCCGGATCGCGCCGGAGGACAGCTCGACGCCGTTGCAGACGATGTCGTACTGCCAGCCCAGGATGGACAGCGGGTCCTGGGTCTCAAGGGCCTCCAGACCGCCCTGCGGCATGGAGAACGGGTTGTGCGAGAAGTCGATCGCGCCGGTCTCCTCGTCCTTCTCGTACATCGGGAAGTCGACGATCCAGCAGAAGCGGAAGACGCCCTCCTCGAAGTGCCCGGCGCGCTTGGCGGCCTCCACCCGCACCGCGCCCATGATCTTCGAGACCTCGTCGAACTCACCCGCGCCGAAGAAGACGGCGTGACCGGCGGCCAGCTGGAGCCGCTTGGTCAGCTCGGCGACGTTCTCCTCGGTGAGGAACTTGGCGATCGGGCCGGACAGCGAACCGTCCTCGGCGACCCGCACCCACGCCAGGCCCTTCGCTCCCTGCGAGACCGCGAAGTCACCGAGCTGGTCGAAGAACTTCCGGGGCTGCGCGGAGACGTCCGGCACCGGCAGGGCCCGTACGTGCTTGCCCGCGAAGGCCTTGAACTCCGAGCCCTCGAAGATGTCGGTGATGTCGACGAGCTCCAGCTGGGCGCGCAGGTCCGGCTTGTCGGAGCCGTACTTCAGCATCGCCTCACGGAACGGGATCCGCGGGAAGGGGGAGGTGACATGACGGCCGTTGCCGAACTCCTCGAACAGCTCCGTCATCAGCTTCTCGACGGGCCGGAAGACGTCCTCCTGCTCGACGAAGGACATCTCGATGTCGAGCTGGTAGAACTCGCCCGGCGAGCGGTCCGCGCGCGCGTCCTCGTCCCGGAAGCAGGGGGCGATCTGGAAGTAGCGGTCGAAGCCGGAGATCATCAGCAGCTGCTTGAACTGCTGCGGGGCCTGGGGGAGGGCGTAGAACTTGCCCGGGTGCAGACGGGACGGGACGACGAAGTCGCGGGCGCCCTCGGGGGACGTGGCCGACAGGATCGGCGTCGCCATCTCGTTGAAGCCCAGCGCCGTCATCTTGTGCCGGATCGCCGAGATGACCGCCGTACGCAGCAGGATGTTGCGGTGCATGCGCTCGCGGCGCAGGTCCAGGAAGCGGTACTCCAGGCGCCGCTCCTCGTTGACCCCGTCCTCCGTGTTGATCGTGAAGGGGAGCGGGGCCGCCGCGCCGAGCAGCTCGACCTCGGAGACCTCGACCTCGATCTCGCCGGTCGGCAGATCGGGGTTGATGTTCTCGGCGCCGCGGGAGACGACCTGGCCGTCGACACGGACGGTGGACTCCTTGGAGAGCTTGTCCAGGGCCTCGTACGCGGACGTGCCCGGCCGGGCGACCAGCTGGGTGATGCCGTAGTGATCACGCAGATCGATGAAGAGGATGCCGCCCAGGTCGCGCCGATTGTGCAGCCAGCCGCTCAGCCGGACGTCGGTGCCGACGTCAGAGGCGCGGAGCTCGCCGCAGGTGTGGGACCTGTACCGATGCATCGTCGTTCATCCAGTCTTCGCGGATCGGGGGCTGTTTCACGTGAAACTCCACCAAGCCTACCGGGCACCCCAAGATCGCCTCCCACCCATTAACGTCCCACCCACTGACCGTGAAGCGCAGCAGTGGACAGCTTCAGTGGCAGCCCTCGATCATCTCTCCCTACAGTGGGGCAATGCGCACTGGTGAGCCCCTGCCCGCCGTGGGGGAGGTTCTCGCCGCCCTCGCGACCGGCCTGTGGCACTGGAACACGGCCACGGGGCAGGTCACGGTCGACGCGGAGGCGGCACGGCTGCTCGGGCTGCCCGCCGAGCAGTGCAACCTCAGCCAGGCCCAGGTGCGCGCCCGCATCCACCCGGTCGACTGGAACGAGATCAGCGGAGTGATCCAGCTCGCCGTCGCCGAGGGCACCCTCGGCGAGGTGCGGATACGGATCATGGACGACCAGGGCCAGATCATCCGGGTCGGCCGCAGCCGCTTCAACGCGTCCTTCGACCGCGAGAAGGACGCGTACGACGTGACCGGCTCCCTCCAGGAGGTCACCGACCCCTCGCCGGGCACCCCCGCGGGGCGGAGTGCGGTCACCGGGGACTGGCGGCGCTCCCGGGAGGCGTTCCTGCTGGACGCGGGCCGGGCGCTGGCCGAGGCGCGGTCGACGGAGGAGGTGCTGCGGGTCTCGGCCGGGCTGTCGATGCCGGGGTTCTCACCGGACGGTCTCGCCGTGTTCGGCGTGGAGGCCGACCGGCTGACGATCGTCGGCCACCACGGGCACCAGCCGGGCGCCGAAGGCCCCTTCTCGCACATGGCGCTGGACACCGACTACCCGGCGGCGGAGGTGGTCCGCACCGGCCGGGCCGTCTATCTCTCCAGCCCCGAGCAGTACAAGGCCCGCTACCCCGCCACCTGGCCGCTCGCCCAGCACTTCGGCCGCCAGTCGTGGGCGTTCCTGCCGCTGACCGTGTCCGGGCGGACGATGGGCGCCTGGATGGCGGGCTTCACCTACCCGGTCGCGTTCACGCCGGACGAGCGGTCCGTGCTGACGACGGTGGCCCGCATGCTCGCGCAGGCCCTGTCCCGGGCCGGGCTCGCCGAGTCGGAACGCGAGCTGACGGACGGCCTCCAGCGCTCGATGCTGCCCACGCTTCTCCCCGAGATACCGGGCATGAGCGTCGCCGCGCGCTATGTGCCGACCGGCGGCGGTCTGCAGGTCGGCGGCGACTGGTACGACATGATCCCGCTGCCCAGCGGCAGGTTCGCGTTCGTCATCGGCGACGTCCAGGGCCACGACGTGCGGGCGGCCGGCCTGATGGGGCAGCTCCGGATAGCGCTCAGGGCGTACGCCTCCGAGGGCCACCGCCCGGACGCGGTGCTCTCCCGCGCCTCCCGCTTTCTGCACGGCATCACCGCCGACAGCGACGACCTGCGCTTCGCGACCTGCCTGTACGCCGAGGCCGACCCCGTGACCGGGACCCTGGACGTGGCCCGCGCCGGGCACCCCGACCCGGCGATCCGGATGCCGGACGGCACGGTACTGGCGCGGCCCACGGCAGGCGGCCTGCCGCTCGGCATCGACCCGGACGCCGACTACCCGACGACCAGGTTCACCCTGGAACCCGGCGAGACCATGATGATCTGCACGGACGGCCTGATCGAGACCGGCGGGCACGACCTGGACACCGGCTGGCAACGGATCCGCACGACCCTCGAAGAACACAAGGGCGACCTGGAGGAGCTCGCCGACGCCCTCGTACAGGCGGTGCACGGCCCCTCCTCCCACCACACCACCGGCCCGCTGGCCGACCGCCGCGAGGACGACATCGCGGTGCTGCTGCTGTGCCGGGAGGAGGAGGACCGCGGCCACGAGGACACGGCAGTCGTCGAACGTCCCGCGGTACGGCGGACGCTGCTCTCCGTGGCCCAGGCGGAGCCCGAGCGGGTCGCCGTCGCCCGCCAGCAACTCCGCGAACTCCTTCATGACTGGGCCTGTCCCGACCAGGTCGACTCGGCCGTCCTGCTGCTGTCCGAGATGCTCACCAACGTCCTCGTGCACACCGACACCGACGCCCTCCTCCTCGCCGAGGTCACCGGAACGGCAGGCCTGCGCCGCCTGCACATCGAGGTCACCGACACCAGCGACGACCTCCCGCACAGACGCCGCCCCGGCGAACTGGCCTCCTCCGGACGCGGGTTGATGCTCATCGAACTGCTGGCGAACGAATGGGGCGTGGACCCGCGCGGCGAGGGCAAGAGCATCTGGTTCGAGCTGTACGAGGAGCAGGGCGCCGCGGAGTAGAGCACCGCGGAGTAGAGCACCGCGGAGTAGAGCACCGCGGAGTAGAGCCCCCTACGCGTCCGACGGCTCGGTGGGCCCGGCGGGCCCGGCGTTCCCGTACCGCGTCCGCAGTTCCGCCACGACCCCGAAGGCGGCCGCGGTCAGCGGCACCGCCAGCAGCATCCCGAGGATGCCGGCCACGGACGCGCCCGCGGTGATCGTCACCATCACCAGCGCCGGATGCATCTGCACGGTCCGGCTCTGGATCACCGGCTGCAGGACGTGCCCCTCCAGCACCTGTACGGCGAGGACGACACCCAGCGCCCACAGCGCGATGACGAACCCGCGGTCGGCCAGCGCGACCAGCACGGCGACGGCGCCGGAGAGGAAGGCGCCGAGGTAGGGGATGTAGGCGCCGACGAACACGAGCGCGCCAAGCCCCAGCGCACCCGGCACGTCCAGGACCAGCAGACCGACCGTGATGCACAGCGCGTCGATCAGCGCGATGAAGGTGGTCCCGCGCATGAAGCCCTCGACCGCGTCGAAGGCCCGCCGTGCCATGGCCTCGACGGTGTCGGCGGCCCCGCGCGGCACGGCGGCGCGCAACGTGCCGGCGGCCTTGTCGGAGTCCCGCAGGAAGAAGAAGACGAGCAGCAGCGCCAGTACGGCCATGGCGATCGTCTCGCCCACCACACTGACCCCGCTGATGACACCGGACGCGGCGGTACCGCCGAACTCGGTGAGCAGTCTCTTCGCGTTGGACGCGAGGTCGTCCAGCGAGGTCCCGGCCGCCCCGAAGCGCTCGGCGAGCGACTCAGCCGCCTGCTTCAGCGAGGCGACGATCTGGTCCCCGGTGTCGATGAGCGCGGCGACCACGATGTACACCGCGCCGCCGACGACGGCCACGACCGCCACGCAGGTCACCGCGGCGGCGGCGGACCGGTTGACCCCCGCCTTCACCAGCCGCCGGTGCATCGGCCCGAGCAGCGCGGTCCCGAGCAGCGCGAGCAGCACCGGCACGACGGCCGTACGGAACTCCACGGCCAGCCGGATCCCGACGTAGACCACACCGGCGACGAGCAGGACGACGGCACACCAGGCGGCGAGCCGCCGGACGGGGTCGGGGAGCAGTGGAGTGGAGGCCTGCACGTGTCCAGCGGATCACACCACGGCTCACGCCCTCCACCAGGCACGCCAAGGGCGGGTGATGATCTCCCGATAACTGTGATGCGAAGGATGACGCACCACATCCCTGACGCGTCGGCCGTCCGCGACAGCAAGAACCCCACGGGCCCGGCGCTGCTGACGCGGTCGGCAAAATCGATACGTCTGTCCACCTATAGTGTGAACATCTTTGCCGTGGACACGAGTTACACCTCCGTATGTCTACGTTCCGACTCGGAGGTGATGCTCGATGAACGAGCAGAACAACACGGAACAGCGCCAGGACGCGATCGACATCAACGACTTCGTGTTCGCGGCGACAGGGGCGCGGGTGCGGAGGCTTACGGCGCCAGACGGCGAGCACTGGTTCGTGGCGGCGGACGTCGCCACAGATCTCGGCTACGCAAACACCCGCCAGGCACTCGCCTGGCATGTTGCACCGGATTGCCAAGCGAAGTTGGGCGATCTTGCGCAAAGCGTCTATGGAGTAGACGCTTCGAGCAAAATTGCAGGTCACGGGCTCAAGAAGTCGATGAAACTGGTGAACTTGCGTGGTCTCATCACGCAGGTCAATGGTTGCACCAAGCCCGAGTGCGGCCTGTTCAAGGCCTGGGTCTCCGAGGTGATCGCAACCATCCAGCGCGACGGCTCCTATTCCCTGGACCCGTCCCCCGCCCAAACCCCCGCTACCGGTGAACCCGCCTACGTCATGCCCAAACAGGTCGCCGACGCGATCGTGCGGCTCGAAGTGAGGAACATCCGGGCCGACGAGATGATGGTGGCCTTCCAGGATGAGCAGACCGTTCTCCTACGGCAGATCAGCCGCAGCCAGAACACGATCGCCGAGGCGCTCCTGGACATCGCTCAGACCCTCAAACTCCGCCGCCCGGACCCGAATCTGACGCCCCAGCAGCTCCTCACCGCTTGGAAGGCGAAGAACCTCGTCGTCACCGAGGACATCCACGCGGTGGCGGCCTACCTGGCACCCGCTCTCGTTCGGGGCGAGGCCAGCTACCGACTGGACGAGATCGCCACCCGCACTGGCCTCACTTCCGCCCGCGTCCACGACTCCTTGCGCATCCTGCTCAAGCGAGGCTGCATCCGGCAGACAGGCTGCACTGCGGAAGGAGCGCCGATCTACGTACTGCCGTAGCCCCACAAAGCAGGCCCGAAGCCGCAAACCGAGATTGCGGCTTCGGGCCTGTGTCGTACCGTACCCGGCTTACAGCCCGCCCTCAGTCATTCCGTGCACCGCGGGGATCGTTCCCAGCCGTCCCTTCTGGAAGTCCTCGAACGCCTGCTGGAGTTCCTCGCGGGTGTTCATGACGAACGGGCCGTAGTGGGCCATCGGCTCACGGATCGGCTGTCCGCCGAGGAGGACGACCTCCAGGTCCGGCGTGTGGGAGTCCTGCTTCTCGTCCGCGCGGACGGTCAGCGAACCGCCGTTGCCGAAGACGGCCGTCTGGCCCAGGTGGACCGGGCGGCGCTCGGCGCCGACCGAGCCCTTGCCCGCGAGGACGTACGCCAGGCCGTTGAAGTCCTCCCGCCACGGCAGGGTGATCTCCGCGCCCGGCGCCACCGTCGCGTGGATCATCGTGATCGGCGTGTGCGTGATACCGGGACCGGCGTGGCCGTCCAGCTCACCGGCGATGACGCGCAGCAGCGCGCCGCCGTCGGGCGAGGTGAGCAGCTGGACGTTGCCGCCGCGGATGTCCTGGTAGCGCGGGGGCATCATCTTGTCCTTGGCCGGGAGGTTCACCCACAACTGGAGGCCGTGGAAGAGACCGCCCGACACCACCAGGTGCTCCGGCGGCGCCTCGATATGCAGCAGGCCCGCGCCCGCCGTCATCCACTGCGTGTCGCCGTTGGTGATGGTGCCGCCACCGCCGTTGGAGTCCTGGTGGTCGAAGATCCCGTCGATGATGTAGGTGACGGTCTCGAAGCCTCGGTGCGGATGCCAAGGGGTCCCTTTCGGCTCCCCGGGCTGATACTCCACCTCGCCCATCTGATCCATCATGATGAACGGATCGAGGTACTTGTAATCGATCCCGGCGAACGCGCGGCGCACCGGGAAGCCCTCGCCCTCGAAACCGCTCGGCGCGGTGGTGACGGCGAGCACGGGACGTGCCACGGCGTCGGCCGGCGCGGCCACGCGGGGCAGGGTCAGCGGGTTCTCGACGGTCACTGCAGGCATGTCGGTACCTCCTTGAGCGGCCAGTTTAGTTGAGCATTGAACTTTCTGCCACCCAGAACGACGAAAGCCCGGAGGACATTCCCTCCGGGCTCCCGTCAGCAGGCGTCAGCCGTACATTCTCCGCATCGCGAACTCGACCATCTGCTCGACCGCCTTCGCGTCGAACACCATCCGGTGCTCGCCCTCCATGTCCAGGACGAAGCCGTAGCCGGTCGGCAGCAGGTCGATCACCTCGGCGCCGGTGATCACGAAGTACTTGGACTCCTTGCCCGCGTACCGGCGCAGCTCCTTCAGCGAGGTGAACATGGGGATCACCGGCTGCTGGGTGTTGTGCAGGGCGAGGAAGCCGGGATTGTCGCCCCGCGGGCAGTAGACCTTCGAGGTCGCGAAGACCTGCTGGAAGTCCTCCGCGGACATCTGCCCGGTGGTGAAGGCCCGCACCGCGTCCGCGACCGAAGGCGTGGACGGTTCGGGGTACAGCGGCTGCTGCTGTCCGTACCCGCCGGGCATCTGCTGCTGCGGGGGGACGTAGCCCTGCTGGGCACCGACGTTCTGGTCGTAGCCGTACATAGGCGCAAGCGTACCGAGAGCGGCGGGGCGGGTGGGCGGGACCGAACCGACAGGGGGATCGGCAGGGGGATCGGCAGGGGATCGGCAGGAGGTAGGCACACCGCCACGCCGGCGTTCGTTCCGGTGTGACCTGTCACAGATGACCGATCAGGGTTGCGTCTTATTACCGGCGGGTAGCATCATCGTAGCTACTTGTTGGTATGTGAACTAGCGCGAGGATCCAGTGCCTCGCCGATCTCTCTACGGAGCCGTCGCCATGGGGCACTACAAGTCGAATCTCCGCGACATCGAGTTCAACCTCTTCGAAGTACTCGGGCGCGACAAGCTGTACGGCACCGGCCCGTTCGAGGAGATGGACGTCGAGACCGCGAAATCCATCCTCGACGAGATGACCCGCCTCGCGGAGAACGACCTGGCGGAGTCCTTCGCCGACGCCGACCGCAACCCGCCGGTCTTCGACCCGGAGACCCACACCGCGCCGGTTCCCGCGTCCTTCAAGAAGAGCTACAAGGCGTTCATGGACTCCGAGTACTGGCGGCTGGGCCTGCCCGAGGAGATCGGCGGCACGACGGCACCTCCCTCGCTGATCTGGTCGTACGCGGAGCTGATCCTGGGCGCCAACCCGGCCGTGTGGATGTACTCCTCCGGTCCGGCCTTCGCCGGGATCCTCTTCGACGAGGGCAACGAGGTCCAGAAGAAGATCGCCCAGCTCGCGGTCGAGCGGACCTGGGGCTCCACCATGGTGCTGACCGAGCCCGACGCGGGTTCGGACGTCGGTGCCGGGCGTACCAAGGCGATCCAGCAGGAGGACGGCTCCTGGCACATCGAGGGCGTGAAGCGCTTCATCACCTCCGGTGAGCACGACATGGAGGAGAACATCCTTCACTACGTGCTGGCCCGTCCCGAGGGTGCCGGTCCCGGCACCAAGGGCCTGTCCCTGTTCCTCGTCCCGAAGTACCTCTTCGACTTCGAGACCGGTGAGCTGGGCGAACGCAACGGGGTCTACGCCACCAACGTCGAGCACAAGATGGGCCTGAAGGCCTCCAACACCTGCGAGATGACCTTCGGCGACCAGCACCCCGCCAAGGGCTGGCTGATCGGCGACAAGCACGACGGCATCCGGCAGATGTTCCGGGTCATCGAGTTCGCGCGGATGATGGTCGGCACGAAGGCGATCTCCACGCTGTCGACCGGCTACCTGAACGCGCTGGAGTACGCCAAGGAGCGCGTCCAGGGCCCGGACCTGGCGAACTTCATGGACAAGTCCGCCCCCAAGGTCACCGTCACGCACCACCCGGACGTCCGCCGCTCGCTGATGACGCAGAAGGCGTACGCCGAGGGCATGCGCGCGCTGGTCCTCTACACGGCCTCCGTGCAGGACTCGATCGCGGTGAAGGAAGCGGCCGGCGAGGACGCCAAGGCCGAGCACGCGCTGAACGACCTGCTCCTGCCGATCGTCAAGGGCTACGGCTCCGAGAAGGGCTACGAGCAGCTCGCACAGTCGCTGCAGACCTTCGGCGGCTCCGGCTTCCTGCAGGAGTACCCGATCGAGCAGTACATCCGCGACTCCAAGATCGACACCCTGTACGAGGGCACGACCGCGATCCAGAGCCAGGACTTCTTCTTCCGGAAGATCGTCCGCAACCAGGGCGCCGCGCTGAACTCCCTCGCCGAGGACATCAAGAAGTTCCTGGCCCTCGGCACGGGCGGCGAGGAGCTGTCCGCGGCCCGCGAGCACCTGGCCAAGGCCGCCGTGGAGCTGGAGGCCATCGTCGGCCTGATGCTGACCGACCTGGCCGCCACCGAGCAGGACGTCAAGAACATCTACAAGGTGGGCCTCAACACCACCCGCCTGCTGATGGCCTCCGGTGACGTCGTCGTCGGCTACCTGCTCCTCAGGGGCGCCGCGGTCGCCGCCGAGACGCTGCGGAACGCTTCCGCCAAGGCTGTGTCCTCCAAAGATGCGGCGTTCTACACCGGCAAGATCGCGGCGGCGAAGTTCTTCGCGGCCAACGTCCTCCCCGGCGTCACGAACGCGCGCAAGCTCGCCGAGGGCGTCGACCTGGACCTGATGGAGCTGGACGAGGCCGCGTTCTGATCCGACCGGTCTCCGGCGGCGGCCCGTTCCCTCGATGGGAGCGGGCCGCCGTCGTTCGCGTGCCCGGAAAAAATCTCTGAGCCGGGTGCGACACAAACGGTCTGCCGAAGCGTCTACCGGATGTGGAGGAGCTGACCGCGGGGGAAGGGCGGAACCGAGTGTCGACTGCCAGCGCTCTGGACGACTTCCAGGGGTTCGCACGCGCCCTCACACCGCGCCTCTTCCGGACCGCCCTGCTGATGAGCGGCGACTGGCACCTGGCCGAGGACCTGGTGCAGACGGCGCTCGGCAAGGTCTACTCGTCCTGGTCCCGGGTACGGCGCACGAGCAGCCCGGAGGCGTACGCCCACACCGTGCTCATGCGCACCTACATCTCCCACCGGCGGCTGCGGCGCTCCTCGGAGCATCCTGTGGCGACCCTGCCAGAACCGTCCGCCTCCGCCGGCCCGGACAGCGCACTGCGCGTCACCCTGCTCGCCGCGCTGGCCGAGCTGCCCCTGCGTGACCGTGCCGTCGTCGTCCTTCGCTACTGGGAGGACCGCAGCGTGGAGGAGACCGCGTCCGTGCTGGGGATGACCAAGAGTTCCGTGCGCAACCGCAGCAGCAGAGCCCTGGCCAGACTGCGCCGGACGATAGGGGACGGACAGGATTCGATCGCCGTGCACTGACCCTCGATCCCGGCCCGCCGGCCGGACCCCGCCCCGCATCCCGGACCCCGCCACACCGGAAAGGACGGTGCACCCATGCGGCACGACGAGTCCACTCCCCTCGACGACGACCTGCGGTACGGCCCCGAGCTGTCCCGCACCCTCGACACCGCGCTGAACGATCTTCCGCTGCGCACCGAGTTCCTGGTGGCGGGCGCGGTGGCACGGGGCACCCGCACCCGGCGCCGCAAGCGGGCGGCGCTGTGGAGCACCTCCGTGACGGCGGCAGCGGCACTGACCGCCGCGACACTGCTGCTCGCCCTGCCGGGGCAGCAGGACACGACGCAGACCGTCGCCCTGCCCGACTTCTCCGCCGGCAGCGACTCCGCCCCGCCGGGCAAGGAGCCCGTGACGGGCGCCGCCACGGTCGCACTGCTGGCTGAACTCCTGCCGGACAAGCCCTCGGTGACGGCCACCGACTCACGGGACAGCGATCCGGCGTACACCGCCGTGCAGACCTACGGCAAGGTCTCGTCGGCGGACGGAGGGACGGTCGCCGTGTGGCTGCAGGGGGCCTTCGTGCAGGAGGCGGAGAGGAGCGGCCGGGACGGTTCCGGGTTCGACCGCCCCACGAGCAAGCCGGACCTGACCGACCCGGCCCACCTGCCGTCCCGGTCGGAGCTGGGCAGGCACTACTCCTGCCGGGCCGGGGACGACGGCTGCCGGATCGCCAAGCTGTCGAACGGGTCGGTGCTGCTCTTCCGGGAGCACGGCAGCGGCTCCGACGCCGAGCTCACGGCCGACGTACTGCGCCCGGACGGCACCCGCGTGGTCGTGAGCGCGACGGGGACCGGGTACCGCGCGGCCCAGGTGCGGGCCCTCGCGACCAGCGCGCGGTGGCAGCAGTGGGTCGACCCGGAGGTGAACGCCGCCGCGAAGCGGGCCGGTCACTGACGTGCCCGGCCGTCCCTTCCTGCTCCGGGCGTCGCAACGGGCACAAAATTCCCGCCAGAGTCACCCATTCCGCATACATGGAATTCAGGATTCCATCGGGAGATATTTCATGATTAACCGCCATGCATCGGACGACGGCTTATGCCACCGTCGCCGCCGAGCACCGGTATGGTTGGCCCCTTTTCGGACACTCCGAAATAAAACAGAGAGGCCGTCGGCCGAAGCACGACCTACTCTTGGGTACGCGAATTCGAGGCAATCGTTCACGTATCGCGCATCCGGAGTGAGGAATTCATTTCCGAATGCCCTAGGAGTGGCGCAGAAATCCGCGCGACGGGCAGGTCCTCTCGACCGTTCTCAGCAAGAATCTCAACTCGTTCCTCCTGCCTCGACATCGCATCAGCAGCGCATCGGGGGGCTGCCTTTTCTTGTGCGCGGATCCGGAGTCATCCGAACCTCCGAAGAAAGGGATCGGCATGCGAATCAGGAAGCTCATCGCGGCGACCGCGGTGGCGGGCGGCGCGCTGACCGCCGGACTGGTGACGGCGTCACCGGCGTCGGCAGCGATCAACTACGACTGCGCGACGGGCGAGGTCTGCCTGTACTACAACTCCAGCAGCTACGGGTACGGAGCGGTCTACGTGCAGTACGACAGGATCCCGAACTACCAGGGCTATTTCTTCAGCCAGGGCAGAAACGGCAGCAGCGGTGCCGGCGTCGAGGTCAAGAACCACGCCGCCGCCGTGGACAGCTGGATCGGCTCGACGTTCCGGGTCTACTACAACAGCAACTACAACTGCAGCGTCGCCTGTCAGGACATCCCGGCTTACGCCACCCGGGATCTCAATTCGTCGGTGAAGAACAACAACGCATCAGGCAGGAACATCTGAGCCTGACCCAAAAGGTCCGGGGGTACGGGCACCGGCCCGTACCCCCGGCACCGGAATCGGGATCGGCCCCCGGCATCGGATCTCCTCTCAGAAGAATCGGAAGTCTCAACATGGTGTCTCTTGCAACGCGCCGCTTTTCTGCTCTCCTGGTCTGTGTGCCGCTTCTCCTGGCCGGCTGTTCGGACGGCGACAGCTCATCGGCGGATTCGCAGGGGAACCCCAAGGCACCTCCCGCCGTCGCCGAGACCCCGAAGATCACCAACGCCAATGACAAGTCGATGCCTCTGGACACCTATCTGCTGAACCCGGAGCAGACCGAGACCATCGACAACGCCTATGCGGGGCTCGTGTCCGACTGCATGAGACGCTTCGGATTCGACTACACACCCCCGCGGGCCGAGCCCGCGAATTCCTCCGAGGACGCCCCTACCACGCGGATCGACGGCCGCTTCGGACCCCAGAGCGCCGAGACGGCGCAGAAGTGGGGCTACCACCCCGAGGGAGGCGTCACCGAGGAGGACAGCGGCCCCTGGGCGGGCTCGGGCCAGAAGATGACGGCCGCGATGCAGACGGCCGAGCGCGGATCGTCCGACCCCAAGGAGAAGTTCGGGCCCGGCGGACAGGTCATCAACGGCGAGACCGTGCCGGAGCACGGCTGTGTCGGAGAAGCCCAGAAGAAGCTCACCGGCTCGGTCGACGGGAACATGGGCGACGCGAAGGCGGCCACCGACCTCAAGTTCGACACGCTGACGAAGGCTCAGCAGGACGAGCGCACCCGTGCGGTGTTCGCCAGGTGGTCGACGTGCATGGCGGAGAAGGGCTTCGACTACGCCGACCCGCTGGAGGCCCTCGGCGACGAGGAGTGGGCGAAGACCCCGCAGCCGACCCAGCACGAGATCCAGGTCGCCACGGCCGACCAGGAGTGCCGCGGGACCCACAACGTGGTGGGCGTCTGGTTCGCGGTCGACTTCGCCTACCAGGAACAGGCCGTGGAGCAGAACACCGAGGTGCTGGCCGAGGTCAAGCAGGGCATCGACGCCCTGCTCAAGGCCGCGGCGGACGCGCAGGCCGGGTGAGCGATGGACGACCAGACGCAGGCACCTGATACCGAGCCGGGCACACGCGTCCGCATGACCCGGCGCCGGTGGGTGGCCGCCGTAGCCGCGGGGTCGACCCTCCTCGCGGCGTCCGGTTTCGCCGCCTCACAGGTCATCAAGTCACCGGCCCAGGCCGCGGCCGACACGAAACCGCCGGCCGCGGACGTGCTGACCGCGCCGGTGGAGCGGCGCGTGCTGAAGGAGACCGTGGTGCTGCGTGGCACCGTGGCGGCCGGGCAGTCCGTGACCGTGACACCCGTCATGGGAGGAGGCGAGGACGCCGCCGAACCGGTGGTGACGAAGCTTCCGGTCGATGCCGGTGACACGGTCAGGGCCGGGCAGCTCCTGCTGGAGGTGTCCGGCCGCCCGGTGTTCGTACTGAAGGGCGGGCTCCCCGTGTACCGGGATCTCAAGCCGGGGGCCGAGGGAGACGATGTCGCCCAGTTGCAGAACGCGCTGCAAGCCCTCGGGCACAGCACCGGAAACGACGCGCCGGGCACCTTCGGGAGCGGCACGAAGGCGGCGCTCCAGGCCTTCTACGCCGGGCTCGGCTACGATCCCAGGCCCGCGGTCGACGATGACGGCGAGGCCGTCGAGGCGGCGGAGCAGGGCGTACGCTCCGCCGAACGCGCACTGGAACAGGCGCAGTCAGCCGCCGATGCCGCCTCCGCCGCACCCTCGGCAACGACGACCGGCGAGGAAACGACGGCCGACGCGGACCCCAGCGTCGCTTCCGGCAGTTCTGACACATCCGGCAACTCTGGCGGCTCCGGCGCTTCCGGCGCTTCCGGCGGCTCTGGCGGCTCCGGCGCTTCCAGCACTTTCGTCGGCTCCAGCAACTCCGGCGACGCCGGCGACTCCGGCGACTCCAGCCGCTCCGGCGGCTCCGGCGCTTCCGGTGCGGACGCCGGTGGCAGTGGTGACGCCGAGGCTCAGCGTGCGGTGGAGTGGGCGCGGGAGGATCTGGAGACGGCCCGTCGGGCCCTGGCCGAGGCACGGGCGGCCGCCGGTCCGATGCTGCCGGCCGGCGAGGTGGTGTTCCTGCCGGGCTTCCCGGCCCGGGTGGACCAGGTGTCCGCCACGGTCGGCGCGCGGGTGACCACCGGCGTGATGACGGTGTCGGCGGGAAAGCTCGTCGTCCAGGGGCATCTGCAGGAACGCCAGAAGGGGCTGATCAGGGCCGGTCAACCGGTCGAGATCCTCGCCGAGCGCTCCGGGGACACCGTCCCCGGAAAGGTGCGGTCCGTGGCGAAGACGCTGGACGGGGGCACCGAGGGCCAGGAGCAGACCGGCACCTCCCCCGACGGGTCGGACGGCGAGCGCGCCCCGGCCGCGGCCCTGGGTTATCCGGTCGTGATGGAGCCCGACAAGCCCCTGGACCCCGCGCTGGCGGGCCAGGAGGTACGACTGACCGTCGAGGCCGGTTCCACGGACGGCAAGGCGCTGGTGGTGCCGGTCACCGCCGTGTCCGTCGGCGCGGACGGCAAGAGCGCGGTCACCGTCGTATCGGCGGACGGCACGCAGCGCCGGGTGCAGGTCCGGGCCGGCACCCAGGGCGACGGATACGTGGAGGTGGTTCCCGTGGGCACCGGCCGGCTGGCCCCCCGTGACCTCGTGGTCACCGGTATCCGGCAGGCCGTGGACGGCGGAGGCGGCGCATGAGGTCATTCGTCCGCCTCAGCCGCCGTAGCACGTCACCGGCGCCCGTGGCCCCGCCCGACCACGACCCCCCGGTCATGGAGTTCCGCGGGGTCGGGCTGACCTACCCCGGCCCGCCCCCCGTCACCGCGCTACGGCCCTGCGACCTGATCGTGCGGCGGGGCGAGTTCGTCACCGTGGTGGGGCCCTCCGGGTCGGGCAAGTCCACCTTCCTCAACGTGGCGGGGCTGCTCGACGCGCCGACCGAGGGCTCTTACCTCCTGGACGGGATCGACGTCGCCGGCGCGGGCGAGGCCGCACGCGCCGCACTGCGGGGGCGGCACATCGGCTTCGTCTTCCAGTCGTTCCACCTCATGCCGCACCGCAGCGCGCTGGAGAACGTCGCCCTCGCCATGGTCTACAACCGCTCCGGTCGCGCCGACCGCACTGCGCGGGCGCGCGCCGCCCTGACCCGGGTCGGCCTCGGCCACCGGATCAACGCCGTGCCGACGCGGCTGTCCGGCGGTGAACGGCAGCGGGTGGCGATCGCGCGCGCCCTGGTGGCCAGGCCCTCGCTGCTGCTGTGCGACGAACCGACCGGAAACCTCGACACGGCGACGGCCGAGAGCGTCCTGGCGCTGCTCGACGAGCTGCATGCCGAGGGCATGACCGTACTCGTCATCACCCACGACCCGGCTGTCGCCGCCCACGGGGAACGCACCATCGCCATCCGTGACGGCGTGCTCGCCGAGCAGGCCCGGGCGGGAGTCGCCGAGTGACCGACAAGCGAAGACGACTGCCACGGCTCCGCCGTTCCGACGAGCTCTCCGCGTTCTCCTCCTTCTCCCCGCGCGACCTGTTCGGCGAGTCCCTGGCCGGGATGCTGCAGCGGCCGGCGCGTTCCGCGCTCACCGCGCTGGGCACCGTGCTGGGCGTCGGCACCTTCGTCGCCGTGCTCGGCCTGACGGCGACCACCTCCTCGCAGATCGACTCCCGCTTCGACCTGCTCAGCGCCACCGAGGTCACCATCGAGGACGTGGGCCGCGAGCAGGACGAGTTCGCCGGCTTCGCCTTCCCCGACGACGCGGACGACCGGATCGAGGCGTTGAACGGCGTCCAGCACGCGGGCGTGTACTGGCAGGTGCGGCTCACCGGGAACGACACGGTCCGCGCCTCCCCGCTCGGCGACGCCGTCGGCGAGCGGGCCCAGATCCTGGCCGCCTCACCCGGAACGCTCCAGGCCGCCCTGCCCACACTCGCCCAGGGACGGCTGTACGACGACTTCCAGCAGAACACCGCGGCCCAGGTGGCGCTCCTCGGCTCCGGGACGGCCGCCCGGCTCGGCATCACCACGCTGGACACGCGTCCGGCCGTCTTCATCGACGGCGAGCCGTTCGCCGTGATCGGCATCATCGACGACGTCCAGCGCAAGGCCGACCTGCTGCTCAGTGTGGTCGTCCCGAGCAGCACGGCGGAGCGGCTGTGGGGCACCCCCGCAGAGGGCGGCGCCAAGATGCTGGTGGCCACCAGGACAGGGGCGGCCGCCCAGGTGGCGCACGAGGCGCCGACCGCGCTGCGGCCGGACCACCCCGAGTACCTCAAGGCGACCCCGCCGCCCGACCCGAGGTCGCTGCGGACATCGGTCACCTCCGACCTGGGCCAGCTCTTTCTGCTGCTGGCCGCGATCTGCCTGGTCATCGGCGCCGTCGGCATCGCCAACACCACCCTGGTGGCCGTGCTGGAGCGCACGGGCGAGATCGGTCTGCGCCGTGCGCTCGGCGCGCGCAGCCGGCACATCACGCTCCAGTTCCTCACCGAGTCGGGCACGCTCGGGGCGCTGGGCGGCCTGGTCGGCACGAGCGTCGGCGTGATCACGGTGGTGGCGGTGGCGGTGGCACGGGACTGGACCCCGGTGGTGCACCCGGTCACTCTCGCCGCCGCCCCGGCCGTCGGCCTGGCGACGGGCCTCCTGGCAGGCCTCTACCCCGCGTGGCGGGCCGCCCGCGTTCAGCCGGCGGAGGCGTTGCGCCGCTGATCCGCCTCTCCCGCCGCCCTGGGACCGCTCCGGCGGTCCCGGGACGGTCGGTACGGGGGCCTCCGGGGCGTTGCGCCCACCCTGCACATTCCGGCCAAGCCCGTGTCCCGGCGCCGCGGCAGGGGGCTCCCTTCGCGGAACCGCGCCCCGTCAAAGACGCGCCGCACCTTAGGGTGGCTGCCATGAGCAGCAGTCCTTCCCGCTTCGACCGCGGGCACACCGACGACCTCATGACCTTCCTGGCGGCCGGTCCGTCGCCGTACCACGCCGTGGCGAGCACCGCCGAGCGGCTGGAGAAGGCCGGCTTCCGGCAGGTCGCGGAGACGGACGCCTGGACTGTGACACCAGCGGCTGAAGCCGCGGGGTCGAGCGGCGGCAAGTACGTGCTGCGCGGTGGCGCGATCGTGGCCTGGTACGTCCCCGAGGGCGCCGCGCCGCACACGCCGTTCCGGATCGTCGGCGCGCACACCGACTCGCCGAACCTGCGCGTGAAGCCGCTGCCCGACAGCGGGGCGCACGGCTGGCGGCAGGTGGCCGTGGAGATCTACGGCGGACCGCTGCTCAATTCCTGGCTCGACCGCGACCTGGGCCTGGCGGGCCGGCTGACGCTGCGGGACGGTACGACGCGGCTGGTGAACGTCGACCGGCCCCTCCTCCGCGTCCCCCAACTCGCGATCCACCTGGACCGTTCCGTGTCGGCGGAGGGGCTCAAGCTCGACAAGCAGCGGCATCTGCAGCCCGTCTGGGGCCTCGGCGACGACGTGCGCGACGGCGACCTGATCGCCTTTCTGGAGGAGACTGCCGGGCTGGCGGCGGGCGAGGTCACCGGCTGGGACCTGATGGTCCACTCCGTCGAACCGCCGGCCTACCTGGGCCGGGACAAGGAGCTGGTCGCGGGCCCGCGCATGGACAACCTGCTGTCGGTGCACGCCGGCACGGCGGCGCTGGCCGCGGTGGCGACGAGCGGTGGCGGGCTGCCGTACATCCCGGTGCTGGCCGCCTTCGACCACGAGGAGAACGGCTCGCAGAGCGACACGGGCGCGGACGGGCCGCTGCTCGGCAGCGTGCTGGAGCGTTCGGTGTTCGCGCGCGGAGGATCGTACGAGGACAAGGCGCGTGCCTTCGCGGGCACCGTCTGTCTCTCCTCCGACACCGGCCACGCCGTGCACCCCAACTACGCGGAGCGGCACGACCCCACACACCACCCGCGCGTCAACGGCGGGCCGATCCTGAAGGTGAACGTCAACAACCGCTACGCCACGGACGGTTCGGGCCGCGCGGTCTGGGCCGCCGCCTGCGAGAAGGCGAACGTCCCCTTCCAGTCCTTCGTCTCCAGCAACTCCATGCCGTGCGGCACGACCATCGGCCCGATCACCGCGGCCCGGCACGGCATCAAGACCGTCGACATCGGCGTGGCGATCCTGTCGATGCACAGCGCGCGGGAGCTGTGCGGGGTGGACGACCCGCATCTGCTGGCGAGCGCGTTGACGGCGTTCCTGGAGGGGTAACGGGCCGACCGCCGGGTACCCGCCCCCGACCGGAAGACCGGAACGACCGGACCGGACAGGGAGGCGACAGCTCATGGGCCTCGGCGGATGCATCATCCTCATCGCCGCAGGAGCCATCCTCACGTTCGCGACCAACTGGGACATGGAGGGGGTCAACCTCGACCTCGTCGGCGTGATCCTCATGATCGTCGGGCTGATCGGCGTGACGACGTTCAGCAGCATCGCACGGCGCCGGCGGGTCATGGTGCCGCCTTCGACGCCGCTCATCGACGAGGAACGGCACCACAACTACCGCGACGGGTACGGCGGTATGTGAGGTGGGGGCGGAGGGAGTTCGCTCTCAGGTCGCCAGATGCCCGACGAAGATCCCGACAAGGATCCGGTCTTCGTACGCGGGTATCGGCAGGGAGAAGTGCACCCTGTCGCGATCGAAGAGGCGCTTGCCGTGCCACTCGCAGCGGTAAGTGCCGCCGTCGTAGTGGACGTTGCGCAGCTCCCACGCCTTCGCGTTCTTCTTCGTGTTCGGGCTCTCGGGAGAGATGTCCAGGTCCAGGGCGGCGAACCTGCGTATGACCTGCTTCTGGTCGCCGCCGCAGTCGGCCAGCGTCCGGGGGAAGTGGTCGTTGAGCGCGCCGAGCAACCTCACCAGCCAGGGCAGGACATCGGCGTAGCCGCCTTTGAAGTGGTGCAGGCGCAGGGAGTCGGCGAACAGCAGCTGAGGGAAGGCGTCCTGGGTGTAGATGAAGAAACGCTCGGCCGGGACGCGCTCGTGGGTGAGAAGACCCCGCCAGAAGCCCGGTGCGTCCTCCGGTCGCCGCAGGACGTGCACCTTCACCTCGTCGTGGCCCTCCTCCGTCGTCCGCGTGACGGTGAGCCATCCGGACGGCCAGTCGGGTTCCGTGGCGTACGGCACGAGGAGACAGGACATGGCCCTGCCCGCCGCCGCCCGGGCCAGGGCGTGGGCGGTACCCCAGGACGGCTCCCGCCAGGGGCCCTGGGCTACCCGGACAGACTGGGGCAGGTCCGCCTCGCCGGGCTCCACACCCCGGCACTTGCCCAGCAGCTTCAGCAGGCGGACCCGCTCGTCACGGGGCAGGACGCTGTCCGGGGAGTAGAGGGCGTCTTCCAGAGTGACGGACGGACGACACTCGGTCTTGTATGCGGGTTCCATGAACGCGGCCTTGCGGCCGTCGGCCAGGGGCTGGAGTAACTCCGCGAGTGTGTCGAGGGCGTCCCGCAGGCCGGAGTCCGTCAGCTCCCGCCAGTCGAAGCACTCCTCACCCACGACGACGCGGTAGTCGTCATCGGCGTCGCCCACCGGCGTGTCACCCAGTAAGTCCTGTCCGTTGCTACCTGCCGCGTCGAGCACGGGCCAGCCTCCCCAGGTCGGTCTCGATCTGGTCGAAGAAGCCGCTGGGCCAGTGGCTGAGTTCGCCCTTGTCGTTGATGCCGATGGGCAGGGTTTGGTCGTGGTCGAAGTAGTGCGTGACCATGTCCTCGGCCGGGAGGGAGCGGTCCTGCGCGACGGCGAGCCGGGCTCCGTTGAGGACGTGGTCGCTGTGCGTTTCCACCACGACCTGTACCCCGCTGCCCGCCACCCGGGCGAGGAACCGGCCGAGCCGGGACTGGCCCGCCGGGTGCAGATGCGCCTCCGGGTTCTCCACGATCAGCAGGTCGCCCGGCTCGGTGAGCAGGCCCGCGACGATGACGGGCAGGGCGTAGGAGACGCCGAAGCCGGTGTTGACGGGACGGATCTCCTCGTCGCTCAGGCCTGTCTCGCCGAACCGGATCGTCCCGGCCATGATGCCCACGGCCACCCGAGCGGTGATCCGCATCGGGCGGATGATTTCCGAGGCCCATGCCTCGGCCTGAACCCTCAGCTGTGGACCGGCGGCTTCCGGATGGTGCAGCGAGCCCCGGACCACCCCGCGGGTGCCGCGGGGGCTCACCACGCGCGTGTCGCGCAGCGCCAGCACCTGCGCCGTGAACTCGCCCCGTACCCCCACGCCGATCTGTTCCGGCTCCTCGGCGGACACGGACAGCGTGTCGCGCGGGCCGAGGCGCTCGGCGCACAGATAGGTGAAAGCGGGGTTCAGAACACCCGGCCCGATACCGGGTACCTGCGCCACCGGCACCCGCCGTACGTCAAGGTGCAGCGCCTGTTCGGCATCGGGCAGACCGAATTCGTACACCCACGATTCGCCGTCCGAACCACCCAGCCGTACGGTGATCTCCCGCGCGTCGGCCGTCCAGTTCAGCACGTCCCGCGCCTCGCCGAGGGCCAGCCCGAGCGGGCCGTTCAGCCGGACCGTACCGCCCGCCGTACCCGCCAGCCTCGCCAGCAGCAGGGACTGGATCACGGTGCTCTTGCCGCCGCCGTTGACGCCGGTCAGCACGGTCAGGGGGCGCAGGCCGAAGGACTCCGCCACGAACCGCTTGAAGCCCCGGATCTCCAGGGAAGTGATCACCGGCCGGCTCCCGCGTCCTCCACGGCGGCCCTGAACCGGTAGTCCACGCGGTGGCGGTCGGCGGTGGAGGAGGTGATGGCGTTGAGGTAGTCGACGTCGGTGGTCATGCGCTCGCGCGCGGCCTTGAGGATGGCCCTTCGACGCGCACGCAGGTCGGCGGTGGTGTAGCCGGGGTCGGCCAGCGCCATCGACCAGGACTCGAACAGGGCGCGGTTGATCGGACGGCGGTAGTCGTCCCCCTGCGGCCACTTGCGGAAGGCGTGGTCACCGAAGATGAGGTAGGCGTGGCTCATCGCCCGCTCGAAGGCGGCCTCCAGCTCCGCCACCCGTTCGTCCGGCACCTGCTTCGCCGAGTCGAGCATTTCGGTGGCGTCCATCAGGAAGTGCTCCATGACGGGCTTCTCGTGGTACGCCTCGACGCCGCCCTTCAGCCAGAACGCGGCGAACCGCAGCGCCATCTCCCGGTCGTTCATCCGGATGTGGTCGGTCAGGCGGTACCCGGTGGCCTTGGCGAAAGCGTCCGTGTGCGTCATCCGGTGCAGGGTGTCCCGGCTGCGCGGACTGCTCATGCAGTGCCGGATCTCCTGGCCGTTGAGCGGCGTACCGCCCGTGTTGATCCGCTTGAAGATCTCGTACGTGACTCCGCGGGGCGTCGTCGGGTCGATCACGTTGACGATCAGTTGGGTGTTGTTGATCCGCCGCTGGAACGGCACGGGGAGGTCGCTGAAGCGCAGGTCCCTGAGGTCGTCCAGGTGTTCCAGCTTCCCGAGAGCGAAGCCCCCCTCCCCGCCCCGGACGAACGCGTGCAGCGTGGACAGCCGCTGGAGGCCGTCGACGACTCGGAACGACCCGTCCGCGTCCTCGGCGAAGTAGAAAGCGGGGAGGGGAATCTGCAGCAGCAGGGATTCCACCAGCAGAGACTTCTGGTCGGCACGCCAGACTCGCAACCGCTGGAAGTCCGGGGCGAGTTCGATGGATTTCTCGTCGATCTGGTCGAGAATGTTGCGCAGGGAGAACTGGCTGGTGTTCACCCGGATCTGGTCCGGGTTCCACGGCCGCTGGATCCGTGTGGTGTCCTCGCCGGTGTCCTCGACCTCGATGTCCGTGGCGTGTCCCTCGAACACGTCCTCCACCACGTCAGGGGGCGTCAGCGCGCCTTCCATAGCCATGGGGGCCATCCTAGGGGCGAGTGGTCCAGGGCGTGGAGGAGTTGTGACGATCACGCTCGCCGCTGTACAGGCAAGTCGAACCACACCGCCTTGCCCTCCGGGCGCGACAGTCCTCCGTAGGGCAGGGCAGGGGCGTGTCCCCAGCGCCCATCGGTGAGCGCGTCCACCAAAAACAGGCCCCGACCGCCCTTCTCCCATACCTCGGGCGTCAACTCCCTTGTCACCGGCGCGTTCTCGTCCCCGTCGTACACCACCACCCGCACCTGCCCGCCCTCCACCGCCAGCCACAGCGCCGCGCCGTCACCCTTGGCGTGCACGCAGGCGTTGGTGACGAGTTCTGAGGTGCACAGGGTGGCGTCGTTCACCAACTCGTCTAGTTTCAGGGCGCGGAGGACAGTGGCAACGAAGTCGCGGGCGATGTGGGGGGAGGTTTCGAGGGGCGGGCAGTAGAGGGTGTACGAGGGCACGGGGCATCAACTCCGGGTGAGGTGAGGGGGTTCGCCGAGCCTGGCCGCGTTGCTGTCCGGCGCCCCGGGTGTCGACGGGCCGGGGTGGCGCTTCCAACGGGGTTTAGGCGTACGGGAGTTGCGGAGGAGTGATCACATGGACACCAGCCCGACCCAGATCAGCCATCTTGAGTCAGGGCGGATCGGCCTCAGCGAGGAACGGCTGCGCAGGATGGCCGAGTTCTACGACTGCGATGACACCGCGCTCGTAGAGGCGCTGGTCGAGATGTCTCTGCCGCGCTTCGGCAACTGGTGGGAGGAGTACCGGAATGTGATGCCGCCTCAGGCACTCGACCTGGCCGAGCTGGAACACGACGCGTCGTACGTCCGAGCATTCCAGGTGGTGCACATCCCGGGAGTCCTCCAGACCGAGGACCATGTACGCGCAGCCTCGGTCTTCGTGGAACCAAACCTCCCGGAGGAGCAACGCGAGGCACGCGTCTCCTTCCGTATGCGCCGCCAGCAGGTGCTCAAGTCGGGCAAGCCATACGACGTCATCATTCACGAGGCAGCTCTGCGGATGCACGTCGGCGGGTCCAAGGTCGCCCGCGCCCAGCTTGAGCACGTCCTTCAGGCGTCCGACACGGACACGGTCAAGGTTCGCGTCATCCCGTTCACAGCCGAGGGCTTCGCAGGTGCGGGCTTCCCCATGCAGTACGTTGGCGGAGTCGTCCCCCGACTCGACACTGTGCAGATCGACACGACGCACGGCGCTGAGTTCATTGACGCAGCAGCGCGGCTGAACCGCTACCGAGCTCTCTTCGAGAGCATCGACAGCGCAGCGCTCCCTCAGGATGCTTCGCTGGACGTCATTCGCCGCATCGCTCAGGAACTGTGAAGGAACCCCGTGTCTGAAGCCCTCCGCTGGCAGAAGTCGTCGTTCTCCGGAGGCGGCGGCGACACCGACTGCCTGGAGATAGCCACCACCCCCACCACCCTCCACCTCCGCGAAAGCGACGCCCCAGCCACCGCCCTCACCCTCACCCCCGCCGCCCTTCGCGCTCTGCTCGCGGCGGTGAAGCAGCCCCCTGCCCCCTCCGCGAAAATGTGACACTTCTCAGAATCAGAAAAGCGTCACGATTTTCCACCGACCCCCTCCCGCTGATCCCCTCCCACCCCGACGACTCGGGCATCGGCACACCGTCAAGCCAGGGTGTGCCCCGTGGTCGCGTCCACATGATCCGGCACCTCGTCGTGGCGGTCGCCCACGGTCAGCGTGCCCGTCGGCTCGAACATCAGGATCGACGCCCCGCCCGGCGCCGCCGGCTTGTGCGGCCTGGGCACGGCCGCCAATCTCCGTGCCCGGCTGCGACAGGAGACCGGGCTCAGCCCGTCGGCCTACCGGCGGCGTTTCGGGGGCGGTGGCGTGGAAGTCCTGTTGCCATGAGATTCCTCGTACGCGACAGGCTCCTCGGCTTCGGTGACGACTACTGGATCGAGGACGAGCACGGCAACAAGGTGTACCTCGTCGACGGCAAGGCCATGCGGCTGCGGGACACCTTCGAGTTGAAGGACACGCAGGGGCGCGTCCTCATCGACATCCACCAGAAGATGCTCGCCCTCCGGGACACGATGGTCATCGAGCGGGACGGCGCCCCCCTGGCCCGCATCAGGCGCAAGCGGCTGTCCCTCCTGCGCAACCACTACCAGGTGTCCCTCGTCGACGGCACCGGACTCGACGTCAGCGGCAAGATCCTCGACCGTGAGTTCGCCGTCGAGTACGACAGTGAACTCCTCGCCGTCATCTCCCGGCGGTGGCTGCACATCCGCGACACCTACGGCGTCGACGTGGTACGCGACGACGCGGACCCGGCGCTGCTGATCGCGGTGACGGTGTGCGTGATCCATCTGGCGGAGAAGGAGCGCGAGGAACGTTAGGGGACTGACGGTGCCGGGTCGGCGCGCGGCGGCTCCAGCCCCAGTACGCGGTCCTTGAGCGCCGGGAACTGTTCCCGGGTCGCGCCCACCTTCGCCGGGTCGAACTCCACGGTGAGGACCTGCTCCCCGGCACCCGCCTCCGCAAGGACCTCTCCCCACGGATCCACCACGATCGAGTGACCGGCCTGCGGAACTCCGGCGTGGGTCCCGGCCGTTCCACAGGCGAGCACGAACGCCTGGTTCTCCACCGCCCGCGCCTGAGCCAGCAGCGTCCAGTGCGCACGTCGCCGCTCCGGCCAGCCCGCCGGGACGACGAAGGTCTCGGCACCGGCGTCGACGAGACCGCGGAAGAGTTCGGGGAAACGGAGGTCGTAGCAGGTACCCACGCCGACGGTCGTCTCCGGGAGGCGGACGGTCACCAGTCCCGCACCCGCGCCCATCAGCACCGCCTCGCCCTTGTCGAACCCGAAGCGATGGATCTTGCGGTAGGCGGCGGCCAGTTCACCGGAGGGAGAGAAGACGAGAGACGTGTTGTAGAGCGGCCCGTCAGGGTCCCGCTCCGGAATCGACCCCGCGTGCAGCCACACGCCGGCGTCGCTCGCGGCCTTCGCCATCACCTCGTACGTCGGCCCTTCGAGCGGCTCGGCCTCGCTGCCGAACTCCTCGTACGCGAAGGCCCCGGTCGTCCACAGCTCCGGCAGTACGACGAGATCGGCGGCCCCCGCCTGATCCAGCACCAGCCCCGCCACCCGACGCCGACGCGATTCGACCGATTCGCCCTCGTCTACGGCGATCTGGAGCAAAGAGGCGCGCACGTTACCACCGTCCTGGCATGAGACCCGTCCACACGGCCTACGATCGTGACACGAAAGCACTGCCGGGGTGCCTCACAGCAGCGTAACTTAACGTCTCAAGACACCCGCCGACAGCAGCCGCCTCCCACTGGCAACGCCGCCACAACCAGCCCTGTACCGACCGCCGAGGGGTCCCGTTCCGTGAGTCTGCATCCCACTCTCCAGCCCTACGCCGACGCCTGGACCCACTCCATCGAAGCGATATCCGAGCTGGTGCAGCCCCTTGTGGAAGGCGAGTGGAACCGGCGGACCCCGTGCCCCGGCTGGTCGGTCCGCGACGTCGTCTCCCATGTCATCGGCCTGGACTGCGAGATGCTCGGCGACCCGCGCCCCATCCACACACTCCCGCGCGACCTGTTCCACGTCACCAACGACCACCAGCGCTACATGGAGATGCAGGTCGACGTGCGGCGCCACCACACGGCGCCCGAGATGACCTCCGAGCTTGAGCTGGTCACCATCCGCCGCAACCGCCAGCTGCGCAACGAGTCCCGTGACCCCGGCACCAAGGTGCGCGGCGCGCTCGGTGCCGAGATCACGCTCGAAGAGTCCATGCGCAATCACGCGTTCCACGTGTGGGCCCACGAACAGGACCTCCGTGCCGCCCTCGGCCGCCCCGGCAACCTCGACTCGCCCGGCGCGCATGTGGCCCGTGACGTCCTCCTCGCCGCCCTCCCCGACATCGTCGCGAGCAAGGCGAACGCGCCCCGCAGCTCGGCGATCGTCTTCGACGTCCACGGCCCCCTGGAGTTCCTGCGCACCATCCGCGTCGACATCCAGGGCCGCGGCACCCTCGAAACGGCCCCCGCCCTCGGCCCCGCCGCCACCCTCACCCTCGACTGGGAGACCTACGTCCGCCTGGCCTGCGGCCGCGTGCCCCTGGAGTCGGTCGCCGACCGCGTCAAGGCCGAGGGCGACGCGGAGCTGACGGCGGCGATCCTGCGGAACTTCACGGTGACGCCGTAGCCGGGCCGCCTCCAGCCGCGGGCAGTCGTGCCTCCCCCAGTGCGTTGAGGGCCTGGGGGCAGCGCCTTCAGGGCCCGGGAACCCCCAGGCGGCAAGGGTGGGCGCGGGCGGGACCCGGCAAGCGCCGGTCCGCGCCGCCCGCCCCGCCCCGGCGCAGGGCACCGTCACGCGGGCACATGCACCGTCTCCACCCGGCTCGCCACCAGCCGCTCCCGCTCCCGCCGAGCCGCCCGCCTCCGCAGCCGCAGGATCTGACTCACGCCCAGTGCCTGGAGCACGAACACCGAGGAGAACGCCACCGTGTAGTCGTCCCCGGTCGCATCCAGCAGCACGCCGACCGCGAACAGCGTGGTCATCGAGGCGACGAAGCCGCCCATGTTGGTGATCCCGGACGCCGTGCCCTGCCGCTCCGGCGGGTTCGCCGGCCGGGCGAAGTCGAACCCGATCATCGAGGCGGGACCGCACGCTCCGAGCACCGTGCACAACATCACCAGCAGCCACATCGGCGCCCGCTCCCCGGGATACGCCGGCACGGCCGCCCAGATCAGCGCCGTCGCCCCGACGGTCCCCAGCGCCAACGGCAGCCGGGCCGCGTGATGCCGGGCGACGACCTGGCCGTACACCAGACCCACGAGCATGTTCGACAGCACGACGAGCGTCAGCAGCTCCCCGGCGGTCGCCCGCGACAGCCCCTGGGCCTCAACCAGGAACGGCAGACCCCACAGCAGCAGGAACACCATCGCCGGGAACTGGGTGGTGAAGTGCACCCACAGCCCGAGCCGCGTCCCCGGTTCCCGCCACGAGGCGGCTATCTGCCCTCGTACGTAGGCCGCGCCCTGCTGCGGGAAGGGCTCGGGCTCGTGCCCCTCGGGGTGGTCCTTCAGGAAGAGCAGCATCAGCACCAGCACCAGCACACCGGCGAGCGCGCTGCCCGCGAAGGCCGCGGTCCAGCCCACACCGTGCAGCAGCCGCGCCAGCACCAGCGTCGAGACGAGGTTGCCCGCCATGCCGGCCAGCCCGGCGAACTGCGCCACCAGTGGCCCGCGCCGCGCCGGGAACCAGCGCGTGCCGAGCCGCAGCACGCTGATGAACGTCATGGCGTCACCGCAGCCGAGCAGCGCGCGGGAGGCGAGGGCCATGCCGTACGACGGTGAGAACGCGAACCCGAGCTGCCCCGCCGTGAACAGGACCACGCCGATCGTCAGCACCTTCTTCGTGCCGAGCCGGTCGACCAGCAGGCCCACGGGTATCTGCATGCCCGCGTACACCAGCAGTTGGAGGATCGAGAAGGTGGACAGCGCGGAGGCGCCCACGTCGAACCGCTCCACCGCGTCGAGGCCGGCCACCCCCAGCGACGTACGGAAGATGACGGCGACGAAGTACACGGAGACGCCGATGCCCCAGACGGCGACCGCGCGGCGACCGCCCGGAGGATCGCCGGGGAGGGCGACGGCGCTCAACGGACCTCACCCCGCGCGAGGTGCGAGAACCAGCCGACGTGCCGGTGGACCACCTCGACGGCCGCCGCCGCGTCCCCGGCGCGCAGCGCCCCCAGGATCTCCTCGTGCTCGACGAGGGTCTTGGCGACCCGGTCGGGGTGGGAGTGCAGCACGGCGACGCCCATGCGCAGTTGCCGGTCGCGGAGTTGGTCGTAGAGCCGGGAGAGGATCTCGTTCCCGCCGCTGCGGACGATCTCGGCGTGGAAGCACCGGTCGGTGACGGCGGCCGCGGCCAGGTCGCCGGCGGCGGCGTGCGCCTTCTGCTCGGCGAGCAGTTCCTCCAGCCGGATGATCAACTGCGGACTCGCCGGTACGGCCTTCCGCGCGGCGTGCTCCTCGACCAGCAGCCGGGTCTCCACCACGTCCGCGATCTCCTGCGCGGAGACGGGCAGCACCAGGGCGCCCTTCTTCGGATAGAGCTTGATCAGCCCTTCGGCCTCCAGGCGGAGCAGCGCCTCGCGCACCGGGGTGCGGGAGACGCCGACGGCCTCGGCGAGTTCGCCCTCGGTGAGGAGGGTGCCGCCTTCGTAACGGCGTTCCAGGACGCCTTGTTTGACGTGGGCGTAGACGCGGTCGGCGGCGGGTGGCTGCTTGACGGGTGCGGGCCGGGCGGAAGGCATGGGCACAGCTTAGATACAACACGTACGCATGCGGCCGCTCATTTCAGCATGCGGACGTGACGGGGCTCGTCCCACAAGCCGCACAACCTTCTGTGCTAGTTACGTGTCACACGTGTGCGGCCTGCTGCCTGCCTTTCCGACCAACTCGGCCGCACTTCCGGGGCATTCGACGTATTCGGGGTATTTGAGTTGAAAACCGCCACCAAGGGCACTCGTGTCCGCAGAGCCGCCGCCGTCGTGGTCACGACCGGGGCGATGCTCACGACCGGAGCCCTCACCGCGGCACCGGCGCAGGCCGCGACGACGCCCAGCATCACCGCCAAGGGCGGATTCCTGATGAACAGCGCCAACGGCAAGACGCTCTACGCGAAGTCCGCCGACACGAAGCGGCTCACCGCCTCGACCACGAAGATCATGACCGCGAAGGTCGTGCTCTCGCAGCCGAATCTGAACCTGGACTCCAAGGTCACGATCAAGAAGGCGTACAGCGACTACATCGTCTCCCAGGGCGCGTCGTCCGCGCGGCTGATCGTCGGTGACAAGGTCACGGTCCGTCAGCTGCTGTACGGGATGATGCTCCCCTCCGGCTGCGACGCCGCGATGGCCCTCGCCGACAAGTTCGGTTCCGGCTCGACGGTCGCTGCCCGCACCAAGAACTTCATCGGCAAGATGAACACCATGGCCAAGAGCCTGGGCATGACGAACACGCACTTCGATTCGTTCGACGGCATAAGCAATGGCTCGAACTACTCGACGCCGAAGGACCTGACGAAGCTCGCCCGCAACGCGATGAAGACGTCCACCTTCAGGTCGGTCGTGAAGACCAAGTCGTACACGGCGAAGACGACCACGAAGACCGGCTCCACGCGCACGATGGCGGCCTGGAAGAACACCAACACCCTGCTCGGCTGGAACGGCACCCTCGGCGTGAAGACCGGCTCCGGCACCTCCGCCAAGTACTGCCTCGTCTTCTCCGCCACGAAGAACGGCGAGTCCGTGGTCGGCGCGGTCCTCACCTCGTCCTCGGCGGCCAACCGCACGACGGACGTGAAGAAGCTGATCAACTACGGTTACTCGAAGATCAGCTGACACCGAGGCCGATTGGTAAGGGGGCAGTCACTCGACGGTGACTGCCCCCAGTGACGTATCCCACAACTCCCGCCCCTCGTGCATCCCTCGACTCCTCCTGTGAGTCTTCTGTGCGCCTCCCCCACGATTTGGCAGCTGCCTACCCGGCATTGCGCACATTCGGAGCGTTCATAGTGATAACCGGCATCAAGGGTGTACGAGTCCGCAGAGCCGCAGCCGTCGTCGTCACCACCGGCGCGCTGCTGGCGGGCGGCGCCCTGACCGCACCCGCGCAGGCGGCGACCGCGCCCACGGTGAGCGCCAAGGGCGCGTTCATGCTCAACAGCGCGACGGGCTCCACGCTTTACAGCAAGTACGCCGACACCAAGCGGCCCATGGCGAGCACCACGAAGATCATGACGGCCCGGGTCGTGCTGAGCACCCCCGACCTGAACCTCGACCGCAAGATCACCATCAAGCAGAGCTACCGCGACTACGTCGCCGCCAAGGGCGCGAGCACCGCGGACCTGAAGACCGGCGACAAGGTCACCATCCGCCAGTTGCTGCACGCGATGATGCTGCCGTCCGGCTGCGACGCCGCGATGGCCCTCGCCGACACCTTCGGCACCGGCACGACGGTCGCGGCCCGCACCAAGAACTTCATCGCCAAGATGAACAAGAAGGCCGAGGCCCTCAACCTCACCAATACGCACTTCGACTCGTTCGACGGCAACTCCACGCAGAACACGAACTACACGACGCCCCGCGACCTCGCCAGGCTCACGCGCAGCGCGATGACCTTCTCGACGTTCTCCGGCATCGTGAAGAAGACGAAGACCGTCCAGTACGCCACCACAAGCACCGGCGGCACCCGCACGTACACCTGGTACAACACCAACAAGCTGCTGGGCTCCTACAGCGGCGCGACCGGCGTGAAAACCGGCACCAACACCCCGGCCGGCCCCTGCCTGGTCTTCGCGGGCACCCGCGACGGCAAGTCGGTCGTCGGCGTACTCCTCAACGACGCCTACCGCTTCACCGACGCCGCCAAGCTGATGGACTACGCCTTCGGCACCAGCACAGCGAGCACGATGCAACTGCGCACCCTTCCCTCGGGCGCCCAGCACGACTGATCCGTCTGGCACACCGAAGGCCTGTTGATGATGAGGAGCGCCCCGTCTCGTCTGCGGCGGGGCGCTCCGTATGCGCTGTCGAGGGCAGGGACCGGGTGGCTCACGCCCAGGTGATCAGTCTCTTCGGCTGTTCCAGAATCGCCGCCACGTCGGCGAGGACCTTCGAGCCCAGCTCCCCGTCCACCAACCGGTGGTCGAAGGACAGCGCCAGCGTCGTGACCCGGCGTGGCTTCACCTTGCCCTTGTGGACCCACGGCTGGGGTTTGATCGCGCCGACGGCGAGGATGGCGGACTCGCCGGGGTTGAGGATGGGTGTGCCGGTGTCGACGCCGAAGACTCCGACGTTGGTGATGGTGACTGTGCCGCCCTGCATCGCGGCCGGGGAGGTCTTGCCTTCCCGCGCCGTCGACACCAGCTCACCCAGGGCCTGGGCCAGTTGCGGGAGGGTCTTGTCCTGCGCGTCCTTGATGTTCGGGACGATCAGGCCGCGGGGGGTGGCCGCGGCGATGCCCAGGTTGACGTAGTGCTTCTGGACGATCTCCTGGGCCGCCTCGTCCCAGGTCGCGTTGATGTCCGGGTGGCGCTTGATCGCGACCAGCAGGGCCTTGGCTACCAGGAGGAGCGGGTTGACCCGCAGGCCCTCCATCTCCTTGTCCTGCTTGAGTTCCTCGACCAGCTTGATCGTGCGGGTCACGTCGACCGTGACGAACTCCGTGACATGCGGGGCCGTGAACGCCGAGGCGACCACCGCCGCCGCCGTCGCCTTGCGGACGCCCTTGACGGGGATACGGGTCTCGCGGGTCGGGTCGTACGTCGGCGCGGTCGGCACGGTCGCTGCGGGGGACGGGGTGACCACGGGGGCCGCCGACGGTGCCGGCTCCGGGGCCGTCGGCTGGGCCACCGCCGCGTGCACGTCCTCGCGCGTGATGATGCCGTCCGGGCCGGAGGGCACCACCGTCGCCAGGTCGACCCCCAGGTCCTTGGCCAGCTTGCGCACCGGCGGCTTCGCCAGCGGGCGGTCCTTGGGGGGAGCCGCCGGGGGCGGGGTGGCTGCCCCGTGTCCGTTCAGCTCGGTCTGGATCGCCGCCGACGCCGCCTGGACCTGGACCTCAGGGCCCTTGCGGGGGCGTCGCCTGGTCGAGGAGGCGGCGACTCCGTAGCCCACCAGCACCGGTGTCCGGCCCGAGCCCGAGCCCGGACCTTCCGGCTTGGTTTCCTTCGCGGAGGGCGCCTTGACGGGCGCCGACTCGACGGGCGCCGACTCAGAAGGTGCCCCGCCCGCCACGTCCACCGCGATGATCGCCGTGCCCACGTCCACCGTCGTGCCCTCGGGGAAGTGGAGTTCGCGGACCACGCCGTCGTACGGGATGGGGAGTTCGACCGCGGCCTTGGCCGTCTCGACCTCGCAGACCACCTGGCCGTCCGTCACCGTGTCACCGGGCCGGACGTACCACTTGAGGATCTCGGCCTCGGTGAGCCCCTCGCCCACGTCGGGCATCTTGAACTCGCGCACGGACGCTTCAGTCATCGTCGTCACGCCCCTCTCCTCAGTACGCCAGGGCGCGGTCGACGGCGTCGAGCACCCGGTCCAGGCCCGGCAGGTACTCCTCCTCCAGGCGGGCCGGCGGATACGGGGCGTGGTAGCCGCCGACCCTGAGCACCGGGGCTTCCAGGTGGTAGAAGCAGCGCTCCGTGATCCGGGCGGCGATCTCCGCGCCCGAGCCGAAGAACACCGGCGCCTCGTGCACGACGACCAGGCGGCGGGTCTTCTCGACCGACGTCTGGATGGAGTCGAAGTCCAGCGGAGACACCGAGCGCAGGTCGAGGACCTCCAGGTTCCTGCCCTCCTCGGCGGCGGCGTCGGCGACCTCCTGGCAGAGCTTCACCATCGGGCCGTACGCGGCGAGGGTCAGGTCCGTGCCCTCACGCACCACGCGTGCCTTGTGCAGCGGGCCGGGGATGGCCTCAGTGGTGACCTCGCCCTTGTCCCAGTAGCGCCGCTTGGGCTCGAAGAAGATCACCGGGTCGTCGCTCTGGATGGCCTGCTGCATCATCCAGTAGGCGTCCGACGCGCTGGAAGGGCTGACGATCTTCAGGCCCGCCACATGCGCGAACAGGGCCTCCGGGGACTCCGAGTGGTGCTCGACCGCGCCGATTCCGCCGCCGTACGGGATGCGGACGACGACCGGGAGCTTGACCTTGCCCAACGCGCGCGCGTGCATCTTGGCGAGCTGGGTGACGATCTGGTCGTACGCCGGGAACACGAAGCCGTCGAACTGGATCTCCACCACCGGGCGGTAGCCGCGCAGGGCCAGGCCGATCGCCGTGCCGACGATGCCGGACTCGGCGAGCGGGGTGTCGATGACCCGGCTCTCGCCGAAGTCCTTCTGCAGACCGTCGGTGACCCGGAAGACTCCGCCGAGCTTGCCGACGTCCTCGCCCATGATCAGGACCTTGGGGTCGGACTCCAGGGCACGCCGCAGCGACTCGTTGATCGCTTTGGCCAAAGCCATCTTTTCCGCTGCCATGGTCAGGCCCCCTCTCCGTCCGCGAACGACGCCTGGTAGGCGGCGAACTGGGCTCGCTCCTCGTCGACGAGCGCATGCCCGTCCGCGTACACGTGCTCGAAGATGGCGAAGTGGTCCGGGTCCGGCATGGCACGGACCGCTTCACGCACTCGCCTGCCCAACGCTTCGCTCTCCGCTTCGAGTTCCGCGAAGAATCCGTCGTCCGTGTGGTTTGAAACCTGGAGATACGCGCGGAGGCGGGCGATCGGGTCCTTCGCCTCCCAGGCCAGCCGCTCCTCGTCGCCCCGGTAGCGGGTCGGGTCGTCGGAGGTGGTGTGCGCGCCCATGCGGTACGTGTACGCCTCGACGAGCGTCGGGCCCTCACCGCTGCGGGCCCGCTCCAGCGCCCACTTCGTCACGGCCAGGCAGGCCAGTACGTCGTTGCCGTCGACGCGGACGCCCGGGAAGCCGTAGCCCTGTGCGCGCTGGTAGAGGGGCACGCGGGTCTGCTTCTCGGTCGGCTCGGAGATCGCCCACTGGTTGTTCTGGCAGAAGAACACCACCGGCGCGTTGTAGACCGCGGAGAAGGTGAAGGACTCGGCCACGTCGCCCTGGCTGCTGGCGCCGTCGCCGAAGTAGGCGATCACCGCGCTGTCCGCGCCGTCCTTGGCCACGCCCATCGCGTAGCCGGTCGCGTGCAGCGTCTGCGAGCCGATGACGATCGTGTAGAGCTGGAAGTTGTTGCCGCCGGGGTCCCAGCCGCCGTTGTTCACGCCGCGGAACATGCCGAGCAGGTTGATCGGGTCGACGCCGCGGCACCAGGCCACGCCGTGCTCGCGGTAGGTCGGGAAGACGTAGTCGTCATCGTGCAGGGCCCGGCCCGAGCCGATCTGGGCGGCCTCCTGGCCGAGCAGCGAGGCCCACAGGCCCAGCTCGCCCTGGCGCTGCAGGGAGGTGGCCTCGGCGTCGAAGCGGCGGGTGAGCACCATGTCGCGGTACAGGCCACGCAGCTCTTCGGGGGTGATGTCGGCGACGTACGGGTCGTACGCGGCGTTCTTGACGCGCTTGCCCTGGGGCGTCAGCAGTTGAACCAGCTCGGGCTTGGTGCTCGGGGACTTCTTGGTCCCGGCGCTGCGTCGCGGCTTGCGCGCGGCAGTGCTCTCCACGGTCACGTGTGCTCCTCCGTCGGTCCGGCCCCCGGGGTTGCCGGGTGAACCAGTGCGGTCACCTGGTCCGACACCCGTGCACGGGGTGGGTGCCACTCGGCCGGAACAGGCGTGACAGGTGCCCCGGCGAGCGCCCTGCACCGATCACGTTACCCAGTGCTCCACATTTCTGTGAAACCCCTTTGACCTGCGATTTTGCTTGGATTTCCAAGTAAATCGAGAAGGCCTCGAAGGGGTACTGGTCACAGCCTTGCAGGAGGCCGGAGCAACGGCACGTTATCCCGCCGGCCCAGCTCACCGGAAGGGTTTGTGTGTTTGACTTACCCGCTTCACGAAAAAGGAAAAATCCGCGTTTTTCTTCCCGGGTGCCCCCCGGCCCCGGGTGCCCACCCGGCGTGGCGCGGACGTCGGTCAAGCGCCTGATGCTGACCGAAAGCGACCACTGACGACGTGCTGTGACAACGCCCAGCTCACCGGGTCGGCCGGTGCCCTAGCATCTGGCGCGTGCCGCGCCCCTGTGTACCACCCCTTGGGTCTCATGCGCCCCCGCTGGGCGCCTTGCTCCGCCACTACGCCGCCGGTTCCGCCGTGACATGCGAGCCCGTCGACCAGGGGCTCCTCAACCGCGGCTACCGGCTGCGCACGACTTGCGGCCGGTACTTCCTCAAGCACCACTTCGACCCCGAGACCGCCGACCCGCCCGCGATCGAACGCCGGCACCGGGCCACCCAGCGCCTCGCCGACCTCGGCGTCCCGGTGGCACCGCCGGTGGCCGCGCGCGACGGGCGCACGGTGGCGGTGATCGGCGGCCACGCGTACGCCCTGCACCCGTGGGTGGAGGGACGGCACCGGCACGGCGGTCAGCTCAGCGGGGCGCAGTGCGGACGGCTGGGGGCGCTGTTAGGGGTGGTGCACGCCAGCCTGGAGCGCGTGATGCCGGCGCAGGGGCGGGGACGTACGGAGCCTCCCCACAGCGCCGACCCCACCGACACCTTCGCCGTCATCGACGACCTGCTCGCCCGCGTCGGCCGCCACCGCCCCGCCGACTCCTTCGACGAACTGGCCCGCCACCGGCTGCTGGAACGGCGCGTACTCCTGGAGCGGCACGCCGACCGGCGCCCGCCGCGCGGAGGTTCGGTGGGCTGGGTGCACGGCGACTTCCACCCGTTCAACCTGCTCTACCAGGGGGACGCGCCCGCAGCGATCGTCGACTGGGACCGGCTCGGCATACAGCCCCGCGCGGAGGAAGCCGTACGGGCCGCCGCGATCTTCTTCGTCCGCCCCGTCGGCACTCTCGACCTGCCCAAGGTGCGGGCGTACGCGCGCGCGTACCGGCGCACGGCCGGCGCCACGCCCTCCCAGCTCGCGGCAGCCGTGCACCGCGTGTGGTGGGAGCGTCTCAACGACTTCTGGATGCTGCGCTGGCACTACGAGCGCGGCGACACCCGCGCGGATCCCCAGTTCCCGGCCGCCTCGGCCCTCGCCGTGTGGTGGACACGGGAGTACGACGCGGTGTGCGAGGCATTCAGCGGCTGACCGTCACCGTTTCAGCGGGTGACCGTCACCGTTTCAGCAACTGACCGTGACCGTTTCAGTGACTGACCGTCACCGTTCAGAGGCCTGACTGTCACCGTTTCTGCGGCTGACGTCCGGGCCCCCGTACCCCGCAGAGCAGCACGCGCGCGTGCTGCCCGTTTCCGGGCCGTACGCGCGCGTGAAGCTGTCTCCCGGCGGGCCGGTCAGCGGTCAGCCGTCGCTGCCTTCGGTCACGCCGCCGGTGTCCGTCGGCTGCGACGTCTCCGGGTTCGACGGGGTCACCGGGTCCGACGGCTCCGTCTCGGTCGGCTGCGTCGGCGTCGGCTCGTCGGACGGCGTGGCGGACGGCTCGGAAGAGAACGACTGCGACGGCGTGTAGGAAGGCGGGTACGACGGCGTGTAGTCCGAACCGCCGCTCGTGCCCGAGTCGCTGTCCGTCTCCGTCTCGGTCGGCTGGTCCGTCACGTCGTCGCTCGGCGTCTCGCTGGCCTGCTGGTCCTCGGTGGTCTGCGAGGTGGTCGGCGACACTTCGCCGCCACCGCCGCCGCCTTCCCCGTCACCGCCGCCCAGCGCCAGTGCGACGCCCGCGGCGATGGCGATCACCGCGAGGACCGCGAAGATCCACAGCTTGCCGCGTCCGCTGCCCCTGTTGCCGTGCCCCTCGAAGCCGCCGTCGTCCCCGCCGCCGTATCCGGGCGGCAGGATCTGCTGCGGGATCTGCGAGGTGCTGGAGCCGTCACCGTGGTTCTGCATCACGGCCGTGCTCGCGAAGCCCGCGGCCGGGGTCTGCCGGCCGTCGTGCGCGGTGACCGGGCCGGTGTTCCAGGTGCCGGTGTGGCCGCCCTGGTCGTACAGCATCTGCAGGCCGTACTGGACGAGCCCGCGCATCTCCTCGGCCGTCTGGAACCGGTCGTCCGGCTCCTTGGCCAGCGAGCGCATGACAAGGCCGTCGAGCTCCGGCGGACAGGCGTCGGACGCCTCGGACGGCGGCGTCGGAATGTCCTGGACGTGCTGGTAGACCACCGACAACGGCGTCTCGCCGGTGAACGGGGGCCTGAGCGCGAGGAGTTCGTAGAGCAGGCAGCCCACCGCGTACAGGTCGGAGCGGTGGTCGACGGCCTTGCCGAGCGCCTGCTCCGGGGAGAGGTACTGCGGCGTGCCCATGACCATGCCGGTCTGCGTCATCGTCGTGGACGCCCCGTGCAGGGCGCGGGCGATGCCGAAGTCCATCACCTTCACGGCGCCGTTGTGCGTGATGATCACGTTCGCGGGCTTGATGTCACGGTGGACGATGCCGTGCTGATGCGAGTAGGCGAGCGCCTCCAGGACGCCGGAGACGATGATCAGGGCCTGCTCGGGCCCGGGCGCCTCGGCGTTGATGAGGAGGTCGCGGATGGTGCGGCCCTCGACGATCTCCATCACGATGTACGGCACCGACTGGCCGCCCACGAAGTCCTCGCCGGAGTCGTACACGGCGACGATCGCATGGTGGTTGAGCCCGGCCACCGACTGGGCCTCGCGCGTGAAGCGGGCCTTGGAGACCGGGTCCTCGGCGAGATCGGAGCGGAGCAGTTTCACCGCCACCATGCGGCCCAGGCGCACGTCCTCGGCCGCGAAGACCTCGGCCATACCGCCCCGGCCGAGTCTGCGGGTGAGCCGATACCGGCCATCGCCGACCAGCCCGCCGTTACCCCACATCTCCGGCGCATCTGACATACCGCCGCCAGTCGCCTCGGGGTCGGACGGGCCCTGAGCGCGCTGCTGCTGTGCCATCAGTCCTCGCCGTCGTTTCTGCCCGCGGTGCGCGCGGTGTTGTTACGGTCTCCGTCGGCCACGCTACAGCCTCCGCGCAAGCCTCCGTTCCGGTACGGACCCCCGGACCGGCATGAGACGGACCGGCCATGAAACCCGTACCCCACGGTGTCGTGCAAGTTCTGTGTACCGGCGGTACGGCCGCCGTAACGCTTCCGCGACGCTTCTTTCGCGTACGGACACGGAACGGGCACCGCGCTTGACCTGTCAGTGCCGCGGGCAGACTTGGCCGGAAGAGGACCTTGGATCACTGACTTCGGGCCGTCGGCGCCGATGGGGGACGCAGCACAGCCGAGCAGCACAGCCGAGCGGAACGGCCGATGGGGGACGCGGAACATGAGCCAGGACGGCGCACAGGGCCGGCATGCGGGGCGGGCGCTGGCCGGCGGCCGCTATCAGCTGCGCGACCTGCTCGGCACAGGCGGCATGGCCTCGGTGCACCTCGCGTACGACTCCGTGCTCGACCGGCAGGTCGCGGTCAAGATGCTGCACACCGAGCTGGGCCGCGAGCAGGCGTTCCGGGAGCGCTTCCGCCGTGAGGCCCAAACCGTGGCGAAGCTCACGCACAACAACATCGTCTCGGTCTTCGACACCGGCGAGGACACGCTGTCCGACGGCGGCGCCGACGCGGGCGACGGCACGCCGACGCCGTACATCGTCATGGAGTACATCGAGGGCCGCCCGCTCAGCTCGGTCTTCGCCGAGGACGTACGGCAGTTCGGCGCGATGCCCGCGGACAAGGCGCTGACGATCACCTCGGACGTGCTGGCGGCGCTGGAGATCAGCCATGAGATGGGGCTGGTCCACCGCGACATCAAGCCGGGCAACGTGATGATGAGCAAGCGCGGCGTCATCAAGGTCATGGACTTCGGCATCGCGCGCGCCATGCAGTCCGGCGTGACGTCGATGACACAGACCGGCATGGTCGTCGGCACCCCGCAGTACCTCTCGCCGGAACAGGCGCTGGGCCGGTCCGTGGACGCCCGCTCCGATCTCTACTCGGTCGGCATCATGCTGTTCCAACTGGTCACCGGGCGGCTGCCGTTCGACGCGGACTCACCGCTGGCCATCGCGTACACACATGTGCAGGAGGAGCCGGTGGCTCCGTCCTCGGTCAACCGTGCCCTGCAGCCGGCCGTGGACGCGCTGGTCGCCCGCGCGCTGAAGAAGAACCCTAATGAGCGTTTCCCCAGCGCCGAGTCCATGCGCGACGAGTGCCTGCGCGTGGCCGCGTCCTGCCAGGCGGCCCCGCCGAGCATCGTGCCGGGCGCCCAGCCGCAGAGCGGCCAGGGTGTCGGCGCCTCGGTGTTCCCGCCGATCGGCCAGGCGCCCCCGCCGCCCGCCCCGGTCCAGACGCCGTACCAGCAGCCCTCGGCCCCGAACCCGTACAGCACCCCGCCGCCGGCGATGCCCCCACCGGCGTACGGCTACGGCCACCCGCAGCACCCCGGCTACCCGACCCCGCCGCCGCCTGCGGCGTACTCCCCGCAGCCGGGCCACTCGGCCCCACCGCCGTACACCATGTCGCCGCAGCCGCAGGCCGCTTCGGGCGGCGGCAGGAACAACCGGCCGGTCGTCGTCATCGGCTCGGCCGTCGTGTCCGTCGTGGCGGCCGGCGGCCTCATCGCGGCCCTGACGCTGAACGGCGGCGACAGCGGCGGCGACGACGCGGGCGGCAGCGGCGGCTCATCCGCCACGGCGTCGGCGACGAACGCCGCGGGGTACCGGGAAGGCGACAGCACCAAGACGGTCGAGACGACCGAGTGCACCGAGCCGCGGGAGTCGTACTACGACCCCGAAAAGGTGCAGATGCCGAACCTGACGTTCAAGTACTGGCCGTCGGTCGTCGAGTGCCTCAAGGCCGCCGGGTGGGGGTACACGAAGGTCGACATCAACGAGAACACCTACGGCGAGGGCACGATCATGCGGCAGGCTCCCGAGACACGGACGGACTTCGACCCGGACGACCCGCCGGAGATGGTGTTCCAGGTCTCCACGGGAAATCCGCAGTGACGGAGTGATCCCCACGAGGTGAAAGGGCCCGGCAGCCGTGTGCCACCGGGCTCTTCGTGCATGAGGTGCACATCGCGGGATCAATCGCGGGATTACAAGTACGGTCCCCCCGAACGGGCGCCCGTATGGCCGTCCTCGCCCGGTTCGTGGCCGCCGACGCCCGGTGGGAGGGCGCGGCGCATCTGCTCCAGCTGGGCGCGCGCGGCCATCTGCTGGGCGAACAGGGTGGTCTGGATCCCGTGGAAGAGGCCTTCCAGCCAGCCGACCAACTGGGCCTGCGCGATCCGCAGTTCCGCGTCGGAGGGAGTCACCTCGTCCGTGAAGGGCAGGGAGAGCCGCTCCAGCTCCTCGACGAGCTCGGGCGCCAGGCCGTCCTCCAGCTCCTTGACCGAGCTCGCGTGGATCTCCTTGAGCCGGACCCGGCTGGCCTCGTCGAGAGGTGCGGCGCGCACCTCCTCCAGAAGCTGCTTGATCATGCTGCCGATCCGCATGACCTTCGCCGGCTGCTCGACCTGCTCGGTCACCGGGATCTCGCGGGAGTCCTCGTCTCCGTCGCCGCCTGTGAGCGCCATGCCGTCCTGGCCCACGACCAGGATCTGCGGGTTCTCCGGCGACCTTTCGTTCCTCGGCATCTCCATGCCGCCATTCTCTCGCACCCGTACACCTCATCACCGGGGTGCCCCCGGTGACAGCCGATCCACCGTTTTCCGATGCGCCGGCTTCGGCCCGTCGGCGGAACCCGGAGTGCCGGAAAAGTACGGAGATGTGAGGCTTGTTCCGTGACTCCGTGGTGGCGCGTACGTCCGGGGCTGGTGGCGAGGGTGGTGGTGGCAGGGGCAGCCCTGCTGCCGTTCGGGACGGTCTGGGCGTACGGGGCTGTCCCGTCGTACGGGACTGTCTGGGCGCACGGGGCTGTCCCGTCGTACGACATCCAGGTCAGCGCCTCCGCCGTGCCCTCGGCATCGCCCGCGCCCTCCGGCGGGCCGTCCCGGGCCGGGAGCCGGGCCGGTGAGGGGCGGGAGCGGCCGGGGCGGCAGGGCGCGGCGGAGCCGGTGGAGGAGGCGCCACGAGCGACCCGGCAGCCTCAGCAGCCCCCGGAATCCACCGCCCCGCCCTCCACGCCGTCGCGTCCGGGGAAACAGGCCGTCGCGAAGGCCGAGAGCCCCGCCGAGCCCGTGCTGCGGATCCTGCCGCTCGGCAGCGGGCTGGTCCTGATCGGGCTCGGGCTGGGGCTCGGCCTGCTCGCGCTGCGACTGCGGCGGGGGTAGAGCCGGTCCGGTGTGCCGGTCCGGTGTGCCGGTCCTACTCCACGACCAGCAGCACCTTTCCGACGTGGCCGCTCTCCTCGACCACCCGGTGGGCGCCGGCCGCGTCGCTCATGGGCAGCTTGCGGTCGACGACCGGACGGACGTGGCCGGCGTCGATCAGCGGCCAGACGTGTTCGCGAACGGCAGCGACGATCGCCGCCTTCTCGCTGAGCGGGCGGGCCCGCAGCGAGGTCGCGCTGATCGCGGCGCGCTTGCCCAGCAGGGCGGCGATGTTCAGCTCACCCTTGATCCCGCCCTGCATGCCGATGATCGCGAGCCGGCCGTTGACGGCGAGGGCCTGGACGTTGCGGTCGAGGTACTTGGCGCCCATGTTGTCGAGGATGACGTCGGCGCCCGAGCCGTCGGTGGCCTTCCTGACCTCCTCGACGAAGTCCTGCTCGCGGTAGTTGACCAGGATGTCCGCGCCCAGCTCGGCACAGCGCCGCAGCTTCTCCTCGGTGCCCGCGGTGACCGCGACCTTGGCGCCTACGGCCTTGGCGAGCTGGATCGCCATGGTGCCGACGCCGCTGGAGCCGCCGTGCACGAGGAGGGTCTCGCCGGGACGCAGGTGCGCGATCATGAAGACGTTGGAGCTTGTGAAGTCTCCCCCACCAAACCCGAAGAGGTTGGACCAGACCGTACAGACGGCTTCGGGGAGCGCTGCGGCGGTCACCAGGCCTACGCCCTTGGGGATGGGGAGCAGCTGACCAGCGGGAGCGGTGACCTTCTCGGCGTACCCGCCACCGGTCAGCAGCGCGCAGACCTCGTCTCCCACAGCCCAACCCGAGACACCGGGGCCAAGAGCAGCGATCCGGCCGGAGCACTCCAAGCCGGGGTACGGAGAGGTACCAGGGGGCGGGTCGTAGAAGCCTTGCCGCTGGAGGATGTCAGCACGGTTCACGGCGCTTGCCGCTACGTCAATGAGGACTTCCCCGTCATGGGGCACGGGGTCCGGCACGTCCGCCCACTTGAGCACTTCGGGGCCGCCGGGCTGTGTGATGGTGACTGCCTTCATGCGGCCGACGCTACTCCTGCCGCATCACGCGGGCATGGTCCGTGACGACACGACGGAAGAGATCATGACCGGTGCGTCCCGTATGCCGAAGTGCCCAATCCTGCGCCGTGTTCTGCTCACTCTGCGGGCCGGACGTTTCCTCACATCCGCCGGACGCGCAGAACGCTTCGAAGATCCATCCGCCTTCCGACACGTGCGTGATGGTGTGGTTCACGAAACGCAGGACACTGCGGCTCATGCGGACGCCTCAGCGGGGCTCTCGCTGTCGTCCTCGTCGCCGTCCGGCACGGGCAGGCGCATCCCGCGCGACTCAGCGACCCTCAACGCGTCGGCAAGGCACTCGGCGAGACGAACCCCGGCGTACCTGACTTCCGCGTGTCCGGCCAACGGGTCTTCCAGCACCTTGCGCGCATGCCCAAGTACCTCTGCGCCCATGGCCAGTTGGACCCGTTCCATCTCGTCGGCCAGCCGGGCAAGCGGTGACCCGCTGTCGCTGCTGAGAAAACACGGCTTCCCCGTGTCGTTCGACCAGGGCAGGAGTCGGAGCCTGCTCACCGATGCTGTTCTCTCATTCGCGCCCATGGTCATGCTCGCTGTCCCCTCACGTGATCCGATGGCAACCACGCTAGGAACGGTGGAACCCCAACTCACAGCCGATTGCACGTGATTGCGCGCGGATTACCCGAGCGATTCAAGGGCCCTGGTGATCAGCGCACGGGCCTTGGGGCCGTAGACCGCCACGTCGGCCAGCATGGCGAACGTGTCGGCGTACGCGGCCACCTCTCGGGGCTGAGTGATCGTCAGGTAGCCAGACACCAATTCAACATTGACTTGGGTCGTGTCGTAAATCCAGAACCCTTCAACGGGCATCCGAGAACGGCTGAGCCGCGTAGGCACTACACCCAAGCTGACATTGGGCAGCGAGCCAACTGTGAACAAGTGCTCAAGCTGTTCTTGCTGCGTTTCCGGCTCGCCTAACGCATTCCTTAGAACGGACTCCTCAATCAGGAATGCGAAACGGCGGTGACCCTCGTACAGCACTCGCTGACGTTCCATACGCGCTGCGACAGCATCGGCCACGTCGTCAATCTCAACCCGTCGTCGCTGCACAGCGCGCAATACGTCCTCGGTGTAGCCGTACGTTTGAAGCAACCCAGGGACGAGACCCGGTGAGTATGCGCGGAACCAGCGCGTTCGCTCGTACAGCGGCAAGCGGGCTTCCTGCGCTTTTCGGAGCCCCGCGCGCTCCATCCGGCGCCATTCCACCCACATGCCTTCTACGGCCCGCAGCGAGGCAATCAGGTCTTCCGTCTCGTTTTCTGCGCCGCACGCGCTGCACCAGGCCCGAATGTCGTCAGCGGATGGCGCGGTTTTCGCGGTAGATATCCGAGACACCTTGGACGGATGCCAACCGCACGCGGCAGCGAGATCCTTACCGTCCAACCCGGCGTCCTTGCAGATCTCCCGAAGACGATCGGCGAGGACTTGCCGGGCTGCCTGAACGCTTGATGATCCTGATACGGGCATGGCTCGGACCGGTCAGACCGGCTTGTACTCCTCGTGAGGCGTGGCCCGCTCCCAGACCGTTTCGAACGCGCTGCTGACCAATTCGACCACGGCCGGTTCGGTGCACCATTCCCGGTCGACCACTTCCCCGATTCCAGAGAAGTAGGTGAACAGAACTGAGGAACCGTCGAACATCCAAAGGTCGGTTCCGGGTAGCGCAATGTCGGCTGCCTTACGCCGGGGAAGCCAGCGCACAAGCTCACCCGCTACGACATTCGGAAACGTCACGTCGTACTCGTACTTGATGTAGTCCGTCACTGGTTCCGAAACGATCCGGGCACGCCTCATTTCGACACCACGCGCTGTCGTCTCGGCTACTACGTCCAGAAACGGGCGCCACCATGTCGACCGGTCTGCGGTCGGGTCAAGGCGCTTGCCTTTCTGCCACGCGATGAAATCGGGGTCGTTCGGCTGGTACGCGTCGCGCATTTCCAGGTGGACGGCTGAGTGACGGGCGGTCGCCAGTCCCTCAAGCACGGGGTTCGTCATCGTTGCTACTCGCTGTCGGGGCGGGGGATGTACTGAAGCATGATCTTGGGAAGCCTGATGATCGTCTCGTGATCCGGTACGTCAGTGGAGTGACCGGGGATTGAGCCGATCTCTTGACACGCCTTCACCTCCGCCTCAGTGGCCTTGTACGACTGAATCAGCAGGTCTCCCGTGTCCTCATCCAGCCAGATCGTGGGCGAGTCCGTGTCAGGCGTGTTCGGGATGATCCCGAGGAAACGTAGCGGCATGCCGTGCCCTTCCGTCGATGCGATTGCGCTTGATTGCACGACCTTCACTCGCCCGACGGACCACGTCAAGAGGGCGTAGCAGTAGGGCACTTGAGCCAATGCCGTTCAGTTAAGGGCTTGCCGGGAAACAAGCCGTGGCTTCGGGTCTTGGTCCTCGTTGTCGTGGTATGGGG
>NZ_WJBG01000138.1 GCF_009709555.1 Streptomyces blattellae | reverse complement strand
AGACCGCCGTCAGGACACCGAAGCGCACCCCGCGCTGTGGTGACACCGACACGGACCTTCCAGACCGAAACGCCTGGAAGGCTGAGAGTCACTGAGACTTTGAGTAACGGCTATTGCGGATCCGGCCCCACGGCAACCGGCCGTGACTGATCCGCGGACCACTCCGACCAGGACCCCACGTACAACGCCGCCGGAATCCCCGCGACCGCCAGTGCCAGCACCTCGTGCGCCGCGGAGACTCCGGAACCGCAGTAGACCCCGGCCTCAGGACCGTCCTCGGACACGCCCAGCGTCTTGAACCGTGCCCGAAGCTCCTCCGCGGCGAGGAAGCAACCGTCCGGCCCCACGTTCTCGTTGGTGGGTGCCGACACGGCGCCCGGAATGTGACCGCCGACCGGATCGATCGGCTCCACTTCTCCCCGGTACCGCTCCCCCGCCCGCGCGTCGAGCAGCACGCCGCTCCGCGCCAACACCGCCGCCCCGTCGGCGTCCAGCATCCCCACCGCCCCCGGCACCGGCTGGAAGTCACCCTCGGCAGGCACGGGCACGGTCGTCTCCAGCGGGCCCGGCCAAGCGGGCAGCCCGCCGTCGAGGACCCGCACATCCTGATGCCCCGTCCAGCGCAGCAGCCACCAGGCGCGTGCCGCGGCCCAGCCCTGGCCGCCGTCGTACACGACCACGGGCACCGCCGACGCGACACCGGCCCGGCGCATGGCACTGCCGAACTGTGCCGTGTCAGGCAGCGGATGCCGGCCGCGAGCGCCGGGTGCCGACGCGAGTTCCCGGTCCAGATCGACGTAGACCGCGCCGGGGAGGTGCCCGGCCGCGTACTCGGCCCGCCCGTCGAAGGACGGCTCCCCGGCCGCCTTGGCCACGCTCAGCTGCCAGCGGACATCGAGCAGGACGGGCGGGGTCGATCCCGCCAGCTCGCTCGCGAGTTCGGTTGCGGAGATGATGGCGTTCATGGCCACCATCCTTGCGTATGGGGTGGCCGCATCGTCCATGTCCGGCTACTCTGCTCGGCCGGACAGCCCCGATCACGAGGCGTACGGGATCGGGCACATGCTGTACAGCAGATCGACATCCGCCGGCAATCGCACCGAAACGGACGCGGAACCACACACCGGGCATTCTCCGGGGGCGGCGGCACAGACGGCGGCGTGCCCGGAGCGCCCGGTCCCACGGTGGTGCGAGCATCGGCACGGGGTCCGCAGAGCGGCGGCGACACGGCTGCCGCAAGGGGTCGAGGAGAGAGTGACGATGACCGAGGCACGGGGGTCGGCCGGCCCGAAAGGCGAAACGTACGCGCCCGGCACGCCCTGCTGGGTGAGTCTGATGGTGCACGGACTGGCCACGACCCAGGAGTTCTACGGGGCGCTGTTCGGCTGGGAGTTCCGGCCCGGCCCCCAGCAGCTCGGCCCCTATGTGCGGGCGCTGCTCGACGGCTGTGAAGTGGCCGGCATCGGCCAGCTCCCGCCGGACCGGCACCTCCCCATGGCCTGGACGCCCTACCTCGCCTCGGCCGACGTCGATCTGACCGCGGAGACCGTACGGCTGTGCGGCGGCACCGTCGGCGTGGGCCCGCTGGACGCGGAGGAGGCCGGGCGGCTGGTGATCGGTTCGGATCCGTCGGGCGCGGTCTTCGGCGTGTGGCAGGCGGCGGCGCACAGCGGCACGGCCATCGCCGGGGTGCCCGGCACACCGGCCTGGCACGAGCTGCTGACCATCGAGACGGCGAGTGTCGCCAAGTTCTACGAGACCGTGTTCGGCTACGACGAGGAGCCGGTGATCTCCGCCGGCTTCGACTACTTGACCCTGCTCATCGGCGGACGCCCGGTCGCCGGTGTCCACGGCGTCGGCCACTCCCTGCCCCGGGACCGGGGTCCGCACTGGGTGACGTACTTCGAAGTCGCCGACACGGACGAGAGCCTCGCCCAGGTCACCGACCTCGGCGGGCATGTCCTCAAACCGGCCCGCGACACCGCACACGGCCGCGTGGCGACGGTCGCGGATCCCGAGGGCGCCAGGTTCTGCCTGGTCCAGAGCCCGTGCTGAGCTGAGCGCAGGGCCGAGAGACCGGCAGTACGGGCTGAACTCAGGCCTGTGAGACCGGCAGTACGTCGGGGGACGGCGCCGCCGCGTGTGCCGTCGCCGCCGTCGCCGCGGTCATACGGCGGCGACGGCGGCGACAGCACAGGGCGTCCATGCTCCGAAGCCGCGGTCCGCGCCACCGCTCACCGGACGACCAGCGGCTTGAACGCGGACCGCACATCGGACTTGGATTCCGTGACGTACTGGCTTGTCGCGTCCGCGGTGGCGAAGATGGACGCCGGGCAGCTGTTGCCGTTGATCTGGATCGTGCGATTGGCGACGAGCTTGCCCGTGCGCAACTCGTAGACCTTCACCGGGACCGCGATCTTGTAGAAGGTCACGTACGAGCTGGCGCCGGAGGACCCGCTCCTGTAGTACGAGCAGGTCTCGACGGAGTCTCCGTAGGTCTCCTCGCCCATGCAGACCACGAGGGTGGCGTCTTCGGCACCGCTCGCCTGCCAGGCACCGGGGAGCTGCTCGGAGAAGTCGGTGTTGTACTCGTCGTAGGCGTAGAACAGCGCAGGGTTGGTGCCCTTGCCCATGGGCTTGGCGCCGCTGTACTTCGCCGGGCTGGAGCAGTACTCGGGCTGTGAGCCGGACCCGCCCGCGAGCAAATCCTGGACGGTGTCCAGCTCGATGCTCAGCGTGGCCTGCCTGGCGCCCTTGCGGGCCTGGTCCGCGAGGGCGTCGTCGGGATAAAGGTCGAGCAGTTCCTCGTAGTTCGTCTGGGCCGCCGCCCAGCTGTCCTTGGCCATGAGGTCGTCGGCGCACGCGACGAGCGCGGCGGGCTCGATCCGTTCGACCGTGTCGGAGGTCCGGTCCAGAACGTCGTTGCTGGGCTCGCGGTCGCGGAGCCAGTCGGCGACGGTGACGGTGTCGCAGGGATCCTCGGCGGGCAGGCTGCGGAGGAATCCGTTCAGGGTCGCCTCGACCGTCTTGTCGTTGCCGGGCTCCGCGAGCACCGACGCGAGGCGGTCGAATCCGTCCTCCAGGGCGCGGGTGTCTCCGGTCAGCGCGCCGTTCAACTGGCTCCGGGCCGTCTGCAACCGCTCGCAGGCCCGTACGACTTCGTCGCCGCGGGCGGCGAGTGGCGCGTCGGCGATGCGGTGCCCGAACCAGATCTCGTCCTGGGCGCTCCACACCCCAGCGCAGTCGCCGCGTTCGCGGGCGTCGGTGACGCTCTGCCCGATCCTGGAGGCGTCGAACCGCAGCAGCCCCACGGTCAGCAGCACCGGCAGCGTGACGCCGAGCGCGACCATGCGCTGCCGGGGTACCGCGACCCGGTCGGTGCCCCGGCCGGCCAGGTACCACCCGTGGATGATGACGGCGGCCCACCACACCAGCACGGCGATCTCGTACGACGTGTCTTCGGTCGACACGAGCTGGGAGACGAGTATGACGGTGCCGACCAGGGCGGCCACGGCGAGCCTCCACCGCCGCATCAACAGATAGCCGACACCGAGCAGGGAGGCGTTGCCCAGGGCGACGGCCAGCGGGTCGTACGCCCTGTCCTCGGCCGGCTCCGGCACCACGGGCCCGGCGGCGTACGTCGGGTTGCTCATGCTGATCTCCCTCGAACGCAGAACGTCTGGCTCACCGAATGGTGCGACCCTGCGCCTGGGAGGGGTCCCGGAGCTTCGCACGGACAGCCCCGGGCATGCCCCAGGAGCGCCCCGTGCAAGGGCGGAGACATAGCGGCGCGTCACGGCGACGGTGACGGCCGCGCTGCTCCTTCTCTTTCTCGGCCCGCACATGATCTGGGGGTTGCGAGACGCCGGCGGCGTGTCCCAGCCGGACTACGCGGTCCGGGCCCTCCTCGCCCTCATCCACGGCTCCGCCTTCACCCCGAGCAGCCCCAGGGAGACGCATGACCACCCGTATCGGCATCGAACCTGCACAGAGGCACGACTCCCCCCGGCGGCACCGCATTCGGGAGGGATACGGGCATCGCCATCACCAGTGATCCGCCCCTGCCCGGCGTCGATCCGGCTTCCCATGTTTGCGGCTCTTGCCCAGGACTCGAACCTCCGGCCGAGGCCGCCCTCCCGAAGCCACGGCCCGGAGACTCCCGCGCCCACCCAGGCGCTTGGCCCGCGGCCGACAGGCAAGTCGACGCGCTTCCCCCCGGCCGGAGGTCAAGTGGCGGTGACCGGCAGCACGTCCGGCGACAACGCCGCTGCCCGCGCCGCGGTGCTCGTCATCCGCCTGCGGTGATGACGTCGGCAGAGCACCTCGTACCCGACCTCGGCCGCCGACTGAGCCACATCGCCCACGACGACCTGCTCCCCCTCGACGACCATCTCTCCACCCACGGTGCGGGCATTGTGCGTGGCCCGGGCACCGCACCAGCACATCGCCTCGACCTGCAAAGTCTCCAGGCGATCGGCAAGTTCGATCAGACGCTGGGAGCCAGGGAAGAGCCTCGTCCGGAAGTCGGTGGTAATGCCGAACGCGAAGACGTCCAACTCCAGGTCGTCCACGATCCGGGCCAGTTGGTCGATCTGCCCGGTCAGCAGGAACTGGGCCTCGTCCACGATCACGTAATCGACCCGGCCACCCCGGGACAACTGCTCCACCACATATCCGTACAGATCCAGCCCCGGCCCGGCCTCCACCGCGTCGGTCACCAGCCCCAGACGCGACGACAGCTTGCCCTCACCGGCACGGTCGTCACGCGTGAAGATCAGCCCCTGCAGACCACGCGCCGTTCGGTTGTGTTCGATTTGCAGCGCCAAAGTCGACTTCCCGCAGTCCATCGTTCCGGAGAAGAACACCAGCTCGGGCATGGGAAGGTGAGCACCTTTCGGCGAGGATCTACGACGGTGGGCGTCAGGAGCGTACTTCGAGCAGCGGGACCAACTGCTCGGCAGGGGTCATCGAGCCGTGGTTGCCGACCATCGCCGACTCCTTCGGCTCCCGCTCGGAGGCGATGATCAGTACGTCGTCCCGCGCCGCCGCGACGACGTCGCCGATCCGGTCGTACACCCGCTCCTCGCATTCCCCGGGCCGCCCGAACCAGCCCGCCGCGATCGCCTCGTCCCGCGAGGCCACCCAGAACTGCTCGCCGAGCACCTCGCGCCAGCAGGTCAGTACGTCGTTCTCGGCGCCCGGCAGCGCGTAGACGTGGCGGGCGCGGCCCTCGCCGCCCAGCAGGGCGACGCCGGCGCGCAGCTCCCAGTCCTCGTCGAAGTCGATGCGGTGCTGCTCGTCGAAGGGCACGTCGATCATGCCGTGGTCGGCGGTGACGTACAGCGCGGTGCGCGGCGGCAGTTGCTCCGCGAGACGCTGGACCAGCCGGTCGACGTACATCAGCTGGCCGCGCCAGGTGTCGGAGTCGACGCCGAAGCGGTGGCCGGCGCCGTCGAGTTCGGCGTAGTACGTGTAGACGAGCGCACGGTCGCCGGCGGCCAGTTGCCCGGCGGCGAGATCCATCCGGTCCTCGCCGGTCAGCCGCCCGTGGAACGTTCCGCCGCTGAGCGCCACCTTCGTCAGCGGGGTGTTCTGGAAGGCGGGAGAGGACACCTGGGCCGCGTGCACGCCCGCGTCCTGGGCCAGCTGGAAGACCGTCGGGTGCGGCTGCCAGGGGCCCGGCGAGGTCCACGGCTGCCAGCGCAGCTGGTTCATCAGCTCGCCGGTGGCCGGATTGCGGACGGTGTATCCGGGCAGGCCGTGGGCGCCCGGCGGGAGGCCGGTGCCGACGGAGGCGAGGGAGGTCGCGGTGGTCGCCGGGTATCCGGCGGTGATCGGACGGCCGGTGCCCCCGCGTGAGCTGCTGATGAGGGAGGTCATGAAGGGCGCGTCCTGCGGGTGTGCCTTCAGCTGCTCCCAGCCGAGGCCGTCGATCAGAAACACGCAGTTGCGGTCGGCCGCGGTCAGCTCCGGAATGGCCGCGGTCATTCCGGGTACGTCCATGCCGGCGGCCAGCGTGGGGAGCAGGTCGGCCAGGGAACCGGTGCCGTACTCCGGCCGGGGGGCGGAGTCGACGGCGAGGGGTTCCGGGTGCGTGTCCCAGGTTGAATCGGGAGGTGTGGGCGCGGAGCGCCCTCCCTTATGGGCGGCGGGGGGAGACGGGTGGGCCATCAGTGGTCGAGATCCGCTGTCGCCTCGGAGAGCGACTGGGCGAAGGCGAGGGCCTGGCGGACCGTCTCCGGGCCGTCGCCGGCCTCGCTGACTCGCAGGCTGAGGTCGTCGGCCGTCGAACTGCCCGTGTAGCCGTGGTCGGCCTCGCAGTTGGGGTCGCCGCAGGCGGCGGGCTCCAGGTCGAGACGGGAGACGGCGCCCCAGCCGATGGTCAGCACGACCTCGCGCGGCAGCGTGCCCGGCGTGTACGACTCCGGGTTGGCGACGACCCGGCTGACCACGACGGACGAGATCCGGCTGAGCTTGACCGACTCGGTGGAGGTCGTGGCGTACGGCGTCGGGGAGGTGCTGTCGGCGGCCTGCTCGTCGGTGTGGCTGACGATGAAGCGGTTGCCGGTGAGGACGAGCACCGTCACGTGCCGCCGCACCTCGTTCTGGTCGAACGTCGTCTCCTGGTGGACCAGGTACGACCGCATGGGCTCGCCGCCCACAGCGGCCTCCACCGCCTCGGCCACGAGGGCCGGGTAGTAGCCGCTGCGCTCGATCGCCGCTCGCAGCCCCTGGGTCGTCGTACTGGTCTTGGCCATGACGCCCATCCTACGGTGGCCCACTGACTGCGAGGCACCGGTCAGGCCGGTCTCTCCGGTCTCTAATACGCCGGAAGCGTTCGCGGGCCGAGGTCGTCGCGCGCGGGCGGGGGCGCCAGCCGCACGGACGCCCCGAGCACGGTCACGCCGCGCGGGGCCACGACGACCGGCTCCAGGCTGACCTCGACGAGTTCCGGGTGGTCGTCCACCAGTCGCGACACACGCAGCAGCAGTTCCTCCAGGGCCGGGGTGTCGACCGGCGTCGAACCGCGCCAGCCGAACAGGAGCGGTGCCGTCCGGATCGATCGCACCAGCGAGGTCGCCTCCCGGTCGGTGATCGGGACGATCCGGTGCGCGGTGTCGCCGAGCAGCTGAGAGGCGGCCCCGGCGAGCCCGAACGACAGCACCGCCCCGACCGCCGGATCGATCACCGCCCGTACGACGGTGTCCACCCCGCGCGACGCCATCCCCTGCACCACCGGCCGCAGCCCCTCCGGCTTCCCGAACAGCCCGGTCAACTCGGCGTACGCCCTGCGCAGTTGCTCCTCGTCCGCCAGATCCAGCCGTACGCCGCCCAGATCCGCCCGGTGCCGCAGGTGCGGGGCCGTGGCCTTGAGGGCGACCGGGTAGCCGAGAGTGCGGGCGGCCACGGCGGCGGCGTCGGGGGACGGTGCGGGAAGCGCGCGGCGGACGTTGATCCCGTACTTCCCCAGCAACGCGCACGTGTCATCGGTACCGGGAGTGAGCCCCCGCCCGCGCGCGAGCAGCCCGTCGATCAGCTCGGCGGCGCCCTTCTCGTCGATGTCCTCGTACTCGGGCACCTTGCCGGGATCGGCGGCATCGCGCCGCCACTGCGCGTACTTCACGGCTTCACCCAGGGCGCGGACGGCACGCTCGGCGGCGGGGTAGGCGGGAATGAGCCCAGCTCCCTCAGGTGCCGCTCCCGCGGTGGGCAGTCGTTCCGCGGGGCCATGGGGGTCCCCCCGGTCCGGCGAAGCCGAGAGTGCGGGAGGGTGGGCGTCGCCTGCGGTGCCGAGTTGGGCTGAACCCGCCTGTGGTGCCGTACTCGTCGCAGCCGACAACGCCTCCGCAAGCCCTCCCAGCTCCACATGCACCACCAGCACCGGCTTCCCGGGAACGTCCGCCGCTGCCGACCGCAACGCCTCCGCCAGCATCGCGTCCCCGACCGACGACTCCCCGATCGCCGGTATCGCCGTCACCACCACCGCATCACACGCGTCGTCCGCCAATGCCCGTGACAACGCCGCATGGAAGTCCTCCGCGGTCGCCCCCGTGGTCAGGTCCAGCGGGGCCAACGGCCGAAGCCCCTCGGAGAGGCACGCGTCGTACGTCAGCAACCCCAGCGACTCCGAGTTCCCCAAGATCGCCACCCGGGGCCCCGCGGGCAGCGGCTGACGCGCGAGCAGCAGCCCCGCGTCGACCAGTTCGGTGATCGTGTCCACCCGGATCACCCCGGCCTGCCGCAGCAACGCGGACACCGTGGCATGCGGCAGCCGCGTCGCCCGCACCGCATGCCCCTGCGGCGCCGCACCCCCGTGCCGCGCGCCCTGCACGACGACCAGCGGCTTCGCCGCCGCCGTACGCCGGGCGAGCCGGGTGAACTTGCGGGGGTTGCCGATGGACTCCAGGTACATGAGGACGACGTCGGTGTCGGGGTCGTCGTACCAGTACTGGAGTACGTCGTTGCCGGACACGTCCGCCCGGTTGCCGGACGACACGAAGGTGGACACTCCCGTGACCCCGGTGACCCCTCCCCCGCGCCGGTGCAGCCGGGACAGCAGCGCGATCCCGATGGCCCCGGACTGGGCGAAGAGCCCGATGCGGCCGGCACGGGGCAGCTCGGGGGCGAGGGACGCGTTCAGCCGTACGCCGTCGGCGGTGTTGATGACCCCGAACGCGTTGGGCCCGATGATCCGCATGCCGTACGCGCGCGCGTGCCGTACGAGTTCCCGCTGCCGCTCGCGTCCCTCGGGACCGCTCTCGGCGTACCCGGCGGAGAGCACGACGAGCCCCTGCACGCCCTGCTCGCCGCACTCGGTGACGACCTCGGGCACGTGGTCCGCGGGCACGGCGACGACCGCGAGATCGACGGGCCCCTCGATGTCCTGCACGGAGCGGTACGCCGGCACCCCGTCGAGTTCCTTGAGCTCCCCGGGGAAAGCCCTGTTCACGGCGTACAGACCGCCCGTGAACCCGGCGTCCCGGATGTTGCCGAGGACGCTGCGGCCCACGCCGCCGGAGGTGCGGCCGGCCCCGATGACGGCGACGGAGCCGGGCGTCAGCAGCCGCTGCACGGACCGCGCCTCGGCGCGCTGCTCGCGCGCGTACTGCACGGCGAGCGACCGGTCGGTGGGTTCGAGGTCGAACTCCAGGCGTACGACGCCGTCCTCGAAGCTGCGCTTCTGGGTGTACCCGGCGTCCGTGAACACCTTGATCATCTTGGTGTTGGCGGGCAGCACCTCGGCGGCGAAGCGACGGATGCCGCGCTCGCGGGCGACGGCGGCGATGTGTTCGAGCAGGGCGGAGGCGACGCCGCGCCCCTGATGGGCGTCCTGCACGAGGAAGGCGACCTCGGCCTCGTCGGCGGGTGCCGACGCGGGCAGCCCCTCGGCGCCGATGCGGTCATAGCGTACGGTGGCGATGAACTCGCCGCCGATGGTGGCCGCGAGTCCCACCCGGTCCACAAAGTCGTGGTGCGTGAAGCGGTGGACGTCCTTGGCGGACAGACGCGGGTAGGGCGCGAAGAAGCGGTAGTACTTCGACTCGTCCGACACCTGCTCGTAGAAGCTGACCAGGCGCTCGGCGTCATCAACGGTGATGGGGCGGATGCGCGCGGTGCCGCCGTCGCGCAGCACCACGTCGGCTTCCCAGTGGGCGGGGTACTCGTGCCGGTCCGGCGCGCTCTGCATGGGGCCCAGAGTACGGCTCGCGTACGACAACGGCGCGAGGCAGTCTGTGGAGGACGTGAGTCGGGCCGAGGCCGCGGTCCGACGGCACTTCAAGGACGGGACGCATGGCCGTTCCGGGCTTGCTTCACGATATGGGAAAATGGTCTAGACAACCCTGAACACCTGAAGGGCAGCATCACATGGCTGAGCGCCGCGTCAACGTCGGCTGGGCCGAGGGTCTCCACGCCCGCCCCGCCTCCATCTTCGTCCGGGCCGCCACGGCCGCAGGGGTCCCCGTGACGATCGCCAAGGCCGACGGCAATCCCGTCAACGCGGCCTCCATGCTTGCCGTCCTCGGGCTCGGCGCCCAGGGCGGCGAGGAGATCGTGCTCGCCTCCGACGCCGAGGGCGCGGACGTCGCTCTCGACCGGCTGGCGAAGCTGGTCGCCGAGGGTCTTGAGGAGCTTCCCGAGACCGTCTGAGTGCCGAATTGAAGGGCTCGTCCGAATTTCCGGGCGAGCCCTTCGCATTTGCCGATCGCGGGCAGCAGAAATAATCCCCCACGAATTAGACCCTCTTTGTATACGGCCCTTGTGTTAATGCCGCAGGCTCGTCATGTTTACGACATGTTGCGAGTTCCTCACACGCTCCGTGCGATCTGCCGGGCTACTGAATCGCAGCCGGTGCGCGACCGTCGAGCGCTCCGTGTGCTGCGCCGTGACCGCCCGCGCGCGTTCGCCGTCGCCGCGCGCCACCGCGTCGACGATCGCGCCGTGCTCCACCCAGGACTCCACCGGGTCGGCCGGCGCCTCCACCGCGTACATCCAGGCGATCTTGTGCCGCAGCTGGGTCAGCATCGAGGTCAGCGCGGGGCTGCCGGAGGACTGGGCGAGCGTCTCGTGGAACCAGCCGCCCAGGGAGCGCAGATCCTCGCTGTTGCCCCGCCTGGCCCGCTCCTGACCCAGCCTGACCAGGCCCCGCAGCACCTTGAGATGCGCCTCGGTGCGCCGCTGGGCGGCCCGCAAGGCGCCGAGCGGCTCCAGGAGCATACGCATCTCCAGCAGGTCGGCGGCCTCCTGCTCGGTCGGTTCCGCGACGCACGCGCCCGCGTGCCGCCGGGTCACCACGAAACCCTCGGCCTCCAGCGTGCGCAGGGCCTCACGGACGGGGACGCGCGAGACGCCGTAGCGGCGTGCCAGGAGTTCCTCGGTGAGCCGGCTGCCGCGCTCGTAGACACCGGCGACGATGTCGTCCCGGATCGCCGTGCATACCGAGTGCGCCGGAATACGCATGACCGACCTCCGCCTTAATCCCCGTGAAACGTCGACGATTGACGCGTGTTCCGTGACTCTATGGCAATGAGCCGGAATTTCCGATGGCGGGCCGGAATCCATGGATATTTTTTGGACAGCCGAGGGTATGAAAGACCGAAGGTCCCGGCTCGTGGAGCCGGGACCTTCGGACGCGGAGCCGTCTGCCGTCAGACGTCCACGCCGTGCGAGCGCAGGTAGGCGACGGGGTCGATGTCGGAGCCGTACTCCGCGGTCGTACGGGCCTCGAAGTGCAGATGCGCCCCGGTGACGTTGCCGGTCGCGCCGGAGAGGCCTATCTGCTGACCGGGGGTGACGCTCTGGCCCACCGAGACGCCGATGGACGACAGGTGCCCGTACTGGGTGTACGTGCCGTCGTTCATCTTGATCACGACCTGGTTGCCGTACGCGCCGCCCCAGCCCGCCTCGACGACGGTGCCGCGTCCGACCGCGTGGACGGACGTGCCGCTCGCGGCGTGGAAGTCGACGCCGGTGTGGCTGCCGGAGGACCACACGGAGCCGCCGGCTCCGTAGCCGGTGGAGAGGTAGGAGCCGGTGATCGGCAGGACGTAGCCGTTGAGGCGCTTGTGCTCGGCCTCGCGGGCGGCGCGCTCCTCGGCCTCGCGGGCCTCCTTCGCCTTCTCCGCCGCGGCCCTCTTCGCGGCGGCGGCCCGCTTCGCGGCGGCGGCCTCCTCGGCGGCCTGCTGCTGGGCGGCGGCCTGCTCGGCGATCTGGTCGGCGGCGGCGCTGCTGAGGACCGGGATCAGGCCGGTCGTCTCGGCGGCGGGCTCGGCGGCGAGGGCCGGGGCGGCGAGGGTGCCGATGACGCCGGTGGTGGTGAGGGCGGCGACGCCCGCCGCGCGAGCGGTGGTGCGCTGGATACGGCTGGGACGGCGGTGCTTCCCGGAGGCGCAGGTGAACGCCATGTAGTGGCTGGTCCTTTCCTTCCTTCTCGCCTACCGGGTTAGCTGACGGGTTCGGAGCAGGAAGGTCTCCTACGGACCCCCTCGCTGCACGCGCGGGCGTCCGATTCACCCCAGGGACTGCGTTGTTGGGTCCCCGGCTCCCCTGGCTCGCGCCATTTGGGGACTCGGCGATGGCTGTCCGGTGCCGCGGGTGCGGCGCACTGCCTGACGGACAGCCCGGAAGACGCTAAACGGGACATCTTTCAATCCTCAAACGGATCACGGCTTTTGTAGCGCATGCCACAGACCAGACAGGCAACCTCTCCCATAATTCGGGCATAAGGGAGCCCTGGTGACGCTTCCGTCACCAGGGCTCCACGCGCGCGTGCCGTGCGTTCGCCTCTACTCGGCGGACACGACGGTGACTTGGCCGATGCCGAGGGCCTCCACCGGCTCCTTGATCTGGGCCGCGTCGCCCACCAGGACCGTCACGAGACGGTCCACGGGGAAGGCGCGTACGGCAGCCGCGGTGGCCTCGACGGTGCCGGTCGCAGCGAGCTCCCGGTACAGCGTGGCCTGGTAGTCGTCCGGCAGGTACTGCTCCACCTGGTCGGCCAGCGTGCCGGCCACGGCCGCGGCGGTCTCGTACTTCAGCGGCGCCACACCGACGAGGTTCTGCACGGCGACATCGCGCTCGGCGTCGGTGAGCCCGTCGGCGGCGAGCGTACGCAGCACCGTCCAGAGATCCTGGAGTGCGGGACCGGTGTTCGGGGTGTCGACGGAGCCGCTGATGGCGAGCATCCCGGCGCCCGAGCCGTCCGGGGCGGACCTGAGGACCTGCCCGAACGCCCGCACTCCGTAGGTGTAGCCCTTCTCCTCACGCAGGACGCGGTCCAGCCGGGAGGTGAGGGTGCCGCCGAGGCAGTACGTGCCGAGCACCTGCGCGGGCCACACGCGGTCGTGCCGGTCGACACCGACCCGGCCGATGAGCAGCTGCGTCTGGACGGCACCGGGGCGGTCCACGATGACGACACGGCCGGTGTCGTCGGCGGTCACCGGCGGCACCGGGCGCGGCTGCGCGGACGAGCCGGTCCAGGCGCCGACCGTCTCGCCGAGCAGCGCGTCCAGATCGATGCCGGTGAGGTCGCCGACGACCACGGCGGTGGCCGTGGCGGGACGCACATGCTTCTCGTAGAAGGCGCGCACGGCCGCGGAGTCGATGTTCTCGACCGTGTCCTCGGTGCCCTGGCGCGGGCGCGACATGCGCGAGCCGGCCGGGAACAGCTCCTTGGACAGCTCCTTGGCGGCCCGGCGGGAGGGGTTGGCCAGCTCGTGCGGGATCTCGTCGAGGCGGTTGCGGACCAGCCGTTCGACCTCGCTGTCGGCGAAGGCGGGCGCCCTGAGGGCGTCGGCGAGCAGGCCGAGCGACTTGGGCAGCCGTGAGGCGGGGACCTCCAGGCTGAGCCGGACGCCGGGGTGGTCGGCGTGCGCGTCGAGGGTGGCTCCGCAGCGCTCCAGCTCGGCGGCGAACTCCTCGGCGGAGTACTTGTCGGTGCCCTCCGAGAAGGCCCGCGCCATGATCGTGGCGACTCCGTCGAGGCCGGCCGGTTCGGCGTCCAGCGGCGCGTCCAGCAGCACCTCGACGGCGACGACCTGCTGACCGGGGCGGTGGCAGCGCAGGACCGTGACGCCGTTGTCGAGGGTCCCGCGCGTGGGGGCCGGGAACGCCCACGGCCTGGCCTCGCCGGCCTGGGGCTCGGGGTGGAATTCCATAGCGGCGAGCTCGGTCACTTGGCCGCCTCCTCGTTCTCGTCGGTGGCTTCCACGGTCGCCGCGGACTCCAGGTCTTCGGTGGGCTCCTCGACGGTCTCCGTGGGGACGGTCGGCTCGTAGACGAGCACCGCGCGGTTGTCGGGCCGCAGTCGGGCCTTGGCGACCTCCTGGACCTCCTCGGCGGTCACCTCCAGCACCCGCCCGACGGCGGTGAGGGCGAGCTGCGGGTCGCCGAACAGGACGGCGTACCGGCACAGTTCGTCGGCGCGGCCCGCGACGGTGCCGAGCCGGTCCAGCCACTCGCGCTCCAACTGGGCCTGGGCACGCTCCATTTCCTCGGCCGTGGGGCCCTCCGCGGCGAACCGGGCCAGCTCCTCGTCGATGGCGGCTTCGATGACCGGCACCTCCACGTCACCGGACGTCTTCACGTCCAGCCACCCCAGGGAGGGCGCCCCGGCCAGCCGCAGCAGGCCGAATCCGGCGGCGACGGCCGTACGGTCGCGTCGTACCAGCCGGTTGTAGAGGCGGGAGGACTCACCGCCGCCGAGGACGGTGAGCGCGAGGTCGGCCGCATCGCACGCGCGCGTGCCGTCGTGCGGCAGCCGGTAGGCGGCCATCAACGCGCGCGCGGGGACCTCTTCCTCGACGATCTCGCGCAGCTGCTCGCCGATGATCTCGGGCAGTCCGCCGTCGCGCGGGGCGGGCTTGCCCTCGTGCGCGGGGATGGAGCCGAAGTACCTCTCGACCCAGGCGAGCGTCTGCTCGGGATCGATGTCGCCGACCACGGACAGCACCGCGTTGTTGGGCGCGTAGTACGTCCGGAAGAACGCGCGCGCGTCGTCCAGGGTCGCCGCGTCCAGGTCGGCCATCGAGCCGATCGGGGTGTGGTGGTAGGGGTGGCCCTCCGGGTAGGCGAGGGCGGTCAGCTTCTCGAACGCCGTCCCGTAGGGGACGTTGTCGTAGCGCTGCCGGCGCTCGTTCTTCACGACGTCGCGCTGGTTCTCCATGGACTCGTCGTCGAGGGCGGCGAGCAGGGAGCCCATGCGGTCGGCCTCCAGCCAGAGGGCGAGTTCCAGCTGGTGGGTGGGCATGGTCTCGAAGTAGTTGGTGCGCTCGAAGCTGGTGGTGCCGTTCAGCGAGCCGCCGGCGCCCTGCACCTTCTCGAAGTGGCCATTGCCCTGCACCTGGCCCGAGCCCTGGAACATCAGATGCTCGAAAAGGTGAGCCAGGCCGGTACGTCCCTTGACTTCGTGGCGCGAGCCGACGTCGTACCAGAGGCACACCGCCGCGACCGGGGTCAGGTGGTCCTCGGAGAGCACCACGCGCAGGCCGTTGGCCAGGCGGTGCTCGGTCGCTGTCAGGCCCCCGGTGCCTGCCTGGTCTGTGGCCGTGTGACCCATGGGCATGTACGTCCCTTCGATCGCGGAAACACTCGTCGTAACTGCGGAAATCCCGCCGGTCCTGCCACTGTATGCAAGCGTGCGGAGCGTCGGCGAAGTTCCCGCCCGACGTACGCCCAGAGCGAGATCGCGTAGCCTGCGGGCGTACCGTCCGGCCAACGGCGGGCGGCACCCTGTGAACGCCCGGCGGGACGCCCGACGTCGGGTCCTGGTCCGCGTTGTCAGTGCCGCGGTCCACAATGGTCCACGTCAGATTCATTCAACGCTTCAGCAAGAGCGCGCCCGTGGGCGAGCGACCAGGAGACAGAGGAGCCAGGCAGCGATGGCCCGCCGCAGCACGAAGACCCCGCCGCCCGACGACTCGTACGAGGAGCGGATCCTCGACATCGACGTCGTGGACGAGATGCAGGGCTCCTTCCTTGAGTACGCGTACTCGGTCATCTACTCCCGCGCCCTGCCGGACGCCCGCGACGGCCTCAAGCCGGTGCACCGCCGCATCGTCTACCAGATGAACGAGATGGGCGTCCGCCCCGACCGCGGCTACGTGAAGTGCGCCCGCGTGGTCGGCGAGGTCATGGGTAAGCTGCACCCGCACGGCGACGCGTCGATCTACGACGCCCTGGTGCGCATGGCCCAGCCCTTCTCGATGCGCGTCCCCCTGGTCGACGGCCACGGCAACTTCGGCTCGCTGGGCAATGACGACCCGCCCGCCGCCATGCGGTACACCGAGTGCCGCATGGCCGAGGCCACGGGCCTGATGACGGAGTCGATCGACGAGGACACCGTCGACTTCACGCCGAACTACGACGGCCAGGAGCAGGAGCCGGTGGCCCTGCCCGCCGCCTTCCCGAACCTCCTGGTCAACGGCGCCTCGGGCATCGCGGTCGGCATGGCCACGAACATGCCGCCGCACAACCTGCGCGAGGTGATCGCGGCCGCCCGGCATCTGATCCGCCATCCGAACGCCGATCTCGACGCCCTGATGCGGCACGTCCCCGGCCCCGATCTGCCCACCGGCGGCCGGGTCGTCGGCCTGTCCGGCATCCGGGACGCGTACGAGACGGGCCGCGGCACCTTCAGGATCCGCGCGACGGTCTCCGTGGAGAGCGTGACCGCCCGCCGCAAGGGCATCGTCATCACCGAGCTGCCCTTCACGGTCGGCCCCGAGAAGGTGATCGCCAAGATCAAGGACCTGGTCGGCTCGAAGAAGCTGCAGGGCATCGCCGACGTCAAGGACCTCACCGACCGTGAGCACGGACTGCGCCTGGTCATCGAGATCAAGAACGGTTTCGTGCCGGAGGCCGTCCTGGAGCAGCTCTACAAGCTGACGCCGATGGAGGAGTCCTTCGGCATCAACAACGTGGCGCTGGTGGACGGCCAGCCGCTCACGCTGGGCCTCAAGGAGCTGCTGGAGGTCTATCTCGACCACCGCTTCAACGTCGTGCGGCGCCGCAGCGAGTTCCGCCGGGGCAAGCGCCGCGACCGGCTGCACCTGGTCGAGGGCCTGCTCACCGCCCTGGTGGACATCGACGAGGTCATCCGCCTCATCCGCTCCAGCGACAACTCCGCGCAGGCCAAGCAGCGGCTGATGGAGCGCTTCTCGCTGAGCGAGATCCAGACCCAGTACATCCTGGACACGCCGCTGCGCCGCCTCACCAAGTACGACCGGATCGAGCTGGAGTCCGAGAAGGACCGTCTGAAGGCGGAGATCGAGGAGCTGACCCGGATCCTGGAGTCGGACGCGGAGCTGCGCAAGCTGGTCTCCGCCGAACTGGCCGCGGTGGCCAAGAAGTTCGGCACCGACCGGCGTACGGTCCTGCTGGAGTCGGCCGGTGCCCCCGCGGCCGTCGTACCGCTCCAGGTGGCGGACGACCCGTGCCGGGTGCTGCTGTCCTCGACGGGACTGCTCGCCCGTACGGCGAACGGCGAGCCGTTCCCGGAGGACGCCGACGCCCGGCGCACCAAGCACGACCTGATCGTCTCGGCGGTGCCGGCCACGGCCCGCGGTGAGATCGGCGCGGTGACATCGGTCGGCCGCCTCCTGCGGATCAACGTCATCGACCTGCCCCAGCTCCCGGACACGGCCTCGGCACCCAACCTCGCGGGCGGCGCTCCGCTGGCGGAGTTCGTCTCCCTGGAGGACGGCGAGACGGTGGTCTGCCTGACCACGCTCGACGAGTCGTCCCCGGGCCTGGCGCTCGGCACCGAGCAGGGCGTGGTCAAGCGTGTCGTACCCGACTATCCGTCCAACAAGGGGGAGTTGGAGGTCATCACCCTCAAGGAGGGTGACCGGATCGTCGGCGCGGTCGAGCTGCGCACCGGCGAGGAGGACCTGGTCTTCGTCACGGACGACGCCCAGCTGCTGCGCTACCAGGCCTCGCAGGTCCGTCCGCAGGGCCGTCCGGCGGGCGGCATGGCGGGCATCAAGCTGACCGAGGGCGCCAAGGTCATCTCGTTCACGGCGGTCGACCCGGCGGCCGACGCGGTGGTCTTCACCGTCGCCGGCTCGCGCGGCACGCTGGACGACTCCGTGCAGACGACGGCCAAGCTGACTCCGTTCGACCAGTACCCGCGCAAGGGCCGCGCCACCGGAGGCGTGCGCTGCCAGCGCTTCCTCAAGGGCGAGGACTGCCTGTCCCTGGCCTGGGCGGGCCCGGTCCCGGCACGGGCCGCGCAGAAGAACGGCACACCGGCCGACCTCCCGGAGATCGACCCCCGCCGCGACGGCTCGGGGGTGTCCCTGGGGAAGACGGTGTCGGTGGTGGCGGGTCCGGTCTAAGCGGGTCCGTCGAAGTCCGGTGCGTATCGGCACGCTCCAAAGGGGCGCGGGGAACTGCGCGACCAGCCACGACGGACCCACGGCCGGCGTACCGGACTTCCAGCGGAGCGCCTAGGGCACCTGGAGACCGGGTTCCTCAAGATCCCCATCGGGATCCCGTACGTAGCGCAGGACGCCCCACATGCCATGCTCGTCGGCGTGCGGGGCGCCGTCCTTGCACGCCTCCAGCTCCTTGCCGAGGGCCTGGGCATCGATGCCGGCGCCGATGAGCACGAGCTGGGTCACCCGCGCGTCGCCGGAGCCCCAGGGCTCGGGACGGAACCGCAGGAACCGTCCGACGGCATGGACGCCGTACCGGTTGTTGACGTCATGGGCGCCGAAGTCGACGTACCCCTTGATCCGGTACAGCCCCTCCGGCCGACTGTCGAGGAACTCCATCAACCGGCGCGGGTTCAGGGGCACTTCGGAGGTGAAGGACACGCTGTCGTAGGCCGCGTGCAGATGACCTGCGTGGTCATGGAGGTCGTCGAAGGTGAGCTGCCCGATGCGCTCGCCCGCGGGGCGGCAGTCGAAGAGGAACTCGGGGTCGATGCGGCCGTAGGTGGCGGGAACGACGGCGGCACGGTCGACGAGAGACCGGGCGAGCCCGACGACCCGCTCGCCGTCGGGCGCCCGGTCGACCTTGTTGACGACGACCAGGTCGGCGAGGGCGAGATGCCGGTCGATCTCGGGGTGCTTCGCACGCGTGTCGTCGAACTCGGCGGCGTCGACGACCTCGATCAGACCGCCGTACACGATCCCCGGCTGTTCGCTGGCGAGCACCATCCGCACGAGCTCCTGCGGCTCGGCCAGCCCGCTGGCCTCGATGACGACGACGTCGATGCCGGCGGAGGGCCTGGCGAGCCGGTCGAGATAGAGATCGAGCTCACTGACGTCCACGGCACAGCACAGGCAGCCGTTCCCCAAGGACACGGTGGAGTCACCGAGCGCGCCCGCCACGGCCATCGCGTCGATCTCGATGGCCCCGAAGTCATTGACGATGGCCCCGATCCGGCTGCCGCCGCTGCGGTGGAGCAGATGGTTGAGCAGCGTGGTCTTGCCGGAGCCCAGGAATCCGGCGAGAACCACGACCGGGATCTGCGGCCGGCCCGGGCTCGGAACCAATGTGCGACCTCTCTCATGTCCGGGCGTACACCGGCTCGCAGCTCGGCGTACGTACGCGGATGGAATTCCGGCCCAGGATACGAGCAGTGAGAGTCACCGCGAAGTGAACGATTGTTAGCAGCACTCGCGGGGCAGACGTTCGACAAGGCGCCGGAGTGTGCGACCCTCGCTTCCCTCTGTGCGCCTCCTCTCCGCCTCCCCGCCGATCAGAGCCGCTCGGCACTCTGGAGGCGGCAAGCGCCGCCCACCGCTCGCCGGTCCCCATCAGTCGACCCGCACCCGACGACCGGCGGACGGTCGCCTGATTCGGGGGTTGACATGGCCACACGGGAATTTGGCATACGCGGACTGGGCGCAGTTGCCGCGACGGGGCTCGGCATGGCGGCCGGAGCACTGATCGCCATGGCCGCGCAGCGCCAGACACTCGCCTCCCTGCGGGTACGACTGGAGCACCTGGAGCTGGCCGCGCACAGCCAGCAACACACCGACCTCGCCCATCAGCAGCGCCTGCACTGGGAATTGCTGAGCAAAGCGATCGACGACCCCGAGCTCGCGGAAGTGCTCGATCTCTACGAGGGGACGATATCGCCCAAGCAGCGGCGCCAATACATATTCGCCAATGCGCTCTACACAAACCTGCTCTTCTACTACCGAATCGGCAACCTCAGCCGTGATGAATTCTTCAAGCACGCCCGCGGCATATTCCAGAGTCCCATTGTCCGGGAATATTGGTATGCCACACGCCAACAGCGCGCCAGCATTTCGGATACCGATGAGGCCGCTCTCGGACTGATGGTCGACGAGCTCTTGCGCCAACTGGAGGATGCGGAGTCCGAGGAGTGGTGGGTCGTCGGCGAGACGCCGGACACTCCATGACCACCGCCTGACGGTAAACTCCGCCCTCCCTCTCGTCACCCCCGAGCGGGGATCCCACCTACAGGCGTTACGGATCAAGAACCGGCGCGTTCTTCCAGGTGACAGGGGCCAACCGGTGCGCAACCGCGCAAGGAGTCGCCCCTCACAGGAAGCGCTGCTCCACGCCGCCGGTGATCGAGGTCCGCCCTACAGGGACGCCCACCCGGCGCAGCAGCAGTGGGCAGGCGCGTGTGCCTTGAGACCAAAGGAAATCAACAGTGAGTCAGATCATCCGCCGCCTCGGTGTGTCTCCGCGTGAACGAGGCAGCACTTCCAGTGCTACCTGCCCGGATATTTTCGAATTGGCGGACGGAAATTTTGCCGTAATCGGAACAGACGCGACTGACTCACTGGACGCGCACCTGCCCGCCGATGCCGCTCGCGCCGACTACGAACGCATCGTGGTCATCACCCGTGAAACACTGATCAAGGCCAAGGGCGACATTCCTGACGCATAACGCGTAATCGCCCGCCATTCCCCGTCCCGTTTCGGCCGTCCTCGAACCGCACTTACATCGAAAAGACCTCCAGGGCTCGGCACCAACACCAGGTGCCGAGCCCTGCCGGTTCCGACCTCGCCACTCGTTGCCACGCCGCAGTTCCAGCAGCGCGAGTTACGCCTCCGGCGCGAAGAACCCGTCATCGGCTGAAGTGGCGACCCTCTGTGCGCTCACGCCACTTTCGGTACCCCACCGGCGCCCCCCCGGCCCCACATACCGCGCCACCGGGCGGATGATCTTCGAGTCCTCCGCCTGTTCCAGGATGTTTGGCGCTCCAGCCCACCGCCCGCGCCGCCGCGCACGTCAGTGTGAACATCCCGGGCGGCACACCGCAGAGTTCCATGACCACGCCCGCGTAGAACTCGACGTTCGTGTGGAGTTCGCGGCCCGGCTTCAGCTCGGCGAGGATCGTCTCGCCCCGCCGTTCGACCTCGACGGCGAAGTCGACACGCGGGCCCCCGAAGCCCTCGGCGATCGCGCGGAGCATCCGGGAGCGGGGGTCCTCGGTGCCGTGCAGAAGGCCGGACAGCGCGCCCACGGCACCCACGAGGCATGCGGCCGCATCCGCTGCTGTCGAGGTGATGACACGCGCCGTAAAGGGTGACGCACGGTGCTCGACCAGGGCGACGCCGGACCCGTGATCGCGGACGAGCTGCGCTCAGGCCGCCGTATCCCGGGACTCGGCCAGCGGCTCTACGCCGGCGAGGACCCACGCGCGCGTGCGCTGTTCACTCTTCTGGAGGAGATCCCCCGGCTGGCGGGCCAACCAGCGGCTGGAGTTCGGGCACGCGACCTCCGCCACGGCGCCCTTCCTCGTCCCGCTCCCCCCGGCCGCGGCTCCCGCCCTCGCCGCGCCCCGCGACATCGTGGCCACCACCGCCCGGCACACCCCGCTGTACGCCAACGTCGATCTGGCACTCGCCGTCCTGACCGCACCCAGCGGCATGCTTCGCCACGGCGGGCGAGACGCTCTTCGCGGTGGCCCGTACGGCGGGCTGGATCGCGCACGCCCCGGAGGAGTACGGCGGGCTGGATCGCGCACGCCCTGGAGGAGTACGGCGAGCGCCCGCTGCGCATGCGACCGAGCGGGCTCTACGAGGGCCCGAGGCCGACCCAGCCACTGCCGGAGCAGGACTCAGGCGGCCCGGAAGCCACCCTGGATCAAGTCAGGTTAGGCTCACCTCTGTGAGTACGTGTGCAAGCGTCTCTCGAGACCTCAACGAGCCCATTTCGGGAACCGCGGCGACCGCGACGACCTGGCTGCTGCTGGAACAGCCAGGTCCCTGGGGTGTCAAGGCGCTCACTTCGAGCCATCTGGACCCCGCGCTGGGCCGCGCCCTGGAGGCCGCCGCCAAGGGCACGGGCGTACGCATCGCACTCATCCGGCGCCCCGGCCGCCACGCCGACCTGGGCACCCCCACCGCGCGTCAGGTGTACGCGGCCCACACCGTGCCCGGCAACGCGTGGCTGCACGGGGCCACCGTCCGCGACCCGTGGCGCCTGCTCGACCTCGACTTCGCCGCGCTCGGCAGCGGCGACGACCGCAGTTTCGGCCGGGCGCTCGGCGGGCGGCCCCACACCGGTGATCCGCTCGCGCTCGTGTGCACCAACGGCAAGAGGGACCGATGCTGCGCCCTCCTGGGCCGTCCATTGGCGGCCGAACTCGCCGCCTCCGGGGTCGAGGGGGTCTGGGAGGTCACCCATCTGGGCGGTCACCGCTTCTCCCCGACGCTGCTCGTCCTGCCGTACGGCTACGCCTATGGCCGGGCCGAGGCACATGCCGTCAAGGAGATCCTGCACAGCGTGCAGGAGGGACGAATCGTGGTGGAGGGATGCCGGGGCGGTTCGGCCTGGGAACGGCCCGCTCAGGCCGCCGAGCTCGCGGTGCGCACTGCGGCGCACGAGTACACCGCGGACGCGCTGACGGTCGTACGGACGGACGGCGCGGCACCACGCTGGACGGTGACCGTCGCCCACGCGGACGGGCGCCATTGGCGCGTGGTCGTTGCCCAGGGTGCGTCACTGCCGCCCCGCCAGGAGAGCTGCGGCGCGTCCGTGCTCGGCTCACCCGCGCGGATGGACGTGGTGGCGGTGCGCGAGCTGACACCGGCCGCACTCGCGAGCTGACCCCCTGACTGACGTCAGGGGACCACGGCACACCGTGTTCGCAGACAGCGCCCGTCCATGCGTGATGGCGTCCCGCCAGGTGATGCAGGGGATCAAGGCGCCGGAACCCACAGGTCGAGGACTGTGGCCGCTAAGGCCGCCGTGGGCCTCGAACCGGAACCACAAGCCTTGACCCCCTGCACCGCCTCGCGGAACACGACCTCCATGCGTTGATCAAGAGATCCGTGCCACACCCCTACGGCCGCTCCGGCACGTCCGCGTAACGTCTTGGGTATGAGCCCCACTCCCCCCGCACGTCGGCTGCGGCTCGGTCTGCCGCGCCGGGTGTTCTCGCAGGTGCTGCTGATGCAGGTGGCGATCGCCGCGGGCGTCGCGGTGCTCGCGACCGGGCTGTTCCTCGCACCGCTCAGCGACCAGCTGGACGACCAGGCGATGCGCCGGGCACTCGCGATCGCACAGACCACAGCGGCCCAGCCGCAGCTCGCGGAGCAGGTCGAGAACACCCCGCCGACGGCCGGCGGGCCGGTCCAGCGGGAGGCGGAGACGATCCGCAAGGCCACCGAAGCCGAGTACATCGTGGTCATGGACACGCGCGGAGTGCGCTGGTCGCACACCGAGCCAGCACAGATCGGCAAGCATGTCTCGACCGACCCCAGCGAGGCGCTCGCCGGCCAGGAGGTCATGGAGATCGACGAGGGCACGCTGGGCCGCTCGGCACGCGGCAAGGTGCCGCTGCGGGACAGCGACGGGGACATCGTCGGAGCGGTCTCGGTGGGCATCTCGTACGACAGTGTCCGGGGCCTGCTGATCCACGCGATCCCGGAGCTGCTGGCGTATGCCGGTGGAGCCCTGGCCGTCGGTGCGCTGGCCGCCTGGCTCATCTCCCGGCGGGTCCAGCGGCAGACCCGGGACCTGGCCTTCTCGGACATCTCCGGACTGCTCGCGGAGCGCGAGGCGATGCTGCACGGCATCCGGGAGGGCGTCGTGGCCCTGGACCGCGCGGGCCGGGTCCGCCTCCTCAACGACGAGGCACAGCGTCTGCTCGGCATCGGCGACGAAGCCGTGGGCCGCTCCCCCGACGAGGCGCTCGGCGAGGGACGTACGGCCGACGTCCTGTCCGGGCGGGTGACGGGCACCGATCTGATCACGGTGCGCGGCCAGCGTGTCCTGATCGCCAACCGGATGCCCACCGACGACGGCGGCGCGGTCGCCACCCTGCGCGACCGCACCGAGCTGGAGCAGCTGGGCCGGGAACTCGACTCGACGCGCGGTCTGATCGACGCCCTGCGGGCCCAGGACCACGAGCACGCCAACCGCATGCACACGCTCCTGGGGCTGCTCGAACTGGAGATGTACGACGACGCCGTGGACTTCGTGGGAGAGGTGGTCGGCGATCACCGGGCGACGGCGGAACAGGTCACGGAGAAGATCGAGGACCCCCTGCTGGCCGCTCTGCTGGTCGGCAAGGCGACCGTCGCCGCGGAGCGCGGAGTCGCTCTGCGGGTCTCGGACCGGACGCGGCTCCCGGACCGGCTGGTCGATCCCCGCGGGCTGGTCACGGTCGTCGGCAACCTCGTCGACAACGCTCTCGACGCTGTCGCGGGTACGACGCACGCGCGCGTGGAGGTCGAATTGCGCGCCGAGGGACGAACCGTTGTCCTCAGGGTGCGCGACACGGGGCCCGGGATCCCCGCGGAGCAGCGGGAGTTGGTCTTCACCGAAGGGTGGTCCACCAAGCAGCCGCCGGCCCACGGCAAGCGCGGGATCGGGCTCTCCCTGGTGCGCAGGCTGGCCGAGCGGCAGGGTGGCAGCGCGACCGTGGGCGAGGCGCACGGCGGGGGTGCGGAGTTCACCGTAGTCCTGCCCGAGGCACTGACCGAGCCGGACCTGGAACCGGCCCTCACGGTCCCGTCGGCACCGGCGAGCGCCGCCAAGGAGGAGTCGCGATGATCGAGGTCCTGGTGGTGGACGACGACACCCGGGTCGCCCGGGTGAACGCCGCCTACGTCGAGAAGGTGCCGGGCTTCCATGTGGCCGGCGAGGCGCACAGCGCGGAGGAGGCGCTGCGTCAGGTGGAGTCGCTGCCGCGGCTGGACCTCGTCCTGATGGACCACTATCTGCCCGACGAGACAGGGCTTGCGGTCGTCCAGGAGATGCGCCGCCGCGGCCATCAGACCGACGTGATCATGGTGACGGCGGCCCGGGACATCACGACCGTACAGGCGGCGATGCGGCAGGGCGCGCTGCAGTACCTGGTCAAGCCGTTCGCCTTCGCGGGGCTGCGGGCCAAGCTGGAGGCGTATGCGGAGCTGCGCCGCACCCTCGACGGCGGCGGCGAGGCGGAGCAGGCCGAGGTGGACCGTATCTTCGGCGCGCTGTCGGCGCCCTCGGAGCCCGACCTGCCCAAAGGGCATTCTCCGACCACCGCGGAGCTGGTCCGCCGGTCCCTGATGAACGCCGACGGCCCGCTGTCGGCCCAGGAGATCGCCGAGCGGACCGGGGTGAGCCGCCAGACCGCCCAGCGCTATCTGAAGCTTCTGGAACGCACCGGACGGGCCCGTCTCACGCTCAAGTACGGCGACGCGGGCCGCCCGGAACACCGTTACGTGTGGGCGACCCGCGCCTGAGGACACGGCCCGGGTGGGGGCGGGGGAAGGAACCGTGCCCACTCTCCATACGGATCCCGGGCGGCGTCTTCTCCGCCGCCCCGACTACACCGCCCCCGCCCCGGTCAGCGACCGCACCTCGGTCTCCGCGTGCCTGGCCTCGTCCGGGTCCTCCGCCGAGGTGACCGTGCCGAGCCAGCCCGCGACGAAGCCCAGCGGGATGGAGACCAGGCCGGGGTTCTGCAGCGGGAAGTACTGGAAGTCCACGCCGGGGAACAGCGATTCGGGGCTGCCCGACACCACCGGCGACAGCACCACGAGGACCAGGGCCGGGATCAGCCCGCCGTATACGGCCCACACCGCGCCGCGTGTGGTGAAGCCGCGCCAGAACAGCGAGTAGAGCAGTACCGGCAGATTGGCCGAGGCGGCGACGGCGAAGGCGAGCCCCACCAGGAAGGCGACATTGAGGTCACGGGCCAGCAGACCGAGGGCGATGGCGACCACGCCGATACCGACCGCGGCCGTGCGGGCGACGGCCACCTCGCTGCGCGGCTTGGCGTGCCTGCGGCGTAGGGAGGCGTAGAGGTCGTGGGCGACGGACGCCGAGGACGCGAGCGTGATACCGGCCACCACCGCGAGGATCGTGGCGAAGGCGACGGCGGCGACGATCGCGAACAGAACAGTCCCGCCGGTTGAACCGGCTCCGCCGCCGAGATCGAGCGCGAGCAGGGGAACCGCCGTGTTTCCGGCCGCGTTCGATCCGCGTACGGCATCCGGACCGACGATCGCGGCCGCGCCGAAGCCGAGCACGATGGTCATCAGGTAGAAGCCGCCGATGAGTCCGATCGACCACACCACCGAACGCCGTGCGGCCCGCGCGGTCGGCACGGTGTAGAAGCGCGACAGGATGTGCGGCAGCCCGGCCGTGCCCAGCACCAGGGCGAGTCCGAGGCTGATGAAGTCGAAGCGAGCGGTCCAGTCGCCGCCGTACTTCAAGCCGGGCGCCAGGAACGATTCGCCATGACCGCTGCGCTCCGCCGCCGTGACCAGCAGTCGGTCGAAGTCGCCGTGGAAGCGCACCAGCACGAGCACGGTCAGCGCGACCGTGCCGCTGAGCAGCAGAACCGCCTTGACGATCTGAATCCACGTGGTGGCCCGCATCCCTCCCAACGACACATAGATCACCATCAGCGCGCCGACACCGACGACCGTCCAGGCCTGCGCCGCCTCGCTCGTGCCCCCCAGCAGCAGCGCGACCAGGCTGCCCGCACCGACCATCTGCGCCACCAGATACAGAACGGACACGGTGACCGAGGAAGTTCCCGCGGCGATCCGCACCGGCCGCTCACTCATCCGCGCCGCGACCACGTCGGCGAGCGTGAACCTCCCGCAGTTGCGGACCAGTTCGGCGACAAGGAACAGCACGACGAGCCAGGCCACGAGGAAGCCCACGGAGTACAGCATCCCGTCGTAGCCGTAGAGGGCGATGAGCCCGGAGATGCCGAGGAAGGAGGCCGCCGACATGTAGTCGCCCGCGATGGCAAAACCATTCTCCATCGGCGTGAAGAGCCGCCCGCCCGCGTAGAACTCCTCCGCCGAACCCTGCCGGTTGCGGCTGACCCATGTCGTGATGCCCAAGGTGACGGCGACGAACGCGCTGAACAGGAGCAGCGCCAGCGTCTGATGGTTGTCCGTCACGAAGCACCGCCTCTGGCCTCACGCGTCAGTTCCTGGGTCTCCCAGCGCAGTTCGAGCGCGGCCCGGTCCCTGCGCAGCCGGGCATGCCGGGCATAGGCCCAGGTGAGCAGAAACGTGCTGAGGAACTGCCCCAGCCCTGCGATCATCGCCACGTTCACGGCACCCGCCACGGGACGGCCCATCAGCCCTGGAGCCGTCGTGGCCGTGACGACGTATCCGATGTACCAGGCGAAGAATCCGGCGACCGCCGGCACCACGAACCGCCGGTAGCGACTGCGCACTTCCCGGAAGGCCGCGCTGCGCTGCACTTCGAGGTACACATCGGCCGCAGCCCTCCGCTCACGTTCCTCACGCACGGGCGGAACGGCCGCGACGGGCCCTTCGGCATCACACGACTCACCCCAGCCCGAGGCGAGCGCGTCGTACCAGGGGTCGTCGTACCGGAGGCTTCCGGGCGTCTCGGCGGCGGACGGGGCACAACCGTCGTACTGGTCGGCCGTACTCTCGGGCCCGCCCCCGCCTCCGCCGGGGCGGCCGTTGCTGTAGTGCATGCCCAAGGATGGACAGAACGGGAAGATCCCCGACTCTTCTTCCCCGCGCTCTTCACTCCTTCAGGTGATTCACCCCGCCTACGGCCGGTTCCGGTCCTTTCGCGAGCACGCAACGCACCGCCTGAGCAGGGCTCTTGCGCCGTGTCTTGGTGAGACGGCACCACGTCCGGGGCGAGTTCGGCGACGGGCTCCACCCGACGGCACTGCGGTCGGAGCGGCACTGCCCGACAGTGCCGCGCCCCTCCCCCGACGGGACCGCCGCCCGTCACCGGCAACCGTTTCCGGCAACCGTTTCCGGCACCGGCACCGTTTCCGGCACCGTTTCCGGCCCAGGCCGCGCGCAGCGGCTACGCGTCGATGCGGGACCGGTCGAGCGTCGCCGCCGAGCTGGAGATGAACTCCTTGCGCGGTGCGACGTCGTTGCCCATCAGCAGGTCGAAGACCTGCTCGGCGGACTCCAGGTCGCCGAGGTTGATCCGGCGCAGCGTGCGGTGACGCGGGTCCATGGTGGTCTCGGCCAGCTGGTCGGCATCCATCTCGCCGAGACCCTTGTACCGCTGGATGGAGTCCTTGTACCGGATGCCCTTGCTCTCGAACTCCATGAGCGTGTCGCGCAGTTCGCGGTCCGAGTACGTGTAGACGTACTTGTCCTGGCCCTTCTTGGGCTGGGTGAGCTCGACACGGTGCAGCGGAGGGACGGCCGCGAAGACCCGGCCTGCCTCGACCATGGGCCGCATGTAGCGGTGGAACAGGGTCAGGAGCAGCGTCCGGATGTGGGAGCCGTCCACATCGGCGTCGGTCATCATGATGATCTTGCCGTAGCGGGCCGCGTCGATGTCGAAGGTCCGGCCCGACCCCGCTCCTATGACCTGGATGATCGCGCCGCACTCGGCGTTCTTGAGCATGTCGGTCACGGACGACTTCTGGACGTTGAGGATCTTGCCGCGGATCGGCAGCAGCGCCTGGAACTCGGAGTTCCGGGCGAGCTTGGCGGTGCCGAGCGCGGAGTCTCCCTCGACGATGAACAGTTCGCTGCGGTCCACGTCGTCGCTGCGGCAGTCGGCGAGCTTGGCGGGCAGCGACGAGGACTCCAGGGCCGTCTTCCGGCGCTGCGCGTCCTTGTGCTGGCGGGCGGCGATCCGCGTACGGGCCGCGGCGACGGCCTTCTCCAGGACCACGCGGGCCTGGGCCGCGGCGTCCCGCTTGGTGGAGGTGAGGAACGCCTTGAGCTCTTTGGAGATCACCGTGTTCACGATGCGGCGGGCCGCCGAGGTGCCGAGGACTTCCTTGGTCTGTCCCTCGAACTGGGGCTCGGCCAGCCGCACGGTGACGACCGCGGTGAGACCCTCCAGGGCGTCGTCCTTGACGATGTCGTCCTCGGCGACGCGCAGCAGCTTCTTGCCGCGCAGCACCTCGTTCAGCGTCTTGGTGACCGCCTGCTCGAAGCCCGCGACATGGGTGCCGCCCTTGGGGGTGGCGATGATGTTGACGAACGACTTCAGGCTCGTGTCATAGCCGGTGCCCCAGCGCATCGCGACGTCGACACCGAGTTCACGCGTCACCTCGGTGGGCGTCATCTGGCCGTGGTCGTCCAGGACCGGAACCGTCTCCTTGAAGGTGCCCTGCCCGGAGAAGCGGAGGACGTCGCATACCGGCTTGTCGGCGGCGAGGTACTCGCAGAACTCGCTGATGCCGCCGTCGAAGCGGAACGACTCCTCGCCCTTGCTGCCGTCGTCGCCGAGGCCGAACTCGTCGCGCACGACGATGGTCAGGCCGGGCACCAGGAAAGCCGTCTGGCGTGCCCGCTGGTGCAGGTTCTCCAGGGAGAGCTTGGCGTCCTTGAGGAAGATCTGACGGTCGGCCCAGTACCGCACGCGCGTGCCGGTGCGGGTCTTGGGGATCTTCTTGGCCTTGCGCAGGCCGCCCTTGGCCTGGAACTCGGCGTCGGGGCCGGCTGCGGCGAAGGCTCCGGGGACACCGCGCCGGAAGCTGATGGCGTGGGTGTGGCCGCTGCGGTCCACCTCGACGTCGAGCCGGCCGGACAGTGCGTTCACCACGGAGGCACCGACGCCGTGCAGACCGCCGGAGGCGGCGTACGAGCCGCCGCCGAACTTGCCACCGGCGTGCAGCTTGGTCATCACGACCTCGATACCGGAGAGGCCGGTCTTCGGCTCGACGTCGACCGGGATGCCCCGGCCGTTGTCCCGGACCTCGACGGATCCGTCGTCGTGGAGGATCACCTCGATGTGGTCGCAGTAGCCCCCGAGGGCCTCGTCCACGGAGTTGTCGATGATCTCCCACAGGCAGTGCATCAGACCGCGGCTGTCGGTCGATCCGATGTACATGCCCGGGCGCTTCCGCACGGCCTCTAGCCCTTCGAGGACGAGCAGGTGCCGCGCGGTGTAGTTGGAACCGTCCCGGTCTGCTCCTGCCAGCAGCGCTGTGGACGGCACGGACGTCTCGGCGGTCACGCGGTTCGCTCCTCGCTGAATTTCAGGTGGGGCCCTTCTGGGTAAGGGCGCGGCTTCGGTTGCCGCTCAGAGGGTACCGAGGCCTGGTAGAGCCGTTGTAACGCCACCCTCGTCATGAACTCACACTAGCCCAGGCTCGCATACGTGTTCGATCCCTCGATGGAGTGAAGCACACATCACGTTCCCTTCCAGGCATGAACCATTTAGGCTCCGGGCACGTCCTCATGAACAACCGGCAACCCAGCCGGGGGGACCGACACTGACCGACAGCGCGAAACCGTAAGACACATAGACACGCAATACGGCACATTCGCCGCCAACCGGCAGCAGGCAGCCGCCCGGAAGATTTTTTTCGAGGAAAAGCCACGAGCGGGAACGTTTTCGGGCTGGTTGGATGTTGACCCTGGTACGACAGCTCGTCGAGCTAGAGAAGAGGCGACGTGACTACTGTTCTGACCCCCGCGAGCCCGCTGACGGCCGCCGATCGCTGCGACCGCTGCGGCGCCCAGGCATACCTGCGCGTCGTCCTGCTGAGCGGCGGAGAACTGCTCTTCTGCGCCCACCACGGCCGCAAGTTCGAGCCGGAACTCAAGAAGATCGCCGCCGAGATACAGGACGAGACGGAGCGACTGACGGCCGCTCCCGCATCCGCCTCCGAAGAAGAGCGCTGACGCCTCGCGTTCCACGACGAGCCAGCACCGGCACAGGCCGGCCCGCGGGCGGCACCCCTGCCAGGGGTGCCGCCCGCGCTCGTACCCGGAGATCCCCCTCAGACGAGGCCGGGCGACCCCGTATGCCTCACCGTGGGGCTGCCGTCCCAGCCCAACGTGCGCATGACCTCGGACACCCGCGTATAGACGCCGGGGCTGTCAGCGCGCCCACAGCCACTCCCCCAGGACACGAGCCCGATCAGCTTTCCCTGCGCGACGAGCGGCCCTCCGCTGTCCCCCTGACAGGCGTCGTGGCCCCCTTTCTCCTCCCCGGCGCACACCATGGTGTCGGCGCCATAGGTACCTTCGCTGCTGCCCGGATACGCCTGCTGGCAGAGGGCATCGCGCAGTACATGCACACGTGCCCCCCGGAGGCTGCGCGCATAGTCGCCGGAGCCGGTGACATCACCCCAGCCGTAGACGGTGGCAGCCGTGCCCGGTTCGTACGCCTGATCGCCCGCGGCCGCCATCGGGACGACCGAGGTCTTCGGAAGGGCCTGCGCGAGTGTGACCACTGCGAAGTCGCCGGCGTTGCTGGCGCTGTCGTAGCCAGGGTTCACCCAGGTGTCGCGTACGGCGATCTCCCGCCCCTCGTCCGAGAGGAGGTCCGTACGCCCTGTGATGACCTTGAGATCGCGCACCTGGTCCGGGGGCGCGCTCAGCACGTCCTCGCCCAGACAGTGAGCCGCGGTGAGCACAGTGGTGGGGCCCACCACCACGCCGTCGCAGAACTGCCCCGCGCGCGTACCCCCGAACCGGTCACGGCTGGACAGGGCCACGATCCACGGGCTCTCGGATATCTCGACCGGGAAACCACCGACGACGACGTTGTCCGCGGACACCGGAGCGGCGGACACGACCGTTACGGCGGTGGCCGCGGCCACAAGAACCAGCGGCCGGGTCAGCCCCCGGGGAAGCGGCCGGGTGAGCCCCCGGGAAAAGGGAGAGCGCATACACGTTCCTCACTCTGGGGTGGTCATGGAAAACCCAGGGTGATTCACAACCCCGCGCCCCGCACCCGCTCAGCACGAAGGCCCGGCTCCCCTGGAGGGGGCCGGGCCTTCGGCGTCGTACGATCGCGACCTAGTCGAGGTAGTCGCGCAGCACCTGCGAACGGGACGGGTGGCGCAGCTTCGACATGGTCTTGGACTCGATCTGGCGGATGCGCTCGCGGGTGACGCCGTAGACCTTGCCGATCTCGTCGAGGGTCTTCGGCTGACCGTCGGTGAGACCGAACCGCATGGAGACGACGCCCGCCTCGCGCTCGGACAGGGTGTCGAGGACCGAGTGCAGCTGCTCCTGGAGGAGCGTGAAGCTGACCGCGTCGGCCGGCACGACGGCCTCGGAGTCCTCGATGAGGTCACCGAACTCGCTGTCGCCGTCCTCGCCCAGCGGAGTGTGCAGGGAGATCGGCTCGCGGCCGTACTTCTGGACCTCGATGACCTTCTCCGGGGTCATGTCGAGCTCCTTGGCCAGCTCCTCCGGGGTGGGCTCGCGGCCCAGGTCCTGGAGCATCTGGCGCTGCACGCGCGCGAGCTTGTTGATGACCTCGACCATGTGCACCGGGATACGGATGGTGCGGGCCTGGTCGGCCATCGCCCGGGTGATCGCCTGACGGATCCACCAGGTGGCGTACGTGGAGAACTTGTAGCCCTTGGTGTAGTCGAACTTCTCCACCGCGCGGATCAGACCGAGGTTGCCCTCCTGGATGAGGTCCAGGAAGAGCATGCCGCGGCCGGTGTAGCGCTTGGCCAGGGAGACCACCAGGCGGAGGTTGGCCTCCAGGAGGTGGTTCTTGGCACGGCGGCCGTCCTCGGCGATGATCTCCAGCTCGCGCTTGAGCTTCGGGGCGAGCTTGTCGGCGTTGGAAAGCTTGTCCTCGGCGAACAGACCGGCCTCGATGCGCTTGGCCAGCTCGACCTCCTGCTCGGCGTTGAGCAGCGGGACTTTACCGATCTGCTTGAGGTAGTCCTTGACCGGGTCGGCGGTGGCACCGGCCGCGGCGACCTGCTGTGCGGGCGCGTCGTCCTCGTCCTCGTCGGACAGTACGAACCCGGCGCTCTCAGCACCCTCGGGCTCCTCGCCCGCCTTGGCTTCCTCTAGGACTTCCTCTTCGACCGGCTCGGCGTCGTCCTTCTTGGCGGCGGCCGTGGTCTTCTTGGCCGCCGTCTTCTTGGCGACGGTCTTCTTCGCGGCCGCCTTCTTGGCAGTGGGCTTCTTGGCAGCGGCCTTCATCGCGGACGCCTCGTCCTCGACGGGCGGGTCGACGACGGGTGCCGTCGGTGTGGCGGTGGCGGTGGCCTTCTTGGCGGTCACCGTCTTCGCCGCGACCGTCTTGGTGGCGGTGCGCTTGGCCGGACTCTTCGCTGCGACGCTCTTACGGGTGCGCTTGGGCTCCGCGGCACTGACCATCAGCGTCACACCCTCTTCCTCGAGGATCTGGTTGAGGCTGCGCAGTACGTTCTTCCACTGAGTGGCCGGAATCTGGTCAGCTTCGAAGGCCCGACGCACGTCATCGCCGGCGATCTGCCCCTCAGCCTTTCCCCGCTCAATGAGCGCCATGACAGAGACGGACTCGGCGATCTCCGGCGGGAGCGTACGGGATGTGCTGGCCGACACGAACAACCTCTCGGAACGTTGGAAAACGGCTTCCGGCCCCGTCCAGGGCGGACAGGAGCCGACCGCCGACTGGGGGATGAGCCGACGGTGAGGGCGGGGGCCGGGAAGATGCACAGCGCCTTGAACGGCGTCCGTATTCCCTCCGCGGCTGTCACCTCTTAGGTCATCGCACTGATCCCACGAGCGTTACGCCCAATCTGCGTGGCCCGAGTCACACCCCGTAAGCGCTCAAAAACGGCCAGACACGGGCAGAGGAGGTCACCCGTGCCTGTGACGGACCCATGCCGTGTGCCTCTTCGCTCGATCGCGCCGTCGGACCCCGCAGGAACCCGAGGGGTCCTGCGGGGTCCGAGAGGGGGCGGTCCGCCGATCGGTGCTGCCACAGGAGGGGGTGGCAACCCCGGCCGCGCCGCCCGTGGTGGTGCGCGTCAGTGCTCGCGCGGGGCGGGAACCACGCGCTCCACCTCAGGGTGGACGGTGAGCAGTTGGCGCATGGCGGCCTCGGCGGCCGCCCCGTCGCCGGCGGCGAGGGCGTCGACGATCCTGCCGTGATGCGCCAGCGACGTCTCGTTCGGCCTGTCACACCCCGTGACCGGGCCGCCGGAAACCTGGAGGGCGGCCGACACGATCCCGGAGAGGTGCTCCAGCATGCGGTTGCCCGCTACCTGGATGAGCAGGGAATGGAACTCGGCGTCCGCGCGGGAGAAGGTGAGCGCGTCCCCTTGCCCCATGGCGTGGCTCATGATCTCGACCATGTCCCCGAGCCGCTGCTGGACATCCTCGCGTCCGTGCCCGGCGGCGAGGCGCGCGGCCAGTGGCTCGATCGTCCAGCGCAGTTCGCTCAGCTCGCGTCGCTGGTCGTCGCGCTGCGGTCCGAAAGCGCGCCATTCGATGATGTCCGGGTCGAGGAGGTTCCAGTCACTGACGGGACGCACGCGCGTACCGACGTTCGGGCGGGCGCTGACCAGGCCCTTGGCCTCCAGGACGCGGAGCGACTCCCGGACGACGGTGCGGGAGACCTCGAAGCGCTGGCCGATCTCCTCTGGCACCAGTGGACGATCGGCGCCCAGGTCGCCCGAAACGATCATCTGGCCCAGCTGCTGGACGAGTTGGCCGTGCAGCCCGCGTCCGCGGCTGCCCGCGGCACGCCGGCCCACCCGGCCCAGCTCCGGATCGGCGCCGTCCCAGGCGGGGGCCCCGACACGGTCGGCGGGGGGCGCCTCGGCGTAGGGATAGCGGTCGAGTTCGCCCGGGCCGGCGAGACCGGAGTCTGCGGAGCGGGCGGCGGTCATCATGGTGTGCGCAAGGGTACTCACGGATCCTTTGTCGGCGCCGTCTCCAACTGCCTTGAGGTCTTTGGTGAAAAGCACACGAAAGGGTGATCGCTCACCCCGTCGCAATTGACGCCTTATCGGAAAGAAATGGGCTTTCCCCGGGGAGTTGTGCGCAGGGCGGGATCGGAAGGGCTCGGACGGTCGTCATCGGACCCTGCTACGCAGGGTCGTGAGCAGATATGCGCAGAGCAGAACGGACAGTGACAACGCCAATGCGCCGCCCACGGGTTGACCGATCATCCGGGCCGCAGCGGCCAGATATCGCTCTCCGCCGAAGGGCCACTGCATCAGCAGCACCTCACGCAGCCGCATGGGAAACCCGGCCGTCGTTCGCACAGCCGGTCCCTCCAGGACCCTGTGTACGAGAGGTACGACCAGGATCGGTACGGAGACCACGGCAGCGAGCCCGGCCGTGGTGGACCGGAAGGTGCCGGCGGCCAGCACTCCGGCCCAGGCACAGCCGATCACGAGACCGAGCCAACTCGCGCTCAGCGACAGCCAGTCGGCGGGAACTTGCGTGAGCTCCCGTCCGTATACGAGATAGAGCGCTTCCGCGTTGCAGCCGACCGTGAGGAAGGCCAGCAGGAGCGCGGTGGCCGCGGTGACGAGGAGTTTGGCGGCGAGCAGCCCCAGCCGGCGGGGCACGCTGCCACGGTCCGCCGCCAGGGCGGGGTGGCGGAACTCGTCGCCGAAGGAGAGCGCGCCGAGCAGCCCCGCGCCGAGCGCCGCGGGCGGCAGCGGCAGCTCCTGCGGCCATGCGGCCAGCAGACGTGGCTGCGGAGTGTGACCGATGCGGGCCAGCAGTACGGCGGTGAGGACCGACACAGCGAGTACGGCGGCCCCGGTGATGAACCCCGTGCTGATTCCGGCGGCGCGACGCAGCTCGTAGCGGAGCGGGCGGAGGGGACTGGGCGAGGGGCGGACTGAGATGGGGGGTGGCAGCGGGGGCGGGGGGTCGAGGGTGCGGACTTCGCCGGAACCATCGGAGCGCGATCGCGCGCCGCCGGCCGCGACGCGCGCATCGTCGCAGGCGGCCTGTGCTCCCGCGGGCGTTTCGGTGGAGATCCGCGGTTCGCCGGCCGATGAAGGCGATACGTCGGCCGAGGGGGGCGGCTCGTCGGCAGACTCGGAGGCGGACAGTGGCACGTCGGCAGACTCGGAGGCGGACAGTGGCACGTCGGCAGACTCGGAGGCGGACAGTGGCGCGTCGCCAGCCGCTCGAAGTTCGTCTGCTGCGTTCTGCGACGCGTCGAGCGGCGTCCGGGGTGCGCCTACGGCGCTCCTCGACGCATCGGGCAGAGGTCGGTGTGCGTCCGCGGACTGCTGCGACGCGTCGAGCGGCGCGCGCGATGCGTCCCCGGTGCCCGACGACGGTTCAGACGGTGCGCGGGAGTTCTCGGTTTGCCGCGGCACGTCCGGTCCGCGATCGGCCGCGACCGGGTGCGGTTCGCGGGGGGTTTGCGGTTCCTCAGCCGGTACCGCCGCCGCACCTGCCCCCATGTCCCCGATCTCATCGGCGAGTTGATGTACGAGGATGCCGTGGCGGAACGCGGTCTCGCCGACGTCGGCGCAGGTACTGCCGTACACGGAGAGCCGGTTGCCCCCCTCGCGTACGACCTCGATGGAGCGTTGCGCGGTGCGGGCCTCCCTGGTGAGCAGGGCCGCGAGGCGTGCGGCGTGCGGGCTGCGGACGGCGACCCGAGGGCGGAGCCGGGTACGGGCGAACTCGGCGGCGTCCTGGTCGGCGACGAGCCTGCCCCGTTCCAGCGTGACCACGCGGTCGGCGGTGCGCGCGGCTTCCTTGGGGTCGGCGGTGGTGTGCAGGACCGTACCCCCCTGGGATGCGTGCGCGCGCAGCATGGCGTACAACCAGCGGGCCTCTCGGGCGGAGAGGCTGTCGGCGGGCTCGTCGAGCACGAGCGTGTGCGGGTCGGAGAGGAGGGCACAGGCCAGGCCGAGGCGGCGGTCCATGCCGCGTGAGAGGGTGCCGAGACGCTCGTCACGCAGACTGACCAGGCCCGCCACTTCGAGGACCTCGTCGGCACGCCGCACGGCAAGGCCCGCGGCGGCACACAGCATGCGAAGGTGCCCCCGCACGGTCCGGGCGGGGTGTCCGGGGACGTCGCCGAGGAGTACGCCGACCTCACGCGAGGGGTGAGCGATGCGATGCAGGGGGCGGCCTCTGAAGTAGGTGATTCCGCGGCCCTGTTGGAGTTCGAGCATCAGTCTGAGCGCCGTCGTCTTGCCTGCCCCCGGTGCGCCGAGCAGCGCGGTGACGTAGCCCGCGCGCGCCTCGAAGGTGACGTCGTCGACGGCGGGGGGAAGCTCCTTGCGGGGGTTGCTGGTCAATCCGAAGACCTCGATCACCCGAAGCAAGATAGCGCGCTATGTCCGCTTTTTCGGGCATTCCACAGCCTGCTGACCGGGCGGTTGTCGACCCGGCCGGACCTCTGTTCGCCCTTCGCTTCCGGGATTCGCGCCGGTGCCCGGTGTCACACCTCGGGGCGCAGCATCGGAGGGTTGAGCAGCGTGGCGCCGCCGGCCCGGAAGAGCTGAGCCGGACGACCGCCCTGGCGGGTGGTGGTACCGCCGGTGGGGACGAGGAATCCCGGTGTGCCCGTCACCTTGCGGTGGAAGTTGCGTGGGTCGAGCGCGACCGCCCAGACCGCCTCGTAGACACGGCGCAGCTCGCCGACGGTGAACTCGGTGGGGCAGAACGCCGTGGCCAGGGAGGAGTACTCGATCTTGGATCGGGCGCGCTCCACCCCGTCCGACAGGATCTGTGCATGATCGAAGGCGAGCGGCGCCACAGGTTCGCCGTCGCGGCCGTAGCCGCTGGGCTGCAGCAGTTCCTCGACCGGCGCCCAGCGCGCGTTGCTGGCGTCGCCGCCCGCGCGGGGGGCCGGCAGGTCGGGGGCGAGCGCCAGGTGCGCGACACTGACCACCCGCATCCGGGGATCCCGCTTGGGATCGCCGTACGTCGCCAGCTGCTCAAGATGGGCGCCGTTGTCCTGGGCGGGGACAGCGGGATCATGGGCGCGCAGCCCCGTCTCCTCGGCCAGCTCGCGTGCTGCCGCCTGTGCCAGATCCTCGTCGGCCCGTACGAAGCCTCCCGGGAGCGCCCAGCGTCCCTGGAACGGCGGTTCGCCCCTGCGTACCGCCAGCGCGCACAGGGCATGGCGGCGCACGGTCAGCACGACCAGGTCCACGGTGACGGCGAAGGCCGGAAAGGCTGACGGGTCGTAGGGCATGCGGCGATCATAGTCGTCTGCCTGACGATAAACACTCCCTTCGTCGGCCGCACCGGTGGCTGATCCACTGTGCTCGGTATGGGTCTCACCCTGTTTCCCCGGCAGTCGTGCGGTGCCGCGGCCTGCGAGATCACCCTCCCAGTTGCAGCTGGTCGGCCGCCTCCTCGACCATGGCGAGGCCGAGTCGGCTGACCCGCACGGAGAAGGGGGCGTCCGCCACCCGCAGGCCGGTCAGGACGATCTCTCCCAGGGGTGCGCTGCCCATGGGGCGCAGCGTGACCGCGCCGGCGGGTGCGTCGGGGCGGATACCGGCGAGCGTGGTCAGCAGCAGCACTCCCGCAGCCGCGGCCGTGGCGGCCGGGCGGCAGGCTGCGGGGTGCGGGAGGGGGGCGCTCCCGTCGGTGCGCTGCTCTCCCGCGTACATCTCGGGCAGCCGGTGGCCGAAGGTCTCCGCCGCGGCCAGCACGCCGCGCAACAGGGCTCCCGCTTCCTTCTCGTACCCGGCGGCGGTCAGCCCCGCCACAGCGACGGCCGTCTCCTGGACCCGCACGGCGCCGGAGCGGTGCCCGAACGAGTTGTAGCCCGGCTCCTTCACGCCCAGCCCGCGCAGGCCCCAGCCCGAGTCCATGGCCGGGCCTCCGAGCAGCCGGGCGAGCTGTTCGGTCTGCACCTTGTCGAGCAGACCCGGCGCCTGCCGGCCTCCGCCCAGCAGACCGGTGTCGAGGAGGTGGACGGCGAAGGCACCCAGCGGCGGCACGAGTCGGCCGTCCGGGGCCCGCGCGGCCGCCGGCCGGCCGCCACCCAGGTCGTCGGCCCAGAAGTCCGCCCGGAACGCCGTCCGCAAAGCCTCGGCCCACTGCCGCAGCCATGCCCCACCCGGTCTACCGGTGTCGTCGAGCAGATCGGCGCCGAGCACTCCGGCGCGATGAGCGTACGCCTGTGTCTCGCAGCGCACGGGTCCGCCCGGGTAGGCGTCGCGCAGATACGTGCCGTCGCCCACCGCGGTGCGCAGCCAGGTCAGACAGCGGTCGGCCGCCGGGAGCAGTTCCTGTGTCTCGTGTTCGGACAGGCCCCAGCGGCGGGCCTCGGCCAGGAGGACGGGGAACAGGAGCGTGGCCTCCGTGCCCGTGCAGGCCGGCGGCAGATGCGGGCCCGCGTCCCGCCGCGGACCCGGGATCATGCCGAACTGGGCGCCCGGGCCGTCGAGTTGGGTGCGGGCGAGGGTGCGCAGGGTACCCGCGGCGAGCCGGGTGCCGAGGGGCAGTGCCATCCGGGCGGCGGCCAGTGCGTCCGCCGGAGCCAGGCCGCAGCGCCAGGGCACGCCGGCGGCCAGGTGCGTGTCGAGCGGGTGGGCCGGGTCGCGCAGCAGCAGGGAGTGGAGGTCCTCGACGCTCGTACGCAGGAGTGCCTGCGCTCCGGGGTCGTCTCCCGCTGCCCGGGCGGGTGCGAGGGGGCTCGTCGCCGCACGGCCCACGGCCCGCAGGTGCCCGGCTCCGTCGGGCCGTACCCGCAGTTCCACGCTCGTGCTGCCGCCCGGGGGAAGTTCGAGCTCCCAGCGCAGCAGCCCTGCGGAGGCCAGTGCATCGTGCGGTGGTGGGTCGGCCGTGACCGATGACTTCCCGGCGGCGCAGGACCAGCGCAGGCCGGAGTCGTGGACGCCGGCCGGCAGTTCGTGCCCCGCGCTTCCGCTCGCGATCGCGGCCAGGTCGGCCAGATCCGTACCGAGGGCCACCTCGACCGGCAGGCGCAGGGGACGGAGTGCCGCACTGTGCAAGGTGATCCGTTCCGTACCGTCCGCGCTGCGGATGCGCTCCACGACGACGTCCGGGTCCGGACCGCTGTGTGCGGACGTGCGCAGGGTGCCCACGAACCGGGCGGTGTCGGCTGCGGTCATCCTTGCCTGCACCGCGAGTGGCTCGCGGCCGGCCACCCGAACCTGGCAGCGGGAGAGCACACGCCGGCCCGCGCGGTAGATCCCCTCCAGACCGCGGCCGGTCAGCTGGCCCTGTTCCATGGAGATGGCGAAGCCGGGAAGCGCGACACAGATCAGAGCGGTGTGGGCGGGCGGCAGGTCCAGGGGCCGACGCGAGGTCGGCGGTGGGGCGGCGCGAGACGGGATCGAATCCGTACCGCGCCTCTGGGCCGGGGGCCGGGATGGTGCCCAGCCATGAGCGCCGCTCGGAAACCATGGCTTGCGGGTGGCGGCACTGTCCGCGAGCGACGGTGGACCGGTACCCGCAGCGAACCCGTTGTGCGCGCGGCGGTCGTCGACGGCGGTGGCGGGCGGAGTCGGCTGGTGCATGGGCGGCTCCTTCTGCGCTCTGTGCGCCTCTGGCGTGCTCGGCGCCGTGCTGGATGCGTCCGGAGTGACGTGGGAGGTGAGGCGGCCGTGCCCGTCCAGGCGTTCCGCCACTCAGGTGAACGGCATAGGGCCGTTCGGGGTAACGCCCCCGGCAGGGCGACTGCGGCGAGTGACGGCGGAGTGGGCCGCCCACCGCGGCCCGCCCTGGTTGTCGAGCGGTCCTCCCTCCGCGACTGCCCTCCCTCCGAGTGCAGCCACCCGTGCTTCCGCTCACAGGTCCCCCTCATGGCTGTCGCCCTTGGCATGCGCGTCTCCTGGATTGCCGGTGCCATGGGCTGGCGCTCCACTGGCTGAGGTACGCGGGCGCGTGCCGCCCGCACGAGGAGCCGCCGGGCGCGTCACCCCCGCCGACGCCGTGCGCGGCCGGGAGGGCCTCGGCCTCGGCTCTCGCGCCATGGGCTTCGCCGAGCGGGACGAGTCGTCGCCGGCACTCGCAGGCCGTGCGCGGCGCCGGCGGCGGGAGGCTGACGCCGCTGTGGGAGCGGTGCACCGGTCCGGCTCGGCGGTCTCGCTCCGCACCGGCTCTTCCGTGACCTCCGCGCCGCCGGCCGGCGTCGGCTCGCGACCCTCGCGTTCCGCGCGCAGGCAGCGGCGGATCGACTCCGGGGCCAGTCCCTCGTTGCAGGCCTGGTGCAGCAGACGGGCGAAGAGGTAACCGGGGTCCGCGCCGAGTGCCATCGCGAGGGCTTCCCTGGCCTCCAGGTCGTCGCCCGTCGACCAGGCGACCCACCCGGCGAGCGTGAGTGGCGCCGCGGCATGTTCGCCGTACGGGCCGACGCAGCGGCGGGCCAGGGCTCGCCAGAGGCGCAGTGCCGGACCGGCCTCGTCGCCCTCCATCCACTCGGCCGCCCGATCACGGGTCGTACGGTCCTGCAGGCCGAGAATCAGCGTCGCGGCTTCGTCGTGTCCGACCAGTCCGTCATCGCGAAGGTCGGCCATGAGCGTTCCGGACACGGACGGGGCTTCGGCCAGACGGCTCATGACCTGCAGGGACAGCTCCAGCGTCTCCTGGGCCACGCCCGCCCGGCTCGCGTCGTCGAGGATCCGGGGGACGAGGGTCATTCCGGCGGTGTCCAGAGCGACCTCCTGTTCCACAGCGGCCGCCGCTTCCCAGGGCAGGAGCCTGGCCCGCAGTTCCCGCAGGGAGCCGCGTACCTGGAGGCCCGCATAGGTGGCAGCGGCGGCCAGCACGGAGGTGCCGGGCAGGCCCATCGGCACGCCTTCCGGCGGGCAGCATCGCTCGTTCACGCAGCAGTACGACCAGAAGCGGCCGTCCGAGATGCACACTGCTTCGATCACCGGCACGTCCAGCAGACCGCACTCGACGCGCAGCCGCTGGGCCAGCGGCTGCAGTCGATCCATGACCTGTCGGCCGGATTCCCCGTTCGCCGGTTCCTGGCAGACGTAGGCGACCAGCTGTTCCGGGCGGGCGCCCCGGCGCTCGCTGCCCGTCACCAGCCCGTGGGCCAACTGCCGGGCCGCGGACGGCCAGTCGTCCGGGTTCGCAGGGATGCCGAGTCGGGCTCGGCCGCCGAAGCGTCCACGTCCGCCCCTGTCGTGCAGGGCGACCAGGACGACACTGTCCTCCGGGCGGTAGCCGAGCAGGTATGGCAGGGCGTCGGCCAGTTCGGCCGGGGTGCGGAGGGTGACCTGGTGCTCGCCGGGATGGCCGTCGCACAGGTCGGGCGCGCTATGCGTGTCAGGTGAATTGTGCGCACCCGGTGAGCCGTGCGCGTCAGGTGCGTTGTGCGCACCCGGTGAGCTGTGCGCGTCAGGTGCGTCGTATACGTCAGGGCCGTGGGGCTCGCCGGGGCCGAAGGGCTCGCGGCCTCGGCCAGGCTCGTCCTCCGGGCCGTGCGCATCGAGGCCTTCGCGTCCGGCCATGTCCTCGTTTTCGGGAGATCCAGTCGTTTCGCCGTGATTCGTCATGCGTCGACGATCTCCCGGATTGCGGGACTCCGCTTCGACCTGTGGATAAGTCCGACCAGGGACACGTCAATCAGGTCGGACGGCCCTCTCGTCGTCCACAGCCGGCCCGGGTTGTCAGCGCCGTCCTGTTGTATGGGATGCATGGAGCACACGAGCAACGCGGATCTCCGGGCGGCCGCCGACGCGGTCCTCGCCCGCCTCGTCGGGGACGCCACGGGGGCGGCCAGGCTGCGCGAGGACCAGTGGCGGGCGATCGAGGCGCTGGTGGCGGACAGACGCCGCGCCCTCGTCGTCCAGCGCACGGGGTGGGGCAAGTCGGCGGTGTACTTCGTCGCCACATCGTTGCTGCGTGCCCGGGGCAGCGGCCCCACCGTGATCGTCTCTCCACTGCTCGCGCTGATGCGCAATCAGGTCGAGGCCGCGGCCCGTGCCGGTATCCACGCGCGGACCATCAACTCCTCCAACACCGAGGAGTGGGACATGGTCCAGAGCGAAATCGCCGCAGGTGAGGTCGATGTCCTGCTGGTCAGCCCGGAGCGGCTCAACAACCCGGACTTCCGCGACCAGGTACTGCCCAAACTCGCCGCCGCGACGGGACTGCTCGTGGTCGACGAGGCACACTGCATTTCCGACTGGGGTCACGACTTCCGCCCGGACTACCGACGGCTGCGCACGATGCTGACGGACCTCCCGCCCGGGGTGCCGGTACTCGCGACCACCGCAACCGCCAACGCGCGCGTGACCGCCGATGTCGCGGAACAGCTCGGCACCGGGGGCACGTCGGATGCCCTTGTGCTGCGTGGCCCGCTCGACCGGGAGAGCCTGAGCCTGAGCGTGCTCCGGCTGCCGGACGCCGCGCACCGGATGGCCTGGCTCGCCGACCACCTCGACGAGCTGCCGGGCTCCGGAATCATCTACACGCTCACGGTGGCGGCTGCCGAGGAGGTCACCGCCTTCCTGCGACAGCGCGGGCACACCGTCGCCCCGTACACCGGCAGGACGGAGAACGCCGACCGGCAGCAGGCCGAGGACGACCTGATCGCCAACCGGGTCAAGGCGCTGGTCGCCACCTCCGCGCTCGGCATGGGCTTCGACAAGCCCGACCTCGGATTCGTGGTGCACCTGGGCTCGCCCTCCTCTCCCATCGCCTACTACCAGCAGGTGGGCCGAGCCGGACGCGGCGTCGAGCACGCCGAAGTGCTCCTGCTCCCGGGCAAGGAGGACGAGGCGATCTGGGAGTACTTCACCTCGCTCGCCTTCCCGTCGGAGGACCTGGTGCGGCGCACGCTCGATGTCCTCGCGCGCGCGGAGCGGCCCCTGTCGCTGCCCGCTCTGGAACCGTTGGTGGAGCTGCGCCGGTCCCGCCTGGAGACCATGCTCAAGGTCCTCGACGTGGACGGGACGGTCAAGCGGGTCAAGGGTGGCTGGATCGCGACCGGGCGGCCGTGGACGTACGAGTCGGAGCGGTACGACTGGGTGGCCCGGCAGCGCAAGGCCGAACAGCAGGCGATGCGCGAGTACGCGTCGACGACGGCCTGCCGTATGGAGTTCCTGCAACGCCAGCTGGACGATGAGGGAGCCAAGCCCTGCCGCCGCTGCGACAACTGCGCGGGCGCGCGCTTCACCGCCGGCATGTCCCCGGCCGCTCTGGACGCCGCGCGCGACGACCTCGGCCGGGCGGGCGTCGAGGTGGAACCGCGCAGGATGTGGCCGACCGGGCTGCCGGCGATCGGTGTCGACCTCAAGGGCCGCATTCCCGCCGGTGAGCAGGCCGCACCGGGACGGGCCCTGGGACGGCTGTCGGACATCGGCTGGGGCAACCGGCTCCGGCCGATGCTTGCCCCTCACTCGCCTGACGGCCCGGTGCCGGACGACGTGGCAAAGGCCGTCGTCGGCACGCTGGCCGACTGGGCCAAGGGGCCCGGAGGCTGGGCCTCGGGAGCGGAGACCGCCCAGGCACGTCCTGTCGGTGTCGTCACCATCGCCTCGCGCTCCCGGCCGCAACTGGTCAACTCCCTCGGCGCACACATCTCGGAGGTGGGCCGACTGCCGCTGCTGGGATCCGTGGAGTACACGGGCGACGGGCATCAGGTCACACGGAGCAACAGCGCCCAGCGGCTCAAGGCACTCGACGGCGTGCTGACCGTGCCGCCGGCGCTCGCCTCTGCCCTGTCCGACGTCGGGGGTCCCGTCCTCCTGGTGGACGATTTCACCGAGACGGGCTGGACGCTGGCGGTCGCAGCCCGCATGCTCCGGCGTGCCGGCGCCCGAGGGGTGCTACCGCTGGTCCTGGCGGTCCAGGGTTGATCACACCCTGGCCCAGGGCGGCCCCACGCACGCGTGCACCGGCGGTAACGGTGCCCCCGCGAGCCGGCCCCGCCAGGGGGGCCGTGCGCGGCCCTCCTCGCCTCCACGGCGTACGCCCTTGAAGCACGGTCACACGATGCGTCGCAGATGACATACCCGGTGGGGATATAAACCACGGACCATCAGATATCGGTCGGTGGCCCCAATTGCTCGTTGCCGCAGCCACGTTCGACAGGAAGAATTAAGGTCCGCTCCCCGCACGGCTCGTCCGTAATCCGGCAGGGCTCCGCTGCGGTGTGCGCTCCCCCGAATCCAGACCCCGCCCGCAGTGTGGGCGCGTAGCCGAAGGGAGGACCGTGACCTTCGGATTCGCTCCGTCCTCCGCGGCATCCGCATCGTCTGCCGACCTGTCCGCCGCGTCCGCCAACCCTCTGGCCCGCGTGCTCGAACCCGCGGAGTGGGCCGCGGCCGGCATCCCCCTGCTGCGCAACCCACGGGAGGTCGTCAGCGGTCTGCACTCCCGGCACTGCCCCCGACCGGCAACCGCGATCGTGGCCGTGCTCGACCCGGACGAACGGCTCTGCGCCAGCGCATCTTTCACCCGTCGCCCGGCCCCGGCCGACGGCTGGATGTCCCGCAACGTCCTGCTCGCCCAACTGCGCCGGGTCATCCCCCACGACCTGCGGCGCCGTACGCCGGTGCGCACCGCTGTGCTGCTGTACTGCCGTGAGGGCGACGCGCGTTGGACGGAGGAGGACGGCGCATGGATGTGGGGCCTGCGCGACGCCTGCACCCTGCACGGGCTGCGCTGCGGGGCGTACATCACGCTGACCCGTGACGGCTGGCAGGTTCTCGGAGAGGGCCGCGGCGGACGCCGACCCAGCGCAGATTCCACCCCGGAGCCCTTCGCGACGTCCGAGGCGCCACCGCCGAAGCCACGGACGGGCGGCGCGGCCTCGGACGTCCTGCGCCGCGCGGCGGCTCGCTGAGTGCGCGGTTCCCTGCGGAAAGGCTGACGGAACGTTCCGGCAGTGCCCGGCCATCGGGGCGCTTCAGCCTCGACCCCGCCGAAGGCCCCGGCCCGACAGCACGCCGCGCCACGTACACGCCTCACCCAGGACGCGCCCCTCAGGACGCGCCACGTAGGCCCCGCTCAGGACGCGCCGGATGCCCGCAGACCATGTACGACAGCCAGGATCACGCACCCGCGAACGGCCTCCCCCGCTCTGAGCCCACGCCCGGAACAGGCTCACCGCATCCCGCGACGCCCCGCCTGCGCACGTCTCACTCCGCAACGCAAAACCGGACTGCCCGTCCAGGAACAAGCGGCTCGTACGCCCCACAAGCCTCACTCACCCGCGCACGCCGAACCCCCCACCGTGCAAACACCGCCACGGCGACAACGTTTCGCCGCTCCCCGGACGATCCGGAACGGGCTCAGACGCCCGCGCCCAGCACCGAATTGATCTGCTGCGGGTCGCCGCAGACGATCAACAGCGCGCCGGCCCGAGTGAGGGCCAGGGGGAGCGCGGTGGCGGCAGCGGCGTCGGGTCCGCCGTTGACGGCGACGACGACCACCGGACGCGCGGCGGCACGGCTCGCGACGGCGGCGTCCATATAGAAGACGTCGTCACCGGAGTCGTGCTGCGCCCAATAGGCGGCTTCACCGAAGGACAGCTCGTGAGCAGCCCACGGATGCTGTTCACCCGTGGTGATCACCAGCACGTCACCGGGGGTGCGACCCGAGTCCAGCAGCAGGTCCACGGCCTCCTCGGCGGCATCGAGCGCGCCTTCTACCGAGGCCGGGATCAACTGGATCTGCGGAGTCGCCGGGACCGCGTCGGAGGCGGCATGGGCGGCCGGGCCCGAAGGTCCGGGCTTGGCCACGTCTCGCGGCGTACGTTGTACCGGCGGCGTGGGCCTGAGGGGCCCGGGACGACCGGGACGTGACGGAGCCGCGGGGCGGGGACCGGGTACAGGACGGGGGGTCGGCGCGGTGCGGCCACTGGCCGGGGTGGCGCGGGGACCCTGGGCACTCTCGTGAATCTGAGGCTCCTCGGGAATGAGAGGCATGAGCTGATGTTTATCAAACGTTGGTATGGCTCGCGTCGGCGGGTGGCACATCAGTGCGAGCGGAATCGTCAGAAGTCGAAGCCGAGCTGCCCCTCGATCTCCGGAACGCTTCCGTCCACCCAGCTGCGGACCTTCTTGAGGTGCCGCCACTGGGGCAGCGCATCAAGATACGCCCACGACAACCGGTGGTACGGGGTGGGTCCCCGCTCCTCCAGCGCGGCCTTGTGCACGGGCGACGGGTACCCGGCATTGTCCGCAAAACCGAAGTCTGCATGGTCGATACCCAGTTCGGCCATCATTTTGTCGCGCTGAACCTTGGCGATCACCGAGGCCGCCGCAACCGCCACACAGGACTGGTCCCCCTTGATCACCGTGCGGACCTTCCAGGGCGCACCGAGGTAGTCGTGCTTCCCGTCGAGTATCACCGCCTCGGGACGGACCGGCAGGCCTTCCAGCGCACGCAGCGCCGCCAGGCGCAGCGCGGCCGTCATGCCCCGCTCATCGATCTCCTCCGGAGAGGCGTGCCCCAGGGCATACGAGGTCACCCACGTGAGAAGCACCTCGGCGAGTTCGGTGCGGCGCTTGACGGTGAGCAGCTTGGAGTCGGTGAGGCCTTCGGGGGGCCGACGCAGTCCGGTGATCGCCGCGCAGACGGTGACGGGGCCGGCCCACGCACCGCGCCCCACCTCGTCGACACCGGCAATGACCTTCGCTCCGGTCGTGGCGCGAAGGGAGCGCTCGACGGTGTGAGTAGGTGGTTCGTACGGCATGGCGCCCTTAGCCTACGCCGCCCGGATCCCCCGACGACACCCTGGTTCTGCCCGGTGCTCCAGTCTGACTTCGCGATCTTGTGGCCGTACCCGGCCGGGAACGGGTACGGCCACCGCGTGGTCATCGGTTGGTGTGTGGACAAACGAAGATCGTGCGGTGGCCGCTGGCCACAGCGTAGACCCAGCCCGCCGGCGGGCAATGTTCGACCAGGCCATGGCCCGGATCGCGGGGCATTTCGGCCGAGTTGAACCCCGGGCGAGTGCCCGCTCCTATCTGCTCGGGCTGCTGTCGCGTGCCGAGCGGAAGAACTGCTGGGTGCGCCACGAGGCGCCATGTGACCGAGTGGAGGTGCGAGACCTCTACCGCCGGGCCGTCGCAGCGGCCGGGTAGAAGCTGAGGGCAGTCCGAGTCGGGGAACGCCGGTGAGGACGGAAAGCAGCCCTGACAACGCCGGGACGGCGCGGTACTGCCAGACGCGTCGGGTTCGGCAAGCAAGGCCAGAAGGCGTACGAAGAGGAACCCGTGTAAAGCCCCGTAAGTCTTGCACCGGGCTCAAATCTGGCGGATATGGGCCCGGGGTGCAGTGCGTGACCTCTCGCTTCGGCAGGGGTGGTCAACTCCGAAGCCGGTCTCCAACTGCCGGTGGGGAGGCCACGCTGAAGGTCTGCGGCGTAGGCGTGGTGATGCTGCCGGGGTAGTAGCGGGACGCCGACCTGGCCGATCGGCACATGGTGAACGTGGGAACCGCCTGCGGTCGCCCCCGCTTCCCCGGCATCCGGTCCGGAGAGCGAGGGCAGGCCCGTTGCCGGCTGAGGTCCGCAGGTGGGGCGGAGGCCCCGTAGTAGTCCGAGCGGAGGAAAGCTCCGTGCATGGCGAAGGGGGCCAGCAAGTCGGCAGGGAGGATGCTGCAATGCCGGGAGGCCGCTGGTGAATACCGACGCGCTGGAGTTCGCGCTGCTCAAGGCCGAGCGCCGGGTACTGGGGATGCAGACCAAGCTGCACTGTTGGGCGACCGACGATCGTGATCGCCGGTTCGATGACCTGTTCAATCTCGTCGCCGATCCCGCGTTCTTGCTGGTCGCGTGGGTTCGGGTGCGAAGGAACAGGGGCGCCCGCTCGGCCGGAGTGGACGGGCAGACCGCTCGCTCCGTGGAGGACGGGCAAGGCGTTGAGGTCTTCCTCAACGAGCTACGGTCCGACCTGAAGGACCGTAGTTTCCGCCCGCTTCCCGTGCGGGAACGGATGATTCCCAAGCCGGGGACGGCCAAGCGCCGTCGGCTGGGGATTCCCACCGTGCGGGACCGGGTGGTCCAGGCGTCCCTGAAGCTGGTGCTGGAGCCGATCTTTGAGGCGGATTTCCTCCCGTGCTCCTACGGGTTCCGCCCGAAGCGCCGGGCTCATGACGCGCTCGCCGAGGCACACCACTTCGCCAAGAGCTCCTATGAGTGGATGGTGGAGGGGGATATCGAGGCGTGCTTCGACTCGATCGACCACACGGCCCTGATGGACCGGGTGCGCCGCCGAGTCGGGGATCGTCGTGTTCTTGACCTGGTGAAGGCGTTCTTGAAGGCGGGCATCCTCAGCGAGGGTGGTCAGTCCAAGGACACCGACACCGGCACTCCGCAGGGTGGGATTCTCTCGCCGCTGCTGGCCAACATCGCCCTGTCCGTCCTCGATGAGTTCATCGCGGCCGGTCCGGGCGGGCCGAACTCCACACAGGGCCAGCGGGCCCGACGTCGTCGTCAGGATCTGCCCAACTACCGGCTCATCCGGTATGCGGACGACTTTCTGATTGCCGTGACCGGGACGCGTGAGCAGGCCGAGGACATACGCACCCAGGTGGCGGAAGCACTCGCCCCGATGGGACTGCGGCTGTCGGTGGAGAAGACGGCGATCACTCACATCGACGAGGGGCTGGACTTCCTGGGGTGGCGCCTCCAGCGCCACCGCAAACGAGGAACACAGAAGCACTACGTCTACCTCTACCCCTCCAAGAAGGCCCTCCAGGCCGTCAAGGAGAAGGTCAAGACGCTGTGTCGACAGGACACGAACCTGCCGCTGGCAGTCGTGCTGCACCATCTCAACCCGGTGCTGCGGGGCTGGACGGCGTACTTCCGGCACGGGGTGTCGGCCGCGACCTTCCAATACCTGTCGGCCTTCACCTGGCGCCAGGTCTTCGGGTGGCTGCGGCGCAAGCACCGCCGGTCCAGTTGGAAGAGTCTGCGCCGTCGCTATAGCGCGGGTCGATGGTGGCCCGCCGACGACGAGGTGACCTTGTTCAAGTGCGCGAAGGTGCGGACCCACCGCTACCTCTACCGCGGCAACAAGATCCCCTCGCCTTGGCCCAACGGGACCACGATCGCAGCGGCCGCCTGAGAGGGCTTGTGGAGAGCCGGATGCCTGGAGATCGGGCACGTCCGGTTCGGGAGGCGGGCCGGGGAAACCCACCGACGGCAACGTCGGCAGGGCGCCCCGGTCCGACCTCACCA
>NZ_WJBG01000137.1 GCF_009709555.1 Streptomyces blattellae | reverse complement strand
GTCAGAGGGCTGTCACGAGCGGCTTCTGCCCGCCCGCCCCTCGAACGAGTGGCCCCGACAGCGGTAGTGGCAGCGGCGGGCCACGGCCTGGCGCCGTCGGCGCCAGCGCGACCAGTTCAACGCGTGGGTGTGGGCACGTGGGTGTCGGGGAGTGCGAGCTGCCAGGAGTCGCCGCACTTCCGCCACGGTGAGCTCGATGACCTCAGCCTCCTCACCAGCGCAGCCCCCTTTTCGCCCTCCTGCGCGGTCATCGCCGCGAGGAAGGCATGGGCGAGCATCGCGAGGGTGATGTGCCTGTACCAGCCGACATAGCGGCGCACCTCGTACTGGTCCAGGCCGCACTCGTTCTTCGCCGCCTGGAAACACTCCTCGATCGCCCAGCGGAGCCCGGCCACCCGCACCAGCACGTCCACGCCTACATCCAGCGGCGCATAGGCGAGGTAGTAGGCGATCTCGTCCGGCCGGTTCACGCTGCGCCGTGCAAGCGCCCACCGTCGACGGATCAGCACGCCGTCCTGGTGGTCGTACTCGGCCACCGGTCGCAACTGCACGGCCGCCCAGTCGTACTCGCGCTGCCCCTTCGCTCCCGCGCCGCAGGAACGGCGCTCCCATGCCTGGTCGGGGGCCTGCTCGAACACCGTGTCGATGCGTGGTCCGGCCAGCGAGAACTGGGACTTCGGAACGGCGAGGACGTAGCCGACGCCGGATGTTTCCAGCATCCGGCGGAAGCGGTTGTCCTGTCCGTAGGCGGCGTCCGCCGTCACCCAGGCGATCGGCAGCGGTGAGGACAGCGCCCTGCGGACGATCGTCGCCGCGAGGGTGTTCTTGGTGGCGAACTCCCGCTCGTCGGGGACCTTCGCCGCGCGACAGCGCTCACGGTCGTCGGTCCATGACTTGGGCAGATACAGCTCCCGGTCCACCAGAGCGCGGCCGGCTGTGCTGGCATAGGCGGCGAAGACACCGATCTGGCAGTTCTCGGTGCGGCCGGCGGTGCCGGAGTACTGCCGCTGGACCCCGGCGGAGGTGGTGCCCTTCTTCAGGAATCCGGTGTCGTCGACGATCAGCACCCCGTCGGGGCGGCCGAGTTGTTCGGCGATGTAGGTCTGTAGGTCATCGCGGATGTGGTCGGGGTCCCAGCGGGCGCGGGAGAGCAGGTGCTGCAGGCCGTCGGGCGTTAAGTGGCCGGCGTGCTCGGCCAGTTGGTGAGGTCGGACCGGGGCGCCCTGCCGACGTTGCCGTCGGTGGGTTTCCCCGGCCCGCCTCCCGAACCGGACGTGCCCGATCTCCAGGCATCCGGCTCTCCACAAGCCCTCTCAGGCGGCCGCTGCGATCGTGGTCCCGTTGGGCCAAGGCGAGGGGATCTTGTTGCCGCGGTAGAGGTAGCGGTGGGTCCGCACCTTCGCGCACTTGAACAAGGTCACCTCGTCGTCGGCGGGCCACCATCGACCCGCGCTATAGCGACGGCGCAGACTCTTCCAACTGGACCGGCGGTGCTTGCGCCGCAGCCACCCGAAGACCTGGCGCCAGGTGAAGGCCGACAGGTATTGGAAGGTCGCGGCCGACACCCCGTGCCGGAAGTACGCCGTCCAGCCCCGCAGCACCGGGTTGAGATGGTGCAGCACGACTGCCAGCGGCAGGTTCGTGTCCTGTCGACACAGCGTCTTGACCTTCTCCTTGACGGCCTGGAGGGCCTTCTTGGAGGGGTAGAGGTAGACGTAGTGCTTCTGTGTTCCTCGTTTGCGGTGGCGCTGGAGGCGCCACCCCAGGAAGTCCAGCCCCTCGTCGATGTGAGTGATCGCCGTCTTCTCCACCGACAGCCGCAGTCCCATCGGGGCGAGTGCTTCCGCCACCTGGGTGCGTATGTCCTCGGCCTGCTCACGCGTCCCGGTCACGGCAATCAGAAAGTCGTCCGCATACCGGATGAGCCGGTAGTTGGGCAGATCCTGACGACGACGTCGGGCCCGCTGGCCCTGTGTGGAGTTCGGCCCGCCCGGACCGGCCGCGATGAACTCATCGAGGACGGACAGGGCGATGTTGGCCAGCAGCGGCGAGAGAATCCCACCCTGCGGAGTGCCGGTGTCGGTGTCCTTGGACTGACCACCCTCGCTGAGGATGCCCGCCTTCAAGAACGCCTTCACCAGGTCAAGAACACGACGATCCCCGACTCGGCGGCGCACCCGGTCCATCAGGGCCGTGTGGTCGATCGAGTCGAAGCACGCCTCGATATCCCCCTCCACCATCCACTCATAGGAGCTCTTGGCGAAGTGGTGTGCCTCGGCGAGCGCGTCATGAGCCCGGCGCTTCGGGCGGAACCCGTAGGAGCACGGGAGGAAATCCGCCTCAAAGATCGGCTCCAGCACCAGCTTCAGGGACGCCTGGACCACCCGGTCCCGCACGGTGGGAATCCCCAGCCGACGGCGCTTGGCCGTCCCCGGCTTGGGAATCATCCGTTCCCGCACGGGAAGCGGGCGGAAACTACGGTCCTTCAGGTCGGACCGTAGCTCGTTGAGGAAGACCTCAACGCCTTGCCCGTCCTCCACGGAGCGAGCGGTCTGCCCGTCCACTCCGGCCGAGCGGGCGCCCCTGTTCCTTCGCACCCGAACCCACGCGACCAGCAAGAACGCGGGATCGGCGACGAGATTGAACAGGTCATCGAACCGGCGATCACGATCGTCGGTCGCCCAACAGTGCAGCTTGGTCTGCATCCCCAGTACCCGGCGCTCGGCCTTGAGCAGCGCGAACTCCAGCGCGTCGGTATTCACCAGCGGCCTCCCGGCATTGCAGCATCCTCCCTGCCGACTTGCTGGCCCCCTTCGCCATGCACGGAGCTTTCCTCCGCTCGGACTACTACGGGGCCTCCGCCCCACCTGCGGACCTCAGCCGGCAACGGGCCTGCCCTCGCTCTCCGGACCGGATGCCGGGGAAGCGGGGGCGACCGCAGGCGGTTCCCACGTTCACCATGTGCCGATCGGCCAGGTCGGCGTCCCGCTACTACCCCGGCAGCATCACCACGCCTACGCCGCAGACCTTCAGCGTGGCCTCCCCACCGGCAGTTGGAGACCGGCTTCGGAGTTGACCACCCCTGCCGAAGCGAGAGGTCACGCACTGCACCCCGGGCCCATATCCGCCAGATTTGAGCCCGGTGCAAGACTTACGGGGCTTTACACGGGTTCCTCTTCGTACGCCTTCTGGCCTTGCTTGCCGAACCCGACGCGTCTGGCAGTACCGCGCCGTCCCGGCGTTGTCAGGGCTGCTTTCCGTCCTCACCGGCGTTCCCCGACTCGGACTGCCCTCAGCTTCTACCCGGCCGCTGCGACGGCCCGGCGGTAGAGGTCTCGCACCTCCACTCGGTCACATGGCGCCTCGTGGCGCACCCAGC
>NZ_WJBG01000136.1 GCF_009709555.1 Streptomyces blattellae | reverse complement strand
TCCACGAGGCTGCCGGTGAGGGCCAGGGCCGCGTAGGCGAGCAGCCCGAACGCCGTCCACACCTGCAGATATCCGGCGACGAACTCGACGGTACGGGCGGTCCGGGCCCAGCCGGAGGACTGCCGGCCGATGCCCCGCACCCAGGTGATCGCCACCGGCGCCATGGACGGCAGCATCATGGCCGCCATCATCGTCACCCACAGCACCAGGAACAGCGGCAGCGCCATCCCCATCGTGCCGGGCTCGACCCCCATGTCCCCGGCCTGCCCGATCGTCAGCACCCAGGCGGGAACAGCGATCAGGACCACGACGAGCGACCAGGCGGCAGCGAGATCCCGCGTGGGCAGCAAGCCCCCACCCGTTCCGGTCGGGGCGATCGGCCGGCCGGCCACGAGAGCGGAGCTCCGGCTGTGGCGCATCGGCATGTTCTCCTGCGGCTCCTTCCAGGAGAGCACCTCCCCGCCTTCGGCGCGACCTGATGCGGGAGGTGCCTCATGAAGGTCTTGGCGCGCAGGCCCATGCCTGCCGTGCTTGCCGGGGGCGCCGCGGCGGCCGCCCGACGAGTTCCACACCTCGTCAGGCGCGGTCTCGGCAACAGCCACGGGCCGTGGCAGCATCCCTCAGGCGGCCTGGTGGGCGCGGACACGACCGTCCTCGACGATCACAGCACCCCGAGTACGCGAATGGCGCGATGAACGTCTACGCACGACCGGCGCGAAGAACCGTGGACGACGACGGCACGAAGCTGCGGGTCCTGTCCGTAGGCTTCGTCGCCGGTCACCCACGGTGCCTGCACGCCGGCGTCCAGCGTTGCGGCTGTCATCTCCCAGGCCGGGCGGGGTTTGGTCTGGAACTGCATCTCGTCGGGTATCCCCGCCGCGTGGCGGCGCTGGGCGTCAGCGCTCCAGGAGTGCTCGGGCAGATAGAGCCTGCGGTCGATCGGCGTCCGCCCCCGGTTGGTGGCGTAGGCGAGGAGGACTCCGACCTGGGAGTTCTCGATGCGGCCCGCGGTGCCGGTGTACTGGCGCTGGACGCCCGCAGAGGCCCGGTCCTTCTTCACGAAGCCGGTCTCCACGATCAGTACACCGCCGTCGGTGCCGAGGTGTTCGACGGCGTAAGCGCGGATGTCGTCACGGACAGCGTCGGCGTCCCAGCGGGCGCAGCGCAGCAGGCGCTGCATCGGCCCCGGCCGGGCCAGGCCGGCCTGTTCGGCCAGCTGGTGAGGTCGGACCGGGGCGCCCTGCCGACGTTGCCGTCGGTGGGTTTCCCCGGCCCGCCTCCCGAACCGGACGTGCCCGATCTCCAGGCATCCGGCTCTCCACAAGCCCTCTCAGGCGGCCGCTGCGATCGTGGTCCCGTTGGGCCAAGGCGAGGGGATCTTGTTGCCGCGGTAGAGGTAGCGGTGGGTCCGCACCTTCGCGCACTTGAACAAGGTCACCTCGTCGTCGGCGGGCCACCATCGACCCGCGCTATAGCGACGGCGCAGACTCTTCCAACTGGACCGGCGGTGCTTGCGCCGCAGCCACCCGAAGACCTGGCGCCAGGTGAAGGCCGACAGGTATTGGAAGGTCGCGGCCGACACCCCGTGCCGGAAGTACGCCGTCCAGCCCCGCAGCACCGGGTTGAGATGGTGCAGCACGACTGCCAGCGGCAGGTTCGTGTCCTGTCGACACAGCGTCTTGACCTTCTCCTTGACGGCCTGGAGGGCCTTCTTGGAGGGGTAGAGGTAGACGTAGTGCTTCTGTGTTCCTCGTTTGCGGTGGCGCTGGAGGCGCCACCCCAGGAAGTCCAGCCCCTCGTCGATGTGAGTGATCGCCGTCTTCTCCACCGACAGCCGCAGTCCCATCGGGGCGAGTGCTTCCGCCACCTGGGTGCGTATGTCCTCGGCCTGCTCACGCGTCCCGGTCACGGCAATCAGAAAGTCGTCCGCATACCGGATGAGCCGGTAGTTGGGCAGATCCTGACGACGACGTCGGGCCCGCTGGCCCTGTGTGGAGTTCGGCCCGCCCGGACCGGCCGCGATGAACTCATCGAGGACGGACAGGGCGATGTTGGCCAGCAGCGGCGAGAGAATCCCACCCTGCGGAGTGCCGGTGTCGGTGTCCTTGGACTGACCACCCTCGCTGAGGATGCCCGCCTTCAAGAACGCCTTCACCAGGTCAAGAACACGACGATCCCCGACTCGGCGGCGCACCCGGTCCATCAGGGCCGTGTGGTCGATCGAGTCGAAGCACGCCTCGATATCCCCCTCCACCATCCACTCATAGGAGCTCTTGGCGAAGTGGTGTGCCTCGGCGAGCGCGTCATGAGCCCGGCGCTTCGGGCGGAACCCGTAGGAGCACGGGAGGAAATCCGCCTCAAAGATCGGCTCCAGCACCAGCTTCAGGGACGCCTGGACCACCCGGTCCCGCACGGTGGGAATCCCCAGCCGACGGCGCTTGGCCGTCCCCGGCTTGGGAATCATCCGTTCCCGCACGGGAAGCGGGCGGAAACTACGGTCCTTCAGGTCGGACCGTAGCTCGTTGAGGAAGACCTCAACGCCTTGCCCGTCCTCCACGGAGCGAGCGGTCTGCCCGTCCACTCCGGCCGAGCGGGCGCCCCTGTTCCTTCGCACCCGAACCCACGCGACCAGCAAGAACGCGGGATCGGCGACGAGATTGAACAGGTCATCGAACCGGCGATCACGATCGTCGGTCGCCCAACAGTGCAGCTTGGTCTGCATCCCCAGTACCCGGCGCTCGGCCTTGAGCAGCGCGAACTCCAGCGCGTCGGTATTCACCAGCGGCCTCCCGGCATTGCAGCATCCTCCCTGCCGACTTGCTGGCCCCCTTCGCCATGCACGGAGCTTTCCTCCGCTCGGACTACTACGGGGCCTCCGCCCCACCTGCGGACCTCAGCCGGCAACGGGCCTGCCCTCGCTCTCCGGACCGGATGCCGGGGAAGCGGGGGCGACCGCAGGCGGTTCCCACGTTCACCATGTGCCGATCGGCCAGGTCGGCGTCCCGCTACTACCCCGGCAGCATCACCACGCCTACGCCGCAGACCTTCAGCGTGGCCTCCCCACCGGCAGTTGGAGACCGGCTTCGGAGTTGACCACCCCTGCCGAAGCGAGAGGTCACGCACTGCACCCCGGGCCCATATCCGCCAGATTTGAGCCCGGTGCAAGACTTACGGGGCTTTACACGGGTTCCTCTTCGTACGCCTTCTGGCCTTGCTTGCCGAACCCGACGCGTCTGGCAGTACCGCGCCGTCCCGGCGTTGTCAGGGCTGCTTTCCGTCCTCACCGGCGTTCCCCGACTCGGACTGCCCTCAGCTTCTACCCGGCCGCTGCGACGGCCCGGCGGTAGAGGTCTCGCACCTCCACTCGGTCACATGGCGCCTCGTGGCGCACCCAGC
>NZ_WJBG01000135.1 GCF_009709555.1 Streptomyces blattellae | reverse complement strand
GCGGGCACCCCCAAGGAGTCAGAGGGGCGGGACAGCACTACCCAGCCCCAGCCACCCCGGCGGGCTCAATGACGCCGGCCAGCGGTCAGAAGCGGGCGCTCTTCAAGGAGTCGGGGGCTCGGAACGGCGTTGGCCGGGCTCGGGCGTCGGGCGGGATGAAAGGTGGTGACCCGCGTTCGAAGGGAGCCGCCGCCCCAGCGGGTGCGGGCTCGGGACGGCGTTGTGCGGTCGCCGTGCCCCACCTCTACGCACCTGGGCAGGGCCCGGACGCACTCGGCCCCCTGACACCGGAGCGGCTGAAACTGGGCCGCGCGGCGTCGGCGGCGGTCCGCATGGGGTCAGCCTCTGATGATCTCCAGTGCTTCGTCGCGCACCTTCGTCATCGTTGCCTCGTCGCGGGCCTCGGCGTTGAGGCGGAGGAGGGGCTCGGTGTTGGAGGGGCGGACGTTGAACCACCAGTCGGTGGAGGTGATGGTGAGGCCGTCGAGGTCGTCGAGGGTCACGCCTTCGCGGCCCTCGTAGGCGGAGCGGATCGCGGCGAGGCGGGCGGTCTGGTCGTCGACGGTGGAGTTGATCTCGCCGGAGCCGACGTAGCGGTCGTACTGGGCGACGAGGGCGGAGAGGGGGCCGTCCTGGCCACCGAGGGCGGCGAGGACGTGGAGGGCGGCGAGCATGCCCGTGTCGGCGTTCCAGAAGTCGGCGAAGTAGTAGTGGGCGGAGTGCTCACCGCCGAAGATCGCGCCGGACTTGGCCATCTCGGCCTTGATGAAGGAGTGGCCCACGCGGGTGCGGACGGGCGTGCCGCCGTTCTCCTTCACGACCTCCGGGACCGACCAGGACGTGATCAGGTTGTGGATGATCACGCCCTTGCCGCCGTGCTTGGCCAGCTCGCGGGAGGCGACCAGGGCGGTGATGGCGGACGGGGAGACCGGGTCGCCGTGCTCGTCGACGACGAAGCAGCGGTCGGCGTCACCGTCGAAGGCGATGCCGAGGTCGGCGGACTCGTCGCGGACTCGCTTCTGGAGGTCGACGATGTTCGCCGGGTCAAGCGGGTTCGCCTCGTGGTTCGGGAACGTGCCGTCCAGCTCGAAGTACATCGGCACCAGGGTCAGGGGCAGGCCGGCGAAGACCGTGGGCACGGTGTGCCCGCCCATGCCGTTGCCGGCGTCGACGACGACCTTCAGCGGGCGGATGGAGGTCAGGTCGGCGAGGGAGCGGAGGTGCGCCGCGTAGTCCTCCAACGTCTCCCGCTGCGTGACCGTCCCCGGCGTCCCGACCGGTTCGGGGGCGCCCGAGTCCAGCCAGCCCTCGACCAGCTGCCGGATCTCGGCGAGCCCGGTGTCCTGGCCGACCGGGGCCGCGCCCGCCCGGCACATCTTGATGCCGTTGTACTGGGCCGGGTTGTGCGAGGCGGTGAACATGGCGCCCGGCAGGTCGAACGCGCCGGACGCGTAGTACAGCTGGTCGGTGGAGCACAGGCCGATCTCGGTCACGTCGGCACCGCGCGCCGCCGCACCGCGCGCGAAGGCGCCCGACAGCCCGGGGGACGAGGGCCGCATGTCGTGCCCGATCACGATCGCGCTCGCCCCGGCCACCTGGACGAAGGCGGCCCCGAACAGCTCGGCCAGCGGTTCGTCCCATTGGTCCGGAACCACCCCGCGCACGTCGTACGCCTTGACGAGCTGCGACAGATCAGCAGACACGGCCAACCCTCCTGAAAGTCCTATCGGTCACCACAAGCTACCCGTACCCACTGACAATGCGCTGCACGGAGGTCGGGTGGACTCCCGGGCGCAACCTGAGGTCAGGGCAGCATCCAGGCCAGCACCGGTGAACTCTGGCCGACCACGATCAGGCACATCACCATCAGCAGCCCCGCACTCCAGGGCAGCACCTTGCGCAGGATGTCCCCTTCGCGGCCCGCGAGTCCGACGGCCGCACAGGCGATGGCGAGGTTCTGCGGCGAGATCATCTTGCCGAGGACACCGCCCGAACTGTTGGCGGCGGCCAGCAACTCGGGCGACAGCCCCGACTCCCGGGCCGCGGTCACCTGGAGGGCGCCGAAGAGCGCGTTGGCCGAGGTGTCCGATCCGGAGACGGCGACGCCGAACCAGCCGAGCACCGGCGACAGGAAAGCGAGCCCGGCCCCGGCCGCCGCCACGAAGTGGCCGATGGTGGCCGCCTGTCCGGAGAGGTTCATGACGTACGCGAGCGCCAGCACGGACGTCACGGTCAGGATCGCGAACCGCAGTTCGTGCACGGTGGCGGCCCACTCCTTGACCGCCACGCGCGCGTGCACCCCGAGAACGACCGCGGTGCACATACCGGCCAGCAGTACGAGGGTCCCGCCGGTGGAGACGAACGGCCAGGTGAAGACGTTGCCCCCGACCGGATCGCCGTCCGGGCCGACGACGTCCAGGAAGGGCCAGTCGTACGTCTGTGTCGCCTCGGCCAGCCAGTCCTTGACCGCCGGGATCTGGGCGACGGAGAAGATGGCGACGATCAGTGCGTACGGGGCGTAGGCACGGGCGACTTCGGGCCGCGGATCCGCCACGTCCAGGTCCTCGCTGCGCACGCCGGTCAGCACGGAGGCGCGCACGGACTCGGCGGCGGGCACGCGCGCGTGCGGTACGGCGACCAGGGCACCCGAGCCGAGCAAGGCGGCGCCGATGTCGGCGAGTTGTGCGGAGACGTAGTTGGAGGCGATGAACTGCCCGGCGGCGAAGGCGATTCCGCACACCAGCGCGGGTACCCAGGTCTCCCGCAGCCCGCGCCGTCCATCCACCAGGAACACCAGCACGAGCGGCACGACGAGCGCCAGCAGCGGCGTCTGACGCCCCACCACGGAAGCCACCGAGTCCAGTGGCAGGCCGGTGACTTGAGCGAGCGTCACGACCGGTGTGCCCATCGCGCCGAAGGCCACGGGGGCGGTGTTGGCGACCAGAGCGACGACGGCCGCGCGCACCGGTTCGAAGCCGAGTGCGACGAGCATGACCGAGCAGATGGCGACGGGTGCGCCGAACCCGGCGAGCGCCTCCAGCAGGGCACCGAAGCAGAAGGCGACCACGAGTGCCTGGATGCGCGGGTCGTCGGACAGCCGCCCGAACGACCGCCGCAGGATGTCGAAATGGCGGGTGCGGACGGTCATCCGGTACACCCAGAGGGCGTTGACGACGATCCACAGAATCGGGAAGAAGCCGAACACGGCGCCCTGGACGGCGCTGGAGGCCGTCTGGTCCGGCGGCATGCCGTACGCGAGCGAGGCGACCAGAGCGGCCGCCGCAAGGCCCGTGAGGCCCGCCAGATGTGCCTTCATGCGGACGCCGCCGAGCAGGACGAGGACGATCACCAGGGGCAGGGCCGCCACGAGGGCGGACAGACCGAGCGAGTCGACGACGGGTTCCAGTTCCTGGACGTACACGGGCGCCTCCCGGATTCCGCCATGCGAAAGCGATTTCTCACGGGCTCCGGGAATGGTCGTGTCCGCAACAACATCGCGTCAATGGGCGTACGCCGCTCACCGAAACGCACAAAGAACGCACAAAGAACGCTCAAGGAACGCACAGAGGACGCACACGGGGCAGGCACGGGACCGGCACGGAAACGCACCACGCGAAAACCGGTCGAAGCCGACCGCGCCGGTCGGCGTCAGCTGTCCGGAGAGCGCAGCACCCGCAGATGCCCCCGCCGGCCGACCTCCATGGGGTCGGCCCCACGGCCACCGCCGCCGCCGGCCTCCGCGGCACGCTGCTGCGGCCGGGCCGCCTCGCGCACGGCGTTGGCAAGCGCTTCCAGATCGTCGCCGCTGGGCCGGGCCGGAGCCGAGCCGTCCAGAAGTCGTACGACCTCCCAGCCGCGGGGTGCGGTGAGGCGCTCGGAGTGCTCGGCGCACAGGTCGTAACAGTGGGGTTCGGCGTAGGTGGCGAGCGGGCCGAGGACCGCGGTCGAGTCGGCGTAGACGTACGTCAGCGTCGCAACGGCGGGTCGGCCGCAAGCGGTTCGCGAACAGCGACGTACAGGGCTCACGACGTTGGACGGTACCGCACTCTTGAGCGGGCCGCGACGACTCTCCCCCAGGTCACTCCACCGTGTCGTGTTGTGAAACGCACCACCAGCCTCTCTGAACGCACCGCTCTGACCTGCATGGACATCGCTTTCCGAACATGAGGGCGAGCCCATATCCGGCCACCACTCGACACATACCCCATCAATTGCCCCGAGATCGACTCTCTCGGAGAGATGCGGAATCGAGCCCAACCTTGGCTGGAATGGTCATCTGCCGACATGCCGTACGGGCGGCCCGGCGCCGCGTGGGAACGGAGCACCCGGCTCGGGCGAGGACTACGCTTCACCAGTGATGGACAAGCCCGTACCACCTCCTGCCGCCGGCTCCGGCCCCCGCCGTCGTGATCGCCACGGCCGGGGCATGCGCGGCCCGATCGCACCGCCGCAGGTGCCGCTGGCGGCAAGCCGTGCCGAGGCGTTCGCCGACCTGGTGCAGGACTCCGTGGAGCGCCTCGAACGACGGTGGCCGCAGCTCGCCGACATCGATTTCCTCGTCCTTGAGGTACCACGCCTCGACGGCCCCGGGCAGGCCTGGAACGACGAGGCGGTCCCGCTCGGCGGCACGATCCCCGCGCGCGAGGGGGGCCCGGCGCGGGTGGTCGTCTACCGGCGACCGGTGGAGATCCGCACGAAGGGGCGCGACGAGCGGGCCGCGCTGGTCCACGAGGTCGTCGTGGAACAGGTCGCCGAACTGCTCGGGCTGACCCCGGAGACGGTGGATCCGCGGTACGGCGAGGACTGAACCGGAAGGGGCCGCCGGCCCTACTCCTGCAGCACCGCCAGGTCCTCGTCCGCCTCCGGCACCGACACCATGCCCCGGTCGTCGGGCAGGGTCTGGACCGTGAAGGCGGGAACGCCGTCCGTCGTCCTCGCCAGCGTCCGGGACCCGTACACCGGCGCTCCCGAGACCGTCTCCACCGTCAGCGCGTACGTGCCTTTCAGACCGGTCGGCACCGGCGCCTCAACGTCCTGTGTCGTACCGGACTTGATCGTGTACGTCTTCGACACCGCCGTTCCCCCCTCGCTGCCCGCGGACGCGGTGACCTTGACCTCCGCGGTGCCGGTGGGTGCGGTCAGAGCCAGCGTGGAGCCCTTCTCCGTGTTGCCGGCCACCGTCGCGCGCGTGCCGACCGGGTTCGTCGCCGGGATGAACGCCGTCTCCTGCTTGGCACTCTTGCCCCGTACGACCCGTACGGCGGCCACGACCGGTACGGAACTGTCGGTCGGCGTCAGCACCAGCGAGCCCGCCTCCCCGCGCGTGACATCGCCCAGGTCGACCGCCGTCGTCATGCCCGCCTTCACGTGCATCGTCTCGTTCCCGGCCGGTGTGATCAGCCCGGACGGAGAGGCCAGCCGCACCCTGAGGTCGGCGTCTGTGTCACCGGGCGTGAAGGCGATCAGCCGCACCTCCGTGGCGTCCTTCGGGATGCCGGGCAGGACCAGGCTGCTCGCCGGATCCGTGGTCGCGGACAGCCAGTCGCCGCCGAGCTTGTCGTCCAGCGCCTGCACGGCCGCGCCCACCCGTCCGCTGCGCACATTCACATGCACGGTGACGTCGGTCTCCTGGTCCTCGGTGAGCGTCGACAGCAGCACCGGCTCAGTGGAGTGCGGCTGAACCGTGATGTCCTCCCCCGCGCTCGACTCCAGGGACCCGTCCTTGCCGTACAGCTCGATGTCGACAACCGCGGCGGAGTCGTCGGGATTGGTCAGATGCACATAGTCGGTACGGTCCGCCACCGTGCTGGCCCCGGGGAACCAGAACTCCGTGTCCGGCGCGGAGCAGTTGACTCCCTGCAGCCCCCGCCCGGTACCCGCGTCGACCTCCGTGGTCTCCTGCACGGTCCACCCGGACGCGAACTTCCCCTCGGCCGTGCCCACCAGCGCCGGCGAGTCGGCGCCGGAGACATCCCCGGTGACCGGCGTCCCGGGTTCCTTCGGCTCCAGGACGGGCTTGTCGGCCTTCTCGCCGTTCTCCTCGCCCCCGGCCTGCTCCTCTGCCGCGGACTGCAGTTCCGCCGAACCGCCGTCGTCCGCGCCCTTCGTGACGGGCGTGAAGGACGTGTACGACGTCTCGGCGAGGTCCGATGTGCTCGGCGCCGGGCACAGCAGACTCGTGCGCTCCACGGGCAGTTCGGCCGCCGCCTTCACGGTGTCCGTGCCGGTCGCCTCCGGCGCGGTCAGCGCGGCGAGTCCGGTGATGGCGGCGAGGGCGGTGGCGCCGGCGATCAGGGACAGGGTGGTGCGGTTCACTGCTGACTCCTGTCGGGGCGCTCACTGCCGTTCGGGTACGGCTGCGCCGGGTCGTACGTCGCGTCGTAGCCCTGGTGGTAGGTCCCGTCCTGGCCCTGCTCGTATGTGGCCTGCGCGTACGTCTGCTGGTCGTAGGACCCCGGCTGGGACGAACCGCCGTACGCGTAAGGGTCGTACTGCCCGTTCTGGTACGGGTCCGCGGGGTACTGCCGGCCGTACGCCCCGTCCGGGTACTGCTGCTGGGCGCCGCCCTGGTACTGCTCGCCGTCATAGCCGCCGTACTGGACGCCCGCGTAGTTCGCGTCGGCGGACTCGCTTCCCCAGGCTGGAACGTCCTCGCCCGGGGGCATCCCCACGCCGTACGACGGCTGCTGCGGAATCGCTGCCGGGGACTCCTCCTGCCCAGGAGGCGGGAACTCCCCGGTCTGGTCCGCCTCTTCGGCCTCCACCTGGGCGCGCAGGCGCCGGGCGCGGCGGCCCTCGCCGGACACGGCCTCGGCCGGGACGGCCACCGGCTCCTCCGGGAGGTCGTCGTCGATGTCCCGGCGACGGCCGGGCAGGGCCATGACGACGAGGACGACGGCGAGGAAGCCCTGCGCCCACAGCCAGGCGGTGTGGGTGATCGGCGTCTCGAAAGTGACGTCCAGCTGCCCGCCGGAGGCGGGGAGTTCGAAGCCCTGGGCCCATCCGTCGACCGTCTTGCGGGTCAGCGGCCTGCCGTCCAGGGTGGCCGTCCAGCCCTCGTCGGCGGTGTCGGCGAGCCGCAGGATCCTTCCCTCCGCGCCGGCCTGGATCGTGGTGTGGATCTCCACGGGCCCGGCGGCGACGGACCGCGCGTCCGCGGAGCCCGCCTCGGAGACTATCGCCGCCCGCGAGACCTGCTGGTCGACCCGCCACAGCGCCCCGCTGTCCTGCTGGCTCAGCCGGGACAGCCCCGGCGTGGCATCCAGCACACGGGTCACCTCGCGCGGCGCCCCCTGGTGGACGAGGACATAGCGCACGGCGAACTTCCCGAGCTGGTCGGCCTGATCGGCGCCTGAGCCGGCGACGAGGTTGGCGACGACCTTGTCGAGCGCGGCGTTCTCGCCGTCCGCCGCGGCCAGTTCGCCGTCACCCATCCGTGCCCCGGAACCCCGGACGAGCATGTAGCCGACGTGGGCCGCGGAGTCGCTGTCGAGGACGAGGGTGCGGGCCTGGTCGCGGGTGCTGCTCTCCTCGGCGACGAACGCGGGCACCTGCACCGGGTCGCGCCGCTCCAACGGCCCGTCGGCGCCGCCGATCATCCAGCCGGCGGCGACGAGCAGCGGGCCCGCGGCGGAGGCGAAGGCGATCAGCACGGCCACCGGCTGACGCCAGCCGAAGCTCTGCTCGGCGACACGCGCGCGTGCCCCGTCGGCGCCGAGCGCGGCGGCGGCGAGGAGGGCGATGCCGTAGACGAGGGTCGCCGGGCCGGCCCAGGTGGAGCTGTTGGACAGGACCGCGAAGACGAGGCCCACCAGGGCCACGGCCCAGGCCGTCCAGATCCCGAACTGACGGTGGGAGCGCATCAGGGCGGCCAGCGCGGCCAGCACGATGCCGATGAGCATCAGCCCGTCGACCGTGCCCGGCCCGCCGGGGCTGGCGCCGAGCAGGTCGGTGGCGGACGCGGACGAGGCGGCGTACTCCAGACCGGCTTCCGCGAAGAAGCCGGACGGGAGCAGCGTCAGCGACCAGGGCGCGAGCACCAGCAGGGGGGTGCCGAGCTGGGCCAGGAGGCGCAGGCCGTGGGCGGTGATGTCGGCGCGGCGCATGGCCGGCACGCCGATGCCGAGGACCAGCGCGATGGGCCACACGATCGGCGTGAACGCGGTGGTGACGGTCAGCAGCAGGGCGTACGCCCAGGTGGCACGCCAACTGCCGGACGCCCCTGAGGTGTTCGCCAGTCCGCTGGCCGCGATGCCCGCGCGCGCGAGGAGCGGCAGCAGGATCGCGAGGACGGCCGTGCCGATGCGGCCGCCGGCGAGCGCACCGGTGGCGGCGGGCAGGAAGGCGTAGACGACGGCCGCCCAGGCGCGCAGCAGCCGCGACTCGACGAGCGGGCGGGAGGCGAAGTACGCGGTGAACCCGGCCAGCGGCACCGAGCAGACCAGCAGAACCGTGACCGCGAACCCGGTGGAGCCGAACAGCGCGGAGGCCAGCAGGGCGACGAAGGCGAGATAGGGCGGCGCGGACCCTGTGCCGCCCGCGCCCACCGCATGCCAGGAGTCCAGGTAACGCGACCACAGCTCGCTCGCGTCAGCCGGGGCGGGCAGCAGGGCGCCACCCGCCAGCGCGCCGCCGCCGAGCAGTTGGCGGCAGGCGACGAGCGAGACGAACAGCAGCACCAGGAACAGCATCGGGCCGGGGTTGCGGGCGATGCGCTTCAGGCGCGCGAACTGCTCTATCTCCAGGAAGTCCGCGTCGTCCCCGCCGGGCCCGGACTCGATCGCGCTGCCGTGCCGCCCGGCACCGGCGGAGGTCTCGGGGTCGGTGTCGCGCAGGAAGCTGCCCGCGGCCTGTTCGAAGGTGGCCCGCACGGTCGCGCCGGGCGGGGGGAACAGCGCTCGCAGCTCGTCCTTCTCGATCTGCGAGCTGCCCCGCCTGCGCCGTCCGGCGATGATCCGCTCGGGCCGCAGCAGCACACCCAGCAGACCCCGGATCTCGTCGACGGCCTGCCCGGGCACCTTGCCGACGAGGTAGGCGACGGTCCGCAGCAGGGTGCCCAGCACCAGCCGCACCAGGACCCAGGGCAGTGCGGCCGTCCGCGTGTTGACCAGCAGCGTGTACGCGGCGCCGGCCTTGTCGACCTTGTGCGGGGAGGCCGACGTACGGCCCACGCAGTCGACGGTGCGGCGCTCACGGGAGGCCGCCTCGGCATGTCGTACGACCGCCTCGGGGGCGACGAGGACGCGGTGGCCGGCGGCCTGGGCACGCCAGCACAGGTCGACGTCGTCGCGCATCAGGGGCAGTCGGCGGTCGAACCCGCCGAGCTGCTCGAAGACATCGCTTCGCACGAGCATCCCGGCGGTGGACACCGACAGCACGGACCGGACGTGGTCGTGCTGGCCCTGGTCCTGTTCACGGCGGTCCAGTCCGGTCCAGCGGCGGCCGGAGTTGGCGATGGTGACGCCGACCTCCAGCAGTTGCCGGCGGTCGTACCAGCCGCGGAGCTTGGGGCCTACGACGGCGATGTCGTCGCGGCCGAGCTCGTGCTCGTTCTCCACGACGCGCAGCAGCTGGGCCAGGGCGTCCGGTTCCGGAGCGCAGTCGTCGTGCAGCAGCCACAGCCAGTGCACGGGCTCCCCGTAAGGGAGTTCGGGCATGTCGTACGCGTCGTCGCGCCAGGTGCGCGTGACGGGGTCCCAGCCGCTCGGGCGCTTCAGGTAGGGCAGCTCGTCCGGGGTGAGGACGGGGGCGGTGCGGCCCGCCTCCTCGACGGCCTGACCGAAGCCGGTGCGACGGGCGAGGTGCAGCACGCGGTCGGCGCCGAGGGCGTCGGTGAGCAACTGGGCCGAGTGGTCCGCGCTGCCGGTGTCGGCCGCCATGGCGTACTGAACGGGGCGCTCCTGGCCGAGCAGCCCGGCGAGCGCGTCCGGCAGCCAGCGGGCGCCGTCATGGGAGACGAGCACCGCCGTCACTACATGACGCGGGAACTCGGGCGGGCGGGTCGGGTCGAACGCCGCCGTGGCAGCTACGCCTTGGTGGGCTGCCGTATGGCTGTGCACGGACATCGAGGTACGGGCCCCGGTTCGATGGACTGCGGTGGACACCTGTGCCCCCTGGGGGCAGCGAGGTGTCTCGGACGAGCGACCACACTATCGGCAGTCCAATAGGGGCGGCGCGTCAGCGCCTCGATGAGGGGCGGTGGTCGGGCGACGGGCGGGCGACGGCCCGCCGCCTGTGGATAACCCACCCGCAACGGGCCGTTCGTCGCAAATGTACGAAAGGGATGCTTGCCGTCCGGTCAGACGGCGGCCTTCTTCAGCCGCCGTCGTTCACGCTCGGACAGGCCGCCCCAGATGCCGAACCGCTCGTCGTTGGCGAGGGCATACTCAAGGCACTCGGAGCGGACCTCACAGGCGAGGCAGACCTTCTTGGCCTCGCGGGTGGAGCCGCCCTTCTCGGGGAAGAAGGACTCGGGGTCGGTCTGGGCGCACAGCGCGCGCTCCTGCCAGCCGAGTTCCTCGTCCGCGTCGTCGACCAGCAGTTGCTGCACCAGCTCGGTCATGTGCGCCCCTCGTCAGTCTTTCGCGTCCCCGTGATGTAGCCGTTACCGATGTCGGCTGAACGACACGAGTGAAATTACAAGTGTGCTGCTCCGGGCGAGTCAAGCCGGGATCTGCTATTGGGCCCCTTATTCACTCTGCGGAACCAAGGCCTAGCGGAAAGTGTTCAAATCGTCCTAAACCTTGACAAGCAGATGAGGCCCCGGAGGGTGTCCACCCCCGCGCAGAGCCTGCATGGAGAAGGACGCCCGAAATAGCGATCCCGTTCCGACACATGCTCGAATCGATCCGGATCACAGTCCGATCACGGGATCGCATCGAGGTTTGTGCGCCCGGTTGTGCGCCATGTGTCCCGGGCGCCCCGAGCACAAACCTTTCACCACGGAGATGGACCGGATGGGGTGAACCCCGTCCCACGGGCCGGGCGCCGAGTTGACAGTGAAGGTGTGAACCGGTGTCCTTGTGGGCATGCTCGCGCACTTGGCACTCACCTCGACCCGCACCGCCGGGTCCCTCTGTGCTGCCCGCGCCCGCTGTAGCTGTTGTCGCTGTTCCTGCTGTTGAGCCTCACGCGCTCCGGCTGCCCCTGAGTCATCGGACCGGCTTCCCCGCCCGTCGGACTCGGCTGTTGTTCCCCTCGCCTCCGCGACTCCTGTCTCCGCTCTCTTCCGACGAGGAACCACCGCACCCATGAACAGCGACAGCGACCTCCAGATCGCCGGCGACATCCTCGAAGTCCCTCATCTCCTGCGGGCGCCGCGCGAGCATCCGGCCACCGTCGCCGACTTCGTCGGCCTGGCCCGCTCCATCGCCGCCGACCGCACCCAGTGGGCACACCTCGTCCAGTACGACGCCACGTCCCGCTGGTACCACCGGCTGCGCACCGGTCCCGGGTACGAGGTGTGGCTGCTGTCCTGGGTGCCCGGCCAGGGCAGCGGGCGGCACGACCACGGCCCGTCCTCCGGAGTACTGACCGTCCTCGACGGCACGCTGACCGAGCACACCGAGCGCGGCACGCGCGCGCTGGGGGCGGGTGCACAGAGGGTGTTCGCGCCGGGGTACGCCCACGAAGTGGTCAACGACGCGCTGGAGCCCGCGGTCAGCCTGCACGTCTATTTCCCCGGCCTCACCGAGATGCCGATGCACAGCGCCCAGTGCATAGCGGCCGCCCCGGTCTCGTAGCCGCCTGCCCGGTCGCGCCACCGCGTGCCTGGTCTCGTAGCCGCCTGCCCCGTTGTCGTACCCGCCTGCAACACTGACCCACCCGTCGCCCGACCACCACCCCTCAACGAGTCAGCCTTCGGCTGACACACTGTTTCAATGCGCATTGTGGTTCTGGCAGGCGGCATCGGCGGTGCCCGGTTCCTGCGCGGTCTGATGCAGGCCGTGCCGGACGCGGACATCACGGTCATCGGCAACACCGGGGACGACATCCACCTCTTCGGCCTGAAGGTCTGCCCGGACCTCGACACGGTGATGTACACGCTCGGCGGCGGCATCAACGAGGAGCAGGGCTGGGGCCGGGCCGACGAGACCTTCCATCTCAAGGAGGAGCTCGCGGCGTACGGCGTCGGGCCCGAATGGTTCGGTCTCGGTGACCGGGACTTCGCCACGCACATCGTGCGGACGCAGATGCTCGGCGCCGGGTATCCGCTGAGCGCGGTGACCGAGGCGCTGTGCGACCGCTGGAAGCCGGGCGTCCGGCTGATCCCGATGACCGACGACCGGGTCGAGACGCATGTGGCCGTCACGCTGCCGGACAGCGGGTCCGCCGCGGGCTCCGGCGAGCGCAAGGCCATCCACTTCCAGGAGTACTGGGTACGGCTGCGGGCTTCGGTGCCGGCCGAGGCGGTCGTGCCGGTGGGCGCGGAGCAGTCCAAGCCGGCGCCGGGTGTCCTGGAGGCGATCGCGGAGGCGGACGTCGTCCTCTTCCCGCCGTCCAACCCGGTCGTGTCGGTCGGCACGATCCTCGCCGTGCCCGGCATCCGCGAGGCCATCGCCGACGCCGGGGTGCCGGTCGTGGGCCTCTCCCCCATCGTCGGGGACGCGCCCGTGCGGGGCATGGCCGACAAGGTGCTCGCGGCGGTCGGCGTCGAATCGACGGCAGCGGCGGTCGCCGAGCACTACGGCTCGGGCCTGCTGGACGGCTGGCTGGTCGACACCGTCGACGCGGCGTCCGTCGAGCGCGTCGAGGCGGCGGGCATCCGCTGCCGGGCCGTGCCGCTGATGATGACCGACCTCGACGCGGCCACCCAGATGGCCCGGGAGGCGCTGGCCATGGCGGCGGAGGTTCAGGCGTCGTGAGCGCGGCACCTGACGGCGGCTACCGGGTCTGGGCCGTTCCCGGCCTTCCCGAGGTGGCCGCGGGCGACCACCTCGCCAAACTGATCGCCGCCGCCGAACCCGGGCTGGCCGACGGGGACGTACTCCTCGTCACCTCGAAGATCGTGTCCAAGGCGGAGGGGCGGGTGGTGGCGGCGGACGACCGGGAGGCCGCCATCGACGCCGAGACCGTACGGGTCGTGGCACGGCGCGGAGCGTTGCGCATCGTCGAGAACCGGCAGGGGCTGGTGATGGCCGCCGCCGGGGTCGATGCCTCCAACACCCCTTCCGGGACGGTGCTGTTGCTGCCCGAGGACCCGGACGCGTCCGCGCGCGCGATCCGCGACGGGCTGCGGGACGCCCTCGGCGTCACCGTCGGCGTCGTCGTCACCGACACCTTCGGGCGGCCCTGGCGCGCGGGACTCACGGACGTCGCGATCGGTGCGGCCGGGGTGCGTGTACTGGACGATCTGCGCGGGGGGACGGACGCGTACGGCAATCCGCTCAGCGCGACCGTCGTGGCGACGGCGGACGAATTGGCCGCCGCCGGCGACCTGGTCAAGGGCAAGGCCGCCGGACTGCCCGTCGCCGTCGTGCGGGGTCTTGCGCAGGTGGTGGCCGCGGACGACGGGGAGGGGGCGCGGGCCCTGGTGCGCGGCGCGCGCGACGACATGTTCCGGCTGGGCACCTCCGAGGCGGTACGGGAGGCGGTGGCCCAGCGGCGTACGGTACGGGCGTTCACGGACGAGCCGGTGGACGCGGGTGCGGTACGACGGGCGGTCGCCGCGGCGGTGACCGCGCCGGCGCCGCACCACACCACGCCCTGGCGGTTCGTGCTGCTGGAGTCGGCGGAGTCCCGCACCGGGCTGCTGGATGCCATGCGGGACGCCTGGGTCGCCGACCTGCGACGGGACGGCAAGAGCGAGGAGTCCATCGCCAAGCGGGTCCGGCGGGGGGACGTGCTGCGGAACGCGCCGTATCTGGTGGTGCCGTGCCTGGTGACGGACGGGTCGCACCCGTACGGGGACGTACGGCGGGACGGGGCCGAGCGGGAGATGTTCGTGGTCGCCGCGGGGGCCGGCGTACAGAACTTCCTGGTGGCGCTGGCCGGGGAGCGGCTGGGGTCGGCGTGGGTGTCGTCGACGATGTTCTGCCGGGATGTCGTGCGGGGGGTGCTCGCGCTGCCGGAGCACTGGGATCCGATGGGCGCGGTGGCGGTCGGACATCCGGCGGAGGAGCCGCGGCCTCGGGGGGAGCGGGACGCGGGGGCGTTCATCGAGGTGCGGTGACGGTTCCCCGCGCTCGGCGGGGACGCATGCTGCATGTCGATGCGGGCCCGCGCCCGCGCGTTCTGGGGGCGTTGGCCGCACGTCGTTGTCGTACGGCCGCATCAGTCTCGTAGAACTCTCCCCGTAGTCTCGTAGAACTCTCCTCTACAGGGCTTCTCCCCTACCTCCAGGAGCTCATCCGTGGCAGGACGTTTCGCTCCCCGGCCCACGCGTACGACGGTGCGTGGTGGGCATGTCGGCGTGCCCGGGGGTGGCAGCGTGCCGCGGCAGGCGGCTGCGGCGGGGGCGGGGGCGGGGGCGGGGCGGGTGCGGACGTTCGTGCCGGACGGGCCGGTCGATCTTGGACTGGTGCTCGGGCCGTTGCGGCGGGGGGCGGGGGATCCGACGTTTCGGGCGGCTCCGGACGGGTCGGTGTGGCGGGCCACCCTCACGCCCGTCGGCCCTGGGACCTTGCGGGTCGGGATGCGGGGCGGTGAGGTGTGCGGGGAGGCGTGGGGGCCGGGGGCCGAATGGCTGTTGGAGCGGTTGCCCGAGTTGGTCGGGGGCGCCGATGATCCGTCCGTCTTCGAGCCGCGGCATCGGCTGGTGGCGTTGGCGCGGCATCGGCGGCCGGGGTTGCGGCTGACGCGGACCGGGCTGGTGCTGGAGTCGTTGATTCCGTCGATTCTGGAGCAGAAGGTCACGACCGGGGAGGCGTATCGGGCGTGGCGGATTCTGGTGCGGAAGTACGGGGAGCCGGCGCCGGGGCCGGTCGGTGGGCGGATGTGGGTGATGCCGGCGGCGCGGACGTGGGCGCTGATTCCGTCGTGGGAGTGGCATCGGGCCGGGGTCGACGACAAGCGGGCGTCGACGGTTCTCCGGGCCGTGCGGGTGGCTGCGCGGCTGGAGGAGACGGTGGGGATGTCGGCGGAGGCGGCGCGGGCTCGGTTGGAGGTGGTGCCGGGGGTGGGGCCGTGGACGTCGGCGGAGACCGTGCAGCGGAGTCATGGGGCGGCGGATGCGGTGACGGTGGGGGATCTGCATCTGCCGGGGATCGTGGGGTGGGCGTTGGCCGGGGATCGGGATGCGGATGACTCCGTGATGCTGGAGTTGTTGGAGCCGTATGCGGGGCAGCGGCATCGGGCGGCTCGGTTGATTCTGTTGAGTGGGCGGACGCCGCCGCGGAGGGCTCCGCGGATGCCGAGGACCGATATCGGGCGGTTGTGATGTGCCCTGCGCCGGCGTGGCCGCCGTGGCCGTCGTGCCGTTCTCGCCCCCGCCGCCCCTGCCCTTCCCGTCCCTGGGGGCTGCGCCCCCAGACCCCCGCTTCGGCCTGAACGGCCTCGTCCTCAAACGCCGGACGGGCTGGAATACCCGGACCGGCACCGAGAAGTCGGCATCCCCAGCCGGCGCGCGGACGATCGAGATAGCCACGCACCCCCTCAAACGCCGGACGGGCTGAATGATGCCGACCGGCGCCCAGAAGCCGCACGCCCCCAACGGGCGGGGTTACTGGTCTGAGGAGAAGCGGAGCGCCCCCGCGGGGATTTTCGCGTCGCACCAGACTCGGGCGCCGTCGGTGAGTTCGTTGTCGGGGCCGATGATGGCGTTGTCGCCGATGACGGTGCCGGTGAGGACGGAGCGTTCGCCGATGCGGGCGTGGGTGCCTATCAGGGAGTCGGTGATGACGGCGCCGGGTTCGATGACGGCGCCGGGGAGGATGGTCGTGCCGGAGACCCGGGCGCCTTCGGCGACGTACGCGCCCTCGCACACGACGGTGCCGCCGGTGAGTTTCGCGTCGGGGGCGACGCGTGCCGTCGGCAGGATCAGGCGGTCGCCGCAGCGGCCGGGGATGGCCGGTGAGGGGGCTCGGCCCAGGACCAGGTCCGCTGAGCCTCGTACGAAAGCCGCCGGCGTGCCCAGGTCCAGCCAGTACGTCGAGTCGACCATGCCCTGGAGGTGGGCTCCCGCCGAGAGGAGGTCGGGGAACGTTTCGCGCTCCACTGATACCGGGCGGCCTTGCGGGATCGTGTCGATGAGCGAGCGGCGGAAGACGTAGGCCCCTGCGTTGATCTGGTCGGTGACCATCTCCTCGGGGGTTTGGGGCTTCTCCAGGAAGGCCAGGACGCGGCCCGTGTCGTCCGTGGGGACCAGCCCGTACGCGCGCGGGTCCGTCACCTTCGTCAGGTGGAGGGAGACGTCCGCGCCCGTCGTCCGGTGGGTCTCCACCAGCGCCTCGATGTCCAAGCCCGTCAGGATGTCGCCGTTGAAGACGAGAACCGGGTCGTCGGGGGCGGAGTGGAGGCGGCTCGCCACGTTGCGGATCGCGCCGCCCGTGCCGAGCGGGTCCTCCTCGGTGACGTACTCCAGATGAAGGCCGAGGGACGAGCCGTCACCGAAGTGCGGCTCGAAGACCTCGGCCAGGTAGGAGGTCGCCAGCACTATGTGGTCGACGCCCGCCGCTCTCGCTCTCGCCAGCTGGTGGGTGAGGAAGGGCACGCCGGCCGCGCGGACCATGGGCTTGGGCGTGTGAACGGTGAGCGGGCGCAGCCGGGTGCCCTTGCCGCCGACCAGGAGGATCGCTTCTGTCACCTGTCGTCTCTGCTTCCTGCCGGGACCGGCCGAACTGTCTTTCGGCCGGCCAGTGTACGCAGATCTGTCCGGCACGCCGTCGACGGCCGTGCGGCGTTCCGTCCCCGGTTCACAGACGTTTCATTCATCCCTTTTGGTTCAGCCGTCCGGCGAGGCCCTCTGGGTCAGCCGTCCGGCAACCCCTCTGGTTCAGCCGTCCGGCAACCCCCTCTGGTTCAGCCGTCCGGCACAGCGGTTCACGTCAGCCGTCCGGTGCACAGCGGTTCACCGGCCCTGGTAGCGGGCCGCCGTCGCGCGGGCAGAGCCGAGCTTGCGGTAGAGCTGGCGTCCCGGGCATGCCGTGTCGAAGCCGTCCCGGTGGCCGGAGATCACGTTCAGCCGAACGTTCTTTCCCTTTCGGTAGCGGTTCCCACCGCCCGACTTCAGGTAGGCCTTGCCGCGCGGATTCGCGCCGGACAGGCCGAGCTTCCAGGCCGTGAGCCGGGAGATCGCCTTCAGCGCGGCGCCGGACGGCTTGCTGGAGTCGAAGGTGCCGAGGACGGCGATCCCCGTGCTGTTGGCGTTGAACCCGAGGGTGTGGGCGCCGAGGACCGGCTGCGTCACGCCCCCGGCGCGGCCCTCGTAGATGTTTCCGCACCTGTCGACGAGGAAGTTGTAGCCGATGTCGCGCCAGCCCATGCTCTTGACGTGGTAGCGGTAGATACCGCGGATGACGGAGGGGGCCTGCTTGCACCAGTACTTCTTGCCGGTCCCGGTGTGATGCACGAAGGCCACCTTCACCTTCTTCGTGTAGCCGACCTTCCTCTCCCGCAGCTTCTCGTTCGCGCCCCAGCCGCGCCGCGTGACGATGCGCGGACGCGGGCCGATGTACGGCTTCGCCCGCTGCTGGTCCGTCAGTTCGGCGGTCTGCAGGGCGTACAGCTGCTGCTCGGTCTCCCGGCGGCCGAGTTCCGGCAGTTCGGTGGCGCCGAGGGGGGCGAGGTCGGCGTTGGCCGCGTCGGGGGTGTCGGCGTTGAGTGGCGCGGTGCGGCTGTCGTCTCCCCGGGCGCCGCCGCCCGTGTCTCCTGGGTCCACCCCCGAGTCCGGGTTCACCAGTTCCAGGCGCATGCCCGCAGGGAGTGCCGCGGCCGGGCGGTCGGCCCGGTCGCCCCCGGCTGTCCGGGGCTCCGCGCTGACGCGTAGCTCCACTCCGTCGGAGTCCCCCACCCACAGCGGGGCCGTGGCACCGTGGACGCGGCCGGAGGCGGCCTCGGTGGTGCCCGGGTCGGGGGCGTGCCCGTGGTTGTGCGCGTCGACGTCCTGCCAGCCGGACCAGGTGCCGGTGGCGGCGTCTCGTGTACGGACCTGCACACGGCCGCGCAGTTCGGTGTCCGGGTCGTCCCAGACGACGCCGACGAGGGAGAAGCGCCGTACGTCCCGGCGGGGCAGGCCCTGTTCGGCGGTCGGGCCGGAGGTGCGCTCGCCGTCGAGGGGGACGAGGGGCAGGGACTGGGTGCTGCCCGGGATGCCCGGCTCGGCGGACCCGGCGGCGGTCGTGGCCGCCTCCGCGCTGGGCGCCGGTCTCACGGACGCCGCGGCTGGGGGCGGGGTCAGCGGGAGGGCGAGGGCGGCGGCGCAGGTGACGCCGATCGAGGAAGCAAGGAATCCACGCATGCTCCTGATGTTGGACATATACATTCATATCTGTCCATCGGGGAACTGACGGGCCGTTGGGCCGCCTTGGGCCGAATCGGTGGTGAAAGCGTGGACCGGGTGTTGGCCGGGCGCCCGCGCACGCCGTTACCCTTGCGCGGGTGAATGCCACCGATCGCACCCCTGCCGACCTGCTGCGTTCCGCACTCGCCGCGGATCCCGGACGCCCTCTGGTCACCTTCTACGACGACGCCACCGGGGAACGCGTCGAACTGTCCGTGGCCACCTTCGCCAATTGGGTGGCCAAGACCGCGAATCTGCTGCAGGGCGAGTTGTCCGTGGAGCCCGGCGACCGGGTCGCCCTGCTGCTGCCCGCACACTGGCAGACGGCCGTGTGGCTGCTGGCGTGTTCGTCGGTCGGCGCGATCGCGGACGCCGGGGGCGATCCGGCGGCGGCCGACGTGGTCGTCAGCGGTCCGGACGCGCTGGAGGCGGCGCGGGCGTGTTCCGGGTCGCGGGTCGCGCTGGCGTTGCGGCCGCTCGGCGGTCGCTTCCCGCAGCCGCCGGAGGGCTTCGTCGACTACGCCGTCGAGGTGCCGGGGCAGGGGGACCGGTTCGTGCCGTTCGCGCCGGTCGATCCGGAGGAGCCCGGGTTGATCGTGGCCGGGCGGGGGTTCAGCGGGGCCGAGGTCGTCGAGCGGGCCGGGGCCGAGGCGACGGGGCTGGGGCTGACGGGGCCGACGTCCCGGATCCTGTCCGGGCTGCCGTACGACACTTGGGAGGGGCTCAACGCCGGGCTGTACGGGCCGCTGGCCACCGGCGGCTCCGTGGTGCTGTGCCGTCATCTGGGCGAGCTGAGCGAGGAGGCGCTGGCGAAGCGGATCGAGAGCGAACGGGTCACGGCCACAGCGAGGTAGCGAGCCGACCACCGCCCAGCGAGCCGTCCACCGCCCAGCCGTCCACCGGCGTAAGCCGGCCACCGACCCGCAAGCGAGCACCAGCGCAAGCCAGCCACCGACGAGAGGACAGGGGCCGCCCGCCTCCCAAGGGACAGGCGCCCCCTGTCCCCCATTCGGCCCAGCACCACTCACCCCCCGGCCACCACCCGGGTCATGGTCGTAAGAGCAGCCGCACGACACGTTCGTACGCGTTCGTACCCATGAGGGGTGGAACTGACGTGAGCGACACCGCAGTGGGGGCGTCGGCCACCGGGCGCGGTCTGATACGGCGGCGCCGACGGCGTTGGATGCGCGGCACCGCCCTCGGGCTCGGGGCGCTGATGCTGGCCGTCGGCGGGGGCGTGTGGGCCGTCTATGTGAAGCTCGACGCGAACATCACGCCGGACCGGGCGGCCGCGGCCGAGCTGGCGCGGTACGAGAAGGAGCGGCCCACAGCCCTGGTCAAGGGCGCGACGAACCTGCTGCTCATCGGGTCCGACTCGCGGGCCGGGGACGGGAACTCGCGGTACGGGCAGGACTCCGGGACCGAGCGGTCCGACACCGCCATCCTGCTGCATCTGTCCGCCGGGCGGGACAGCGCCACCGCCGTCTCGCTCCCCCGCGATCTGATGGTCGACGTACCCGCCTGTCTGCGGCGGGACGGCACCCGGACCGAGCCCATGTTCGCGATGTTCAACTACGCCTTTCAGAGCGGCGGTTCGGCCTGCACCATCCGAACCGTCGAGAAACTGACGGGCATTCGGATCGACCACCACATGGTCGTCGACTTCAACGGGTTCAAGGAAATGGTCGACGCCGTCGACGGGGTGGAGATCTGCCTGAAGGAGCCCATTCGCGACAAGGCCGCCAAACTCCGGCTCCCCGCCGGCAAGGTGACGCTCGACGGCGAGCAGGCCCTCGGGTACGTCCGCGCCCGCAAGTCCCTCGGCAATGGCAGCGACACCGATCGCATGGACCGTCAGCAGCGATTTCTCGGTGCGCTGGTGAGCAAGGTGCGGAGCAATGACGTCCTGCTGAATCCGGTGAAGCTCTATCCCGTGCTGGACGCCGCCACCTCGTCGCTCACCACCGACCCGGGACTGGCCAGTCTGCGCGGTTTGTACGATCTCGTACGCGGAGTGCGCGACATCCCCACCGAACGTGTGCAATTCCTGACCGTTCCGCGGGAGTCGTATGTCTACAACGCCAATCGAGACCAGTTGGTGGAGCCCGAGGCGGAGAGACTGTTCGAGCGGCTGCGCACGGACACGCCGGTGGCGGTCGCCGCGGAAGTTCCGCAGGATTCCACCACAAAAGGCCGCGAAGGCCCGTACGACGATAACTCCTTGCATGGTCCGGGCGACGGAAAGTCCGCCGCACGACGACCCGACGAGCCCGACGCCGCCGATTCGCCCGCACCCACCTTCAGCGGGACCACCGCCGACGAAGACACCTGTGAATAAAGCGAACGCAAAGCGTTCCAACAGCTTTCAAAGAAATGGGCGGATTGCCCGGTTGTCGGCGCGTGGAATGTGTCACCGGCGTCGCTCGACGCCGATCCGGGCGGTTAGTGTGAGCGCTTCGGTGCGTTGGACCGCGAGCTTTGCAGTCCCGGGTTGGCGCACCGCTTGTACGAGACCCGAGCGCCTGTTGGGGGAAGGCGCCGCGTGCCCCGACGGAGGATTCGGACAACCGTGGACGCGCAAGGCCGAGGACGAGCGGATGATGTCGATCCCGCAGACCAGTGGGTACTCAATCCGAACACCGGTGAATACGAACTGCGACTGACTCCTTCCACACCGCAGTCGGCGGTTCCCCGCCCGCGCAGACCGTCCCCCGACGATGGAGCGCGTACTCCCCGAAGCCGTACCACGTCTCCCGAGGCCCCCGGCCGCACGGTCCCGCCGCAGCGCAGGCGCCGTGGGGCCCCGCCCGAGGAGGCGCCGCTGCCCGGCCGGCGCGGTCACCGCCCGGCGAAGCGGCAGAAGTCGAAGGCGAAGAAGGTCCTGATGTGGACCGGCGGCACCATGGCGCTCGTGGTGCTGGCCGCGGCGGGTGCCGGATATCTCTACATCCGGCACCTCAACGGCAACATCACATCCGTCTCCGACGACGGCGCGAGCACCGGCGGTTTCAGCAAGGACAAGGCGATCAACATCCTGGTGATCGGCACCGACAAGCGCACCGGCGCGGGCAACACCAGCTACGGCGACGCCGGCAGCGTCGGACACGCCGACACCACGATCCTGCTGCACGTCTCCAAGGACCGCAGCAACGCGACCGCGCTGAGCATCCCGCGCGACCTGATCGTCGACATCCCGGACTGCCCGACCGCGCAGGAGGACGGCACCACCAAGACCATCCCGGGCACCGAGGGCGTCCGTTTCAACACCAGCCTCGGGCAGGACGGCCGTACGCCCAGCTGCACCGCGCGGACCGTCACCGAGCTGACCGGGATCACGCCCGACAACTTCGTGGTCGCCGACTTCAACGCGGTCAAGACGCTGTCGTCCGCGGTGGGCGGCGTCGAGGTGTGCCTGGCCAAGGACATCGACGACCCGGACTCCAAGCTGAAGCTGTCCGCGGGCACGCACACGATCGAGGGCGAGCAGGCGCTCGCCTTCGTACGCACCCGGCACTCTGTGGGCTACGGCGGCGACCTGAGCCGGATCGAGCTGCAGCAGCAGTTCCTCAGCTCGCTGATGCGCAAGCTGAAGTCCAACGACACGCTCACCAACCCGTCGAAGATGATCAGGCTGGCCGAGGCGGCCACCGAGGCACTGACCGTCGACTCCCAGCTGGACAGCATCAGCAAGCTCACGAATCTCGGTCTGGAGCTGGGCAAGCTCAACACCAAGAACCTGACCTTCACCACGGTGCCGGTGATCGACAACCCGGCCGAGACGGTGAAGACGACGGTCGTGGTCAACGAGACGACGGCGCCCGAGGTCTTCGACATGATCAAGAACGATGTGTCGTTCACGGAGGTCAAGGCGCAGGAGAAGAAGGAGAAAGCCGCGATCGCCGCCCGGCTGAAGGGCACCAAGGCCGACGCCTCCGAGGTACGGGTGCGGGTCCTCAACGGCGGTGCCGAGTCCGGCAGCGCCCAGGCGGAGCTGGAGTACCTGCAGAACGAGGCGGGCGTACTGAAGTCGGAGAACGCCGGGAACGCCGACGCCACCCAGGCGAAGACGACTCTTGAGTACGCCCCCGACCAGGCCGACGAGGCCCGCAGGCTCGCCGACATCATGGGCCTGTCCGGTTCCGCCATGAAGCCGGGCGAAAGCGTGGCGAACTCCCAGGGCCTGCCGACGATGACGCTCACCCTCGGCGAGGACTTCAAGGGAGCCGGGGTGAAACTCAACTCCTCCTCGGGGTCGACGCCGGAGGGCGTGCAGAAGTCCACGGCCGACAAGGTCGAATGCGCCAAGTGAGGTGACCTGGCGGGCCGCCGCCCCCCGGTCTCCGTTCGCCCGGGTTGCCGCCAAGTCCCTGTGTATTCCGCCGAGTTCGATGAGGAAGCCGACCGATGCCCCCGGTGTCACGGTCGTCGCGGGCGGCGGCCGTGACACCGGCACGACGTGTCGAAGCGGTCGAACGCGGCGTGCCACACGTACGTACTCAAGACACGGGAGGGGACTCGCACACCAGGACAGGGAACTGACTTTCAGGGAAATGGGGTGGAATGACCGATTGTAGGGGTCGTGGAGTTTGTCACCGCGTCGCTCGATGCCCAACTGGGCGGATAGTGTGAGCGATTCAGTGATCCCGGCCACGAAATCTGTCCTGGGGTCGAGCACCGTGTTCACCAACACCCGTGCGCTTTCCGGGGGGAGAGCGCCGTGTGGCCCTGACGGAGGTTTCGGACAACCGTGGACGCGCAAGGCCGTGGGCGGGGGGACGACATCGATCCCGCAGACCAGTGGGTACTCAATCCGAACACCGGCGAATACGAACTGCGACTGGGCCCTTCCGCTCCGCAGTCGGCGGTTCCCCGGCCGCGCAGACCAGCGGCCGGATCGGGCATGGGTGCCCCCCGAAGCCGTACGACACCTCCCAAGGCCCCCGGCCGCGACATCCCGCCGCAGCGCAGGCGCCGCGGGGTCCCGCCGGAGGAGCCGCTGCCCGGCCGGCGCGGTCGCCGCCCGGGGAAGCAGCAGAAGTCGAAGGCGAAGAAGGTCGTGCTGTGGACCGGCGGCACCATGGCGTTCATCCTGCTCGCCACGGCCGGAGCCGGATACCTCTACATCAGGCACCTGGAAGGCAACGTCTCGACGACGGACGTCGGTGACGCGGGCGCCAGCAGCTTCAGCAAGGACGAGGCCTTCAACATCCTCATCATCGGCACCGACAAGCGGACCGGTGAGGGCAACACCAGCTACGGCGACGCCGGCAGCGTCGGACACGCCGACACCACGATCCTGCTGCACGTCGCCGAGGACCGCTCGAACGCGACCGCGCTGAGCATCCCGCGCGACCTGATCGTCGACATCCCGGACTGCCCGACCAATCTGGAGGACGGCACCGAAACGGTCATCCCGGGCCAGCAGGGCGTCCGCTTCAACCGCAGTCTCGGCGAGAGCGGACGGGACCCGGGCTGCACCATGCGCACCGTGGAGGCGGCCACCGGCATCAAGCCGGACCACTTCATGATGGCCGACTTCAACGCGGTGAAGACGCTGACCACGGCCGTGGACGGCGTCGAGGTCTGTGTGGAGAACGCCATCAACGACAAGCAGTCGAAGCTGGTGCTGCCCGCGGGCACGTCGACGGTCGAGGGCGAACAGGCCCTGGCCTTCCTGCGCACCCGCAAGAGCTTCGGCAACAGCGGCGACCTCGACCGCATCAAGGTGCAGCAGCAGTTCCTGGGCTCGCTGATGCGCAAGATGGCCTCCGGCGACACCCTGACCAGCCCCACCAAGCTGCTGAAGCTGGCCGAGGCCGCCACCAAGGCGCTGACCGTGGACGAGCCGATCGGCAACGTCAACACGCTCACGGACATCGCCCTGGAACTGCGGAAGGTGCCGACGAAGAACATCACCTTCACCACGATCCCGGTGATCGACAACCCCGCCGAGGTGGTCAAGGCGACGGTGGTGGTCGACGAGTCGAGGGCCCCCCAGGTCTTCGACATGATCACGAGCGACATCTCGTTCACCGAGGTCAAGGCCCAGGAGAAGAAGGAGAAGGCCGCGGTCGCCGCCCGGCTGAAGGGCACCAAGGCCGACGCCTCCGAGGTACGGGTGCGGATCCTCAACGGCGGCGCCGCCTCCGGCAGCGCCCAGGGGCAGCTGGCCTACCTGCAGACCGAGGCGGGCGTACTGAAGTCGGAGAACGCGGGCAACGCCGAGGCGACGCAGGCGAAAACCACGCTGGAGTACGCCCCCGACCAGGCGGACCAGGCGCGTCGGCTCGCCGACATCATGGGTCTGTCCGGTTCCGCGATGACACCGGGCGAGAGCGTGAACAACGCCCAGGGCCTGCCGACGATGACCCTCACCCTCGGCAAGGACTTCAAGGGCGCGGGCGTGAAGCTCAACGCCGCCTCGGCGGCGACGCCGGACGTGGAGAAGTCCACGGCCGACAAGGTCCAGTGCGCCAGTTGAGGCTTGAGAGGCAACCTCACGGGCCCGTCGCATGTCTCCAGGACAGACGGCGGGCCTCTGTGTGGAGCCGGTGGGCGCAAGGGGTGGGGAGGGCGGGCAGTTGACGCAGAACGGTGTACGGGAGGCCGTGCCGGCCGCCGAGGGGGGCGGCGAGCGGGACGCGGCGGGCGACAGCCGGCACGGCACACGCCGGCCGGGGCAGGCGCGACGGGTGCTGCGCTGGTCGGCGATGACCCTGGCGGTGCTCATACTCGGCGTCTCCGCCGCCGGCTACCTCTACTACCGGCACCTGAACGGCAACATCGAGCAGGACCAGCTCAACCTGGGCGACAACAAGCTCGCCGAGCCGACGCCGAACGCCGCGGGCCAGACCCCGCTGAACATCCTGCTCATCGGCTCCGACGCGCGGGACACCGAGGAGAACCAGAAGCTCGGCGGCGCCCGGGAGACCTTCGGCTCGACCCCGCTGGCCGATGTGCAGATGCTGGTCCACCTGTCCGCCGACCGCACCAACATGTCGGTCGTCAGCATGCCGCGCGACACCCTCGTCCAGATCCCCAAGTGCACCGACCCCGACGACGGTGAGGTGTACGAGGCGAGCGACGGCCGGGTGATGACCAACCAGAGCCTCGGCCACGGCGGTCCCGGCTGCACGGTGGCCACCTGGCAGGAACTCACCGGCATCCGCATCGACCACTTCATGATGGTCGACTTCGCGGGCGTGGTGTCGATGGCGGACGCCATAGGCGGCGTCCCGGTCTGCGTGGACGCCAACATCTACTCGCGCGACAGCCAGGGCCACGGCTCCGGGCTGAGACTGGAGAAGGGCACCACCGCCATCAAGGGCGAGCAGGCCCTGCAGTGGCTGCGCACCCGCTACGGCTTCGAGGACGGCAGCGACCTCGCCCGGGCCGAGGCCCAGCAGATGTACATGAACTCGATGGTCCGCGAGCTGCGCGCCAACGCCACCCTGAGCAGCCCGAACAAGCTGCGCAAGCTGGCCGAGGAGGCCACCGAGGCCCTCACCGTCGACCCGGGCCTGGGTACCGTCAAGGCGCTCTACGACCTCAGCAACGAGATGCGCAAGGTCGAGCCGAAACGCATCACCATGACCACGATGCCGAACCGGTACGTGGGCGCCCGCGTGGAGCCCACCGAGGACGCCGAGCAGCTCTTCCGGCTGGTGCGCGAGGACATCGCGCTGGACGGCAAGGACGCGGAGAAGACGACCGGAAAAGCCGCCGAGGAAGATGCGGCGACCGAGAAGGAGTCCGCCGACCCGGCGGCCCCCGACTCCGAGATCCCGGTCCTGGTCCAGAACAGCACCGGGACCGACACCCTCGCCCCGCTGACCGGCCGCGCGAGCGACGTGGCCGGCCTGCTCGTCGGCAAGGGCTTCGACGAGGCGATCGCCGACCCGGGCGCCGCCGGAAGCGAGGCCACGACACTCGTCCGCTACCCGAGCGCCGACCTGGAGGGCGACGCCCGCGCCGTCGCCGAGTCCCTGGGGATCCCCGCGAGTTCGGTCAAGCAGTCGACGGAGGTCTCCGGCGTCACGCTCGTCGTGGGCGCGGACTGGCGCGAGGGTACGGCCTACCAGGCGCCGAAGACCGACAAGCCCGACAACACCACCCCGGACTCGGCCAAGGCCCTCAACGGCGCGGACGACGACGCCTGTATGCATGTGAACCCGGGGTTCACCTGGTGACGTCGAACGCGAATCGCACCAAACCTCGGGACGTGCCCCCATGGGTGTGTTTTCGGCCTTAAGTTGGTCGCATGATTGGCTCCTCGCGATTCCGCACCGACGTGTCGCACGCGGCGCGGATCTGGAACTACTGGCTCGGCGGCATGGGTCACTACCCCGTGGACGCCGAGGTCGGCGACCGGATCCTTTCGCTCGTGCCGGCGCTGCCGCGGTCGGCCGTCGCGGACCGGCGGTTCCTGGCGCGTTCTGTGCGGTACCTCGCCGAGGAGGCGGGCGTCCGGCAGTTCCTGGACATCGGGACCGGGCTGCCCACCACCGACAACACCCACGAGATCGCCCAGCGGGTGGATCCGTCCTGCCGGATCGTCTGCGTGGACAACGACCCGCTGGTCTTCGCCCACGCCCACGCACTGCTCGACAGCGCGCCGGAGGGGGCCGCGGTCTTCATCGAGGGCGATGTGCACGACCCCGAGGCGATCCTGCGGGACGCCGCCGAGACGCTGGACCTCAGCCGTCCCGTCGCGATCACCATGCTGGGCATACTGAACTTCGTGATGCGCACCGACGAGGCCGTCTCCGTCGTGCGCCGCCTGCTGGACGCCGTACCCTCCGGCAGCTATCTGGTGGTCTCCCACCCCACCACCGAGGTCGACGGCGAGGCGATGACCAAGGCGGTGGAGTACTGGAACGGGCAGGGGACCGCCCCGATGACGCTGCGCAGCCGCGCCGAACTCCTCCGGTTCTTCGAGGACGTCGAACTCCTGGAGCCCGGCGTCGTCACCTGTTCCCGCTGGCGCCCCGACGCCGCTGACGGCGACACCGCCGAGGTCACCCACTTCGGCGGCATCGGCAGGAAGCCCTAACCAGCACGGGCGGGATGCCGCAACCGGTACGGGCGGTATGCCCTTATTCAGCACGCATGGCGGAATTCTTACGTCCGCCCCGTGGCGGGGGCGCGCGGAGGGGCGTACGACGGAGGGGTGAGGGTCCGGCTCCGGGCCCGCCACCCCGAGGAGGAAACCATGCAGCAGCAGTCCACCACCATGACCGCGATGAGCAAGGAGATGCAGGACTGCGTCGCGGCGTGCATGACGTGCCACAGCATGTGCGAGGAGACCATGAGCTCCTGCATGCAGATGGGCGGCCAGGCCCAGATGCAGATCATGCGCGCGCTCATGGACTGCGCCGAGACGACCCGTATGTGCGCGGACATGATGATGCGCCGCTCGCCCATGTCGGCCGAGATGTGCGCGATGTGCGCCAAGGCCTGCGACATGTGCGCCGAGGCGTGTATGTCCATGCCGGACGACCCGCAGATGATGCGCTGCGCCGAGGCGTGTCGCCGCTGCGCCGAGACCTGCCGCACGATGGCCGGCGCCAGGATGTGACGCCCGCCTGAACGCGCTCAAGGGCACCCCGCGGGGTGCCCTTGATGCTGCCGCCGCTGCCCGTCAGTTCCCCGAAACGGTGACCTTCTCGTCGTTGTTCAGCTGGCTGACCAGCGTCTTGACCTTGGCCTCGTCCCAGACGAGGTTGCCGCCGGAGGAGCCGGAGATCGGCATGTTCATGGACTTGCCGTCGCCGCCGGTGACGCCCTTCATCGCCCAGAACATGTCGGTCAGGTCCCACAGGCTCATGTCCTTGTCGACGACGAGGGTGCCGAGGCCCGCGCTCATCGTCGGGTAGAGCTTGAAGGGGTTGAGGACCGTGCTCGGCGTCGCGGTCTGGTTGGCCAGGGCCGCGAGGAACTTCTGCTGGTTCTTCGTACGGTCCAGGTCGCTGCCCGCGAGCGCGTACCGGGTGCGGACGAAGGCCAGGGCCTGCTCGCCGTTCAGAGTCTGCTTGCCCGCCTCGAAGTCGGCACCGGACTTGGTGTCCTTCATCCCGCCCTTGGGGATCTCGATCTCCACGCCGCCGACCGAGTCCACGATGTCGGCGAAGCCGGCGAAGCCGATCTCGACGTAGTGGTCGATGTGCAGGCCCGTGTTGAACTCCACGGTCCGTACGAGCAGCTCCGGGCCGTCCTCCGCGTAGGCCGCGTTCAGCTTCACGTGCCGGCCCGTGCCGGGGTACGTCTTGCCGGACTCGGAGCCCACGAAGGTCGGGATCTCCACGTCCGAGTCGCGGGGGAGGGAGATCAGCGTCGGGCCGTTGTCGCCGGTGTGCAGGATCATCATCGAGTCCGTGCGGTTGCCCTCGGCGGACCCGGTGTGCAGCTTCTTCTTCTCCTCCTCCGACATGCCGGCACGGCTGTCGGAGCCGACGATCAGGTAGTTCGTGCCCTCGCCCGCCTCAGGGCGGTCGATCACCTTCGACAGGTCGACGTCGCGGTTGAGCTTGGAGTCGGCCCAGAAGTACGTGCCGACGGTCACGGCGACCAGCAGGGTCACCAGCGTGATCGCCGTCCACTTGATACGGCGGCCCCAGTTCGGCCGGGGCCGCGGGTCGTACGGGTCGTCGGGGCCGCCCGGCCCCCCGCCGCCGGGGGTGCCGTAGACCTGGCCTGTGTTGTAGCCGCTGTCGTAGGCGTCGTCGGCGCCGCCGTTGACGTACGACTGCTGCTGCGGGACCCCGCTGCCGTACGCGTCCTGCCCGGGCGGTACCGCCGGGCCGCGGCGGACCTGCCGCATCACGCGCGCGCCCTCGGGCTGTGCGCTCGCGCTGCCGTGTCCGTACCGGCCGCCACGGTTGTCGTCGGACCATGCCTCGGGCCAATCGTTCATGCGCCCCAGTGTGCCGGGCATGGCTGTATCCCTTACAAGGTTCGTCGGAAAATAAGGGCGCGGCTGTTGCGAATCTGACACAAAGTCCGCGCATGGCGACACGGCATAAGGTGGGGGTCATGACAGACCAGGCCAGCATCACGGAATCCGGCACCGCGGCTATACCGGGCAAGCTCGTGTCGGCCTCCCGGACCACCCTCAGCCACATCATGACCCACAACGACACCAACCTTCTGGGCTCGGTGCACGGCGGTGTGATCATGAAGCTGGTCGACGACGCCGCGGGCGCGGTGGCCGGCCGGCACAGCGGCGGTCCCGCCGTCACGGCCTCCATGGACGAGATGGCCTTCCTCGAACCGGTCCGCGTGGGCGACCTGGTCCATGTGAAGGCCCAGGTCAACTGGACCGGCCGGACCTCGATGGAGGTCGGTGTGCGGGTGCTGGCCGAGCGGTGGAACGAGTCCACCCCGCCCACCCAGGTCGGCTCGGCCTACCTCGTCTTCGCCGCGGTCGACGCCGACGGCAGGCCCCGCCCGGTGCCGCCGGTGATCCCGGAGACGGAGAAGGACAAGCGGCGCTACCAGGAGGCGCAGATCCGCCGGACCCACCGGCTGGCGCGACGCCAGGAGATCATGGAGCTGCGGGAACGGCGTATGGCCGAGGGCTTCGAGGACTGAGCCCGACTCCGCGTACGGCCACGCCCCGGCCCGCCGCCCGGCCCGCCACCACGGCCCGTTGTGCCTCGGCCCGTCACCCCGGTCCGTTGTGCCTCGGCCCGTCACCCCTGTCCGTCACTTCGGCCCGCCACCCGGCCCGCTGCCCCAGCCCGCCACCCCGGCACGTCACCCCTGTCCGTCACTTCGGCCCGCCACCCGGCCCCCTGCCCCAGCCCGCCACCCCGGCACGTCACCCCGGCACGTCACTTCGGCACGTCACTTCGGCCCCTCACCTCGGCCCCTCACCTCGGCCCCCTGCCCCAGCCCGTCACCCCGGCCCCTCACCCGGCCCCCTGCCCAGCCCGTCACCCCGGCCCTCACTCGCACTTCACCTCGTCCCCCCGCACCACCCCGGCCTCCGTCTGCTCCGGATCCTCGGCCCGCACCTTCCGCACCTCCCGGAAGTCCGGCCCGACGATCACCTTCAGCGTCGGTCCCTGCCCCTTGACCGCGCGCAGCTCGCTCCCGGGCAGCGCGGCGGCCAGGGACTTCGCGGAGCGGTCCCAGCGGGGGTCGAAGGCGATGACCGTCCGTTTCACGGCTTCCCGCGCCGTCACCGGCTGCCGGGTGGTCAGGAACCCGGCAGCCGCCAGCTGCCTGTCCGCCCGCGTGCCGAGGCCCGAGGTGGGCGAGCCGTTCTCCACCTGGACGCGGATCTGCTGCGGAGCCACCTCCACGCTCACGGCCGTGCTCTTCGGGCGCCGCAGGGCCAGCGGCTTGTCGTCGCGCAGCGCCTGGAAGATCCGGCCCGCCTTGACGGTGTCCCACTTCAGCGTGGAGCCGACGTCCTTGACCGCGTATCCCATCTGGCCGATCGGCACGGTCGTGAACTCGGACGACGAGGGGGAGAAGCCCCGCATCGCCCGCCCGAGGTCCAGCAGTTCGTCCGTGCCGAAGCCCTTGTCGGCCCGCACGGACCCGAGCACCGCCCGCGTCACGTCCCGGAACCTGATCGGGTTGAGCAGCACCCCGGACGACGTGGCCCGGTCGATCAGCGCGGCCAGGAACCGCTGCTGCCGCTTCATCCGGCCGAGGTCGGAGGCGCCGTCGACATGCCGGGAGCGGACGAACTGCAGGGCCTCACCGCCCCTGAGCCGGTGCGTGCCGGCCGGCAGGTCGAGTCCGGTGTAACTGTCGTTCATCGGCTCGGCGAGGCAGACCTGCACGCCGCCGACGACGTCCACGGTCTTCATGAAGCTGGTGAAGTCGACCTCCAGATAGTGGTCGATCTTCACATGCGTCATGTGCTCGACGGTCCGCACGGTCAGCTGCGGCCCGCCCTCCGCGTACGCCGCGTTGATCTTGAGGGGATGGCCGTGGTGCCGCTTGCCGGTGGTCTGGTCGACATGCGGGGGAGTCTCGGCGTACGAGTCGCGCGGCAGGCTCACCACGCTCGCCCGCTCCCGGTCCTCCGAGATGTGCACGATCATGATCGTGTCGGTGCAGTTGCAGGGCGCACCGCCCAGCCGGTACTTGGCCCGCTCCGCCTCGCCGATCTTGTCCCGGCTGTCGGTGCCGACCAGCAGCACGTTCATGCCGTCGCCGGCCTGGGGACGGTTCTTCATGTCCTTGAAGGGATCGACCCGGGCGATGTCGGAGTCGAGGCTGGTGATCACCGAGTGCCCGATGCCCGCGGAGGCGAGGACCACCACGGACAGCGTGGTCACCACCCGCATGGCCCAGCGCGGCTTGTTCCGCCGTACGGGCGGCCGCGGCGCACGGGACGTCGGCTGGGGGCGGCGCGGCGTCTGGGCTCTGGACCGAGGCGGCGTGGGCGGCGTGGGCAAGGAAGGACACCTCCGCGAGGGCCGTACGGTGGGCTGCGTGTGCGATTTGTGAGCACCGTAGGCCCATACGATCTGTGGCCCGGGGCACCGCCACCGGCGGGGCGCATCGCTGTCCCCCGTTCGCGGTAACGTGAGCCCCCTATGAACGCCAATCCCGACGTGCAGCTCCCCGCCGTGTCCGTGATCATGCCCGTCCTCAACGAGGAACGGCATCTGCGCGGAGCCGTCCAAGCGATCCTCGCGCAGGAGTACGCCGGCGAGATGGAGGTCGTGATCGCCCTCGGTCCGTCCACGGACCGTACCGACGAGATCGCCGCCGAGCTGGTACGGAACGACCCGCGTGTGCACACCGTGCCCAACCCGACCGGCCGTACGCCCGCCGCGCTGAACGCCGCGATCAAGGCCTCCCGCCATCCGATCGTCGTCCGCGTAGACGGGCACGGCATGCTCTCGCCGAACTACATCGCCACGGCCGTACGGCTCCTGGAGGAGACCGGCGCGCAGAACGTCGGCGGCATCATGCACGCCGAGGGCGAAAACGACTGGGAGCACGCGGTCGCCGCCGCGATGACGTCGAAGATCGGCGTGGGCAACGCGGCCTTTCACACGGGCGGCGAGGCACAGCCGGCCGAAACCGTGTACCTCGGGGTCTTCCGGCGCGAGGCGCTGGAGCAACAGGGCGGCTACAACGAGGAGTTCATCCGCGCCCAGGACTGGGAGCTGAACTTCCGGATCCGGGAGGCGGGCGGGCTGATCTGGTTCTCGCCCGAGCTGAAGGTGTCGTACCGGCCGCGGCCGAGCACGCGCGCCCTCGCCAAGCAGTACAAGGACTACGGCCGCTGGCGGCACGTCGTCGCCCGCTACCACGAGGGCTCCATCAACCTGCGCTACCTCGCCCCGCCGACCGCGGTGTGCGCCATCGCGGCGGGCGTGGTCCTGGGCGCGCTGGTGACGCCGTGGGCCCTGGTGGTCCCCGGCGGCTATCTCGCGGCGATCGTCCTCGGCTCCGTCCCCGCGGGCAAGGGGCTGCCGCCGAAGGCACGGCTGCAGATCCCCCTCGCGCTCGCCACCATGCACATGTCGTGGGGCTGGGGCTTCCTGACCAGCCCCCGTTCACTGGCCCGCAAGGTGATCGCGAGCCGGCGGCCCGCGGTGCGGGCGGACGCCGAGGCGCGCTGACCGGCGGTCATCACGATGGTCGCCGAAAACAGCTGAAGAGCAGTTGAAGAGCAGTTGAAAAGAGGGGTGGCGCCCGCGAAGGGCTCCACCCCTGCACACGCTCCCTTACGGCAGGTTCCGCGCCATCACGATCCGCTGGACCTGGTTCGTTCCTTCATAGATTTGCGTGATCTTCGCATCGCGCATCATCCGCTCCACCGGATAGTCACGCGTGTAGCCGTACCCGCCCAGCAGTTGGACCGCGTCCGTCGTGACCTCCATGGCCACGTCCGAGGCGAAGCACTTGGCCGCCGCGCCCTGGAAGGTGAGGTCGCTGTCGCCGCGCTCGGACTTGGCCGCCGCCGCGTAGGTGAGCTGGCGGGCGGCCTCGATCTTCATGGCCATGTCCGCCAGCATGAACTGGATGCCCTGGAAGTCGGCGATCGGCTTGCCGAACTGCTTGCGTTCCCGGACGTAGCCCTTGGCGTAGTCCAGGGCCCCCTGGGCGATGCCGAGGGCCTGGGCGGCGATGGTGATGCGGGTGTGGTCGAGGGTCTTCATCGCCGTGGCGAAGCCGGTGCCCTCCTCGCCGATCATGCGGTCGGCGGGTATGCGGACGTTGTCGAGGTAGACCTCACGGGTCGGGGAGCCCTTGATGCCGAGCTTCTTCTCGGGGGCGCCGAAGGAGACGCCCTCGTCGGACTTCTCGACGACGAAGGCCGAGATGCCCTTCGAGCGCTTCGTCGGGTCGGTCACCGCCATGACCGTGTAGTACTCGGACTCGCCCGCGTTGGTGATCCAGCGCTTCACGCCGTTGAGCACGTAGTGGTCGCCGTCGCGGACCGCCTTGGTCTTCATGCCGGCCGCGTCGGAGCCCGCGTCCGGCTCGGAGAGGCAGTACGAGAACATTCCGTCGCCCTTGGCGAGCGGCGTCATGTACTTCTTCTTCAGTTCCTCGGAGCCGGAGAGGATCACCGGGAGCGAGCCCAGCTTGTTCACGGCGGGGATGAGGGAGGAGGACGCGCAGACGCGGGCGACCTCCTCGATCACGATCACCGTCGCCAGGGCGTCCGCGCCCGCGCCGCCGTACGACTCCGGTACGTGGACGGCGTGCAGGTCGTTGGCGACCAGCGCGTCCAGGGCCTCCTGCGGGAAACGGGCCTCCTCGTCCACCGCTGCGGCGTACGGCGCGATCTTCGCCTCGGCCAGCGAGCGGATGGCGTCACGGAGCATGTCGTGCTCCTCGGCCGGGCGGTACAGGTCGAAGTCAGCCGATCCGGCCAAGGTCTCTCACGCTCCAAAGCTGTGATGCTGGCGCTAATTACCGATAAGTAATACAAATTTTAGGGGCAGGCCCACGGGACGGGTACGTGAGCTTGCCGACAGCGGGAAAGTTGCCCAACACACCCTCCTACTATGCTCGGGCCCGCACCACGCCCCGTCCCCCGTCTCTCCTCTGGAGTCCCCCCATGGCCCTGAAGATCACCGTGATCGGCACCGGCTACCTCGGCGCCACACATGCCGCGGCCATGGCGGAGCTGGGGTTCGAGGTGCTGGGCCTCGATGTCGTGCCCGAGAAGATCGAGATGCTGGGGCGGGGCGAGGTCCCGATGTTCGAGCCGGGGCTTGAGGAGCTGCTGCGCAAGCATGTCGCGGGCATCGAAGGGTCCTCCGGCCGACTGCGTTTCACCATGGACTGGGCCGAGGTGGCCGCGTTCGGCGACGTCCACTTCGTGTGTGTGAACACCCCGCAGCGCCATGGCGAGTACGCGGCCGACATGAGCTACGTCGACAGCGCCTTCGAGCTGCTCGCCCCGCACCTCACCGGCCCCGCCCTCGTCGTCGGCAAGTCCACCGTCCCCGTCGGCTCCGCCGGACGCCTCGCCGCCTACCTCACCGAGCACGCACCGGCCGGCGCGGACGCGGAGCTGGCCTGGAACCCGGAGTTCCTGCGCGAGGGCTTCGCCGTCGAGGACACACTGCACCCCGACCGCCTCGTCGTCGGTGTGCGCAGCGAGCGGGCGGAGAAGCTGCTGCGCGAGGTGTACGCCACGCCGGTCAGCGAGGGCACGCCCTTCGTCGTCACCGACTTCCCGACCGCCGAGCTGGTGAAGACCTCCGCGAACTCCTTCCTGGCCACCAAGATCTCGTTCATCAACGCGATGGCCGAGGTGTGCGAGGCCGCGGGCGGCGATGTCGCCAGGCTCGCCGAGGCGATCGGATACGACGACCGGATCGGCAGGAAGTTCCTGCGGGCCGGGATCGGGTTCGGCGGCGGCTGTCTGCCGAAGGACATCCGGGCGTTCATGGCGCGCGCGGGTGAGCTGGGGGCCGACCAGGCGCTGACGTTCCTGCGGGAGATCGACTCCATCAACATGCGGCGCCGTGGCCAGATGGTCGAGATGGCACGGGAGGCGCTGGGCGGCGGCTCCTTCCTCGGCAAGCGGGTCGCCGTGCTCGGCGCCAGCTTCAAGCCCGACTCGGACGACGTCCGCGACTCGCCCGCGCTGAACGTCGCCGGGCAGATCCACCTCCAGGGCGGCCAGGTCACGGTGTACGACCCGAAGGGCATGGCGAACGCCCGCATACTCTTCCCGACGCTCGGCTACGCCGACTCCGCCGTCGAGGCCGTCCGGGGCGCCGATGTCGTACTCCATCTCACCGAGTGGCGCGAGTTCCGCGAGCTGGACCCGGCCGCGCTCGGCGAGGTCGCGGCGGCCCGCGTCCTGCTCGACGGGCGCAACGCCCTCGACCCGGAGTTGTGGCGGCGGGCGGGATGGTCGTATCGCGCGATGGGGCGTCC
>NZ_WJBG01000134.1 GCF_009709555.1 Streptomyces blattellae | reverse complement strand
AGGGTACGGGGGGCGGGAGGACGTGGATCGGGTCGGGCGGCTGGATGCGGGCAGGGTCCTGCGGCGGGGTTGAGTCCATGCGCGGCGCCGCCGTGTCGGTGTGACCGGTCACGATGGCGCCGTGGTCGAAGGACGGCACATCGTGGGGCAGCTGGCGGAGCGACCAAGCGGGTCCGTCGAAGTGCCGGTGCGTATTGGTGTGCCCCAAAGGGGCAGCGGGCTGTGTCGATGTGCGGCTACCGCCGCGCGGGCGCGACCAGCCACGATGGACCTGCGGCCGACGCACCGCACTTCCAGCGGAGCGCCTACGCGCGGTCGGACTTGGGCCTGCCCCGCTGGTCCGGTGTGCCGTGGGGCGGCGGGCCGAAGGGTTCCGGCGAGGTCGCTGGCGAGACGGGTGAGCCCGTGTGGCGTGCGGTCTGCTCGGGGCGCAGGGCGCCCGGATCGCCGGACGTCGGCTCGGCGCCGGTGCGCAACTGCTCCAGCCGGGCCGTCAGGACGGAGGTCACCGGAACGCGGTCGGCGTGCGAGCGCTCGTACGTCAGCAGCGTCTCGACCTCCTCGGCGGTCAGTGACCGTACCCGGCTCTCCAGGCCGCCGATCGGCAGATGGTCGTAGTCGGGCAGCGGGAGGGTGCTGCGGCCGGAGTCGGCCATGGGTCTCACTTCCCTCGGTGTGACGGACCCGGCCGGGTCGCCGCGGTGCCGTGGCCGTCCAGCCGGTGCGGCGTCAGACGGTGACGGCCCCGGGGCACCTCGTCGGGCTCACGGTTCTCCAGGACCTCGCGGACCGGGCCGTCGTTCGGCAGCCTCGGCTGCTCCTCGGGACGCGGCGAGGGAGGCTCGCGGCGACGTACGCCGGCGCCCAGCCGGACGGCGCCGAGCAGCAGCGCCACGACCACGACGCCCGCCAGGACCAGCCCGACGCCGGTGGCGCCGCGGCCGGTGGCGGCGTGCGTCCCCGCGATCTCGATCCATGGGGTGCTCATGGTCGCGCGAGTACCCGAGGTACCTGCCGTGAACCCGGTCCACGGGGTTTGGCACGTCCGGCTCCGGCTACCCGCCAGGTGTGACGGCATCCCAACAGGAACTCGTCCGGTTCCTTGAGGACCGCTTCGCATGCGCGCAGTCGTGCACCGAGTGCGCACGCGCGTGTGCCCTGCGCGCCAGCCTCCTGGACCCGGGCGGGACACAGAACCAGGAACTCGCACGACGCAAGGGCATCATGTGCGCGGAAGTGTGCGACGCGACCTGTCGTGCGCTGTCCGAACAGCAGGACCAGGACGAGGCGAGCCTGCGCATGCAGTTGGAGTGGTGCCGGACGGTGTGCCTTGAGTGCGCGCACCTGTACGACCGGGAGCCGGGCGCCGAGGAGGCGGCCACGTCGTGCCGGGACTGCGCACGGGCGTGCACCGACTTCCTCGCCAGCCTGGACTGAGCACGCTGCGGGCAGCCAGGCATTCCCGATTCGGCATTCCCAATTTCTGGAACACGTTCTACGGTGTGCGCCGTCAGGACCGGCCTGGGGAAGCCTGGAGGCGCCGTGCATCTCGACTACACGCCCGAGCAGCAGCGGCTGCGCACCGAACTGCGCGCCTACTTCGCGGAGTTGGTGCCACAGCACGCCCAGACCCGGTTCGCGGACCCGGCGGCTCAGAAGCGGTTCTACCGAGACACCATCCGGCGTCTCGGCACCGACGGCCGGCTCGGTGTCGGCTGGCCCGAGGAGTACGGCGGCCGCGGACTGACCGCGATGGAGCAGTTCATCTTCTTCGACGAGGCCGCCCAGGCAGCCGTACCGCTGCCCCTGATGGCGCTCAACACCGTCGGCCCGACGATCATGCGGTACGGGACCGACGAACAGAAGGCGTACTTCCTGCCGAAGATCCTCTCCGGCGAGATCGACTTCGCCATCGGCTACAGCGAGCCCGACGCCGGAACCGACCTGGCCGCGCTGAAGACACGCGCGGTGCGGGACGGCGACGCCTATGTCGTCAACGGCCAGAAGATCTGGACGACCAACGGGGACACCGCGGACTGGGTGTGGCTCGCGGTGCGCACCGACCCGGACGCCCCGCCCCACCGGGGTATCACCATGCTGCTGGTGCCGACCTCCGACCCCGGCTACTCCTGCACCCTGATCAACACCCTCGCCTCGCACGACACCACGGCGAGCTACTACGAGAACATCCGCGTCCCCGTCTCGCGCCGCGTGGGGGAGGAGAACCAGGGCTGGCGGCTGATCACCAACCAGCTCAACCACGAGCGCGTCACCCTCGCCGCGCACGGCACGATGGCCATCCGGGCCCTGCACGACGTCCAGCGCTGGGCGGTGGAGACCAAGCTCGCCGACGGCCGCCGCGTCGTCGACCTCCCCTGGGTCCGCCGCCTCCTCGCCCGCACCCAAACCCGGCTCGACGCGATGAAGCTCCTCAACTGGCAGATGGTGAGCGCCGTCCAGGAAGGCACCCTCACCCCGCAGGACGCCTCCGCGGTCAAGGTGTACGGCTCCGAGGCCCGCCGTGACGCCTACGCCTGGCTCATGGAGATCGTCGCCGCCGCGGGCGCCCTGAAGGAGGGCTCGGCGGGCGCGGTCCTCCACGGCGAGCTGGAACGCGGCTACCGCTCCGCGGTGATCTTCACCTTCGGCGGCGGCAACAACGAGATCCAGCGGGAGATCATCTCGTGGATCGGTCTGGGGATGCCGCGCGTACGGCGTTAGTCTGCTGTGACCACCGACGCTAGTTGTCACATACCGAGGATGGTTGGCACCGAGAACCAACGGGATCGCGATGGCGGCGGAATCACGAGATGACAGTCGACATGTAGCCACGAGGGCTTGAAATCGCCGTCGACTCGGACCCGCCGTTCGGTCGGGTGGCTGAGACCGTTGGAACACTTCAGGTGCTCGGAGGATCGCTCAGCGAACGCTTCGGAGCGGGCAGCGAGAATTCGACGTGAGCCCAGCATGTTCTCGCTTCGCCGCTGACTGACCCGAGGAGGCGTCCTGGTGTCGCTCTGGCAATGTTGCTCACGAGCTCCGCAGTGAGCGTGGCGGGCCGTCGACGTCTCTCGATCACCGGCGCGCCGCGCCTCCGAAACCACGCCCTCTGTGTCCTGCCAGTGTCCAGTGCAGGTCCCCCGACAGCGAGTGCACTTTCCAAGAGTCGATGCCTCCTGTGACCATCAATTGGTCGAGCGCATCCGTGAACTCCGGTCTGGCCAGCCCGCACTCGCGTGCCAGTCGCTCCAGTTCCGCTGTTCCGTCGTTGCCATCCGGGGCGGCATGCGCTGTGAGGCACAAGGTGACAAGTCGCGGAAGCGGGCCGCAGTCTGTACGGACGCGGCAGGCGGCGCGCAGCGCCCAGTCTGCGGCAGCGAGCCGGTCAGGACGGGCCGGGCATTGGGTAAGGAGCCCGACGTCGAGAAGTTGGGCGGCCACAGTGCCGGTGTTGGAGCGTGACGCCGACAGAGTTGTCTGTAGCCATCGGGCCTGGTGGAGCTCCCGCCAGGAGTCTGTGGCAGGTGCCAAGCGCAGACTGCGCAGCACGCCGAACGGCAAGTGGACTTGAGCTGAATCGTTCATACGCAAGGCGCATTGCAGCAAGCCGCTGCTCTTCTCACCGCCCTCGCCGACGAGAAGATCGACGCCCTCTATGCCTGCGCCTACCAGTGCACCGCACTCACCGCGGTCCCGCTCGCAGCAGACCGCGGGCGGCGGGTACTCGTCCGTGAAGGGATCCGGGAAGTCTCCGCCGGCCGCCGGGAAGGTGCGAGCGACCACGCCTCCCACACCGCATTCCTGGAGCTCGCCTTTGACTGGCCCGTCGATCCCACGACGCGCGTGCCCGACGGCGAGAGTGGCCTGGAGGTGCTGGAACGGTTCGACGGCGTCGTCGACGAGGCTGTACGAAGCGGCGTTGAGACAGTGGCGATAGCCAGTCACGGCGTGGCGATCCAGGTCTGGCTCGCGCCCGCGCAGTCGACCTCACCGTCCAGGACGTGAGGGAACGGAGTTGGACACCATCGGTGTCGTGAAGCCGTCCCAGGACTCGAGAACCCGCGGTTCCTCGGGCTGTACATGGGTGGCCCCGCCGCTGACGGGCCCGTGTCGGCGGTAGACGTCCATCGGCGCACGCCTGCGCTGGTGGTAGGGAGCGAGTGGGTCGTCGGGGTCGATGCTACGGACCGTGCGGGATGGCTGGTCCGGCGGTCCGGGACGGGCGTGCCTGCCCACGGTCGTGCCCTGCCTCTTCTACTCGTATGACCAGGCCCGGCCGGTGGCTTCGGCCGTCGTGCGGTACTCCTCGACGGGGATCGGGGTCACGCCGGGCCGCATCCGATTCAGCAGCAGAAGACCACCAAGGTGATCGATCTCGTGCGCGATGAGACGGGCTTCACCCCGTTCGTAGACCGTGGTCGCGGTGCTGCCATCCGGCGTCATCGTCTCGACGGTGATCCGCAGGGGCCTGGGAACCGGCGCCCGTACGTCAAAGAACGAAAGGCAGCCTTCGAGTTTCTCGTGCATCTCGTCCGAGGCGGCAGCGATACGAGGGTTGAGGAGCACGATCGGGTCGGCGCCGGGCGGCTTGACGACGGCTGCGGCCCGGCCGATGCCGATCTGGAACATCTCGACCTTGTCGAACTGGTAGCCCCGCAGCGTGCCGCGTTCCGCCACCCCGCCGATCGGGGGAGTTCCCGCTCCCGGTCACCACCGCCTTGGCCCTTCCCGCCGTCGCGGCCGGTGCCGCGGTGCACTTGTCGGCCGCCTCACCAGGCAGGGGCGTCGGGAACGAGGGCCGGGCAAGCCGTGGCCGGGGTGCGCAGTACGTCGCATGGCGTGTCCACAGCGGCGGCGAGGTATGACGGCGCGCAGCGGGCCGGCTTGCGCCGGGGGTCGTACGGGTCAGGGGAGGAGCAACCCGGCTTGCCGGTCGGCCACGGCTGCGTGAGCGTAGGTGATCGGAGAGTGGCGAGGAACGGAGAGGCGGGATGGTCGGTGTGCTCCGACACCTGGCGCGGCCCGTCTGGCAGGGAGCCGGGCGGCTGACCACCCCGTTGCTGCCGGACGATTTCCTGACGGTCGTCGATCCGCTGTGGTCGGCCAGGTGGCCGGCGGGCCGGGTGGAGGTGGTCCGGGCGGAGACGGCGGACGCGACGACGCTCGTGGTGCGGGTGGGGCGCGGCTGGTCGGGGCATCGCGCGGCGGGGCAGTACGTGCCCGTGGGGGTGGCCGTCGGCGGCGTGCTGCACTGGCGGACGTACTCGATCACGACCCCGCCGGACGGCTCCGGGCGTTTCGCGATCACCGTACGGGCGATCCCGGACGGGCGGGTGTCGACGCACCTGGCCCATCGGGCCCGGCCCGGGGAGACCCTGCGCCTCGGTCCCGTCCAGGGGGATTTCGTGCTGCCGGATCCGCCGCCGGCGCGCTTGCTGTTCCTGACCGGCGGTATCGGCATCACTCCCGTGGTGGCCATGCTGCGCGCGCTCGCCTTGCGGACGGGCTGCCGCCCGGACACCGTGCTGGTGCACAGCGCGCCGGACGCCGACCGAGTGGTCTTCGGCGGTGAGCTCCGGGCCATGGCCGCCCGCGAGAGTGGGTTCACGCTGTACGAACACCACACCCGCCGGGAAGGGCGGCTGGACCGGGCGCGCTTGGACGCGCTGTGCCCTGACTGGGCGGAACGCGAGACCTGGGCCTGCGGCCCGGACGGGCTGCTCGCGTTCGCCGAGCGGGCCTGGCGTGACGCGGATGCCCGGCACCGGCTGCATCTGGAGCGGTTCCGGCTGCCATCGCTGGCCGCTCCTGGCAGTGGGTCGGGCGGGCATGGCGGGCGGGTGCGCTTCACCCGCAGCGGTGTGGAGACGGACGCCGACTCCGCCACGCCCCTGCTGGACGTGGGCGAGGCGGCGGGTGTCGTCATGCCCAGCGGCTGCCGTATGGGCATCTGCCACAGCTGCGTCAGCCCGCTGTCCGCCGGCCGGGTCCGCGATCTGCGGACCGGCGACGTACACGGCGAGCCCGGCGATCTGATCCAGACCTGCGTGTCGGCCGCCTGCGGCCCCGTCCACATCGACCTGTAGAGCCGATCTGTCGAGCCTCGAACCCTCAGGAAGGAAGAACCAGTGGCCGCTGCCCTTGCTCTCGCGCAGCCCGAAGCCGACGCCTTCGGGCAGGAACTGGACCGTATCCGCGCCGAGGTGCTGGCCGAGCGCGGCGCCGAGGACGCCCGCTACATCCGTACCCTCATCACCGTGCACCGCGCCCTGGAAGCCGGCGGCCGGGCTGCACTGGCCGTCTCCCTGCTGCCGCCCGCCTGGCTGGCCGGGACGGCGATGCTCACCACCGCCAAGATCCTGGAGAACATGGAGCTGGGCCACAACATCCTGCACGGCCAGTGGGACTGGATGCGCGATCCGGCCGTCCACTCCACCACCTGGGAGTGGGACTTCCCCACCCCGGCCGCCGCCTGGAAGCACACCCACAACGATCTGCACCACACCTGGACCAACGTGGTGGGCCGGGACCGGGACCTGGGCTACGTGGCCCTGCGGATGAGCGAGGACCAGCCCTGGCACCCCGTCCATCTCCTCCAGCCCCTCTACGGCGGACCGCTGCTGGCACCACTCTTCGAGTGGGCCATCGCGCTGTACGACCTGGAGCCCGAGGCGGTCGTCCAGGGCCGCAAGTCCGTGCGCGCGTTCCTGGGGGACCTCGCGGGTATGGCCCGCAAGGCGGCACGGCAGTTCACCAAGGACTACGTCCTCTTCCCGCTGCTGGCCGGCCCGTCCGCCCTGCCCTGCCTGCTTGGCAACCTCACCGCCAATGTGACCCGCAACATCTGGGCGCACACCGTCATCTTCTGCGGCCACTTCCCCGCCGGTGCGGAATCCTTCACCGAGGACGAGATCGAGGGCGAGTCGCGCGGCGAGTGGTATGTACGGCAGGCACTGGGCTCGGCGAACATTGACGGCGGCCCTCTCCTGCACATCCTCACCGGCAACCTCAGCCACCAGATCGAGCACCACCTCTTCCCGGACCTGCCCAGCAACCGTTACGCCCAGATCGCTCCCCGGGTGCGCAAGCTGTGCGAGAAGTACGGCATCCCGTACACCAGCGGCCCGCTGCCTCGCCAGTACGCCTCCACCTGGGCCCGCATCTGGCGCTTGGCGATCCCGTAACACCTCATACCAGCCGGTCCGCCGACGCATAAAAAGCCCAGGTGGCAGCCGGGCGGGGATGCGACACGGCAGCGTGCCGTCGGCCACCTCCGCAACAGTGGCAAGCACTGCGGTGACGCCGCGGCGAGCCGCCGCCACTCCCCACATCTCGTCGCGTGCGGCCACGCCATCGTCGAGTGCGGCCACGCCTCCGACGCCTCGGACGGTGCCAACGGTTTACTCCCTGGTGCGACGTCGCTGCAGACATCGGGGCGGCCACTGTGCTCGGCAGTGTCCGAAGGGAACGAGAGGCAGTTGGCTCGGCGCCGCCTTGGGAACTGCTGAGACCGGGCCGCAGGTGGGGATGCGCTTGGTGAGGTCTGCTTCGTCTGCCAGCGGCAACGCAGGCTCTTTGTCTGAATGCGGGTTCCCTGCCAGGCAGGTCTCACGCCGTGACAGGACAGGCTTGTGGAGCGATCCGCGCGCTTCCACGGCAGAACCGAGGCCGGCTCGTGAATGGGCCGGACCTCAGCAGGCGGGCACTGCCGAGGGAATGACATTTGTTTATTTGTCCGGATGTGTTTGCGATGGAGGGTCGGAAAGGGCCAGAGTCGGAGGGGGGACAGGAGGCGACCGTGACCGTTCTCGCGATGTTTCTTCTCATCATCGGGGCGCTTCTGATCCTGCTTGGGACGGTCCTGGTCGTCGTCGGGGTCCTCGTGATCCTCATGGGGATGGCCCTGATCGCCGTTGCGGCCTTCCTGCTGATCCGGAGAGTGCTGGGGCGCCGACAGTAGAAATGGCAAGGCCGAGGGGGGCCTGTGCGTTCGGGCCAGGCGGTGGCCGTGGTGTGGCCTGCGCCCGAGGGCGAGGCCGGAGAAGCGGGACCGGGCCAGGCCCAACGTGTCGAGCTGCCGTTGACGCCTGGCTAGGCTGCGGTTTCTGTGATGAGGACGGCGGTGGTGGCCGGGCCGGATGTGTCGGTGGTGGCTGCGTCGGCTACGGCGGCCCGGACGGCGCGGGCGACTTCCAGCGGATGGTGGCCGCGGGAGACCGCGAGCTGGACCTCGATGTGGCGGCCGGGTGGATCGTCATGGTCCTCCACCTTGACCGGGCGGCTTCCCAGCGCGGCGGTGAGGCGGGCGACGCCCGGAACACCCGCCGCGACGTCGGCCAGTTCCCGGACGGGCCCCCGCATGGATCCTGTTCCGGTCACCGTGGGCGAGCTTCGAGTGGCTGCGGTGTCCGGCGCGGGCCTCACCGCCCTTGCTGCGGTCCGCGACTTCACGCCCGTCTCCGGGCCGTCGTGAAGTTCCGTGACGCGCAGGTCAGCTGTCACGGTGGCCAGGCCGAGACGTTCGGCGGCCGCGTTGAGCAGTGCGCTCCTCAACTGTTCGGCGGTCTCAGGCAGCGGCTGCCCGAGGCGTGCCGTGAATGCGGCCTCGATCCTGAGCGGGCCAGGCGGTAGCGCGCTGGCCGGCGGACGGACGGCCGGCTCGGACACGGGCTCGAGCGGTGCCGACCCGATGCGCAGAGACTCCAGCCGGACACCGGGGATCTCGGAGGCCGCGAGCCCGAGGACCCGGACGGCCGCTTGTTCGGTGATCCATGTCCCGTCGCCGGGCCCGCCGAGCGGGAGCAGCCGGCCCAGGTCGAGGTGTTGCGTACTGCCTGCGTCCATCCCTCGGTTCTCACGGGCCTCTCACCCTCTTTCTGCCTTGGCCGCGCTCCTCTTCCTGCCGCAACTACGCCCGGAGCGTCGGCGAGGGCTCCGGGCAGGGACGCTCGTGCCGCTTGTGGGCCACCCCGCCTCACAGTCCACAGATCAGGCAAAACCACTAATGAGAATACAATCGGGACTAAAGGTTCAAGGTGGGCTTCTCAAGGGAGGAATGCCTTGATGACCGAGAACACCGGCGCAAAGTATCGCGGTGCGCCCGGTTCTCGTGGCCGGACGACCATCGCCGATGTGGTGGTGGAGAAGATCGCCGGAATGGCGGCACGCGACGTGCGCGGCGTCTATGCCCTGGGCAGCGGATTCGCGCGCTCGATGGGATCCATGCGGGAGCGGATGCCCGGTGCCGGCAGTGGCAAGTCCGCCACGCGCGGGGTCAGTGTCGAGGTCGGAGAGAAGCAGGCGGCCATCGATCTGGAGATCGTCGTCGACTACGGCGTCTCCATCACGGACGTGGCCGGTGAGGTGCGGGAGAACGTGATCTCCGCGGTGGAGCGGATGGCGGGCCGGGAAGTCGTGGAAGTCAACATCATGGTCAGCGACGTGAAGCTCCCCGACGAGGAGGACGAAGGGGAGGAGCGGCAGCGGATCCAGTAGCCGGGGGCGGAGCAGCCCGCTTGAGTGAAGGAGCGCGTGATGAGCAGGGCCGTGGTGGGCTTGATGGCCGGAATGGCGCTGGGTTTCGCCGCGTACTTCGGTGACTTCTGGGCCTTCCTGCTGGTGCTGGGGCTGGGCGTCGTCGGACTCGTGGTCGGGCGGTTCATGGAAGGCGATCTCGAACCGGGCGACTTCGTCCGCCGCCGGGACCGGCAGGAGCGGATCCGCGATGACCGGCGCCGGGCACGGGGAGACTGGCGGCAGTGACCGGTGAAGCCAATCAGCGTCCGGGCATTCCCCGCGGGGAGCGCGGTGCGATCACCATCGCCGACCGGGTCGTTGTGAAGATCGCTTCCCACGCGGCGCGCGAGGCGCTGAGCCGGTTCACCGAGTCGGTCGGCCACGTACCACCCGGCCGCCGGACGCCACGCGTGACCACTTCCGTGCGGCGAGCACCGGAGCGGGATACCGCAGGACGAGACGCCGAGTCTGCCCCCGGACGGCAGGCGGCGCTCGGCGAGGCACGGATGCGCATCACCGTCGAGCTCGGCTATCCGTCCGACATCGGGGCGCAGTGCGCCGCGGTGCGCCGGGAGGTTACCGAACGGCTCAGGACATGGGCCGGCATGGAGGTGTCCGACCTTGCGGTGTCGGTCGAGAGGCTGCACTCGGCATACGCGTCACACGGACCAGGAGAGGGTGAGATGAGCGCGAACACCTGGCGGCAGCCGACCGGTGACAGGGACCTTCCCCCCGAACCCGGACAGGCAGCTCCGTCCGCCGATGGCACCCCGGGGACGGGCTCGGGCGCGACGGCGGCAATCGATGAACCAGGCCGGTCGACGCGCCGTTTCTGGTCGATGCGGCGGATTCCCGCGGCCGTGGTGGCCCTGCTGTCCGCTGCGGCCATCGGATTGCTCCTGTACGACGTGGTCTCGGTCCGGGCAGGCCGGTCTGCGATGCGCTGGCGGCGGCGGCTCGCCGAGGAACTGGCCACACGGCCACTGGATGACGTCTGGGTGATCGTCGGGGCCGCGGTGGCGATGGCCCTCGGCCTGTGGCTGTTCCTGCTGGCGGTAACGCCGGGACTGCGCAGGCTGCTGCCCATGCGGCAGCCCACCGGTATCCCCGGGACAGGGGAGGTCCGCGCCGGGCTCGACCGCCGCGCGGCCGCCCTGGTTCTGCGCGACCGGGCCGTGCAGGTGCCCGGTGTCCAGTCGGCACGGGTCGCTGTCGGCCGCCGGAAGGTCAAAGCCCGGGCGCGCGCCCATTTCCGCGAACTCGAGGAGGTCCGCGCGGATCTGGACGCCACGCTGGGCGAAGCCGTGACGTCCTTGGGTCTCGCCCGGCAACCCACGCTGACCGTGCGCGTCCGGCGTCCGAAGAAGGGCTGAGGTGATCCGATGCTCAAGACAGTTAACCGGGTGCTGCTGGGGCTTCTCGGCCTTGGACTGTTCGCCCTGGGCGGCGGCGTGCTGCTGGGCGGGCTGGACCTGCCGCGCCGCTGGGACTTCGGCATGCCGGGCTGGTGGCCCTTCCGCGGGCCGGACGACGTGGTGCTGGGCACCGAGGGACGCACCCGGTGGCGGGAGGAAGGCTGGTGGTGGCCGACCGTCATCGCGGTGCTCGCCGTGCTGCTGGCCCTGCTGCTGTGGTGGCTCCTCGCACAGCGCAGACACCGCCTGGGCGGGATCCGCGTCGACAGCGAGGACGGCGCGGCGGCCCGACTCGACGGCCGCACGCTGGAGGACGTGATCGAGGAAGAGGCGCAGGCCCTGGACGGGGTCTCGCGGGCTCATGTACGGCTGACGGGCCGACGTAGGGCTCCCACCGCCCGCGTGCGGCTGTTGCTGGAGCCTCATGCGGATCCAGCGCGGACTCTGGGGCAACTGAGCCGGGAAGCACTCACGCACGCGCGGGACTCGGCCGGCCTGGACCGCCTCCCCTCGAAGGTCCGACTCAAGGAAGTCCGCCACCACGCCCAACGCGCCGCATAAGATCCCTGGGCCGAACTCCCATGGGCATACCGGCTCCGAGGCGTCACGGATTCCTGGACCCCGAGCGTTTCGGCCCCTCCATCCTGGAGACCATCCGGGATCGCCTGGACGTCGTTGGCCTCATCCCGCGGACCCCGGGGTCGGGGGGGTACGCCGTCGGCGGACGCCGCCACTACTGATAGCGGCCTGTGTGTCGGGCCCGCACGTACCACTCCTCGGCCGACGCGACACCGCGGAGAGTCACAGCGTGTCCCGCCGTACTCGAGAGGCCACGCAGATCCCGCGCGGCTCCTTCCCAGGGAGGCATCCCGCCATGGTCCTCTTCCTGACCCTGCTCATCGCCGGCATCGCGCTGATCGTCATCGGCGCGGCCATCGACGGCATGCTCTATCTGTTGTCCGCCGGCGTACTACTCCTCATCGCCGATCTGCTCTACCTGGCGGCCCGCTCCATGTGGCGCTCCCCTCGGCGCCCGGCCCGCTGAAAACGCCCGGCCACGGCGGCGGCGGATCCTTGGTGGTGCGGTGGTCGGCTCACTCCAGGAGGGCGAGGTGTTCGGCGGCGCCGCCGCGCCATTCGATCAAGAAGAGGGTCGCGTCGTCGGTGGTGCGGCCGCCCCGTTGCTGCTTGAGGGCGTGAGAGAGTGAGCGCACCACCGCTCGTACTCCCTCCGTGTGTTCGATGCGGTTGACCCAGTGGATGAGTTGTTCTTCGCCGAATTGTTCTTCGCCGGCTTCGTGCTCCTCGATCAGGCCGTCGGTGAAGCACAGCACTCGGTCGCCGCGTTGGAGCATCTGCCGACTGATCCGGGGCTCTTCACCGCCGAAGCCGACGGGCAAGGTGGTCGGGCCTGCCAGCTGCCGGACGACCTGGTGGTCGCGGATCAGCAGCGGTGCGGGGTGGCCCGCGTTGACCCACTGCAGGTGGCCCGTCGTGATGTTCAGACGCATCATCTGGGCGGTGACGAAGTGGTCGGGCCCGAACTGCTCGGCGATGGCCCGGTCCATGAACGTGTAGATCTCGGACAGGCCGATGTCGGCACGTCTGGCGTGCCGGTAGGCCCCGACGGCGACGGTCGCCATCGTGGCGGCGTCCAGGCCGTGGCCCATCGCATCGACCATGGCCACGTGCAGGATGTCCTCGTTGAGGGCGTAGTCGAAGCTGTCGCCTGCGACGTCGTAGGCGGGCTCCAGGATCCCGGCCACCGCGACCTGCGGGACGGACATCGCCAGCGGCGGCAGCAGGGACCACTGGATTTCCGCGGCCACGCTCATCGGTTCACGGCGCCGGGCGCGGAAGAACTGATCGGTGTAGCTGTGCTTGGTGACCAGCATGTCGGCGACCAGGCCGGCGAGCCTGCGCAGCAGCCGCCGGTCGTTGTCATCGACGCTGTCCAGGGTGAGGGCCATCACGCCCACCTGGTCGCTGCCGTCCAGCAACGGCAGGTACATCCGGACGCCGTCGGCCCTCGGCACCTCGGCAGTGGTCGCGTGTAGAAAGGCCGTGCCGGCGGGAGAGTCATCGATCGGCTCGGGCTCGCCGACCACCAGCCGCCGACCTGGCAGTGGCACCAACACCAGCTGGCCGTAGTCCTGCAGCAGGATCGAGACGTCGCGGCCACCGAGCCTGGCCACCTCTTCCGCGATCAGCGGGCCGATCAGATGCGGCGGCATCTCGTGGGCCCGGTCCAACAGCACCCCCAGCAGTCGCTCACCGAACCCTTCCGACCGGTCCAGCATGCCCTCGTCAGGTCGGCGCTCACCTTCCGTCATCTCCGCACCCCCGCACCGGCGTCGTCAAAACTTCGGCCACCGTGTCCATGCTCACCTCGTGCCGTGAAACCAGCGCCCGCACCAACAGCGCTAGCACCGACACGTTCGGTCCGTCCTGCGGTTACGGCGAATGCGCTCCGCTCGACCCGCTCACGTGATCCGTACACACGGGTTCCTGACACGACCGCGATCAACCCGCACAGAGTGACGCGCCCGGCCCCCCGACCAGCCCATTACGCCGGAAAACGGCATGTCGCACATGATCAGAACACACAGCTCTCCGTTCCGCTGTGCACGACATCTCTCCCGGAGCCGTCACAGGAGCAGAGGATCGGAGCCCATGTACGCGAGCAGTCGTGCGGTCTGCGGGGACGGGTAGTGCAGCCGCAGGGACGCGTGGGTCTCGGCGGCGTGCCGCGACGCGTCGAGGAAGACGCGCAGGCCGCCGCTGTCGCAGCGGTCGACGGTGGTCAGATCTACGTCGATGGTGGTGATGCCGTCAGTCAGGCACCGCTCCAGAGCGGCGCACAGCTGGGGCGCGGTGGCCGGGTCGATCTCACCGGCCAGGGTGATCAGTGCCCGCCTGCCCCGGTCGTGCCGGTAGATGTTCAGCTGCGGAAGAGTCATGACGCCTCGGTTCAGATGCCTCGGTTCATGGGTCCCGGCCGCTCCTCGCGCGGTCCACGGCCCCGGGTGCGGGCGCCCGGGCGCCCGCGTCGGTACGGGCCGAGTCGACGGTCCGTGCGCGCGGCCGGTGGGGGGAAACCGGCTGGTCACCTGTGGTGAGTGGTACGGCTACGGCGGCGGCGCGGCGGGAAGCGGCCGCGGCCCCCGTCGCGGTGGTCCCGTCGTTCGCCGGCGGTCGGCGACTCGGACCGGTCCGGCCCCACCGGGGGCTGCGGCGTGCCGCGGCCGCGGCGGCCGGGCAGGGGGGCGCTGTACCGGTACACGGAGATTCTGTCGGAGTGCTGGATGTTGAGCCGGTGGATCACGTACGCCCCCGCTGCGATGAGGACCACGAAGGCGACGGCTGTCAGGAAGACGTTCATGGCGGCCACCTCACATACCGATGATCAGTCGGCTGGCCCGGCCGGGCGGACCGGTCTGGTGGGGAACGGCCGCTGACACCGCGGAGGCGCCGCCCTCGTACTCCCATGCCTCGTCCGGGTCCAGTGGCTGGTCGGCCGCCAAGACGCCGTGCCGGGCCTCGTCCGCGGCGATGAGCACGCTCGCGGTCAGTGGCGGGCCGTCGTAGTCGGACGCGGCAGCCATCAGCCGGGCCGCCGACTCCGCCCCGGTCTCGGGCGGGATGACCAGGAGATCCCAGCGGCTGGTGCCGTAGGAGAGCAGCAGCAGTTTGTGCGGGTCGATCTCCGGGGTGAACCAGCCGACCTTGACGATGTGGCCGTCCACGGGAACCTTGCGGGGGATGACCGGCCAGTGCTTCGGGTTGACGGCGATGCGGGTGATGCGGCCCCACAAGGGGTCCAACACGTCGGTGAGTGCCGGCAGTTCGCTCAGCAGATCCCGGGAGCGGGGCCACCAGGCACCGTCCAGGAGTCCGCGGGAGGTGCCGTCGGTCTTCAGTGCGAGACGCGCGGCCGGGGCTGCGACGGGCTCGTGGTGCGGCAGGGTTGGGTGCAAGGTCGCCGACATGGTGCGGACCCGTCTCCGGGCCGCCTCTGCGGCGGGCCCGGGTTTCATCTTTCGCCGAGAACGACCCGGCGTGGAAGCCGGTGTGCGAAATGCCCTCGGTACTGTCCACACTACTCCGCGTTCCGCCGCAGCGCGGAGTATGCGGCCGCCTAGAGCTGGAGCAGCCGCTGGGTGATCTCCCGGTACTGGCTCAGCGCGTGCCGGAGTTCGTCGGACTGTGTTCCGGGGGCCTGATCCTGCCACCCGGCGCGCAGGAGACGCCGCCGTTCCGCGAGGGCGTTCACGAGCTGGGCGGTGGCTTCGTCGTAGGCGTTCTCGGCCTCTTCCAGCGCCTCGCGCGGAGTGTCGGCGAAGGTGTTGAAGGCGTGCCGGAGGCGCTGGACGATCTTGTCCCTTTCGGTCGACGGGAGCAGCGGCTCCGGGCCTGGGGCACGGCGTTCGGCGGGGCCCCGGGTCTGGCCCGCGGGCTGCTGGGCGCGTGTCTGGTCGTACATCATCGAGTGCCGCTTCCGTTCCGCCCGAAGGCGCTCTTGGTCTTCTCGACGGCCCGTTTCAGGCTTCCGGAGACCCGGTCAATCCTGCCTCGGCGTTGCAGTCGCCTGTTGCGGGTGACCCGGCCGAGTTCTGCCGTGATCCTGCCCTTCATCGGCTGCGCCTGGTTCCTGATGGTCCGTGAAAGCATCATGGCCAGCCTCGCTGTTGTCCAGGAGGTGGGTTCCCGCGGAGTCTGGGCGAGGCGGGTGGGCGGCATGCTTCGCCGTGTTCGGGAGTGGCATGGCCCTCGACGGTCCGTGTCAACGCGGTGGCCACGCGATCCGGCCTGCCTCGTTTCGTAGCGTGAGGGAGTACGGTTGGAGAAAGCGAGGTCTCTTCGTATGCCGGTGTCCGAACCGGCCCGTCCTCGCGACTCCCCATCACAGGGGCAGCCCGTGTCCCCGGCCGCGTCATACGCATCCAGGGCCGAGGAGCAACGTATGCCGCACAGTCCGATCACGTCCGCGACGGGCACACCGTCAAACCCCGCCCCGCCGCCCCAGGGTTACGACGGGACGTCTCCGTTCCCACCTGACGGCCCGGCGCCCGCGCGCGACGGAGGTGAGCGGCTGTACGTCACGGTGACGGCGGTGATCGTCCTCCTGCCGTTCGTGGCAATCGGCCTGGCCGGCTGGCTGCTGTGGGGACGCCTCATCCATCCCGCCGACATCGTCCTCGCGCTCGTCCTCTACACGATCACCGGTCTGGGCGTCACGGTCGGCTTCCACCGCGGCCTCACCCACGGCGGCTACCGGGCCGTCCGTCCCGTGCGGATCGCGCTCGCGGTGGCCGGTTCGATGAGCTTCCAGGGCGACGTCATCGGCTGGGTCGCCACCCACCGCCGCCATCACGCCTTCACCGACCGGCCCGGCGATCCGCACTCCCCGTACCGCTATGGCGCGCATCTGCGCGGCCAGTTGCGTGGGCTGCTGCACGCGCACGTCGGCTGGCTGTTCCGCAACGACCGCACACCCGCCGACCGGTACGCTCCCGACCTGCTGGCCGACCGCGACATCCGCGCCGTCGCCCGCGCCTTCCCGGCGCTGTGCGTCCTCACGCTCGCCCTGCCGTTCGCGGTGGGCTGGGCCATCGGCGGTACGTGGCTGTACGGCGTGACCGCCCTGCTGTGGGCGGGACTTGTGCGCATCGCGCTGCTCCACCACGTCACCTGGAGCGTGAACTCCCTCTGTCACCTGATCGGTGAGCGCCCGTTCCGTACCCGGCGCCACGACCGGGCCACGAACCTGTGGCCCCTCGCCCTGCTGTCGTTCGGCGAGAGCTGGCACAACCTCCACCACGCCGACCCCACCAGCGCCCGCCACGGCGTAGACCGCGGCCAGCTCGACCCCTCCGCCGCCGTCATCCGCCTCCTGGAACGCCTCGGCTGGGTGTACGACGTGCGCTGGCCCACTCCGGACCGCGTGGCCGCCCGCCGCGCCTGACACCGGTCACTCACCTCCTCCGCCGCACGGCAGTTGACAGGAGCTTTTATGACCACCGCGCTGCAACCCCCTCCTCCCCCCCATCCCCTTCTCCGCCTGCGCCTGGCTCCCCACGGCGGTATGCCCCAGCCCATCGACGGAGCGTGGTGGCCCCGTTCGTACGACCTGCTCGCCGAACTTCCCCGGCTGCTCGCCGGATTGCCGCGCGCGTGGGGCCACATCACGAGCGTCACCGTCAACGGGGCGACATGGTCTGCGGTGCCCGGCCGGATGCTCGTCTTCAACCAGGTCGTACGACTGAGCAGGACCGTGGCGGCATCCGCCCCACACACGATCGTCTTGCTCGCCCCCGGCCGGGGGCGCTGGGACCTGCTGGTCGTCCCTCCGGATACGACCGAGGAGGCCGCGGAACCGCTCATGGCGGCCGCGGCAAGTGGTCACGTCTGATCCGGCCCACCACGGACTGCCCGACGAATCATCAGGGCACCCACGGCCAGGGCGACGACTGTCACATCCCCACCACCAGTCGGCCGGGCGGGCCGGTGGTGGCCTCGTACGACGAGGAAGTTCCGCCGGCCTGTTCCGCCGTCACGAGGGCGGTCGCGGTCATTGGCGGGCCGGTGTTCGCGCTCGCGGCGGCCATCAGCCGGGCGAACGGACCGCTCCCGGACGTCGGCTCACTTCCGTCGGCGGTCGTCCTCCGAGGAGCGGCTCGTCTCCAGCCAGGACCGTGCCGGTTCTGCCGGGCGGGTGGTGTCCACGGTGAGCTGGAGGCGGGTCCCTCCCTCGGTGTCCGCGGGATAGCTGCGCTGCTCGGTGGCGGCGAAGCACTGGCGGAGAACCTCGGCGACGCGACGGGCGACCTCGGGGGAGGCCGCGACGATACGTACCTCGGCGTGCCCGTCCGGGGGTGTTTCCGTGGGCTGCATGGCGACCTCGTCGTTCGGGCACAGATGAGCGGACCGATCTTTCACTCTACTCCGGCATGCCCCGTGGCCCTCGGGTGTGACCGGCGAGCGTCCCGGCCGATGTGGGCCGCGGAGTACCGTGAAGCAAGGAAGTCACTCCGTTTTCCTCACAGGCAGGCAGGCGAGTGCGATGTCCGACTCCGGCTCCCCGCGTGTGACCAGGCTCCTGCCGGACGCCGTCCACCAGGCCCTGAAACCCGGGACGGCTGTCGTACGACTGGAGACTACGCACGACCGCCGGGGTGTTCTCGACGGAGCATGGTGGCCGCGGTCCCGCGACATCGCCGCAGAGCTCCCCGCCCTGATCGCCGCCCTGGCCGAGTACCTCGGGCCGGTCACACGTGTCGGCCTGGACGCCGGTGCCTGGGAAGCACTGCCGACGAGGCTGGTCATCGATGACCGAGTCGTGCACATCGACTCCTTCCCGGTCGGTGACGACACCGTCCTCATCACCCGTGGCGAGCAGGATCTCTTCTCCCTGCTCGTGGTCCCGCCGCACGCGACGCCCGACGCTGCGCGCGCCGCGATGGCCGAGGCCGTGCGCGCCGGCAACGTCACGCAGGCCGAACAGATCCTCATCGACACCGGCACCGACCGGGCAGTGCCGGAGGTGTGAGAGCGATCAGCCGCCGTGGTCCTCGGGCTGGTCCGGTGCGGGTGCCGGGATGGGCCGCGGTGAGGTGGATCCGACGACCGCCGTTCTGACGAGCGATCACCCCCCATGGCAGGCAAGCAAGGACGGGAGGCGCGCGCTCCTTGCGCGCTTCGGCTCCGGCAAGCGATTACTCGAGCCGCCGCTCCGGTTGTTCCTCGTCCTCGTCGAACACATGCACATCGCCGACCGCGATGTTGACCTCGACAACTTCCAGACCGGTCATCCGCTCGATGGCAGCGATCACGTTCTCTCTGACGTCGCCCGCGACATCGATGATGGAGACGCCGTACTCGACGACGATCTCCAGGTCGACCGCGGTCTGTACCTCGCCCACCTCGACCTTCACCCCGCTGGTGACGGACTTCCCGCCGACACCGGGCATACGTTCACGCATGGCCCCCATGCCACGGGCGAATCCACCACCCATCGCATGGACGCCCGGCACATCCCGGGCCGCCATCCCGGCGATCTTCGCCACCACACCGTCGGCGATCGTTGTACGGCCACGCGATCCCGGATCGCTTCCGTGCGGCACCCCCGCACTCTTCCCGCCGCGCTCGCCCAATGATCCCGCGTGAGGGGTTTCGGGCCGGTTCGGCAGTCCGGTGTCCGTCATCTTCGGTCACCTCTTTCCGAGGCGCAGGCAGCCTGTCGTGCCTCTTCTTCACGCTAACGGCGATTGCCCGACGTCGCTCAGGCAAGTGGCATGCGAGACGATGTTGGGCCTTGCGCCAGGCCCCGGTGGCACCCCACGCAGAGGGGCGGGTTGGGTGGCCGGTCGGACCGCCTTACCGGACGCGGGGCCTGCGGCGGCGCCCCATCCGCGTTCTGAGAAGGACAAGGTCCGCGATGAGCACCATCACCCCGATGATCAGCAGGTAGAGCGTGTCCCTGCCGAGCGCCCCGATGACGCCGAGCGCAACCGCCACGATGAGCAGCAGAAGAAACAGCACCACGTCAGCCTCCCGGCATCAGCGGCGGGCCAGTCACTGTCCGCCGTCCACGTAGACGGCGCATCTCTCGGCCCTTCGGTTCGACAACGTCGCATTTGCGTCACTCATGGAGATCGGCCGAGTGGATCACACCTTCTCCCTGTGGCATGCCGGTGACGCAACGGCCCCGGCGTATACACACCGGGGCCGCCCTTCCGGGTCATTGCACGTGAGCGTGCGCCGACCCACTCACCAGGGTAGGCCCGGCACGCCATTTCAGTCATATGGGAGGACATGGCCGTCATGTGACGGGCCGGAGCCCTGCGGGCGGCCTGGGCCGTGTCAGTCACTGTCCTTCTCTTTGGCCTCCATGAGCTGGATTCCCTTGTGCGTCAGTGTGACCATCGCGGGTGTGTTTCCTCGCGCCCAGTCGACCTGGATCAGCCCCTCGGCCGCCAGGTAGGTGCAGGCGGCGGCCAGGTCCTCCTCGGGCATGGCGAGATCCTCGCGCAGCTGCGCCCCGGTGAGGCCGAGGAGGCGATTGCCTTCCATGGCCTCGTACAGGGTCTTCATGATCGCCTCGCGGTAGTGCTGCCGCTCGTGCAATGTCGCCATGGCCGCCTGCCTCTCGTGTCGGCACCGACGGAAACCCGTACGTCTGGGGCGGTATCCTCCTTCCCCCGCTGACGGTCATCTCCTCAGATTTCGTCCGGCTGTGTGTGATCGTCCCGGGAGGACTGGCTGGTCAACAGCCAGGAGCGCCCCGCTCATTCACGACGGTGTGGATCAGGGCGGCGTGCCGGTGGGTGTGACGGCCGTCGCCCCATACCCACCCCCGGCTGGAAGCGGTCTGCGTCATCAGCGGCTCCCGTCTCGACGCTCACGGCGGGTGGCGTCGGCAGGAGAACCCTTCGGCGCGGTCGCACATGGGCTCTTACGGTTCCGCCGACCGATTCCCGGTAGGGCGTCGCTGTAGCGGAACGCGGCGATCCTTTCGTCATGCTGCGCGTTGAGCCGGTGGATCAGGAACATTCCCACGATGATGACGAAGATGATCACGGCGACGGTGACGGCTGTCTCCACATCCTCACCTCCACAGGGCGGAACTCAAGACCCCGACGCGGCTGCGGCCGCCGAAGCGGCTCCGCCGTCGGTCTCCCATTCCTCTTCCCGGCCCCGAGTCTCCGCCGCGTCGTGGCTCATGGCCTCGTCTGCCATCAGACCGCTGGCCGTACGGATACCTCCCGGAACGGTTGCTGCTGCCATCAGCCGGGCGGCGGCGGCCGGCTCCGTCTCCGGAGGGATCACCAGCAGGTCCAGGCGGCCCACCGTGTAGGAGAGGAGGATCACTTTGTTGGGGTCCTGCTCGTCGGCGAACCAGCCGACATGCACCGTGTGCCCCGTGACGGGGACCCTGCGCGGGATGACGGGCCAGTGGGCCGGGTTCACGGTGACGCGTGTGATCCGGCCCCAACACGCGTCCAGGGCGTGCGTCAGAGTGGGTATCTCCCGGAGGAGATCACGGGAGCGGGGCCACCAGGCACCGTCCAGGAGACCTGGACCTGAGCCGGTCGGGGCCAGGGACAGCCGGGCCGACGCCGAGGGCAGGCGCTCTTTGATGATCGTAGGTTCGATGGTCGCGGTCATGACACGGACCTGTCCCCGGGCCTCCTCCTGGAGGCCGGTGTTGCTGCTCGCCGGGAATGACACCGCCGTGGCGGCCGGTGTGCGAAGTACTCCCGGTCGTTTCACTCTACGCCGCTCCGAGGCCCCGGGACGTCCTCGTGAGCAGGCATTTTACTGAGAGGCGGATCAGGGCGGTTCCGGCTCATTGCGACCGGGCCGCGGTCATGGCGAGTATCGCTGCCATGGTGAGCGGTCTCCGTGGCCTCGGCTCCCTCGGCCCGAGGGCAAGGGCCGTCGCGCTCGGTGGCGGGAGTGCGGCGGTGGTGCCCAGGCCCCGCCGTCCGTCTCCCACGCCCCCTCCGCGCTTCGGGCGTCGGTGACGTCGCCAGTCGCCTTCCTCGTCGGCCATCAGCCGCGCAGGCGCGCGCCGGTGGCTGGTGTGCGCCTACGGTCACCGGGTGTGGCCGGTCTCCTGCGTCGGGCTGTCGGTCCTCGGCCGTCACCGGCGGCGCCGGGCACGGATCGGGCCCGTGCCGCGCTGGTAGATGTCGGGGATGCCGTCGGCGTCCTCGTCGAGGTGCTCCGCCTCCCACAGCCTGCGGTAGATGCTGTTACGGCGTTTGACCAGCAGGGCGGCGATGCCGGCGGCGAGCAGTGAGCCGACCAGTACGGCGGCCTTGATCCGCTCGGTGTCAGCCGGGTCGGCGAAGGCCACCTCGCCGATGAGCAGGGCGACGGTGAACCCGATTCCGGCGAGAACCGCGAGGGCGAAGACGTCGGCCCAGGCCAGGTCGGGGTTGAGCCGGGCCCGGGTGTACCGGGCGGCGAGGTAGGTTCCCGCGAAGATCCCCACGGCCTTGCCGACAACCAGGCCAAGCACCACGCCCAGCGGCTCGGGACGGGTGAACACCTGGCCCAGCACGGGAACGGAGATGCTCACCCCGGCGGCCAACAGGGCGAACAGGGGGACGGCGACACCGGCTGACACCGGACGCAGCAGGTACTCGGTGCGCTCCCCGGGCGAGGCATCCTCCCCCGTACCCTGGTCGCGGGCGCAGCGAAGGATCAGTCCCATCGCCACCCCGGCCACGGTGGCGTGCACTCCGCCGTTGTACATCAGCGCCCAGATGACCACGGCCAAGGGCACGTACCACCACCATCCGCGCACCCTGAACCGTTGCAGCAGGTAGAAGACGACCAGCCCGCCGACGGCCCCTCCGAGGGCTGCCGGGTTCAGGCGGCTGGTGAAGAACAACGCGATGACCAGGATTGCGCCCAGGTCGTCGACGACCGCCAGGGTGAGCAGGAAGGCCCGCAACGCGGTCGGCAGGTGGGTGCTGAGCACAGCGAGGACCGCGAGTGCGAAGGCGATGTCGGTCGCCATCGGCACCGCCCAGCCGCCGGCACGGCCGCCACTGGCAGCGGCCGTGGCCAGGTAGATCGCCGCGGGCACCACCATGCCGCACACCGCGGCGACCACCGGCAGGACCGCGGTGGCCGAGGTGCGCAGCTGGCCGGCCACGAGTTCGCGTTTGAGCTCGATCCCCGCGACCAGGAAGAAGACGGTGAGCAGCCCGTCGGCGGTCCAGTGCTGCACCGACAGATCCAGCCCGAGTGCCGCTATCCCGAAGTGGACGTCGCGCAGCGCCTCGTAGCTCCCGCGCCACGGCGTGTTCGCCCACACCAGCGCCACCAGGGCGGCGATCAGCAGCACCAGGCCGCCGACCGTCTCCGTTCGCAGGGCCCGGGCCACCTGTACGCGTTCCGGCCAGGGCAGCAGTCCGAGGAAGACCGAAGGCTCGCGCGGGGCAGCAGGCATCGGGGGGACCTCCGGGCAACGGGCATAGGCACGGAGCCCTCCCATGCCGACCGGACGTTCCGGTGTGATCGTGCCTTTATGGCTCATTCGTAACATCTCATCCACCGTAGCCCGCCCGCAGCCGCCCGTGGTGCGGGACCACCAGGGGACTGCGCGAGGCGGCACCGGGGCTGTCGTCGGAGTTGAGGGGATCGGAGAACTGGTCGTAGTCGATCTTCTTTCTGCCGACCCCGTCGTGCGCTGAGGCTGGGCAGGACCTTGGCCCGAGTGCCGCCTCCGGTGGCGCCGGGTTCCACTGCTCCGGGTGTTGAGGCGCCGTCGAAGGGACGGGGGATCCGTCGGTCGGCTGTGGTCCGCCAGCTGGGCGAGTCGGTTGAGGTCGGCGGTGATGTGACTGATCCAGGGCCAGTGCCAGGCCAGGCTGGACGACCAGCTCGAGGCCATCGGTGAGGTAGACGGCGAGGTCGGCGCCCAGGTCGCTACCCCTGATCGCACTGCTTGCCTTTGTGTCCTGTTGTGCTCGGCCGGGATCCGGTTTGGGGTGTTGCGTGAAGGGGATTGAGCATGTCCTACGGTTCCTGAGCGGTAGAGGGATAGGGAGCGGGAGGATGGATGGGTGCTGTCCCGGGTCCGTGGTCTGACTCATGATTTCTCTGACCGAAGTGTCTCGATCACACGGTGTCGGCCGTTGGCCGGAGATGGTGCGTTGTCGGTGCCGGGCTGGCGGGGTGTGTCCCGATAGGGGCCTGCCGATTGTTGTGGCGTCCTCACGATTCTGACCGTCTGACGCGGCCCGGTACCGGCAACGCGACACGTCATCGCACCGGAAGGGGGGAACGGAACGGGCATGTCCAGTTCGACCGTGCCCAGTACGTCGTCGGCTCCGCGAACCCGTCGCCGCCCTGCGGGGGAGGTGGTGCTGGGAGTGGATACGCATCGGGATGTCCACGTGGCTGCAGTGCTCTCCGTATCGGGGGCAGTCCTTGCCACCGATGAGTTCCCGGCCACCGCGGCCGGCTCCCGTGATCTGCTGAAGCGCGCCAGGAAGTGGGGAACCGTGAGGCGGGCCGGAGTGGAGGGGACCGGCTCTTACGGAGCGTCGTTGTCCCGCTATCTTCTGGCCCAGGGCGTGGACGTGTTTGACGTGAATCGGATGGACCGTGCGGATCGTCGTCGGCGTGGCAAGTCGGATCCGCTCGATGCCCAGAACGCGGCGCGAGCCGTGTTGAGCGGGCGGGCCCGTGCCCGGGCCAAAACGGGCGACGGACCGGTGCAGATCGCGAGAATGTACAAACTCAGACGTCGGCCGTCAAAGCCCGCACGCAGGCCATCAACCAGCTCAAGGCCGTCCTCGTCACTGCCGATCCCGTCTTGCGGGAGGAACTGGCCGGACTGGGCAATGCCGAACTCTTCCGTACCTGCATGCAGTTCACCGATGCGCGTGGGCGCGAGGAGGTCGGCGCCGAGTCGGTGGTGCAGGCCACCCGGATCACGCTGGGCCTGCTGGCTCACCGGATCGGCCGGCTCTCCGAGGAGATTCGGGATGTGGAGGCTCGTCTTGGCCGGCTTGTGGAACGGCACGCCCCGCAGTTGCTCGACGTCGTGGGGATCGGTCCGGACACGGCGGTCGCTCTGCTGATCACGATGGGGGACAACCCGGAGCGGCTGGACAGTGAGGCGTCGTTCGCCGCGCTGTGCGGAGTCAGCCCGGTCGAGCGTTCCTCGGGACGGCGAAACTACCGTCGGCTCAACTGCGGCGGCGACCGTCAGGCCAACGCCGCGCTCCACCGCATCGTGTTCACCCGTCTGCGGGTCGACCCGCGCACTCAGGACTACTACGAGCGCCGGATCAAGGAGGGCAAGACCCGGCGCGAAATCGTCCGTTGCCTCAAACGCTACGCGGCCCGCGAGGTCTTCCACCTGGTCAAACAGCTACAACCAGCACCCCGCTCATAGGGGCTGTGTGAGAGCGGAGTGCGACGAGAAGCCCTGCAGGTGCTGCCCGGCGGGGCTTCTGAGTAGGTGGGTTTCCGTGTCCGCCGTGAGCACCGTTGCACTCGGGTCCTCCTCTCTCGAGCACCCGAAACAAGGCCACGGAGACGACGCGCGTGTTATGGCCGATTCGCAGCATGCGGCCCGGGAACTTTCTCGACCAACCAGGCCGTATCCTTCACCCCTGCAAATCTCAACGCCTTTGGAGATGTCTGCAGCATTGGAGCGCCCGCCGCGGCATTGCCGGAGACGGCGGTCGCCAGCCTCTCACGCGTCACCGCCGAGGACTTCTCCCTCTTCATCGCGCGGCCGCATTGCTTTGCTGGTCTGGTAGGCGGGTGGCATCGCTACACGCCGCTCGTTGCCGGACGCTGCCCGCAACCCGGAACCTGACCGGGGGGCCAGGAAGTGGTGCCACAATGCAGTTTAGCCGCCTTCCTGTAGGCCCCCGCTATAGGGGCTTGAGAGGCGACCGGGCTTCGCGGGCTGTAGGAGGCGTCAATCCTGCGAGGGGACGCGACGGTTTGCCGCTGTCGGCGACGGCTGAAAAGTGGACCACGGGTGGCGCTTGAAAGTTGACCCCCTCCAGGGGTCTGGCTCGTTGAGTCAGGCCGGGAGGAGTGGTGATCAGCGTGGAGGACTGGGCGGAGATCCGTCGGCTTCACCGGGCCGAGCAGATGCCGGTTCGGGCGATCGCGAGGAAGCTGGGGATCGCGAGGAACACTGTCCGCAGGGCGATCGCGGACGACGCGCCGCCGAAGTATCAGCGGGCTCCGAAGGGCTCGATCGTGGACGCGGTCGAGCCGCAGATTCGTGAACTGCTCGAGCAGTGGCCTGAGATGCCGGCGACTGTGATCGCCGAGCGGATCGGCTGGGACCGCGGTCTGACCGTGCTCAAGGACCGGGTCCGGGACCTGCGGCCGGCTTATCGGCCTGCGGATCCGGCCTCGCGAACGGTCTATGAGCCGGGCGAGATCGGCCAGTGTGACCTGTGGTTCCCGCCGGCCGACATCCCGCTCGGCTTCGGCCAGGTCGGGCGGCCGCCGGTGCTGGTCATGGTCGCGGGCTACTCGCGGTGGATCACCGCTCGGATGCTGCCCTCCAGGTCGGCGGCCGACCTGATCGCCGGGCACTGGCGGCTGCTGACAGAGCTGGGCGCCGTCCCACGGGTGCTGGTCTGGGACAACGAGGGAGCCGTCGGCTCCTGGCGGTCCGGCGGACCCCAACTCACAGACGAGTTCGCTGCGTTCGCCGGACTGCTGGGCATCAAGTTCCTGCTCTGCAAGCCGCGGGATCCCGAGTCCAAGGGCCTGGTCGAGCGGGCCAACGGCTATCTCGAGACGTCGTTCCTGCCCGGGCGGGTGTTCACTTCGCCGGCCGACTTCAACATCCAGCTCGCCGACTGGCTGACCAGGGCCAACCGGCGCATCCACCGCACCTTGCAGGCCCGCCCAGCGGACCGGTTGGAGGCCGACCGCTCTCGCATGCTCGCCCTGCCGCCGATCGCCCCGCCGGGCTGGTGGAAGGCATCTCTGCGGCTGCCCCGAGACCACTACGTCCGCCTGGACACCTGCGACTACTCGGTGCATCCGCTGGCCGTCGGCCGTCGCGTCGAGGTCGCCGCCGACCTGGACCAGGTCTTGGTGACCTGCGACGGCGTCGAGGTCGCCCGCCATGCCCGCAGCTGGGCCCGCCACCAGACCATCACCGACCCGGACCACGCGGCCGCTGCCGCGGCCGCCCGCAAGGCGGCCGCCGGCACGAAACCGGCGCCGGTGGACGTGACGGAGGTCGAGGAGCGGTCGCTGGACACCTACGACCGGATCTTCGGCGTCATCGACGGCGGGCTGAGCACGGGTGAAGGGGCAGCGTGATGAGCACGAAGAACGGCACGAACCAGGCCAGGACCAGCCGCGACGTCGGCTCCGAACTGATCTATCTGACCAAGGCGCTGAAGGCTCCGGCCCTGCGGGATGCGGCAGCCCGGCTCGCCGAGCGGGCTCGCCACGAGGGCTGGAGCCACGAGGAGTATCTGGCCGCATGCCTGCAGCGGGAGGTCGCCGCCCGTGACTCCCACGGCGCCGAGGGCCGCATCCGGGCAGCTCGTTTTCCCTCTCGCAAGTCGCTGGAGGACTTCGACTTCGACCACCAGCGGTCCGTGAAACGCGAGGTCATCGCCCATCTGGGGACGCTGGACTTCGTCGCCGGAAAGGAGAATGTGATCTTCCTGGGACCGCCCGGAACCGGCAAGACCCACCTCGCCACCGGCCTGGGCATCCGGGCCTGCCAGGCCGGCCACCGGGTCGCCTTCGGCACCGCCGCCCAGTGGGTCACCCGCCTCGCCGAAGCCCATCAAGCAGGGCGTCTGAGCGACGAGTTGACCCGGCTGGGACGGATCCCGCTGATCGTGGTCGACGAGGTGGGATACATCCCCTTCGAGCCCGAGGCCGCGAACCTGTTCTTCCAGTTCATCTCGGGCCGCTACGAACGCGCCTCGGTGATCGTGACCAGCAACAAGCCCTTCGGGCGCTGGGGCGAGGTCTTCGGCGACGACACCGTCGCCGCCGCGATGATCGACCGCCTCGTCCACCACGCCGAGGTCATCTCGCTGAAGGGCGACAGCTACCGCATGCGCGGCCGCGACCTCGGACGGGTTCCCGCCGCCAACACCGGGGAATGACCAACATCAACTGACGCAGCGGGGGGTCACTTTTCACCCGCCGGAATCGGCTCACATTTCAAGCGTCGCCGACATGCCGCGACCGGTGCACTCTCGCGACGACGACCCAGGAGCAGCACGGGGTTAGGCAAGTGCTGCCCTTGTGGAGCCGTAGTCGCTTACGCAACCGTTGGCGGAACTCGGCGGTCACGGTGCTGCGGGGCTTGATCGCATGGCAGTTGGGGCACAGAGCCATCATTGCCTGGGGCAGGTCTTCGCCGCCTTGTGCGTGATCGTCAAGAGATGCGCAACGCTGCCGTGTACTGGCCGGCGGTGCGGTCGTAGATGACCAGGTCGGGGTGAACATTGGCATCGTGGACACGGCCGAGCGTCACTGCAGCCGAAACGGGAATAGCTGCCACTACGTGCAGTCGTCGTAGGTTCTTGTGGTTGGCCTCCAGCTCGGAGAGTAGTTGCCGGAGCACCGAGGTGAACTCGTTGAGCGTGGGAACGGAATTGATTACGTCGACGGACGGGGTGACGTCGTGCGGGTGAATCGTCCAGCGCGGAAGCAGGGCAAGCTGTTGGGGTAGCTCTTCTGCCTGGATCGATCCGGAGATGTTCAACATCAGTACTCCGTCAGGGGCGTCAGGGGCAGGAGAGAGAGGCGGCTCGGTGACGAAGCGCACCATCGGGTCCGTCGTGTCGGGCCAGGACCAGGATTCCGTGCTGCGGTGCCGTTGATAGATGGAGACGGTGAATGTGTCGTCCAAGCGGGAGCCGAAATAGGCAAGCAGTGGCAAGCGGGCGAAGGCGAAGGCACTCACGTGGTGCACTGAGTCCTCACGCAGCGCTTCCGCCAGTTTGTGTTCCAGGACCCGATCGATTTGCTGCTGGCACTGCTCCCAGTACGCTGGCCCGCCGGCCTTCTCACCTGGTATGCGTCGTAGATCGATCTCGAAGCCGTCGCCGTGCAGGCTGAGGGGGAAGTCGGGGAATCGCTCTTCGGAGCGGATGACGGCCTCGGCGGCAGTGGGCTTGGTGAGTTCGACTTCCTGGCTGCGGACTTGTCCGATCAGCCGGATTACCACGGTGCCGGTTTCCGGGTTAAGAGCAGTTAGCCGTCGGATCCACTCCTCCCGATCGCGCTTGATGCGCCGGAGCCGTTCGACCGTCATGACGTCGAGAGAGCCCTTGCGGTCGATTTCGTTATGCTCGCCGCGGCACAGCAGCATGAGGTTGTCAGCCAGGTCGCGCTGATCCTTCGGAAGGGGGTCCATGCCGCGCGGTGACTTCGGCGTTGCGTCCTGTCCCACGATGTGGGCGAGCTCTCCGAGGGTGAAGTCCTGATACGTGAGTTTTCCCTCAAGAAGGTAGGTTCCGCAAAGCTCGCATCGTCCGCCGGCGCGGACCCAGACCTTGAGCCGCTCGACGTCGGGGATGGACTTGCGTGCCACAGGTCGACTCCTCTTGGCGCAGGCGGGGGTTGTGCGTCTCGCGTGTCTTGGTTCGGGGACACCGGGTCTGTTGCTGTGGTGCCGTGCAGCGGAAGTATGGGGTATGGGCGCTTGGTCTGGCCGCACCGGCCGGGCTAGGGGACATGGGGGACGTAGTGATGATGCGGTCCGCTGCGGGCGTGCGGAAGAGCGACCAGATGGGTTCCTGATTTCGACCCGGCCAGCTGCATGCCGAGAAACGTGGTGAGCGTGGCGGCGACGGCGGCGAGGTCGGCAGAGGATCCGTGGAAGGTGGGAACGGAGCAGCCGCGGGTCGGTACGAGTTCGTCGTCGGGCTCTGCTTCTTGCCACAGGGCGTGGTACAGCTCGAGTTGGTGGTCGTCGAGTACCGAGGGGCCAGCCAGGGAGTCCAAGCTGTGGGGGCCTTGGAGGGTTCCCGGTGCGCAGACGGTGAGGATGCCAAGTGTCCCGGTGCGTGTGTCTGTGGCGATCTGGGCGAGGGTTGCCTTGCGGTTGGGTGTGCGTGCGAGGACATCGAGGCATTGCCCGATGGCCAGGCTGACCGTGGCGTCGATCACGAGGTCGGCCTGGTTCATGATCTGTTCGGCGTCCTCGGGGAGGAGGCCCTCGGCGATGTCGACGGTCAGGCTGTCGTCGATGTTACGAAGCCGGTCAGCGAGCGCGGCGGCCTTGGCCGCGCCGAGGTCGGTCTCGAGGAAGTTCTGCCGGACGAGCAGCCCGCCGGTGACGACGCTGGGGTCGCACAGGGTGATGCGTGCGGCTCCGGCGCGTGCGATGAACTCGGCGGTCCAGGATCCGATGCCTCCGCAGCCCCAGATGTGGATGTGTTTGTGCTGGTAGCTGTTGACGGGGCGGTTTGAGGGGCCCCGAAGATCCCGGACAGGGACCCAATAGGGTTGTCCTGTAAGGAATCGAGGGAAGAAGCAAGTGGCACGTCCAAGTCCGTACTCGCCGGAGTTCCGTGAAGAAGCGGTCCAACTGGCTTTGAAATCCAGCAAGCCGGTCGCTCATGTCGCCCGGGAACTCAACGTGAATCCCGAGACGCTCCGCACCTGGGTGCGCCAGCATGAGCGCGAGCACGGACAGCAGGCTGGGCCGCTGCCGGTGGACGAGCGTGCCGAATTGAAGGAGCTGCGACGCCGGAACCGAGAGCTTGAGCAGGAGAACGCCTTCCTGAAAAAAGCCGCAGCGTACTTCGCGAAGGATCCCCGGTAGCGAGCAAGTACGAGTTCATCGATTCGATGCGGCTCGACAACGCGGAGTGCGCGTACTCCGTCGAGTTCATGTGCAGAAAACTCGGCGTGTCCAAGTCCGGCTACTACGACTGGAGAAACCGGCCCGATTCCGCGACCGCCCAGCGGCGCGAGGAACTGCGGCTGCTCATCAAGAAGGCGTTCGACATGTCCGACGGCACCTATGGCTATCGGCGCGTCCACGCGCAGCTGCTGCGCTGGGGCGTCGCCGCCGGCCCGGAGCTGGTCCGCCAGCTGATGCGCGAGCTGGGCCTGGTGCCCTGCCAGCCGCGGCCGAAGCAGTGGTCTCTCACCCAGGCGGCACCCGGTCCGGTGCCGGACCTCGTGGGCCGCGACTTCACCGCCGAGGCACCCGGTGAAAAACTCGTCGGTGACATCACTTACATTCCCACCGGCGAGGGCTGGCTGTATCTGGCAACCGTTATCGACTGCTGCACCAAAGAGGTCATCGGCTATGCCATGGACGACCACTACCAGACGCCATTGATATCCCGGGCCATCCGTAAGGCGGCACGGAACAGGAAGCTCTCGAAGGGTGCCATATTTCACTCCGACCGGGGCAGCAACTACATGTCCGCCGAGTACGCAAAGGTTCTCGAGGGGTTGAGACTTCGCCGGTCGGCCGGGCGTACCGGGATCTGTTTCGACAACGCCATGGCGGAGTCGTTCTTCGGGGCCCTGAAGAACGAACGAGTGTCGCGGGTAACGTACTTGACTCGCGAGGCCGCCCGGCATGACATCACCCGGTACATCGAATTCTGGTACAATCGCAAGCGCCTTCACTCAGCCGTCGGCTATCGCCCTCCGCGAGAAGTCCACGCCGAACATGTGAAGTTGCGAATCGTCGCCTGAAGTAAACAGTCGCATCCCTGTCCGTGGAACGCGAGGCCCCTCAG
>NZ_WJBG01000133.1 GCF_009709555.1 Streptomyces blattellae | reverse complement strand
GGATCGGGGCCCTTGGGGTGTCCAGCGAAAGCCCTGTTATGGCCCACTCCGGCGTGTGGTCCGGAGCGGCATCCACCCAGGTCAGAAGCCACGTGTGGCGGCCGTTCAGGTCGCTCACAGACCTTGGAACCCGTACAGAGACAGGGCCGCTATCACGCTTCGATGTCCCGGCCGCCCTGGAGGGGGGTATCCCCCAGGTCCCACGGGGTCGTCCGGCTCATGCGAGCCAGGCCACGGCCCCACTCGGCCGGACGGTGCCGCCGGTCCGCACGTCACGCGGGACACGGCTGGCCAGCTCGGCCGGGTCCTGGCTCTCCGGCCGGGCCGTCGGGTCCAGCCCGCCACGGCCCACACGGACAGCCGTGGACATGGACGCCGTGGCGGGGTCCGGGCCGTCGGTATGCGTGGCACCCAGCCGGGCCACGACTTCAGCGGCCACGGCGGCCACCCGTTCGTTGGTTCGCTGATGACTCACGCGGTCACTCCCTTGGGGTCGGCCGTACCCCGGCCGTGGCGGACGAACCCGGGAACGTGGGCTCCACGCGGGTCCTTGAAGACGTGGGCACACAGGCCCCGGAACTCCGTGCTGGTGATGGCGGCCACCAGCTCCGGGCGCTCCACGGCCAGGGCCGCCAGGATGCGGGCCCGGTGCGTCAGGGCCGTGACCGACGGGTCCCGGTGAGCCTGTAGCCAACTCAGCACTTCCCGGCGGGTGTTGGCCGGTGACCGGTACGTCATCGGGCGGCCCCCATCTCCAGCTCCTCCGGTCGCAATGGGTTCTCCATGTGGCCCGCCCGGTACCGGGCGTCCGCCGCGTCCACGTCCGCCAGGTCCAGGCCCAACACCGGGGCCAGCTTGCGGACCTCATCCACGGAGCCGGACCGGGGCGTCCACCCCTCCGCCAGGTGGTTGGCGACGGCCACGGCGACACGGCCCGTGGCGTCCTCCCGGTCCGTCTGCTCCGGGAGCCAGGCAACAAAGTTCACGTCAGCCTCCAGGGCCTCTCTGGGGGCCCGCCAGGGCCCAGGCAGGGGAAGGGGGCCCGGCCCTGTCGCCAGGCCCCCAGGTGGGCGTTCACGCCTTGGAGGTGGCGTCCCGAAGGGCGGAGACCAGCCACTCCCCCGTTACGCGCGGGTCCGTGGACTGCGCCACGTGGAGGATCGCGCCCCACTCGCTTCCGTCGGTCACGTCGTCGTTGGCGTACTTCAGTCCCGCCGGGGCCTCCACGTCGCCCAGCTCCAGGGACAGGTACTCCGCGCGGGCCCTGACGGCCGCGAACCGCTGGTACGCGCGTTCGGCCTCCACGGCCAGCTCCGCCATGCGGGCGTGTTCGCCCTCCAGGGCCTTCACCAGGGCGTCCCGCTCCTCCGCCATGACGCCGGGTCCGTCTCCATGGCGTCGTACTGGGCCCTCAGCTCCCGGGTCCGGTCTGGGCCGCCTGGAGGGCCAGGAGTTTGTCCTCCCGCTGGGCCAGGTCGTCCACGCGCTTGTACGCCTTGGGGGCCGGGCCGCCCGCCAGGTGGGCCGCGTGAGCCTCCCGCCGCTCCCGCTCCTGGCGTTCGTCGGCCGTCCGCAACTCCCGGAACTCCTCCCGGAGACGGCTCACCACGTCCAGGCCCTCCCGGAGGGCCGCATAGGCGTCATGGACCCGCTTGGGGGCCGTCGGCTCATGCCACACGATGGTCACCACCGGCCAGTTGTCCACGGTCGTCCGTGCGCGGTCGTCCAGGGCGTCATGGGGGTTGATCGTGCTCATGGCTCACTCCAAGTCGGTATCTCCAGGACCGACTTGGCCCCGGAACGCGAAAAGGGCCCGTCCGGCTCCGCGCTCAACCAAGGGGGCAGCCCTGGGAGCAACGGGGCCGAACGGGCCCTATCGGGGGTGGGTTGGTTTGCCTGGAGGCGGCCCGGCCCACCGCCGGGAGTCTGCGTTCTCGATTGGCACCCTGCCCGGTGCGCGAACGGCCGCCAGTCGGCCCCGGCAGGACGCTGGGAGAGCATCCGGCCGGAGCCCCTCCGTGGAGCTGGCGACTCATCAGGAGAACGGACGGCCCATGGCCGCCCGCGTGTATTGGTGCACCGCCGTGGCCTGGACGCCAGGACGGGAGGAGAGAACCGTCCGGGGCGCGATGCACCGAGCAAAAAGGCCCCCGCCACGGGGCCGCACTCACTGGACCGCAGAACCCAGGTGAGGCACCACCCGCGAAACGGGGGCCAAGCACGTGGGACGGTCTGCGGTCCGTCTATCTCCATTCACTGGGGGCCGTGACACCCCGCCAGGGCCGCCCTCCGCCGAGACCTGGGCCACCCATGGTCAGGGGGCACAAAAAGCGCCCTGGGACCCTTCTTTCTACGTACGCGTATAGAGAAGAAGGGTCCCCGGGCACTTTTCTTGCCCTGGGGACCCCGTTCCATCACTGTCAGCTCAGCCGGCCGTCACGCAACGCCCAGGAGGGCGGCCCCATGGCGGGGCCGACCCTCCCAGTCAGTGGCGTACACCACTCATCTACGCCGCAGCGTCCAGGCTCGCCGCCGTGACCTCGCTCCGCGCCACGTTGACCTTGGCCACCTTGGCCTTGCCCTTGCTCTGGACCTTGCCGGGGCCGTCCACCCACTGGGGAGTCTGAGGGGCCCCGAAGATCCCGGACAGGGACCCAATAGGGTTGTCCTGTAAGGAATCGAGGGAAGAAGCAAGTGGCACGTCCAAGTCCGTACTCGCCGGAGTTCCGTGAAGAAGCGGTCCAACTGGCTTTGAAATCCAGCAAGCCGGTCGCTCATGTCGCCCGGGAACTCAACGTGAATCCCGAGACGCTCCGCACCTGGGTGCGCCAGCATGAGCGCGAGCACGGACAGCAGGCTGGGCCGCTGCCGGTGGACGAGCGTGCCGAATTGAAGGAGCTGCGACGCCGGAACCGAGAGCTTGAGCAGGAGAACGCCTTCCTGAAAAAAGCCGCAGCGTACTTCGCGAAGGATCCCCGGTAGCGAGCAAGTACGAGTTCATCGATTCGATGCGGCTCGACAACGCGGAGTGCGCGTACTCCGTCGAGTTCATGTGCAGAAAACTCGGCGTGTCCAAGTCCGGCTACTACGACTGGAGAAACCGGCCCGATTCCGCGACCGCCCAGCGGCGCGAGGAACTGCGGCTGCTCATCAAGAAGGCGTTCGACATGTCCGACGGCACCTATGGCTATCGGCGCGTCCACGCGCAGCTGCTGCGCTGGGGCGTCGCCGCCGGCCCGGAGCTGGTCCGCCAGCTGATGCGCGAGCTGGGCCTGGTGCCCTGCCAGCCGCGGCCGAAGCAGTGGTCTCTCACCCAGGCGGCACCCGGTCCGGTGCCGGACCTCGTGGGCCGCGACTTCACCGCCGAGGCACCCGGTGAAAAACTCGTCGGTGACATCACTTACATTCCCACCGGCGAGGGCTGGCTGTATCTGGCAACCGTTATCGACTGCTGCACCAAAGAGGTCATCGGCTATGCCATGGACGACCACTACCAGACGCCATTGATATCCCGGGCCATCCGTAAGGCGGCACGGAACAGGAAGCTCTCGAAGGGTGCCATATTTCACTCCGACCGGGGCAGCAACTACATGTCCGCCGAGTACGCAAAGGTTCTCGAGGGGTTGAGACTTCGCCGGTCGGCCGGGCGTACCGGGATCTGTTTCGACAACGCCATGGCGGAGTCGTTCTTCGGGGCCCTGAAGAACGAACGAGTGTCGCGGGTAACGTACTTGACTCGCGAGGCCGCCCGGCATGACATCACCCGGTACATCGAATTCTGGTACAATCGCAAGCGCCTTCACTCAGCCGTCGGCTATCGCCCTCCGCGAGAAGTCCACGCCGAACATGTGAAGTTGCGAATCGTCGCCTGAAGTAAACAGTCGCATCCCTGTCCGTGGAACGCGAGGCCCCTCAG
>NZ_WJBG01000132.1 GCF_009709555.1 Streptomyces blattellae | reverse complement strand
GTCGGTCCGTGTGGGTTCGCTTGCGCCGGGCGGGGTGTCTGTCGGCTCGTGTGGGTGGGTTTGTTGGGTGCGTTTGCGGGTGCGTTGTGCGCGGTGTGTTGTCCGTCGGACCGTGTGGGTCGCTTGCGCCCGGCGTGTTGTCCGTCAGCTCGTGTGGGTTCGCTTGGCGAGCGACGTGGGCGCTTCAGTCCGTGCGGGTTCGTCTCTGGGTGGCGTGGATGCTTCGGCCTGTGCGGGTTCGTTTCGTTTGTGGGCGGCGCGCACGCTTCAGACTGTGCGGTGCTTGTCGACGCCGGTCTGCAAATTCAGCCCGTCCGGCGTTTGAGGACGAGGCCGAAGGCCGAAGCGGGGGTCTGGGCGCGGCAGCCCCCCGCAGGGGCGGCACCGACGCCGGTTCCTTCCTCACTGGAGCCGGTGCATGCCCGGTCGCCGGTCACGAAAGCTTTCGCGGCCACGGAGTGACCTGCCGCACATCTGCCGTAAAGTTGACCGCGGTCGATACCTGACCGCGGCAGATCGGAAGGGCAGCAGGCGTGACCGTCGACGACACGGGCTCCGGCAGGGACCCGGACGGCCGGGTGGATGCTCTCTCGGCTTCGATCGAGCGGGGCGACCCCTACGACCGGCGTGACCCCGACGCCACCGACCCCGGCGAGGACCCCCTCGCCCTCCGCCTCGAACAGCTCATCATCGGCGCGGAGCGGCGTTACACGCCCTTCCAGGCGGCCCGCAGCGCGGGTGTCTCCATGGAGCTGGCCTCCCGCTTCTGGCGGGCGATGGGCTTCGCCGACATCGGCCAGGCCAAGGCGCTCACGGAGGCCGACGTACTGGCGCTGCGGCGGCTCGCCGGTCTGGTGGAGGCGGGGCTGCTGAGCGAGGCGATGGCCGTGCAGGTGGCGCGCTCCACCGGGCAGACCACCGCCCGGCTGGCCGAGTGGCAGATCGACTCCTTCCTGGAGGGCCTGACCGAGCCGCCCGAGCCCGGCATGACGCGCACCGAGGTGACGTACCCGATCATCGAGCTGCTCCTGCCGGAGCTGGAGGAGTTCCTCGTCTACGTCTGGCGGCGCCAGCTCGCCGCCTCGGCCGGCCGGGTCATCCAGGCCGCCGACGACGAGGAGATGGTCGACCGCCGCCTCGCCGTCGGCTTCGCGGATCTCGTCGGTTTCACGCGCCTGACCCGCCGTATGGAGGAAGAGGAACTCGGCGAGCTCGTCGAGGCCTTCGAGACCACCGCCGCCGATCTGGTGGCCGCGCACGGCGGGCGACTCGTCAAGACACTCGGTGACGAGGTGCTCTACAGCGCCGATGACGCGGGCGTCGCCGCGGAGATCGCGCTGCGTCTGATCGAGACGATGGCGAACGACGAGACGATGCCGGAGCTCCGCGTCGGCATCGCGTTCGGCACGGTGACCACCCGTATGGGCGATGTCTTCGGTACGACGGTGAATCTGGCGTCCCGGCTGACGTCGATAGCCCCCCGTGATGCCGTGCTGGTCGACAGCGCGTTCGCGGAGGAGCTGATCCGGACCGGGGACGCGCCTGCTTCCGAGGCGGAGGCCGCTGAGGCGGCGGCTGCCGCGGAGAAGGAGGGCGAGGAGCCGCCGGTGTATCGCTTTGCGCTGCAGCCGATGTGGCAGCGGCCGGTGCGGGGGCTGGGCGTGGTTGAGCCGTGGCTGCTTACGCGGCGGGCGTCGTCGGGCTGACGGTCGTCTGCCGAGTGCGGGTGCGTGGTGGCTGGTCGCTCCCCCACGCTCGAACCCGGCATTGCAGTTCGCTCAGTCGTCGGTCGTCAGCGGGTCCACGCACAGGCCGATCACCGGGATGCAGACGCGGGGCTGATCCGGTGCCGGGGTCGGGGAGTTGGTGGGCCGGATGGGCGGAGTGGGCTGAGTGGGCGCCGGAGTCGTGGGCGTCGGCTGCGGGGCGGGTGTCTCGGGGATGGTGGTCGGCGCTTGTGCCGGCGCCGGGGTCGTCCTCGTGGATGGTGTGAAGGGTCTCCCCGCGGGGGCTGGTGGCGTGCTGGGACTGGGGGCGCCCGCCACCGACGCCGGTGTTGCCGGGATCGCGGTGGGGACGGCCGCCGTGGTGGCCGCGGCGGTGGCTGCCGTATTCGTCTCGCGGTCGGTGGCGGGGTCCAGATGGGGCAGTTCCGACTCGGTGGCGTCGAGAGCGGCGACGTCGGAGTCGGGGGTCAGGCGTACGAGGCTCAGTACGCCGACGGCCACGGCGAGGCCTCCGGCGGCGAGCAGCAGCTTGCGGGGGCGGGGTTTGCGGTGGCGACCGCGCTGACGTGCTGGTGTGTTCTGGTCCGTCACCGCGATGCCTCCCCGTTGCGCGTGGCGCAGCGCACGTTATGCGCTTCCGTGGGCGATCGGGTGGGAGTCGGGCGGGATGTCACTCGAAGGGGGAGTCCGGGGAGTCCGGGGGCGTCCGCGGGGCCGAGCGGGCCGGGCCGGGAACCGGCGTCGGCCTTTTCCCGGCCCGGGATGGCTGCGATGATCGGGCGCATACTGTTGTTAACACGCGTTAACCGGGAGGGTGTCATGAGCGAGGAACGGTTCGGGGAGTACGTGCTGGTGCGGCGGCACGGGGAGGGGCATGTCGCCGAGCTGGTCCTGGACCGGCCCAAGGCCATGAACGCCGTGTCGACGGAGATGGCCCGCTCCATTGCGGCGGCGTGTACGGCGCTGGGGGACGACAAGGGCGTACGGGCGGTCGTGCTGACGTCGAGCCATGAGCGGGCGTTCTGTGTGGGGGCCGACCTGAAGGAGCGGAACTCCTTCAGCGACGCCGAACTGGTGCGGCAGCGGCCGGTGGCGCGGGGGGCCTACACCGGGGTGCTGGAGCTGCCGGTGCCGGTGATCGCGGCGGTGCACGGGTTTGCGCTGGGGGGCGGGTTCGAGCTGGCGCTGTCGTGTGACGTGATCGTGGCCGACCGGACGGCGGTCGTGGGGCTGCCCGAGGTGTCGGTGGGGGTGATTCCGGGTGGTGGGGGTACGCAGCTGCTGCCGCGGCGGGTGGGGGCGGCGCGGGCGGCCGAGCTGATCTTCTCGGCGCGGCGGGTCGAGGCGGTTGAGGCGCGGGAGTTGGGGATGGTCGATCAGCTGGTGGAGGCGGGGCGGGACCGGGACGAGGCGCTGGAGCTGGCGTCCCGGATCGCGGCGAATTCTCCGGTGGGGCTGCGGGCGGCCAAGCGGGCGTTGCGGGTGGGGTTCGGGCTTGATCTGCGGGCCGGGTTGGAGGTCGAGGACGCGGCGTGGCGCACGGTGGCGTTCTCCGGGGACCGGGCGGAGGGGGTGGCGGCGTTCAACGAGAAGCGGCGGGCGGAGTGGCCGGGGGAGTAGTCGGTACGTGTGTCGGCACGGGCCGCTTTCTCGCCCCCGCCGCCCCTACCCATCCCATCTCCAGGGGCTCCGCCCCTTCGACCCCGCCAGAGGGCTGCGCCTCAGGGCTCCTCCCCTGCGCCCCGTCAGAGGGCTGCGCCTCCTGGCCACCCGCGCGGGGTTACACCCCTGCGACCGCCCGAGGGCTCGGGCCGCCGGAGGCCTCCTCTGCGCCCAGGCAGAGCCCCGGCACTGGGCCCCGGAGTTCTGCCCCTGCCACTCGCCTCTGCCCACCGCCGGAGCCCCGGCACTGGCCCCTGGCGGGGTTTTCCCCTGCGCCCCGTCGGTGGTGGGCTCCGCCCCCGTGCCCCGCCGGGCTCGACGGCCTCGTCCTCAAGTGCCGGGCAGCTGGCAGGTGCCCACCTGTTCGCCGCATCAATGTCCTGGTTCGTCCATTTTCTCCTAGCCTGGAGTGATGGGTGAGGACATCCGGCTCGCGGCCGTTGTGGCGTTGGCGCAGGGTATGGCGGCTGCGCATGGGGCGCGGGATGCGTGGCGGGCGGCGGCTGTGGGGGCGTGTCGGGCGTTGGGGGGGAGTTTTGCGGCGCTGTCGGTGTGGGAGCGGGATCTGGGACGGCTGAGGGTGCTGGTGAACGTGGGGGAGCGGGTGGCCGGGGAGGTGGAGTTCCCTGAGGACGAGGCGTACCCGGTGCATCAGTTCCCCGAGATCACCGAGTTTCTGCACGAGCGGTGGGCGGGGGGCGGTGAACCCGACGCCTGGGTCGAGACCGCTGACGGGCCCGCGGCGGGGCGGCCCGGCTATATCCATCAGCGCGTCGCCGCCCTGCGCCGCCGCGGCCGTGGCTGCTGTGTCGTCGCCCCGATCGTGCTGAACGGGCGGGCCTGGGGGGAGCTGTATGTCGCCCGGCCGGTCGGTGAGCCCGTGTTCGACCGGGCCGACGCCGACTTCGCCACCGTGCTCGCCGCCGTCGTCGCCGCCGGGATCGCCCAGGCCGAGCGGCTGGAGGAGGTGAGGAGGCTGGCGTACACCGACGCGCTCACCGGGCTCGCCAACCGCCGGGCCGTCGACGTACGCCTGGAGGAAGCCGTCGAGCGGCACCGCGGTCAGGGGGTCGTCGTCAGTCTGGTCGTCTGTGACCTCAATGGGCTCAAGCGGGTCAACGACACCCGCGGGCATGCCGTGGGGGATCGGCTGCTCGAACGGTTCGGGTCGGTTCTGTCGCTGTGCGGGGCCATGCTGCCCGGCACGCTCGCCGCCCGTCTCGGCGGTGACGAGTTCTGTCTGCTCGCGGTCGGGCCGCCCGCCGACGAGGTCGTACGGGCCGCCGACGAACTCTGCCGCCGGGCCGCCGAGCTGGAGCTGGGGGAGGGGGTCGCCTGTGGGGTGGCGTCGACGGAGGATCCCATCGGGCCCGTTCGCTCGGCCCGGCGGCTGTTCCGGCTCGCGGATGCCGCCCAGTACCGCGCCAAGGCCGTGCGGGCCACGAAGCCGGTCGTCGCGGGGCGTGAAGGCCCGGAGGATCCCGTCGTACGGCTGGCCGATGAGCCGTCCGGCGACCACGGTGCCGAGCGGCGCCGGTTCCGGGGGCGGCGCTGATCGTGGTCTGCCGGTGGGGGCGGACCGGTAACCGGTGTGACCAGATCGGTAAGGGGTGAAAGCCGACCCCACTCGTGACATCTTCGAATTCACTGCGTACGCTTCTGAATATGGATATGCATAGTGTGGTGGTGGGGACTTCCGGGGTCAGCGCGTCCGACGTCCTCGCCGTGGCGCGCGCCGGCGCCCGGGTCGAGCTCTCCGCGGAGGCCGTGACCGCGCTCGCCGCGGCCCGCGAGATCGTGGACGCGCTGGCCGCCAAGCCCGACCCCGTCTACGGCGTGAGCACCGGCTTCGGCGCCCTGGCGACCCGGCACATCAGCCAGGAGCTGCGGGCCCGGCTGCAGCGCAACATCGTCCGCTCGCACGCCGCCGGGATGGGGGAGAGGGTGGAGCGGGAGGTCGTACGAGGCCTGATGTTCCTGCGGCTGAAAACCCTCTGCTCGGGGCACACCGGCGTACGGCCCGAGGTCGCGCAGACCATGGCCGACATCCTCAACGCGGGGATCACCCCCGTCGTGCACGAGTACGGCTCCCTCGGCTGCTCCGGCGACCTGGCCCCGCTGTCGCACTGCGCCCTCACACTCATGGGCGAGGGGGAGGCGGAGGGTCCGGACGGGACTCTAGGGCCCGCCGGCGAGCTTCTCGCCGCGCACGGCATCGCACCCGTCGAACTCCGGGAAAAGGAAGGGCTCGCCCTCCTCAACGGCACCGACGGCATGCTCGGCATGCTGGTGATGGCCCTCGCCGACCTCGACACGCTCTACAAGTCCGCCGACATCACCGCCGCCCTCAGCCTCGAAGCCCTGCTCGGCACGGACAAGGTCCTCGCGCCCGAACTGCACGCCATCCGGCCGCACCCGGGGCAGAGCGCCTCCGCCGCCAACATGCTGGCCGTGCTGAAGGGTTCGGGCCTGACCGGGCATCACCAGGACGACGCGCCCCGCGTCCAGGACGCGTACTCCGTGCGGTGCGCTCCCCAGGTCGCCGGCGCCGGACGCGACACCATGGCCCACGCCCGGCTGGTCGCCGAGCGCGAACTCGCCTCCGCCGTCGACAATCCCGTCGTACTGCCTGGGGGCACCTCCCAGGCTTTCGGCACTGGGGGAGGGCGCGTCGAGTCCAATGGCAACTTCCATGGGGCGCCCGTGGCTTACGTCCTCGACTTCCTCGCCATCGCCGCCGCCGATCTCGCGTCGATCGCCGAGCGCCGTACCGACCGGCTGCTCGACAAGAACCGCAGCCATGGGCTGCCGCCGTTCCTCGCGGACGACGCGGGGGTGGACAGCGGGCTGATGATCGCGCAGTACACGCAGGCCGCGCTGGTGAGCGAGATGAAGCGGCTGGCCGTACCGGCGTCGGCGGACTCGATTCCGTCCTCCGCGATGCAGGAGGACCATGTCTCCATGGGCTGGTCGGCGGCCCGCAAGCTGCGTACGGCCGTGGACAACCTCACGCGGGTCGTCGCCATCGAGCTGTACGCCGCCACGCGCGCGGTCGAGTTGCGCGAGGGGCTGAGTCCGGCGCCGGCGTCGCGGGCCGTCATCGACGCCGTGCGGGCGGCGGGGGTCGGGGGCCCCGGTCCGGACCGGTTCCTGGCGCCCGACCTCGCGGCGGCGGACGCGTTCGTGCGGGACGGGCGGTTGCTGGCGGCGGTGGAGACCGTCACCGGGCCGCTGCTGTAGGACGGCCCCGGGGGCTGTAGGACGTCCCCGGGCCCTGCCGTACGACCGGCAGGGCCCCGGAGACTCTGGAGTCTCCGGAGACTACTTGAGCTTGGTGATCTGCGCCTCGACCACGGACGCCGGGATCTCGGCCGCCTCGCCGGTACCGAACGAGGCGAAGTTCACGGTGTAGAACGTGGCGATGGTGTTGCCCTCGCGCACCACCTCGGTGTGGAAGGTGGCCGTGCCCTCGCCGTCCATGTCGACGTCCTCGGCGAACGCCACCGACTCCTCGCCCAGCCCGGAGCCCTCCAGGGAGCTGACCTTGGTGACCTTCGAGTCCTCGCCGCCGGCGGCGAGGCCGTACCCGCCGGAGCAGGCCGAGACGCCGTCGGACACGGCCTTCATCGCCTGCGCGGCGCCGTCGCCCTCGTACGAGGACAGGCCCACGTACGTCACGTCGACGTCGAAGATGTCCTCGGCGTCCTCGGGCTGCGCGGTGGCGGTCGACGCCTTGTCCTCCGTGACGCTGTTGCTGGCGTTCGCGTCCGTGTCGCCCGGGGCGAGACCGGCCGTGGCCCAGGCGAGCGGGTCGCACTGCGCGTTGTCCGTCTTCACCTCGGTCTTGGACTTCGGGAGGGTGTCGTCCCCCGAGTCGACCTGGTAACCCTTGACCTCGCCCTGAGCGAGGAGCAGCTTCTCCAACTCGGATGCGCTGAACGCCTTGGCGGCCTCGGCCGGTGCGGCGGATTCCGAGCCCAGTGACTTGGAGCCGCTGGACTCCTCGGTGGAACACGCGGTGACTAGGGCGAGCGACAGCACGCTCACGGTGACCGTGGCGGCGGTACGCACGCCCGATGATCTCTTCATGGGGCGGAACTATGCGGCCCAAGTCAAGGACACGTCAAGCAGGTTAAAAACCCAGCCGCTCACGACGTACCGAATACACCACGAATCCGGCACCGATGCCGAGGGAGAGCGCGCCGCCGACGACATACGGAGTGGTGTCGAAGCTGCCGGTGTCGGCGAGTCGGGCGCCGTCGACGGACGCCTCCGTGGTGACCCGGGCCTGCGTGGTGACCTGCGACGTCGGTGTGGCCGAGGGTTCCGCTCCCGCCGGGTCGTCCATCGACGCGTTGGCGGACGGGACGAACCACAGGGCGCCCAGCAGGGTGCCCGCGGCGGCGGCGGTCAGCAACGGACGGCGAACGGATGACACTGAATATCGATCCCCTTGTGGCGCTGGAGAATTGACCGTGTGGGCCGATGGTAGTGAAAGGCGCGGGTCACGGGAAAGTCACGGGAGCCATGCGTCGTACGCTCCGGGCATGAGCACTCCTGAGACATCACGTTTTGTACGGCTTCGCGTGGAGCTGGTGATCGAGGTCGACGATGCCGACGGCCTCACGAAAGCGGCACTTCAGCGCATCGCGGATGACGCTGATATGCCGCAGGGCGAACGGGTCCATGCGCAGAGTGCTGTGACGGAAGACACGGCGGAGGCCCTCGCGTATCTCGTGGACCCGTTCGACCTGATCGGCGAGGTGCCCGGAATCGAGCTCCAACAGGCCTCCTGGAGCAGTGAACAGATCGACTACGACCCCGATTCGCCCGAGTGGGACCTCGACGAGGATGATGGCGACGAGGACGATGGTGGCGACGAGGACGACGGAGACGACGAAGACGCCGCGAAGGTGTTCGGCTGACGCTTTTCGGGGAAATCGTGACCCCGGGCGCAACCGCCGTCCGGGGTTTCGTCGTCTCATGGGGCGCACCGACCGGTATGGGCACCATCGGTATGGGCGCCACCGCCCGGCGAACGTGGTGTGCCCCACACATCCGCGGGATGTGGAACGGGCTGAACCGGTCTTAGCGTTGAGGTTTCTTGCGGGTGTTTGTCAACGGGGACTCATGGGGTTTTGGGGATTCGGCAACGATGGAGAAGCGTGTGATGACGGACAGTAAGCGGCGCAGGGGTCTGATGACCGCGTCCGCACTGCTCGGCGGTGTCCTGGTGCTCTCGGCCTGCTCCGGCAGCGACGACAGCAGCGCCTCCGACGGCGGCAAGGACACCTCGCAGGCCAAGGTGGACGAGGCGGCGGCCGAGAAGACCTCCGAGGCCCAGATCGAGATCACGCCGAAGGACGGCTCGGACAACGCCTCCATCAACAACTCGGCCGCTGTCACCGTGAGCAAGGGCACGCTCACCGAGGTGACGATGACGACGTCCGACGGCGCCGCCGTCGAGGGCGAGATATCCGCCGACAAGACCAGTTGGAAGCCCAGTGGCCAGCTGGAGCGGTCCACCACTTACAAGGTGGCGGCGGAGGCGAAGGACTCCGACGGCCGCGTCGCCCACGAGAACGCCTCGTTCTCCACGGTCTCCCCGGACAACAGCTTCCTCGGCTACTTCACGCCGGAGGACGGCTCCACGGTCGGTGTGGGCATGCCGGTGTCGCTCAACTTCGACAAGGCGATCACCAACAAGGCGGACGTCCAGAAGGGCGTCACCGTCACCTCCAGCAGCGGCCAGGAAGTCGTCTGCCACTGGTTCAACGACACGCGCATGGACTGCCGGCCGGACGAGTACTGGCAGGAAGGCTCCACCGTCACCCTGGACCTCGCGCTCGACGGCGTCGAGGGCGCCGAGGGTGTCTACGGAGTCCAGCAGAAGACGGTCACCTTCACCATCGGCCGCAACCAGGTGTCGTACGTCGACGCCGAGACCAAGCAGATGAAGGTCATGCAGGACGGCAACGTCGTCAGGACCATCCCGATCTCCGCCGGTTCGCCCGAGAACAAGACGTACGAAGGCCAGATGGTGATCTCCGAGAAGTTCAAGGAGACCCGGATGAACGGCGCGACGGTCGGCTTCACCGACGACGACGGCAAGGGCGAGTACGACATCAAGGACGTCCCGCACGCCATGCGCCTGTCCACGTCCGGCACCTTCATCCACGGCAACTACTGGGGCGCGGACTCGGTCTTCGGCAGCGTCAACACCAGCCACGGCTGCGTCGGCCTGAACGACACCAAGGGTGCCAACGACACGGGCACGGCCGGCTACTGGTTCTACAACAACTCGATCATCGGTGACGTCGTGGTCGTCCAGAACACCGGCGACCAGACCATCGCGCCGGACAACGGCCTCAACGGCTGGAACATGGACTGGGAGCAGTGGAAGGCGGGCTCGGCGGTCTGACGCCGGTCTCCACCTGAAGCAAGAAGCAAGAAGCAAGAAGCAAGAAGCAAGAGAAGCGGCCTGTCCGGGACTTGAGGTCCCGGACAGGCCGCTCACTTATTGCCTGTTGCCCGGCGTGCTACTTGGCGTAGTACGCGTTGTAGATCGAGATCGTCGACTTGTTGTTCTTCTTGTCGGTGATCTTGGCGTGGAAGGAGATCGCCTTCCCCTTCGCGGGGTTCTTCACGCTGATCTTGCCGTCCTTGACGGTGACCTTCTTCCAGGTCTGGCCGTAGTCGTACGACACGTACACCGCCAGCGACTTGAGGTTGCTGCCCTTGGCGGCGCCCTCGACGACGACCGGGACCTTGGCCGTCTTGCCGGCCGCGACGCGGTTGTCCGGACCCGTGGCCGCGTTGAAGCGGACCGTGGACGCCGGGAGCTTGGCGAGGTCGCCGGACGGCTTCTTGGAGCGGAAGGTCCAGCTCGCGTCGATCCGCGTGGACGCCGCCGCGACCTTGACGCTCCGCTTGACCGACGTCGTCAGCCTGTACTCGGCGTCGCCGGCCGGGACCCTGAACGCCTTCTCGCCGTACATCGGGTCGTCGTTGGTGCCGACCTTGGCGCCGTTGCGGTAGAGCGAGGTGTTCACCGAGGTGAACAGCGAATCGCCGGCGTGACCCACGCTGTCCGCGAACAGCGGCAGGTACCCGTAGATGTCGTTGCCCTCGCGGAACAGCCCGAACCCGGAGTTCAGATGCGGGCCGAAGACCGCCCGGTTGAAGGTCTTCTTGTAGGTCTTGCCGCCCTGGAACTTCTGCGTGTCGCCGAGCGTGTAGTACGCCTCCAGGAGCGGGAAGCCGTTCGCGTCCTTGCCGCCGTACTGCTCGACGTCGTACGTCCACTCGATGTCGTCGGTCGTCGACAGGTACAGCGTCCGCGTGCCGGGCAGCTTCTGCTCGACCGGGGAGCCGATGACGACGTCCTCGGGGAGGGCGCCGATGGTGAGGATTCCGCCGGTCTTGCCGGAGGCGCCGGCACCGATGTCGTTCTTCACCTTGGCGAGTTCGTTCGCCTTGAAGTGGCGGACCTTGTCGCCCTGGACCTTCTTGACCTTGGCGGTGGTGGCGACGTCGTACTCGGTGCCGGCACCCTTGGTCCACTGGCCGCTCCAGGTCTGGCTGAGGCCGTTGACCTCCCCGCCGAGGGGCGCCATGCGCACATTGGCGAAGGAGTCGAGGGCGACGCCGATGCCGAGGCCCGCCGCCTGGTACGTGTAGCCGATCATCGCGGACGACGGCTTCGCCGCCGCGTCCGGCACCGTGATGTCGGCCGCCTTGGTCTTACGGGCGTCGATCGTCACCGAGGTGTTCTTGGTGACGGTCAGCCTCGGCTGGACCAGCCAGTCGATGCCGCCCTCGAAGGTCGTGAAGTCCTCCGCGATCCAGGCGTCCAGCAGGTACGTGCCCTTGGCCACGCGCATGGTGGTCGTGCCGGACTCGGCGGGCGGGACCGAGTACATGCGGTCCTTGCCCAGGCCCGAGTAGCCGAAGAGCACGGTGTTGTACTCGGACGGCTGCCCGTCCCTGCCGATGTGCTTGACCGTGACGTCGTACGACTCGGCCTCACGCTGCACCGCCGCCGCCGTACGGACGCTCTGGCCGCCGCCCGTCGCCGTCACGTACGCCGAGTAGGCGCCGTCGAGCGTGCCGCCCAGCTTCGTGTCGACGGTCATCTCGACGGTGGCCTTGCCGCCCGCCGGGACGGTCACCGTGGTGGCGCCCAGCTTGAAGAAGCCGGCCGGAGCGGCCTGCCCCTTCGGGTCGGTCGCCGTGGAGGACAGTTTGAGCGTGACGTCCTCCGTACCGAGGTTGCGGTACGTCAGCTCCTTGGTGACCGGCGTGTCGTCGGTGTGCGGCCACTGCTGCACCCCGAAGCTCACCGACACCGGGTCGGCGATCACGGTCTGCTTGACGGCCTTGTCGACCTGGATCCGGCCCGAACCCTGCTCGAACGGCGTGTACGTGCCGCCCTTGGCGGAACCGGTCAGCGCGCCCTTGATCTCGGTGTACGTCCAGTCCGGGTGCTGCTGCTTCAGGATCGCCGCCGCGCCCGCGACATGCGGGGTCGCCATCGACGTACCGGAAATCGTCAGGTAGCCGGCCGGCTTCTCGCCGACTTCCTGCGCGATGACGCTGCCCTTGGCGGACGCGGCCGTGATGTCCACGCCCGGCGCGGTGACGTCCGGCTTGATGGCGCCGTCCCCGACGCGCGGGCCGGTGCTGGAGAACGGGGCGAGGACGTCCTGGTCGTCGACGGCACCGACGGTGAGCGCGGCGTCCGCGGAGCCGGGCGAACCGACCGTCTCCGGGCCGGAGTTGCCCGCGGCGATCGCGAAGAGGGCGCCCGTCTCGGCGGAGATCTTGTTGACCGCCGCCTCCAGCGGGTCGACCTCCGGGGTGTCGCCGCCGCCCAGGCTCATGTTGATGACGTCGGCGCCCTGTGCCGCCGCCCACTCCATGCCGGCGAGGATGCCGGAGTCGTCACCGAAGCCGTTGTCGTCGAGGACCTTGCCGTTGAGGATCTTGGCGCCCGGAGCGACGCCCTTGTACTTGCCTCCCGACGTGGCGCCGGTGCCCGCCGCGATGGACGCGACATGCGTGCCGTGGCCGTAGTGGTCGGTGGCGTCGGCCGCCGGTGTGAAGTTCTTCGACTCGACGACCTGGGACTTCAGATCGGCGTGGGTGGTGTCCACGCCGGTGTCCAGGACGGCGATCTTGACGCCCTTGCCGTCATAGCCAGCCGCCCACGCCTTGTCGGCGCCGATCTGGGGCACGGACTTGTCGAGGCTGGCCTTGCGGACACCGTCGAGCCAGATGTGCGCGATGCCGGAAGCCGCCTTGTCGCCGTTGGTGACGGCGTCCCACAGCTCGGACGTGTCCGCGTGCGGCGTCTGCACGGCGTCCGCGTTGAGGGTGCTGAGGGTCCTGCGGAGCGTGCCCGCGTCCCGGACGTCGGACTTGGCGGCCGTGGCGGCGCCCTTGTAGCCGACGATGACCTTCAGGCCGTTCTTCTGGGACGAGCGGGTCGCGGACTTGTTCAACTCGGTGATGTCGAACAGCCGCTGGTCGAGCTTGCCGGTGGCGACCAGACGGGCCGCGTCGGCGGGTATGACGAGCGTGTGCCCGTCGGCCTCACGGACCTGCACGGGTATGTGCTGACGCCCCTCGGCCCGCTCCAGGCCCACCACTTGGCCCTTGGCGTCCACGGCGACCCGGTCACCCGTGATGAGGGTGATGCGGTGGGGCGCGGCGAGCTTCGCGGAGCCGGTGGCCGCCGCGCTCTGCTCGGGTTTCGCCGACGCCGGGCTGGTCATGCCCGCGGCGAGGGCGACGGCGGCCGCCGTGGCGACGGTGGCCGCGTATGCACTTTTCACTTGTCTGCGCAAACTTCCCCCTACCTGAGGTACCGGGTGAATTCCCCTTCACCCGGCGGGGGGTTGTCTCGTACGCATGCGCGTGCACCCCCCGGATGACGCAGTATGCCGGGAGATGATCAGACACCTCAATACACAGGGGGCGGACAGCTTCGTTCTGTTTCGTTCTGTTGAGCCGCCTGCTGGGCCGCTGTTGAGCCGCCGGTTGAGCCGCGCCTCGCCGGAGGGGCAGCTTCCGCCGGGCCGCCGTGCTTGGCTGGGCCCATGACCGCGCACAGCGTCGAATACATCCGGTACCGCATCCCCGAGCAGCAGTCGGCGGAGTTCCTGGCCGCCTACACCCGAGCCGCGGCACAGCTGGCGGCGGCCCCGCAGTGCGTCGACTACGAACTGGCGCGCTGCGAGGAGGACTTCGAGCACTTCATCCTGCGCATCACCTGGACCTCGACCGAGGACCACCTGGAAGGCTTCCGGAAGTCGGAGCTGTTCGCCGGCTTCCTCGCCGAGATCCGCCCGTACACCGGCACCATCGAGGAGATGCGCCACTACAAGCCGACGACGGTACGCGGCACGGGCGCCTCCGTTGCCACGCTGTACGCCTGGGCGGGCGGCACGGAGGCCTTCGCCCGGCTGGCCGAGGTCTTCTACGACAAGGTCCTCAAGGACGACCTCCTCGCTCCCGTCTTCGCAGCTCTCGCGCCCGAGCACGCCGAGCACGTCGCCCTCTGGTTCGGCGAGGTCTTCGGCGGTCCGTCCGTCTGCCCCGAGACCCAGGGCGGCCCGGCCACATGGTCGCCGAGCTCCCCCAGAGGGGGTGCCCCCATGGTCCGGAACATCACCGAGGCCCAGCGCCGCCGCTGGGTGAACCTCATCCAGGACGCCGCGGACGAGGCGGGGCTGCCGACGGACGCGGAGTTCCGCTCGGCGTTCCTGGCGTACGTGGAGTGGGGGACGCGGCTGGCCGTCCACTTCTCCGGTCCGGACGCGAAGCCACCCGCCGAACAGCCGGCGCCGAGGTGGACCTGGGGAGCGGCACCGCCACACCGGCCCTGAGCGGCCCAAGACGCCGAGCGGCCTGAGCGGCCTGAGCGGGCTGAGCGGCCTGAGCGGCCTGAGCGGCCCTGGCGAAGCCGGCTGCGGTATGCGGCTCCGCCGCGATGGGGGTCCCCGCTCGGTCACTGGACGCCGAGGTGCGGCTGTGAGCGAAGCCGAGAGTGAGGGAGTGACCAGCCACGGCGGCCCCGCAGACGACAGACGACAGACGACAGACGACAGACGACAGACGACCGACGACCGACGACCGACGACCGACGACCGACGACCGACGACCGACGACCGACGACCGACGACAGACGACAGACGACAGACGACAGACAGACCACGGCAATTCCGCGGAGCGCTTGGCGCGTGGCGGTCAGCCGGTCGCCGGCCCGCCCGTACCCGCCTTCGTCGCGTCGGCCCCCCAACTGGCCAGCAGCCGCAGCGCCTCCGCCGACGGCGACCCCGGCTCCGCGTAGTACGTCAGCAGAGACTGCTCCGTGCCGTCGGCGAGGCGGAACGACTCGAAGTTCAAGGTCAGCTCGCCCACCAGCGGATGCCTCAGGCGCTTGACGCCGTAGCCCTTCTCCTTGACGTCATGGGTGGCCCACAGCCGCCGGAACTCCTCGCTCTTGACCGAGAGTTCGCCGACCAGCGCGGACAGCCGCGGGTCGTCCGGGTGGCAGCCCGCGTCCATACGCAGATAGGCGACCATGTCGGACGCCTTCTGGTCCCAGTCCACGAACAGATCCCGGTACTCCGGCCGCAGGAACACCAGCCGCGCCCAGTTCCGTTCCTGCACCGGCAGCTCCGACCAGTCGCCGAACACCGCCGCCGCCATCCGGTTCCAGGCGAGGATGTCCGAACGCCGGCCCGTGACGTACGCGGGCACCCCGTCGATGGAGTCCAGCAGCTGCCCCAGCGCGGGCCGCACCTGCTCCGTCCGCGCGACCTGCTTCTTCTTGTGCTGCTTCGGCTTCGCCAGGTGCGTGAGGTGGGCGTGCTCGGCGTCGGTCAGCCGCAGCGCACGCGCGATCGCGTCCAGCACCTCCGCCGACACGTTCCGCCCGTTGCCCTGCTCCAGGCGCGTGTAGTAGGCCACGGACACCCCGGCCAGCTGCGCCAGCTCCTCACGGCGCAGCCCCGGCACCCGGCGGTGCCGTCCGAAGTGCGGCAGCCCGACGTCCTCCGGCTTCAGCCGGGCACGCCGGGTGCGCAGGAACTCACTGAGCTCGGCACGCCGGTCCAGGGCCCCGCCGGTCTCGTGCACGGGTTGGGGCTGTTGGTCCATGCCCTCAAGTATTCACGGTCGTACGCGCCGGAGCCTGACCCTGGCAGTAGTAGGACCGGTGAACGTACACAGAACTGTGGCCTGGGTGAATGCCGCCGGGTTCGGCACGCTGGATGTCGTGCCCGGTCAGAAGGCAGCCGGGCGCACAATCCCGCTAGGAGAACCCCGGCATGACCACTGTTGCCGCATACGCCGCACCCGCCGCCAAGGCTCCGCTCGAACGCACGACGATCGAGCGGCGCGCGGTCCGTGAATTCGATGTGCTGATCGACATCAGGTTCGCGGGCATCTGCCACTCGGACATCCACCAGGCCCGCGAGGGCTGGGGTGAGGCCATCTTCCCGATGGTGCCCGGCCACGAGATCGCCGGCGTGGTCTCCGCGGTCGGCCCCGGTGTCACCAAGTTCGCCGTCGGGGACCGCGTGGGCGTCGGCTGCATGGTCGACTCCTGCCGCGAGTGCGAGAACTGCAAGGCCGGCCTGGAGCAGTACTGCCTCAACGGCAACGTCGGCACCTACAACGCGATCGGCAAGGACGGCGAGCCCACCTACGGCGGCTACTCCCAGAAGATCGTCGTGGACGAGAACTTCGTCGTCCGCATCCCCGACGGCCTGATGCTCGACGAGGCCGCGCCCCTGCTCTGCGCCGGCATCACCACGTACTCCCCGCTCAAGCACTGGAACGCCGGTCCCGGCAAGAAGGTCGCGATCCTCGGCATGGGCGGCCTCGGCCACATGGGCGTCAAGATCGCCCACGCGCTCGGCGCCGAGGTGACGGTGCTGTCGCAGTCCCTGCGCAAGAAGGACGACGGCCTGAAGCTGGGCGCCGAGCACTACTACGCCACCAGCGACCCGAAGACCTTCGAGGACCTCCGGGGCACCTTCGACCTGATCCTCTCCACGGTCTCGGCGCCGCTGGACCTGGACCAGTTCCTGTCCCTCCTCAAGACGGACGGCGCCTTCGTGAACGTCGGCGCCCCCGAGGAGCCCGTCTCCCTCAACCTCTTCTCGGTGATCGGCGGCCGCAAGACCCTCGCCGGCTCCGGCATCGGCGGCATCCAGGAGACCCAGGAGATGCTGGACTTCTGCGCCGGGCACGGCTTCGGCACCGAGATCGAGCTGATCCGCGCGGACCAGATCAACGACGCGTACGAGCGGGTGCTGGCGAGCGACGTCCGGTACCGGTTCGTGATCGACACGGCGACGATCTGAGCGGTGCTGAGGGCCCCGGAGGTGCGGTGACCGCACCTCCGGGGCCCTCAGCGTGCCGTCTCCTTACGGCGGCCCAGCAGCCACAGCAGATACGGCCCACCGACGAGGGACGTGAGCGCGCCCACCGGGATCTCCAGCGGGGGCAGCAGCGTGCGGGCGGCGAGGTCGGCGGTGACGAGGATCAGCGCGCCGGTCAACGCGGCGTTGAAGAGCGGGAGCTGGGGGGTACGGGTGAGCCGGCGGGCCAGCTGCGGTGCGGTGAGGGCGACGAAGCCGATGGGGCCCGCCGCGCCGGTCGCGGTGGCGGCGAGAACGACACCGAGCACGGTGAGGCCGAGCCGCACCCGGTCCACACGCACCCCCAGCCCGGCCGCGGTGTCCGGATCGAGCCCGAGCGGCCGTAGCGCCCGGCTCGCCCACACCAGCCCGGGCAGGCACAGCACCATGACGACCGCGAGCGGCCCGGCCTGCTCCCACCCCCGTCCGTTCAGACTCCCGGTCAGCCACAGCTTGACCTGCTCGGCGGCCTCCAGTTCGCTGTCGGTGAGATAGAGCTGCACGACGGCGGAGAGCGCCACCCCGATGCCCACGCCCGTGAGCACGAACCGGCTCGGCTGCATCCCGCCCCGCCACGCCAGTACGTAGACGAGGCCGGCCGCGGCGAGTCCGCCCGCCACGGACACGACCGGCAGCGCACCGGGGGAGGTGACGACCCCGGTCGCCAGCGCGAGGACGGTCGCCGCCGCGGCCCCGTGCCCGACCCCGATCACATCGGGACTGGCGAGCGGATTGCGCGTGACGCTCTGCACCAGGGCTCCCGCCACCCCGAGGGCGGCCCCCACCAACGCCCCCACCGCGATCCGCGGCACCCGCAACTCGTTGACGATCAGCTCATAAGGGCCGGTCCCGCCCCGCACCGTCCGCCACACCTCGACCGGCGACACAAACGTCTGCCCCACACACGCCGACGTCACCATGATCACACCGAGCAGCAAAGACAGACCGACGGCAACCGCCGCGGAACGCCGGTGGACGAGAACGGAGAAACCGGGACGGGGACGCAGGGGCGTCCATCCGCGGGGAGTCGACACCGCCGAGCCGCGGATGACTGGCACAGCGGAGGCACGAGCACCACGTGCCCCCCAGCTGCGGGCAACCGATGCGACCAAGCTCCGGCCACCACGTGCCCCCCAGCTGCGGGAGGCCGGTGCCGCGAAGCTCCGGGCACCATGTGTCCCCAAGCTGCGGGAGGCCGGTGCCGCGAAGCTCCCGGCACCACGTGCCCCCAAGCTGCGGGAGGCCGGTGCCGCGAAGCTCCGGGCACCATGTGCCCCCAAGCTGCGGGAGGCCGGTGCCGCGAAGCTCCGGGCACCATGTGCCCCCAAGCTGCGGGCATTCGTGCCGCCTAGGGCGGCACGGGTGGGCGCAGGCGGCACTCCGTCAGCGCCGGGCTGCGCGTCCGACCTCCCGCCGGTTCCAGCCCGCGGCACCCCGTCGCGCCGGCCCGCCGCCCCTGCCCCAGCCCCCCACCAACGCCACCCACCACTCACGCCGCCACCCCCTTCCGGCGTACCAGCAGAACCAGCACCGGCACCCCCACCAACGCGGTCATCACCCCCGCCGGCACCTCCGCAGGAGCCCGCACCACCCGCCCCACAACATCCGCCCCGAGCAACAGCCCCGCCCCGAGCAGCGCGGACAGGGGCAGCACACTCCGATACCCACCCCGAGGTACCAGCCGCCGCGCGACATGCGGCACCGCCAGCCCCACAAACGCGATCGGCCCCGCCGCAGCAACCGCCCCCGCCGTCAGCAACGTCGCCCCGAACGCCGCCACCACCCGCACCACCCCCACCCGATGCCCGAGCGCCCGCGCGGTCTCGTCCCCCAACGCCAGCGCATCCAGCCCCCGGGCGCAGAACACCACCAGCACCGCGCCCCCGGCCAGAAACGGCAGCATCTGCCCCACCGTCCCCGCGTCCCGCCCGCTCAGCGCCCCCACCTGCCAGAACCGGAACTGATCCAACGTCGCCGAACTGGAGGTCAGGACGACGGTCGTACCCCCCGCGGTCATCGCCGACAACGCGGTCCCGGCCAATGCCAGCTTCACCGGCGAGGCACCACCCCGCCCGCGCGCGGCGATCCCGTACACCAGGCACGCGGCCAGCACGGCCCCGGCGAAGGCGTACCAGACGTACCCCCCGAACCCGTTCGCGAGCCCGAAGGCGAGCGCGAGGACGACCCCCGCCGCCGCCCCCTGGCTCAGCCCGAGGATCCCGGGATCGGCCAGCGGATTCCGGGTGACCGCCTGCAACGCGGCCCCGGCGATCCCGAGCGCGGCGCCCGCCGCAAGCCCCACCTCGGTACGCGGCAGCCGCAACGACCGTACGACGAGCGCGTCGGGCGAACCCCCGCCGTGCAACAGCGCATCGACGACGGCGGACGGTGGCACCGGCCGAGTTCCCACCGCGAGGCTGAGCACGCCGACGGCGGCCACGAGGAGCGTGACCGCCGGCCAGACGAGACGCGGGCTCACTTGCCGATGTGCTCGGCGAGCTGTCGTACGACCAGACGAGCGGCGGTGGGACCGGCGTTGAGGTACCAGGGATCGTCGTCGACCTGCACGGCATGCCCGGCCTCGACGGCCTTCATGGACTTCCACAGCGGCCCGGCGAGCACGCTCGCCGCATCGGTGTCCCCGGCGTCGCCCTGCACGGAGTAGAAGATCCAGTCCCCGTCGGCGACATCGACGCTCTCCGGCCCGATGTCCTCCGAAATGGCGTTGAACTGCTGCGACTTGGGCCGGGACAGCCCCATGTCGACGGCGATGGACCCGGTGAAGGAGGAGACGCCGAACATGCGCGTACGGTCGGGCGTGAACCGCACCATGGAGACGGTGGGATCCCCGAGGCCGGCCCCCTTTTCGCCGGCCTCCGCGACGATGTCGTCCAGCGTCTTCTGCGCCTGCCGCCCCTTGCCGACCGCGTCACCGACCAGCAGCAGATCCCGCTTCCAGTTGATGCCGTTGCCGGCCGTGACGACGGTCGGCGCGATCTTCGACAGCTTGGGGTAGAGGTCGCCGAGCGAGTCGTTGACGAGGATCAGGTCGGGCTCGGCGGTGGCGAGCGTTTCCAGGTTGGGCGCCTGCCGGGTTCCCACGTCGGTCATCGCGTCGAGCTTCTTCTTGTACGACGGGAAGGTGTCCGCCAGATAGTCCGGTACGAGTCCGGCGTTGTCACCGCGGGTGGCGGCGGCCGGGACGATGCCGAGGGAGAGCAGGTCGTCGAGCTGGCCGGTGCTGAGGACCGCGATCTTCCGCGGCTCGCTCTTGATGGTCGTACTGCCCTCGAAGTGCCTGACCGTCCGCGGGAAGGCGCCGTCCACGTCGGTGTCGGAGCCCATGCCGTCGGCGAGAGCGCTCGGCGCGGCGGACGGCCCGCCGGTGTCCGAGGAGGCGCCCATGACGGGGTTGCGCGCCCCTTCGGCGGCCTTGGCATCGTTGTCGGAGGCCGACGAGCAGCCGGCCAGCAACCCTCCGGCGAGGGACATGGCCAGGAGGGCCTTCCACTGCAACGCACGCACGACTCTCTCCGAACTGCACAGGTGAACTCGCGACTCGCTAAGGTAAGGCTTACCTTAAATCACCTCGGAGTATGTTGGTACGTGGGGCTGCGTTGCGTGAGGAGGCCCACACGATGACCGTCGAGCTGAACCACACCATCGTCGTCGCACACGACAAGAAGGCGTCGGCCCGGTTCCTCGCCGACATCCTGGGACTGGAAGTCGGCCCGCCGTACGGCCCGTTCATCCCCGTCGAGGTCCCCAACGGGGTGACCCTCGACTTCATGGACACATCCGGCGAGATCACGCCGCAGCACTACGCGTTCCTGGTCTCCGAGGACGACTTCGACACGATCTTCACCCGTGTCCAGGACGCCGGGCTGCCCCACTGGGCGGACCCGCACCACAACCGCCCCGGCGAGATCAACCACAACGACGGCGGCCGTGGCACGTACTTCGACGACCCGAACGGCCACAACCTGGAAATCATCACGCGGCCGTACGGGAGCGGAAGCTGACGCTGTTCGAAGTCCGCGCATGCGCAGCGGTGTTCACCTCGAACCAGGAGCCCCGGGCGACGCCGTCGATGTCGTTGCCCGGCTCAATGAGGCCGGACCAAGAACTCACCCACCCACTCACCCACTCACCCACCGGAAGGCGCCGGGGTCAGCCGTCGGCGGGAGCGACACCGATCGGGCAGGACACTCCCGTCCCGCCGAGCCTGTGCTGCCATGTGACCCATGGGCGGCAGGTCCCTCCGTCATCCGCGTAGGTGGGCAAGAAGCTCGTCTCCAACGGGATATGCGCGTTCCTGGGGCAGGAGTCGGGCGGCGGAGTCCAGGTCACCACCCTCGACGAGGGCTTGGATCTCGTGGGCGAGTGGGGTCACGTCGCGGATGGCGACCGTCCATTCGTCCGCATAGCCTCGTACGGCCTCGCCGGAGAGGCCGAGTTGCAGGGATCGGTATGGCAGGGGCTGAAGGTGCAGGTCCCGCTCGGGGTCCCACTGCACGCGAGCGGGCGCACGCTTCAACTGACGCTGCCCGGTGGCCCGGTCGGGGTGTACCCCGCGGGCGTAGCTCGACAGGCACGCGTGGCGCAGAGCCCACTCGAAGCCGTCACGGCTGATCTCGACAGCGAGGACGGTCTCCTGCCCCGCCTTCGCGCCCCAGCCGCAGCGGTACATCATCCACAGGAACGAGGGCTTGATCCATGTCATCCTGTCCCGCTTCCACGCGGAGGGGAAACGGCCGTCGCGGACGGCGGGCAGGCCGATCTCCGGGGAGTAGGCCTGGTAGACGGTGATCGTGGATTCCGAGTGGGCCGCACGGATCCTGCGTTGCGGTTCTTCCATGGCGTACAGCGTGGAGTCGGCCGGTTCAGGCGGCCACTGATTTTCGACTGCCGTTCGCCGCGACGGAGAGGCGCCGGTCGCAGCACCGGCGCGGGCAGCCGGTGTCACGGCTCTCGGCAGGGTGGGTCGGACGGGCACGGAATCGCTTGGAACCCTCGTCTGTTGAGAACAGCGGGCAGGGGACGTCGGTGGTGTACGAGCCGAGTAGCCCGGGCGACCGAGTGGACAGACATTGGAGGGCCGTAATGGCTGCGCAGACGCAGAGGGCCGTACTGGCTGGTGGATGCTTCTGGGGAATGGAGGAGCTGATCCGTCGGCTCCCGGGTGTGACGGCGACCCGGGTCGGATACACGGGGGGTGACGTGCCGAACGCGACGTACCGTGACCACGGCACGCACGCGGAGGCCATTGAGATCCTTTTCGACCCTGAGAAGACCGACTACCGCGCGATTCTGGAGTTCTTCTTCCAGATCCACGACCCGAGCACCAAGAACCGCCAAGGCAACGACATCGGCCTCAGCTACCGCTCGGCGATCTACTACGTGGATGACGAGCAGAAGCGGATCGCCCAGGACACGATCGCGGATGTGGACGCCTCCGGACTGTGGCCCGGCAAGGTCGTCACCGAGGTGGAGCCGGTCGGCCCGTTCTGGGAGGCTGAGCCCGAGCACCAGAACTACCTGCAGCGTTACCCGGACGGCTACACCTGCCACTTCCCGCGCTCGGGATGGCGGCTGCCTGCCCGCACGGAGGGCTGACCGCGAGGTGGTCCGGCGGTAATCGGAGGCTGGCCGGCGTTGGGAAGTGCAGCACTGCCGGGCCTGGCAGTGCTGACGCTGTGCGGCTCAGCCGTCGGTCGTGGCGACTCCGGTGGGGCACGACGCTCCCCAGTTCGTTTCGAACGGGTCACCTAGCTTGACCCCCGTCCCCCCGATCCCGCAGTAGCCGGCCGGGTTCTTGTCGAGGTACTGCTGGTGATATCCCTCCGCCGGATAGAAGGGCCGTCCCTGCGCAGGGAGGATCTCCGTGGTGATCGTGCCGTGGCCGGAGCCGGTCAGTACCTGCTGGTAGGCCTTGCGGGAGGCTTCCGCGGTGGTTGCCTGGGCGGGGGTGTGGGTGTGGACGGCGGAGCGGTACTGGGTGCCCACGTCGTTGCCCTGGCGGAAGCCCTGGGTGGGGTCGTGGGACTCCCAGAAGGTCTTCAGGAGGGTTTCGTACGAGATCACCTCCGGGTCGAAGACGACGCGGACCACTTCCGTGTGGCCCGTGAGGCCGGAGCAGACCTCTTCGTAGGTGGGGTTCTCGGTGTAACCGCCCTGGTAGCCGACGAGGGTGGTCCAGACGCCCGCCGGGAGTTGCCAGAACTTGCGCTCGGCGCCCCAGAAGCAGCCCAGGCCCAAGTCGGCGACCTCAAGGCCTTCGGGGTAGGGGCCGAGGAGGGGGTTGCCGAGGACGGTGTGGCGGTCGGGGACTGTGAAGGCCGGCTCGGGGCGGCCCTGCAGTGCCTGCTCGGGGGTCGGCAGCTGGGGCGTACGGCTGTGCAGGAACATGCGGTCTCCAATCGTGCACCGGACGAATCGATGGGCCGGGCGTCTGAGGGGCCTCGCGTTCCACGGACAGGGATGCGACTGTTTACTTCAGGCGACGATTCGCAACTTCACATGTTCGGCGTGGACTTCTCGCGGAGGGCGATAGCCGACGGCTGAGTGAAGGCGCTTGCGATTGTACCAGAATTCGATGTACCGGGTGATGTCATGCCGGGCGGCCTCGCGAGTCAAGTACGTTACCCGCGACACTCGTTCGTTCTTCAGGGCCCCGAAGAACGACTCCGCCATGGCGTTGTCGAAACAGATCCCGGTACGCCCGGCCGACCGGCGAAGTCTCAACCCCTCGAGAACCTTTGCGTACTCGGCGGACATGTAGTTGCTGCCCCGGTCGGAGTGAAATATGGCACCCTTCGAGAGCTTCCTGTTCCGTGCCGCCTTACGGATGGCCCGGGATATCAATGGCGTCTGGTAGTGGTCGTCCATGGCATAGCCGATGACCTCTTTGGTGCAGCAGTCGATAACGGTTGCCAGATACAGCCAGCCCTCGCCGGTGGGAATGTAAGTGATGTCACCGACGAGTTTTTCACCGGGTGCCTCGGCGGTGAAGTCGCGGCCCACGAGGTCCGGCACCGGACCGGGTGCCGCCTGGGTGAGAGACCACTGCTTCGGCCGCGGCTGGCAGGGCACCAGGCCCAGCTCGCGCATCAGCTGGCGGACCAGCTCCGGGCCGGCGGCGACGCCCCAGCGCAGCAGCTGCGCGTGGACGCGCCGATAGCCATAGGTGCCGTCGGACATGTCGAACGCCTTCTTGATGAGCAGCCGCAGTTCCTCGCGCCGCTGGGCGGTCGCGGAATCGGGCCGGTTTCTCCAGTCGTAGTAGCCGGACTTGGACACGCCGAGTTTTCTGCACATGAACTCGACGGAGTACGCGCACTCCGCGTTGTCGAGCCGCATCGAATCGATGAACTCGTACTTGCTCGCTACCGGGGATCCTTCGCGAAGTACGCTGCGGCTTTTTTCAGGAAGGCGTTCTCCTGCTCAAGCTCTCGGTTCCGGCGTCGCAGCTCCTTCAATTCGGCACGCTCGTCCACCGGCAGCGGCCCAGCCTGCTGTCCGTGCTCGCGCTCATGCTGGCGCACCCAGGTGCGGAGCGTCTCGGGATTCACGTTGAGTTCCCGGGCGACATGAGCGACCGGCTTGCTGGATTTCAAAGCCAGTTGGACCGCTTCTTCACGGAACTCCGGCGAGTACGGACTTGGACGTGCCACTTGCTTCTTCCCTCGATTCCTTACAGGACAACCCTATTGGGTCCCTG
>NZ_WJBG01000131.1 GCF_009709555.1 Streptomyces blattellae | reverse complement strand
GGGTGAGGCCGGGGGGTGTGGGCGCCCGGCGCGGTGGCTGGGCGGGGGTGGGGCGCGGGGCGGCCGGCGCGGTGGCTGGGGCGGGGGCGTCACGCAGCCCGGCGTTTGCGGGGTGCCGCCTGCGCCCACCCGTGCCGCCCTGGGCGGCACGAATGCCCGCAGCTCTGGGACGCGTGATGCCCGCAGCTCTGGGACGCGTGATGCCAGCGGCTCTGGGGCACGTGATGCCCGCAGCTTTGGGCGCGTGGTGCCCGCGGCTTGAGGCGCATGTCCGTAGCGGGGTCGCGGTTTTGTGGGGTTTCTTCAGAGGAGGCCTTGGCCCGGGGTTGTTGGGCCTGCTAGCCAGAGGATGGCCAGGACGGTGTCTATGGTGCCGAGGACCAGGGCGATCAGGGCCGGGAGTGGGCGGGCTGTTGACCAGGTTCGGCCCATGGAGAGCCAGCCGCAGGCCATGGCCACGGGGCCGAGGATGATGCCGAGGGCGAAGAAGCCGACGATGGCGCAGACGGCTCCGATGATGCCGAGCGTCGCGCGATCCGGCCCTCCCCCAGTCTCGAATCCGCTCGACCGGGGGACCCCCATCGTGACCACGTCCGGCCACGTGAGCGGGGGTACTTGCGCGTTCCGTGTCCGAAGCCCGCCATGTCAACTCCCGGGGCCCGTCGATCGGTTCGGTCGACGGGACGAGTACCCCGGTGGCCGTTCCCAACCCTGCGGGACTGCGGCACGCCGCCCCCCTCCGGCAGCGCGCCGCAGTCCCGGTCGCCCTTCTCGTCGTACGTACGTGCCTCTGGAACATGCCGCACGAAGGACGTGCCCACTGTGAACCGCGACGCGTGCCGGGTGCGAGGAATCTTTAGCGTTGTCACCCTGATAGGCGAAATCGCCGTGGATTCCACGGTGTTGCGCGCCTAGATGTGAGCCGCCCCCGCGCCCGCCTCATCGAATCGACGCCCTCGCTGCTCGCCGCCCATCTGAGGCGCTCGGCGGAGCTTGAGGCGGAGATGGCACGCATCGTCGCCGGGCGCGAGGGCCTCGACGTGGACACCGATCCGCGGCCCCGCCTCGTCGTCGCGGTCTTCGGCTCGGTCATGAGGGTCACGGAGCGGATGTGGTCCGAGGGGGACGACTTCAGCCTGTCCGCGATGCGCGAGCTGACCGCCACGTACCTGGAACAGGTGGGACCGCCCCTGATGGGGAACTGGCGAACGAACTGAGGTCAGCGTCACGTCAACCTCAAACGTGATACCCGCCACTCGGTTAACGCGAGACCGTCTCGTTCTCCTAGTGTGTCCTCCCAGTGACTTCCTTCGACTCGTCCCCACCATTGAACGTCTGGCGCGCTCTGCTCGCGCTGGCCGTGGTGTTCGTGATGCTGGCGACCACGGGCTGGACCACCCTTCGTCACCAGCGGACGGCCACCGCGCTCCAGGCCTCGGTCACCGCGTGGGAGCACGGCCGTATCAACGGTCACCGGCTCCCCGACCCGGACGCCGGCCCCGCCCTGCTGACCCGCTTCTTCACCTCGCTCACCGCGGCGCAGCGCATCGACCTCGCGCAGCGCTTTCCCCTCGCGGTCGGCAATATGAACGGCGCCCCGGTCGAGCTGCGCTACCACGCCAACCGGATCGCCATCGACCAGGCACGCGAGGTCGAGCGCAGGCGCACGCACGACGACCGGCTCACGCCCGACGGGCAGCACGAGGCGGGTCGCCGTATGCACCGTCTTGAGTCGCTGATGCGGACCGACCGCGAGATCCTCGCCTTCGACCCCGCGGGCGCGGGCCGGGTCGCCGAGGTCTTCGGCGATCTGAGCAGGGCCGAGCGGGTCTCCGTCGTCGTACCCGGTGTCGACACGGATCTGCTCTCCTTCCAGAAGACGGCCCGCAAGTACACGGCGCCCGTCGGTATGGCCGAATCCCTCTACCAGGCCGAGCAGACGGCGAGCCCTTCGACGCGTACGGCCGTGATCGCCTGGGCCGACTACACCGCCCCCGCCGGTCTCGGCATCGACTCGGCCACCGCGACGCGCGCCGCCGAGGGCGCCGTACGGCTGAACGCGCTGGTCAGGGCGCTGCCCGGAAGCTCGGACGTCTCGCTGTTCTGCCACAGCTACGGCTCCGTGGTGTGCGGGCTCGCCGCGCCCACGCTGCCCGGCCGGGTGGCCGACATCGCGGTGGCCGGCAGCCCCGGCATGCGGGCCGCCAAAGCGTCCCAGCTGCACACCTCCGCCCATGTGTGGGCGATGCGCGACGCCGACGACTGGATCGAGGACGTGCCATACCTGGAGTTCGGCGGCCTGGGGCACGGCGCCGACCCGATGTCCCGCGCCTTCGGGGCGCGGGTGCTGGCGGCGCGGGACGCGGAGGGACACGGCGGCTATTTCGAGCCGGGTACGGAGAGTCTGCTGAACTTCGCCGAGATCGGCATTGGCGCGTACCAGTCGGTGCACTGTGCCGACGATGACGAAGGCTGCCGGGCGGGTCTGCCCGACAGCGCCACGGCCGGACGCGCGTAGAGGCGCAAGAAACCGCGGTTTGCGCGGGGAGGGGACGAAGGAGCTCGTGCCGCATACGATGAGCCGCATGGGTGACGTACTGGCCGGATTTCATGCCGCCTGGGAGTTCGAGTCCGACTCCGTGCTCATCCGTTACGAACGGGGGATTCGAACACCCAGGCTGTTCCAGGTGCTCGGCGAGCGGCGGGTGCCGCTCGCGGCTCTGCAGGGGGTGACACTCACGCACGGCAAGCGCGGCACGGTGATCCTGCGGGCCGAGCCGCGGCCGGGCGCGGATCCACTGCTGGAGGCGGCCGACGGCCAGCTGAAGGAGGGCAGCGACCCCTACCGGCTCGTACTGCCGGCCGACAGGGAGACGCTGGCCGAGTACTACGCCGACGAGCTGCGCGCCGCGCTGACCGAGAGCGGCCCGGCGCAGCGGTATCTGGTGGCCGCGCCGGACGCTCCGCGGGCCTTCAAGGCGTACGACGCGAAGGCGTCCTTCGACGGGCGTTCGGTGTCGTTCCGGTGGTTCTGGACCGGGGCGTCGTCGGCGAAGTGGAAGGCCGGGGACCAGACCTTCGCCGTCGGCGAGCTGAGCGGGGTGGAGTGGCGGTCGCCGGAGGTCTTAGAGGGGTATCTGCGGTTGCTGCGGCGCGATGTGGCCGCGCCGCCCGCGCAGGCCGACCAGGATCCGGGGGCTGTGGTGTTCGGGTTGGGGTACGGGCCCGTGCATGAGTCGTTGCCGTTTGCGGCGGCGGTTCTCGCAGCGGTGCGGGAGTGCGGGCCGGTGGCGGCGGTGCCGGCGAGCGCGCCGAGGCGCGATCCCGCCGACATCGCCGAGCGGATCCGTCATCTTGGGGAGTTGCATCAGGCGGGGCTGGTGACGGACGAGGAGTTCTCACTGAAGAAGGCTGAACTGCTGGCGGAGTTGTAGCTGGCCCGCGGACCAACGGAACCCGTTACTCCCTGCCCGCCGACGTGAACGTCATGTCCGCGTACCTGTCGCCTGCCACCTTCCCGGCGATCGGCTCCAGGAGGGCCATGTCCTGTTCGCCCAGCACGATGCCCGTCGCCGCCGTGTTCTCCGCCACCCGGCTCGGCTTGCGGGTGCCCGGGATCGGGACCAGGGGAAGGCCGTGCATGGCCGCCTGCTGGTGTACCCAGGCGAGGGCGATCTGCCCGAGGGAGGCGTCGTGGGAGCGGGCGACCGTGCGGATCGGGTCCAGGAGGGCGGCGTTGGCGGCCGCGTTGTCGCCGGTGAAGCGTGGCTGCTGGCGACGGAAGTCGTCGGCCGTGAGGTCCTTGTCGGCGGCGGCGAAGGAGCCCGTGAGGAAGCCCCGGCCCAGGGGTGAGTACGGCACGAGGGTGACGCCCAGGTCGCGGACCGCGGGGACCACGTTCGCCTCGATGTCGCGGCTGAAGAGCGACCACTCGGACTGCACGGCCGCGATGGGGTGGACGGCGTGGGCGGCGCGCAGTTCGGCGGCCGTCACCTCGCTCAGGCCCAGCTGCTTGACCTTGCCCTCGCGGACCAGTTCGGCCATGACGCCGACGGTCTCCTCGATGGGGACGTTCACGTCCCGGCGGTGCATGTAGTAGAGGTCGATGACGTCGACGTCCAGGCGCTGCAGGCTCGCCTCGACGCACTGCCGGACATAGGGGGCGTCGTTGCGGATGATCCGCTTCGTGGGGTCGTCCGGGTCGATCGCCAGGGCGAACTTGGTCGCGATCACGATGTCGTCGCGGTGGGCCTTGAAGAAGGGGGACAGGAACTTCTCGTTCTCCCCGGCGCCGTAAGCGTCCGCCGTGTCGTACAGGGTGACGCCCAGTTCCAGCGCCCGGTCCAGGGTGGCCCTGGACTCCTTCGCGTCCGAGGGGCCGTAGGCGAAGCTCATGCCCATGCAGCCGAGGCCCTGGACACCCACCTCGGGGCCGTGTTCGCCGAGTCGGGTCGTCGGGATCCTGGTGCTGTCGGTCATCGGGGCCTCTCCGACGCCAGGGCACGCCCGGCGTCCGCATAGAAGTTGATCTTCCGGTCGAGTACGGCGAGGGTGTCCTGGAGCTCCTCGATCCGGGCCCGCACGTCCCGCCGGGTCGCCTCCAGGAGTTCGTACCGCGCGCCGTAGGTGTGGTCGCCCTCGCGGACCAGCTCGGCGTACCGCACCATGTCGGCGACCGGCATGCCGGTGAGCCGGAGCTTGCCGACGAGGTCGAGCCAGTCCAGGTCGCGGTTGCTGTAGCGGCGCTGGCCGGTGTGCGAGCGGTCGATGTGCGGCATCAGACCGATCCGCTCGTACCAGCGCAGGGTGTGCGCGGTCAGACCGGTGAACGCGGCGACCTCACTGATCGTGTAGCTGTCCTGGCCGTCCGGGCGCCGATCGGCATCGGGCAGCCCTCCGCAGGTGTCGGTCCTGGTACTCGTGGCGTCCATCACCGTCATGGACTCAACGCTATGGCCTTGGAGTGCACTCCATGCAAGCCGGCCGTGAGAAATCGGCAAGACTCCACGGGCGGGTGTGATTAGCGTGCGGGCCATGAGTCTCGTACGCCGTGCCACAGCCGAGGACGCGGAGGAAGTGCTCCGTCTGCGTCAGGTCATGATCGATTCCGTGCACTCCCCAGGGTCCGGTACGGACTGGCACGTACAGTCCCTGCCCACCCTGCGGGACCGGCTCGCCGACGCCGACGGGAACTTCGCGGCCTTCGTCGTCGAGCATCCGGAGCGGCCGGGGGCGCTGGCGGCCCTGGTGGCCGGGACGGTCGAGTACCGCATCGGAAAGGCCGGCAATCCGCACGGACGGACCGGCTACGTCTTCAGCGTCGCCACGGATCCGGACGCGCGGCGCCGCGGGTACGCCCGCGCGTGCATGGCGGAACTGCTGGAGTGGTTCCGGGAGCGGGGCGTCGGACAGGTGGATCTCACCGCCTCCGAGGATGCCGAGCCGCTGTACGTCGCGCTGGGCTTCGCACGCCGGAAGGACCCCTTCATGCGGCTGACATTCTGAGCGGCTTAGGCTCGGCGTATGTCCTTGAAGAGCCTCGCGTTGATCGAGAACTGGCCGGTTTCCACCGCCGCGGCGGCCGTCGTACGGGCCGACGGCACCGTCCTCGGGTCCCACGGCCCGACCGGACACCGGTTCCCCCTCGCCTCGGTCACCAAGCCGCTCGCCGCGTACGCCGCCCTGGTCGCGTACGAGGAGGGCGCCATCGAACTCGACGAACCGGCAGGCCCGCCCGGGGCGACGGTGCGGCACCTGCTCGCGCACACCTCGGGTCTCGCCTTCGACGAGCACCGGGTGACCGCCCCGCCCGGTGAGCGGCGGCTGTACTCCAACGCGGGTTTTGAGCAGCTCGGCGACCACATCGCGAAGGCCACGGACATCCCCTTCGCCGAGTATCTGCGGCAGGCGGTGCTGGAGCCGCTGGGGATGACGTCCACGACGCTGGAGGGCTCGCCCGCGAAGGACGGCGTCTCGACCGTGGCGGATCTGCTGCAGTTCGCCGCCGAGGTCCAGACACCCCGCCTCCTCGACCCCCGCACGGTCGCCGCGGCCATGACCGTCCAGTACCCGGGCACCAAGGGCGTCCTGCGGGGATACGGACACCAGAACCCCAACGACTGGGGACTCGGCTTCGAGATCCGTGACGCCAAGTCCCCCCACTGGACCGGCGCTTCCTCCTCACCGCGCACCTTCGGCCACTTCGGCCAGTCCGGTACGTTCCTCTGGATCGACCCCGACGCCCGGCTGGCCTGTGTCGCGCTGACGGACCGGGCGTTCGGCCCCTGGGCGGCCGAGGTGTGGCCGGTGCTCACGGACGCGGTACTGACCGAGACCCGCTGAACCCGCGCCGCTACCGCGACAGTTCCCATGCCAGTACCTCGGCCTCCTCGGAAACGGCGCGGAGTTCGAGATCCTTCTCGCCGGTCGCGCGCACCGCGTCCCCCGGCCCCAGTTCGTGCGGGCCGAGCCGGACGGTGCCGCGCACCACATGGACGTAGACCAGAGCGGCATCCGGCACGGCGGTGCGCTCCCCCGCCGACAGTCGCCGCACGTGCAGCATCGCGCCCGCCTCGGGGACGGCGTACGGCGTGGAGTCGGCGATGCCGCGCACGGTCTCGTAGGCGGGCTCACCGCCCGGCTCCAGCGGGGCCAGCCACATCTGCACGAACGTCAGCGGCTCGGTGCCGTCGTTGCGCTCGACATGACGGACCCCGGCCGCGGAGCTGAGCCTCTGCACGTCCCCGGGCCGGATCACCGTCTCGTGCCCCCGCGAGTCACGGTGCGTCAGCTCCCCCTCGACGACCCAGGTCACCAGCTCGGTGTGGCTGTGCGGATGCTCGTCGAACCCGGCGCCGGGCGCGAGGTGCTCTTCGTTGCACGCGATCACGGGGCCGAAGCGGAGATTGTCGGGGTCGTAGTGCGCCCCGAAGGAGAAGGCATGCCAAGACTCGATCCCGGCTGCGGGCTCGCCTCCCCGGTAACGGTCCGCTGCACGCCTCACGTCCATCACGCCCTCCACCGTAGCCACACGCAGCAAACGGCAAGGGCCCACCAACCTCCACTGGTCCCACGCGCCGGCCGCGAAGGAACCGCAGGGGGTGCGCCGGTGTCGAGGCGGCATGGGGGCACCTCCCGGTCGAGCGAAGCCGAGAGTGGGGGAGCGCGGAGGCGCGAAGCGTCGAGCACGATCGCCGCCTCGACACCGGCATTCAGCGCCCCCGTAGGCGACCGAGCCATCCGATAAGGCAGTCTTGTCCCCGTGCCCGAACCCGAATCCAGCAAGCCCCCCGCCGCACCCCCCGGCGCCCACCCCCACTCCGCAACCCTCAGGCGGCTGGAGAAGTCGTCGGGAAGTCTTGCCGCGCAAGCCATCGCGCGCATGGACGAGACGCTGCCGTGGTACCGGGCCATGCCCCCGGAGAACCGTTCCTGGATCGGTCTGGTGGCGCAGGCGGGTATCGCCGCGTTCACCGAGTGGTTCCGGCGTCCCGACGCCCCGCAGGCGATCTCCACGGATGTCTTCGGGACCGCGCCACGCGAGCTGACCCGGGCCATCACCCTCCGCCAGACCGTCGAGATGGTGCGCACCACCATCGAGGTCATGGAGTCGGCCATCGACGAGGTGGCGGCGCCCGGCGACGAGAACGTGCTGCGCGAGGCGCTGCTCGTCTACGCCCGCGAGATCGCGTTCGCCACCGCGCAGGTCTACGCGCAGGCCGCGGAGGCGCGCGGTGCCTGGGACGCGCGGCTGGAGTCGCTGGTCGTGAACGCGGTCCTCAGCGGGGAGGCCGACGAGGGTGCCGTGTCGCGTGCCGCCGCCCTCGGCTGGAACGCGCCCGAGCATGTGTGCGTGGTGTTGGGTACGGCGCCGGACGGTGACAGTGAGTTGACCGTGGAGGCGATCCGGCGGGCGGCCCGGCACGCCAAGCTGCAGGTGCTCACCGGCGTGCTCGGGGACCGGCTCGTGGTGATCGCGGGCGGCAGCGACAGCCCGCTCGCGGTCGCCAAGTCGCTGATCGGGCCGTATGCCGCCGGGCCGGTGGTGGCGGGTCCCGTCGTACCGGATCTGCTGGCCGCGACCCGGTCCGCGCAGGCCGCCGCGGCCGGGCTGAAGGCGTGTTCTGCCTGGCAGGACGCGCCGCGGCCGGTGCTGGCCGACGATCTGCTGCCGGAGCGCGCGATCGCCGGGGATCCCTCGGCGCGCGAGCAGCTGGTGGAGGAGATCTACAGACCGCTGGAGGAAGCCGGCTCCGCGCTCCTGGAGACGCTCTCCGTCTATCTTGAGCAGGCGAGCAGCCTCGAAGGCGCCGCCCGCATGCTGTTCGTCCATCCCAACACCGTGCGCTACCGGCTCCGACGTGTGACTGACGTCACCGGCTGGTCACCGTCAGATGTACGGTCGGCGTTCACGTTGCGGATCGCGCTGATCCTCGGGCGTCTGGCCGATGGAGATCTGCAGCTCTAGCCTTTTGTCGGGGGCCTACAAAACCCCTTCGCGTTCTTCGTCCCTGTCCCCACGGGCGGCCGTGGCCGTCCACAAGAGAGAGTGTGAGAGTGCTCGTACTCGTCGCTCCCGGCCAGGGCGCCCAGACGCCCGGCTTCCTGACCCCCTGGCTCGATCTGCCCGGTGCCGCGGACCGCGTCGCCGCGTGGTCGGACGCCATCGGACTGGACCTCGCCCACTACGGCACACAGGCCGACGCGGACGCGATCCGCGACACCGCCGTGGCCCAGCCGCTGCTGGTCGCGGCCGGCATACTCTCCGCCGCGGCACTGGGGACCGTCGCCGCCGGCGCGGTCGCCGGCCACAGCGTCGGTGAGATCACCGCCGCCTCCTTCGCGGGCATCCTCGACGACACCGCCGCGCTGGCCCTCGTACGCAAGCGCGGCCTGGCCATGGCCGACGCCGCCGCGGTCACCGAGACGGGCATGTCGGCGCTGCTCGGCGGCGACCCCGAGGTGTCCGTCGCGCACCTGGCGAAGCTGGGCCTGACTCCGGCGAACGTCAACGGCGCCGGTCAGATCGTCGCCGCGGGCACGCTGGCGCAGCTCGCCGCGCTCGCCGAGGACAAGCCCGAGGGCGTCCGCAAGGTCGTCGCACTGAAGGTCGCCGGCGCCTTCCACACGCATCACATGGCTCCGGCGGTCGACGTGCTGGCCAAGGCCGCCGCGGAACTGACGCCCGCCGACCCCGAGATCACCTACGTCTCCAACAAGGACGGCCAGGCCGTCGCGACCGGCGCCGAGGTGCTCGACCGCCTCGTCGGACAGGTCGCCAACCCCGTGCGCTGGGATCTGTGCATGGAGACCTTCAAGGAGTTGGGTGTCACCGCCCTCCTTGAGGTCTGTCCCGGCGGTACGCTCACCGGCCTGGCCAAGCGTGCGCTCCCCGGCGTCAGGACGCTGGCCCTGAAGACCCCCGACGACCTCGACGCGGCCCGCGAGCTCATTGCCGAGCACGCCGACGCCTGACGCCTAAGGAGCCGTACGAACATGTCGAAGATCAAGCCCAGCAAGGGCGCCCCGTACGCGCGCATTCTGGGCGTGGGTGGTTACCGTCCCACCCGGGTCGTGCCGAACGAGGTGATCCTTGAGAAGATCGACTCGTCCGACGAGTGGATCCGTTCGCGCTCCGGCATCGAGACACGGCACTGGGCCTCCGACGAGGAGACGGTCGCCGCGATGTCGATCGAGGCGTCCGGCAAGGCGATCGCCGGCGCCGGGATCTCGGCCGAGCAGATCGGCGCCGTGGTCGTCTCGACCGTGTCGCACTTCAGCCAGACCCCGGCCGTCGCCACCGAGATCGCCGACAAGCTGGGCACGGACAAGGCCGCCGCGTTCGACATCTCGGCGGGCTGCGCGGGCTTCGGCTACGGCCTCACCCTCGCCAAGGGCATGGTCGTCGAGGGCTCCGCGGAGTACGTCCTCGTCATCGGCGTGGAGCGGCTGTCGGACCTGACCGACCTGGAGGACCGGGCCACCGCGTTCCTCTTCGGTGACGGTGCCGGCGCGGTCGTCGTCGGTCCCGCCCAGGAGCCGCACATCGGTCCGACGGTGTGGGGCTCGGAGGGCGACAAGTCCGAGACGATCAAGCAGACGGTGCCGTGGAACGAGTACCGGATCGGCGACCTCTCCAAGCTCCCGCTCGACAGCGAGGGAAACGTCAAGTTCCCCGCAATCACGCAGGAGGGCCAGGCGGTGTTCCGCTGGGCCGTGTTCGAGATGGCGAAGGTCGCCCAGCAGGCGCTGGACGCGGCCGGACTCACCCCGGACGACCTGGACGTCTTCATTCCCCACCAGGCCAACGAGCGGATCATCGACTCGATGGTGAAGACGCTGAAACTGCCGGAGCACGTCACGGTCGCCCGTGATGTGCGCACCACCGGCAACACCTCGGCCGCCTCGATCCCGCTCGCGATGGAGCGGCTTCTGGCGACCGGCGAGGCGAAGAGCGGTGACACCGCGCTCGTCATCGGATTCGGGGCGGGTCTCGTCTACGCCGCCACGATCGTTACCCTCCCCTAGGCACTCCGTGCCGGATCACCCGGTCCGGCACGGATATCAACGCCACACCCTCTGGATAAACAAGAAGGAGCGCCTGACATGGCCGCCACGCAGGAAGAGATCGTCGCCGGTCTCGCCGACATCGTGAACGAGATCGCCGGCATCCCGGTTGAGGACGTCCAGCTGGACAAGTCCTTCACCGACGACCTGGACGTCGACTCGCTGTCCATGGTCGAGGTCGTCGTCGCCGCCGAAGAGCGCTTCGACGTCAAGATCCCGGACGAGGACGTCAAGAACCTCAAGACGGTCGGCGACGCGACCGACTACATCCTCAAGCACAAGGCCTGATCACCCCTCAGGACCGACTGCAAGGCCCCGCCACCCGGCGGTGGCGCCGTTGTCCCCGCCCCGAGCGGGGGTTGTCCTCCTCGGATCCGTTGGAGAAAGAATTCCCGTGAGCCCGACCAAACGCACCGTGGTCGTCACCGGTATCGGCGCAACCACACCGCTGGGTGGCGACGCAGCCTCTACCTGGGAGGGCCTGATCGCCGGCAAGTCCGGCGTCAAGCCCCTGGAGCAGGAGTGGGCGGCCGAGCAGGCCGTCCGTATCGCGGCCCCGGTCGCCGTGGAGCCGGCCGAGGTCATTCCGCGGCCGCAGGCCCGCCGCCTGGACCGCTCGGCGCAGTTCGCGCTGATCGCCGCCCAGGAGGCATGGAAGGACGCCGGCTTCGAGGCGAAGGCCGGTGGAGACACGAACGTCGACCCCGACCGGCTCGGCGCGGTCATCGCCTCCGGCATCGGCGGCGTGACGACCCTGCTCGACCAGTACGACGTGCTGAGGGAGAAGGGCGTCCGCCGTGTCTCCCCGCACACCGTCCCGATGCTGATGCCGAACGGCCCGTCCGCCAACGTGGGTCTGGCCGTGGGCGCCCGCGCGGGTGTGCACACGCCGGTCTCCGCGTGCGCCTCCGGCGCCGAGGCCATCGGCTACGCCATCGAGATGATCCGCTCCGGCCGCGCCGACATCGTCGTCGCGGGTGGTACGGAGGCGGCGATCCATCCGCTGCCCATCGCCGCGTTCGGCAACATGATGGCGATGTCCAAGAACAACGACGATCCGCAGGGCGCGTCCCGTCCGTACGACGTGGCCCGTGACGGCTTCGTCCTCGGCGAGGGCGCCGGCGTGCTCGTCCTGGAGTCCGCCGAGCACGCCGCGAGGCGCGGTGCGCGGGTGTACGCCGAGGCGGTCGGGCAGGGCGTCTCCGCCGACAGCCACGACATCGTGCAGCCCGAGCCGGAGGGCCGCGGGATCTCGCACGCGCTGCAGAACCTGCTCGACAACACCGACCTCAAGCCCGCCGAGATCATGCACGTCAACGCGCACGCGACGTCCACGCCGGCCGGTGACGTGGCCGAACTGAAGGCGTTGCGGAAGGTGTTCGGTGACGACACGGACCACATGGCGGTCTCCGCGACCAAGTCGATGACCGGGCATCTGCTGGGCGGTGCGGGCGGCGTGGAGTCGGTCGCGACGGTGCTGGCCCTGTACCACCGGCTGGCTCCGCCGACCATCAACGTCGAGAACCTCGACCCGGAGGCCGAGGCCAACGCGGATGTCGTGCGCGGTGCGGCCCGCAAGCTGCCGGTCGAGGGCCGGATCGCCGCGCTGAACGATTCGTTCGGCTTCGGCGGGCACAACGTGGTGCTGGCGTTCCGCACGGTCTGAGGAAGCCGCACTTCCAGTCGTACGACGTGAAGGGCCCCCACCGGCCGGTGGGGGCCCTTCGTACGTGCGGAGATCTCACACCACCTGGTGCAGCCAGCGGACCGGTGCTCCCTCGCCCGCGTACCTGAACGGCTCCAGTTCGTCGTCCCAGGGCTTTCCGAGGAGCTTGGCGAGTTCGGCCTCCAGGTCCGTCTCTTCTCGCTGGGAGCGGACGAGGGCCGCTCTCAAGCGGTCCTCCGGGATCAGGATGTCGCCGTGGATGCCGGTGACGGCGTGGAAGATGCCGAGGTCGGGGGTGCAGCTGTAGCGCTCGCCCTCGGCGGTGGGGCAGGGCTCGGCGGTGACTTCGAAGCGCAGGAGGTGCCAGCCGCGCAGGGCGGACGCCAGTTTGGATGCGGTGCCGGCCTCGGCCTGCCAGGAGAACTCGGAGCGCCAGGTGCCGGGGGCCGCGGGCTGCCGGATCCAGTCGAGGTTGACGCGTGTGCCGAGCACCCCGGCGACGGCCCACTCGACGTGCGGGCACAGCGCGCGCGGCGCGGAGTGCACGTACAGAACTCCACGTGTCGTCACCGGGACCTCCGGGCAGAGCGGGACAGGTATTGCTGGCTGGCCTGGCGGCGGTGACAGGCAGCCACGTTGATGGCGAGGCTACCGTGCGGCGGCGCGGGGAGTGTGACGTACCGTCCGTCCCGGCGCCCGGAAACGCCCGCCATTCACCCGGCAGGACGCTCATACAAATATAATCCGTTCCACGGAGGCATCCGGGAATTCTCGGGCGTTGCTCAGAAGGGGGCATACACCTACCGAGGAGACACACCGGATGCGAAAGCCAAGCCATCGCTCGCGGGCCGCCGTCGCCGTCCTGACGGCGGCCCTTCTGGGCGTCACCGGCTGTGACGCCGTCGGTGGCGGCTCGTCGGAGCCCACCCAGAAGGCCAAGCCCACCGCCCAGCCGGCTTCGGCGTGGGACACCAGCCCGGATTCGGTGGCCGCCGTGGGCGACTCCATCACACGCGGCTTCGACGCCTGTTCGGTCCTCCACGACTGCCCCGAGGTGTCCTGGGCAACCGGCAGCAGAGACGACGTCGACAGTCTCGCCGTACGGCTGCTGGGCAAGTCGGGGGCGGAGGAGCGGAGTTGGAACTACGCGGAAACCGGGGCGCGGATGGCGGACCTGTCCGGGCAGATGACCGAGGCTGCCGCCCGCTCGCCGGAGCTGGTGACCGTGATGATCGGCGCCAACGACGCCTGCCGGGACTCCACGGATGAGATGACCTCGGTGGACGACTTCCGGGACGATTTCGAGGACTCGCTGAGCGTGCTGCACGAGGAGGCGCCCGACGCGGAGGTGTACGTGTCGAGCGTGCCGGACCTCAAACGGCTGTGGTCTCAGGGGCGGGACAGCCGGATGGCCAGGGCGGTGTGGCGGCTGGACATCTGCCCGACGATGCTGGACGACGCGGAGTCGATGGACGCGGCGGCGGTCGAGCGGCGGGACGCCGTGCAGGACCGGGTGCAGGAGTACAACGAGGCGCTGGAGGAGGTGTGCGCGGAGAACCGGTTCTGCCGCTTCGACGACGGCGCGGTGTACGACTACCAGTTCGGTACGGAGCAGTTGAGCCGCTGGGACTGGTTCCACCCGAGTGTGAACGGACAGGCGCGGCTGGCGGAGATCGCGTATCGCAGGGTCACGTCCGTGACCTAGAGTTCCGCACATGAACGAACTCTTCGGCACGCTTTCCGACGGTTCCCCCGTCCACCGCTGGACCCTGGAGCGCTCGGGGGTCCGGGTGCGGCTCCTGTCGTACGGCGGGATCGTGCAGTCGGTGGAGGTGCCGGACCGGGAGGGGCGGCCGGGGAACGTGGTGCTGGGGTTCGCCGGCCTCGATGGGTACCGGGCGCACCCGGAGCCGTATTTCGGTGCGCTCATCGGGCGTTACGCGAACCGGATCGCGGGTGGCCGCTTCCCGCTGGACGGTGTGACGTACGCGCTGGAGCCGAACAACGGGCCGAATTCGCTGCACGGCGGCGAGCGCGGCTTCGACAAGCGGGTGTGGGACGTGACGCCGGTCGAGCACGGTGTGCGGCTCGCGCGCGTCAGCCCGCACGGCGAGGCGGGCTTCCCGGGACGGCTCGACGTCTCGGCGACGTACACGCTGGACGGCGCCGGTGCGCTGCGGATCGCGTACGAGGCCGTCACCGACGCGCCGACCGTGGTGAACCTCACCAACCACTCGTACTGGAACCTGAGCGGCGCGGGGAACGCGGGCGGGCATGAACTGCGGATCGCCGCCTCGCGGTTCACTCCCGTCGACGCGGACCTGATCCCGACCGGTGTCGCCCCCGTCGAGGGCACCCGCTTCGACTTCCGTGCCGAAGAACGCAAGGTCGGCGCGGGCTACGACCACAACTTCGTGCTCGACAAGGGAGTGACGCCGGTCCCCGAGCAGGTGGCCGAGCTGTACGACCCCGCGTCCGGGCGGGCGCTGACGGTCGCGACCACCGAGCCCGGCCTCCAGCTCTACACCGCCGACCATCTGGGCGAGCCCTTCTCCCCCGGCGAGGGCATCGCCCTGGAGACCCAGCACTTCCCGGACTCCCCCAACCGGCCCGAGTTCCCGAGCACGGTGCTGCGGCCGGGCGCGGTGTTCCGCTCGGAGACGGTGTACGGCTTCTCGGCCCGATAAGCCGGACATCACGGAGACCGGACAGCCGCCCGGCATGGGTGAACCCCGGCCCGGGGGTCAGGTCCCGGGCCGGGGCCGCTCATGGGGGGACTCGTCCCGAAGTCCCGTCCCGCCTCAGACGTTAATCGTCGCGGTGAGCCGGCGATCCATGATCGAGCGGCCGATCTGGATCTCGTACGAACCCTTCACAAAGGACCACGACCTGGTCGTCTCGTCCCAGATCTCGAACGCGCGGCGCGGGAGTTCCACGGTGACGTCGGCACTCTCGCCGGGCGCGGCCACGACGCCCGCGAAGCCGGCCAGCCAGCGTGCCGGGCGGTCGGCGTCGGGCACGCTCGGCGCGAGATAGACCTGGACGACCTCACGGCCGGGGCGCTGCCCGGAGTTGCGCAGCCGGACCCGTACCGTCGTGTCCGCGACCTCGACGGACTCGTAGGTCCAGTCGGTGTAGCCGAGGCCGTGGCCGAAGGCGTACGCCGGGCTGCGGCCCTCCTTCTCCCAGGCCCGGTAGCCGATGAACACGCCTTCGCTGTAAGAGAGTTCGCCGTCGGCCGGGACGACCTGGGTGACCGGGGCGTCGGTGAGCGAGCCCCAGGTGGTGGGCAGGCGGCCACCGGGCTCCTGGGCGCCGGTGAGCACGTCCGCCAGAGCCGCGCCGCCCTCCTGGCCGGGGAACCAGCTGAGCAGGATCGCGGCCACGTCGTCGCGCCACGGAAGCTCCACCGGGGAGCCGGAGTTGACCACCACGACCGTGTTCGGGTTGGCGGCGGCGACCGCGCGGACCAGATCGTCCTGGCGGCCGGGCAGCTTCAGGTCCTTGCGGTCGAAGCCCTCGGACTCGACCCGGTCCGTGGTGGCGACCACGACGACGGCCGTGTCCGCGGCGCGGGCGGCCTCGACGGCCTCGGCGATCAGTTCGTCCGGGTCGCGCTGCGGCTCCTGGTGGGCGAGAGTGAAGCCGACCACCTTCAGGGGGATGTCCTCGGACAGGACCACGGCATAGGTCAGGGAGACCTCGACCGGCTCCCCCGCGGTCAGTTCGCACTGCGCGACGGGTGCCGGGGCGCCGAAGAAGGAGGAGAAGGGGTCCTCCTTGGCGGGGCGCAGGACGTCGTCGTAGTACGTCGCACCGTCGATGGTCAGCTTGAAGCCGCCGATGCCCTTGACGCCGAAGGTGTGCGGGCCGGTGCCGCGCGGGGTGAAGGTGCCGGTCAGTTCGACGGTGTGCAGGGTGTCGTGGGTGACGCCGTCGGGGAGGTCCGAACCCATCCACTGGATCCGGCCGTTGGGTGCGGGGGCGGTGCCGATGACGTTGCCCTCGGCGTCGCGGCAGACCGCCCGCAGCTCGAACCCCTTGTCGGCGATGGCGAGTTCGGTGTTGGGGTCGGCGCCGACGGCGTAGGTCAGGGTGGATTCGGGGAGGGCGGCGGTGAGGCCGTCGAGCGGGGAGACGATCCGGGACGGGAAGACGGTGGCGGAGCCGCCGCCGAGGACACGGGCGTCGCGGGCGGCGGCGCCGATGAGGGCGATCCTGCCCGGCTTCAGCGGCAGGGCGCCCTGGTTGCGCACGAGCACGAAGGAGCGGTGGGCGATCTCGCGGGCCAGTTCGATGCCGTCGACGGTCTGCGGGAGCGCGGTGACGACCGGCTCGGCGCCCTGAAGGATGCCGACGCGGGCGGCGAGGCGCAGCACGTTGCGTACGGCGGTGTCGACCGTGGCCTCGTCGACCTTGCCGTCCCGCACGGCCGAGGCGAGGGCCTCGCCGTACACCGTGTCCGGGCCGGGCATGGCGACGTCGAGGCCGCCTTCGATGTCGCCGGTGGTGGAGCGGGCGGCCATCCAGTCGGAGACGTTGAAGCCGTCGAAGCCCCATTCGCCGCGCAGGACCTCGTTCACCAGGTAGCGGTGCTCGGTCATCGTCGTGCTGTTGACCGTGTTGTACGCGGTCATGATGCCCCAGGGGTGGGCGTTCTCGACGATGGCCTCGAAGGGCGCCAGGTACAGCTCGCGCAGGGCGCGTTCGGAGACCAGGTTGTTCACCGTGAAGCGGTCGGTCTCGGCGTCGTTGGCGACGAAGTGCTTGACGGTGGTGCCGACGCCGCCGGACTGGACGCCGTTGACATAGCCCGCGCCGATCCGGCCGGTGAGGTACGGGTCCTCGCTGTAGGCCTCGAAGTGACGGCCACCGAGCGGTGAGCGGTGCAGGTTGACGGTGGGGGCGAGCAGCACGTGGACGCCCTTGCGGCGGGCCTCCTGGGCGAGCAGCACCCCTGCCCTGCGGGCGAGTTCCGGGTCCCAGCAGGCGGCGAGCGCGGTCGGGGACGGCAGGGCGACGGAGGGGTCGGCCGCGGTCCAGCGCACTCCGCGGACGCCGATCGGGCCGTCCGACATGACCAGGGACCGCAGGCCGATCTCGGGGAGCGCGGGCAGGGTCCACATGTCCTGGCCGGAGAGCAGCCGCGCCTTGGCGTCGAGGCTGAGCCTGGCGAGTGCCGCCTCGACGATCTGCTCGCGCGCTTCGTCGGCCTGGGTGCGGGTTCCTGCCACAGGGGCCATCGGGGTTGCCTCCTCGTTGATCCGTGCCGTGCCTCCATCCTGCACGCATTACCTGTAGAGCGGTAGGTTTCGTTATCTTTCCGTTATTTTCAATGAGGGTGGATGTCGTACGGTGATGCCATGAACGCAAGGGTCAGGAGCGCGGAACGGCGCTCCGAGATCGTCCGTGCGGCGCTGGAGGTGATCGCCGAACGCGGTTACCGGGGCGCGAGCCTGGGCGCGGTCGCCGAGCGCGTCGGGCTCACCCAGCAGGGGCTGCTGCACTACTTCCCGACCAAGGACGCGCTGCTCGTCGCCGTGCTGGAGGAGCGGGACCAGTGGGACGCGGTGCCGAACCCGCAGTGGCGGGTCGATCTGCTCGCGTCGCTCGTGGAGTACAACGCGATGCGGCCCGCGATCATCCAGACGTTCTCCGCGCTGCTCGGCGAGAGCGTGACGGAGGGGCATCCGGCGCGCGACTACTTCGCCGAGCGCTACACCCGCGTGCGCTCGGGCATGGCGGCCGTCCTGCGTGCCGAGTACGGCGACCGGCTGCCGAACGGCCTCACTCCCGAGCGCACCGCTCCCCTGCTGGTGGCCGTGATGGACGGACTGCAGTACCAGTGGCTCCTCGACCCGGAGTCGGTGGACATGCCGGGCGCCTTCCGGGACTTCCTCACGCTGCTGGGCGAGGAGGGCTGACCGCCGCGACGGCCTCGATCCGCGCGGATGCCGACGACGCCGACGAGGGTCCCGCCGCGCGCCCTCGGCAGGGCTGCGTCGCCGCGGGCCTCGGCGTGCACCCGGTCCCGGCGCTCGCCGCCTGATGCGCGCGTCCGGACGTCGTACTGCTGCCGGTGCCCGGCGAAAGGGGCTCCGGTGCGGGCGGTGTCCGCCGCGTGGGCCGCCTCTCCTCGCTGATCTACCCATGTCCCTTCCGTCACGCCATACTGCCGAGCACGCTCCCCCACGGCGACGGAAGGACCTGACCCCCTTGAATTCCATACGTGTTCGGATCGGTGTACTCGGACTCGCCCTGCTGGCGGGGCTCGCGGCCCCCACGACGGCGACGGCGGACACGGCACCGGCTCCGACGGTCGAGGAGCTTCGGCTGGACAAGGCGCAACCGCAGGAGATCCTCAGGCGTTCCGGATTCGACACGGTGGCACCGGAGTTCGCGCGGGCGCTCGCGGCGACGGAGTCGTATGCCGAGGCCCGCCGGGTCGTCGTACGGGAGGGCGCGGCGCTGTGGCGGCGGGCCGTGGCGCGGGCGCAGGGGCGGGGGCCGGCCGAATCAAATGGGCGCGAAGCGCTTCCTCATAACGGTGGTGGTGGGCGACGGGCGGGCCTCAGCCGGGACGACGACCGGCCGCTGTACTGGGCGCGGCTGGGGATGACGCGGGAAGTGCGGACCTGGGAGCCGGAGTTCGGCCTTGACGACACGCAACGGGCCTCGCTGATCGACGCGTTGGAGCGGAACTCGCGCGGGCAGACCGCCATCCGCTATCCGCAGCGCAAGGGGCTCAAGCGGGTCCTGCTCACCGGGTTCGACCCGTTCACGCTGGACCGGGACATCCGGATCTCCAACCCGTCCGGAGCGACCGCGCTGGCCCTCGACGGCACGGTGATCGAGACGGCGGACGGTCCGGCGCGGATCGAGACCGCCATGTTCCCGGTGCGCTGGCGGGACTTCGCGGCGGGGACGGTCGAGCGGACGCTGCGGCCGTATCTGCCGAAGGTGGACCTGGTCACGACCGTGAGCCAGGGCCGGGTCGGGCGGTTCGACATCGAGCGGACCAACGGGGCCTGGCGAGGCGGCTCGCCGGACAACGAGAACACCGGTACGGCCGGGACCGTCCCCGTCACCGACCCGGCCTCGCAGCCGCAGTGGACGACGACCAGCCTGCCGTACGCCGCGATCGTGGCCGCGGACACCGGGCGGTTCCCCGTCTACGACAACACCGGCGTGACCGAGATCCCGGCGGGCGGCACCGAGTCCGTCGTACGGCCGGACGGACCGACGCCCGGGTCGACGGCGCGTGCCGGGGGCGGCGGCGACTACCTGTCCAACGAGATCGCCTACCGGGCCACGCTGTTGCGGGACCGGCTGGGGCTGCGCGACTCGCTGCCGGGCGGGCATGTGCACACGCCGGTGCTGCAGTTCGGCACGGGCAACACCGACCCGGCGACGGGCGCCGTCACCGATCCCGAGTTCGAGCGGAACCGGCTGGACATCATCGCTCAGGTGCGGGCGGTCCTGACGGTGGCCGTCACCGGGTGATCACCGTCCTCGGCGGTCTCCTCGGCGGTCTCCTCACCGGCCAGGTCGCGGGCCATCAGCGTGGCGCCCGCGACCGCGCCCGGCATCAGGAACACGGCGACGAGCGGGATCACGAAGGCCAGCGCGAGCGGGGTTCCGAAGCCCCAGACCAGGGTCTTGCGGGAGCGCAGCAGGGTGAGGCGCTCGCGCAGGTCGACCCCGCGGCGCTGGAGGGCGACGGAGGTGAGTTCCTCGGTGAGGAAGAAGCCGGTGACGAAGAACCCGATGACCGGGACGGCCGTCTGACCGGCGACCGGGATGAAGCCGCAGGCGAAGAGGAGGATGCCCCAGAGCGCGGCCCGCATGAGGACTCTCAGGCTGTCGCGGCCGGAGATCCACAGCTCGCGCCAGAGCGGCAGGCCGGACTCCGGTGCGGTGCCGTCCGGTGAGACGTCCCGGTCGACCTTCTCGGAGAGGTTCTCGTAGAACGGCTGGCCGATCAGGAGGGTGACCGCGGTGAAGGTGAGGACGGCGAGGAGCAGGCCGAGGGCGAACAGGACGACGGTGAGGAAGCCCCGGAACAGGCCGAGCCAGGGGCTGGACCAGTCGTCGGCGAAGGGTGTCGCCCACGCCACGAAGTCCTCGCCCCACAGCGCCAGCGAGACCAGCGCCGCCACATACAGGACGAGCGTTATCAGGCCCGGGACCAGCCCGAAGCCGTACTGCTTGCCGTGCCGGGCCACCCAGCGCTGGCCTTTCAGCAGGTAGTTGAAGCCCACCCCGAGATCGCGCATGGAGAAAACTCTAGCGGCACGCACTGACAGCGCCCCGGCTCCGGTGGCCGGCCACCGGACGGCGGCCGGCCACGGGAGCGGACACTCCCGGTCGGCTATCCGAACTGGCCGGGCTGGTAGTCACCGGCGGGCGTCTGGATCATGACGTTCGCCCGGTTGAAGGTGTTGATCAGGGCGATCGCGCACACCAGGGCGGCCAGTTCCTCCTCGTCGTAGTGCTTGGCGGCGTTCGCCCAGGCCTCGTCCGTGACGCCGCCGGCCGCGTCCGCGATGCGGGTGCCCTGCTCGGCCAGCTCCAGCGCGGCCCGCTCCGCCTCGGTGAAGACCGTGGCCTCCCGCCAGGCCGCGACCAGGTTGAGCCGCTCGGCGCTCTCACCGGCGGCGACGGCGTCCTTGAAGTGCATGTCGGTGCAGAAGCCGCATCCGTTGATCTGGCTGGCGCGGAGCCTGACCAGTTCCTGTGTCGCGGCCGGCAGCGTCGAGTCCTTGAGCACCTTGCCCGCCGCGATGATGTGCTTGAAGACCTTCATGGTGGTGGGGCTGTTGAAGGCGTCCAGTCGGGCAGTCATCGTGATCTCCTCTGCCGTCGTCGTTGGCTTGTCGTTGGCTGCACAGCTATGACGGAACGACCCCGGCGCGATGTGACATCACCCGATGTGACCTGCGTCTCCCCGACTCACTCCGCCGGGGCCACGGCCACCATGACCCCGCGATCCGCCGCCGGGGACACCGCCGCCGTCACCCGTACCGCCGCCGCCCGTGCCACCCGCCCCGCGCCGGAAGCCGTGGCCAGCATCAGGGGCTGGACCGACTCCAGGGCGGACACCAGCAGCTCCTCCCCCGCTATGAGCACCGGCCGCGCCGCCTTCGTCGTCGCCGCGGCGGCTTCCGTGAGGTCGGCGAGGGGCGGCAGGGCGGCGCGTACGACACCCGCGCCCGCGGCGGCCGCACGCTCCGCCAGGGCCACCTGGAGCGGCATCAGCGGGGCCAGCGCGGACGTCAACGCGTCGGCGGCACGCTGGAGTTCGGGGGCCGACTCGTGCAGGACGCCGGTCGCCGCCCGGATCAGCGGGGTGAGGGCGAGCAGCACGCCCGCGACCAGGCCCGCCGCCGCGGGCAGCAGCGGTGCCGCCGCCTCGACGAAGTCGCCGAGGGCGGTGGCGAATTCCTCCACCGCCGGCTCCACCGCGTCCAGCACCGGCAGCAGGCTGTCGCTCAGCGCCGCCAGCAGCGCCTGGGCCGGTTCGCTGACCGGGTGCACGGCGAGCGGGGCGCCGCTGGTGCCGAGCCGGGTGAGGGTGTCGACGATGCGGTAGAAGGCCTCCTGGGCCTGCGGGGAGGCGCTGGCCTCGGCGAGTTCGGCGGTGGTCTCGCGCAGGACGCGCAGCACCTCCGTGCCCGAACCGTCCCGTGGGCCGAAGGTGTTGACGGCGATTTTCGTGATGTTCCCGGCCGTGTCCAGGAGCTGGCCGGTGATGTCGGTCGTGCTGCGGGCCATGCGCAGCATCTCGTCCCTGCTGGGGAGCGAAGGGATCGTCGCCATGAACACTCCTCGCCTCGGGCCCGTCCACCGTCGCCGGGCACCCTCAGCATGCCCCGTTCGCCGCGCGCGGGATGCGCCATCCGGGGCATCGGCGACACGGACTCCCTCTTGTTGCCGTTGAGTCGAACAGGTACATCTCGCCGTACCGATCTCAGGAAGCCCGGAGGAGGTACGCGTGCGCACCACGAGAACCGCCCCTGTGAGACCCGTCCTGATCACCGCCCTCGCCCTCACCACGGCGGGGTCGCTTCTGCTCACCCCCGGCAGTGCGGGGGCCGACACCGAGCCCGTCACCCGGGAGGGCCCCGCTCTCGACCGGGAGGCCGCCCTGACCCCGGTGAGCGCGGCCGAACGGGCGCTCACCGCCACCGTCGGCAGAACCGATTCGGCAAGCGGTTATCCCCGCGAGCGGATCCTCACCCCCGACCCCGAGAACCCCGCCGACAAGTCCATCAAGCTCGGCCTCACCCCGTACCACGCGATCGCCCCGCGGCTGAACGCCCTGCAGTCCCTGGGCGACCGGGTGAGCGTCGAGGTCGCGGGCCGCTCGGCGGGCGGTCACCGCCTCTACCTCGTCACGGTCACCGCCCCGGAGACCGCCCGCCAGACCCGCGCCCAGGAGCGGATGCGCGAGCTGATCGAGACCGCGCCCGCAGCCGCCGCCAAGTCCCCTGAGATCAAGGCGGATTACAAGGTCCCCGTCTTCGTGAACAACAACATCCACGGCAACGAGTGGGAGGGCACCGACGCCTCCCTCGACCTCATCGAGCAGCTCGCGACCGCGGACGACGCGAAGACCAGGGACCTCCTCTCCCGCTCCCGCCTCTACTTCAACGTCACCGCCAACCCGGACGGCCGTATCGCCGGCACCCGCACCAACGCGGCCGGCTTCGACATGAACCGGGACTTCGTGACCGCCTCGCAGCCCGAGGTGCGCGCGATGCGGCAGATCCAGATCGACAAGCAGCCCGCCGTCATGCTCGACCTGCACGGCTACGTCAACGGCACCCTGATCGAGCCCACCACTCCCCCGCACGGCGAGAACTACGAGTACGACCTGTTCCTCAAGAACACCTACGCCAACGCCCTGGGCATGGAGGCCGCGGTCAACGGCCTCGGCTACACGCCCGGGAAGGACGGGGTACAGCCCGCCCAGATCCCCTTCCGCGACCAGCAGGAGGGCTGGGACGACTGGCCGCCGGTCTTCACCCCGCAGTACGCGGCCTTCCAGGGCACGGTCGCCGCGCACACCGTGGAGATCCCGCTCGCGGTGAACAACAGGGCGTACGACACCCTCCCGGCCGAGGAGCTGCGCCGCAGGTCGGCCGTCAACGTCGACGTGGCGGGCGCGGCCATCCGCGCCACCCTCGACTTCACGCGCACCCACCGCGGTTCACTGATCGCCGACCAGATCGAGGTCTTCCGGCGCGGCGCGGCGGGTGAGGCACAGGTTCCGGTGTCGCAGGAGACGGTTCCGGGCGTCCCCGGCATCGGCCCCGAGGACGTCTACACCACGGACTTCCCGCGCGCCTACGTCGTCCCCGCGGGGCCGTCCCAGCGCTCGGCCACCGCCGCCGCCCGCCTGGTGGACCACCTGCTCGCCAACGACGTCGCCGTCACCCGCGCGAGCCGCCCGTTCCGCCTCGCCGGACGGACGTACACGAAGGGCTCGTACGTCGTCGACCTGCGCCAGCCCAAGCGCGGCCTCGCGAACGCCCTGCTCGCCGACGGCACCGACATCAGCGGCAAGGTGTCGGTGATGTACGACATCTCGGGCTGGAGCCTCGGCCGCCTCTGGGGTGCCACGGTGCGGCCCGCGCAGAGCGGCAGCCTGCCGTACGGCGCACTGCGCACCGTGGACGAGGCCCGGCCCGTCGCCCGCGTCGCCCCCTACGGCCCGCTGCGCCTGCGCCTCGACACCCCCCAGGAGATCGCGGCCCTCAACGACCTGCTCCGGCAGGGCATTTCGATACGCCAGGCGGCGGACGGCAGCGCGATCGTGCCGTCCTCGGCACGCGAGGCGGCAGTCACCGCGGCCCGCACCCACGACGTGGCCTTCGAGGCGACGCGCACCCGCGGCACCACGCGACTGCGCCCGCTCCGCGTGGCCGCCGCCGCCACGGCGGGCGAGCTGTTCGCGCTCAGGGAGATGGACTTCGAGGTCACGCCCGTCTCCACGACCGTACTGAACGCGGGCTTCGACTGGTCGACGACGGACGTCCTGTTCGTCTCGGCGGGTCTGTCCTACGACGCCCTGAACCCGGCAGCCCGCACGGCACTGGACGCCTTCCTCACCGGCCACGGTCTGGTCGGCCGGGGCGCCACCGGCGCGGAACTCTCCTCCGCCGCCGGGCTGCTGGCCGCCAAGCCGGTCGAGGGCAACGGGGACGCCAACGGCGTGGTGCGCGTGGTGAACACGGGCGGCCGGATCACCGGCGACGCGCCGGACCACAGCTTCGTGTACGCGCCCGTCTGGTTCACCGACCTCGGCCCCGAGGTGCGGGTGGAGCAGAGGTACGGGACCGGTGACCCGCTGGTCTCCGGGCATTGGCGGCCGTTGGAGGACGGCGGCGGCGGTCCGGAGGCAGCGGCCGGGCAGGCGTCGGTGATCAGCGGTCCAGGTGCCGTGCTGTTCGGCACCGAGCCCCTCTTCCGGGATCATCCGAAGGGGGAATTCGCGCAGGTGGCCCGGGGAATGTTCACCGTGGCACAGGCGAGTCAGGAGAGTGGTGGATGACGACGAAGGAGATCCACGGCACCGTCGCGGACGGTTTCGGCGCGGTGCGCGAGGAGTTCGCCGCGTTCGTGGCGGGCGAACGGGACGACTACGAGGGCCAGTTGTGCGCGTACGTCCACGGCCGCAGAGTCGTCGACCTGTGGACGGGGGACGGCGTGGACGCGGATTCGCTGTACGGCGTCTTCTCGTCGACCAAGGGCGCCGCCCATCTCGTGGTCGCCCTGCTGGTGCAGGACGGCACCCTGGAACTGGACCGCAGGGTGACGTACTACTGGCCGGAGTTCGGGGCCGAGGGCAAGGGCGCGCTGACCCTGCGCGACCTGCTCGCGCACCGGGCCGGGCTGGTGGGCCTCGACGCCGGGTTCTCCGCGGAGGAGCTGGCCGACGACCGGGTGATCGCCGAACGGCTCGCCGACCAGCGGCCGTTCTGGCGTCCCGGCACGGCCTTCGGCTACCACGCCCTCGTCATCGGGGCGCTGTCGGGCGAGGTGGTGCGCCGGGCCACCGGCCACACCCTCCAGGAGGTGTACGAGGAGCGGATCCGGGCGCCGTACGGCCTCGACTTCCATCTGGGGCTGCCCGACGCGCTGGAACCGCGCTTCCGCCCGGTGCAGCCGATGGCGCCGACGCCGGAGCAGCAGGCGCTCATCGACGCCGAGCGGACCGGCCCGCACACGCTCGCCTCGATCGCGTCCAACGCGCATGTGCCGGACGCGGGTGACCTGGTGGATCACGCCAACTCGCGTCTGGTGCGGGCCAAGGGGCCTGCGTCGGCGGGCGGTGTGGCCGCGGCGCGCGGGCTCGCCGGGATGTACGCGGCGGCGATCAGCGAGGTGGACGGCCGGCCGCCACTGCTGAAGCCGGACACCGTCGCCGAGTTCGGCCAGATCCACTCCGTCGGCTACGACCTGGTGTCGCGGACGCACAAAACGTTCGGGCTCGGCTTCCAGATGACGGCGGACCTCGCCTACCCGTTCCTCGGCGCCGGGACGATCGGGCACAGCGGGGCGGGCGGCTCGCAGGCCTTCGCCGATCCGCGCGGCGGGCTGGCGTACGGCTACACGCGACGCCGGTGCGCCTTCCCCGGCGGGGCGGCGCCGGAGAACGTGCGGCTGGTGCGGGCGGTGCACACGGCGGCGCTGACCGTCTGACCCGGGTGAAGGCCGCACCCCACGTCCAGGGGTGCGGCCTTCGTCGTAGGCGGCGAACTGCGCCAGACCGGCGTCACGCGCTCGGCGTCACCACGGACATCATCACTGTCAGAGCTTGACGATCATCTTTCCGGTGTTGTCGCCGCGCAGGACGCCGAGGAACGCCTCAAGGTTGTTCTCGATGCCCTCGACGACCGTCTCGCGGTACTTGAGCGCGCCCGAGGCGACCCAGGGGCCGACCTCCTGGACGAACTGCGGCTGGAGGTCGTAGTGGTCGCCGACGAGAACGCCCTCGACGCGGAGCCGGTTCTGCAGGATCTTGACCATGTTGCGCGGGCCGGGGGTGGGCTCGGTCGCGTTGTACTGCGAGATCATGCCGCAGATCACGGCCCGGCCCCGCTGGTTGAGCGCGCCGATCGCGGCCTCCAGGTGCTCGCCGCCGACATTGTCGAAGTACACGTCGATGCCGTCCGGGGCGGCTTCCTTGAGCTGCTCCCAGACCGGCCCGTTCTTGTAGTTGAAGGCGGCGTCGAAGCCGTACTCCTCCACGAGGAGCTTGACCTTGTCGTCGGACCCGGCGGACCCGACGACCCGGGAGGCACCCTTCAGCTTCGCGATCTGGCCGACCTGGCTGCCGACGGCACCGGCCGCGCCGGAGACGAACACCGCGTCGCCCTCCTTGAAAGCGCCGACCCGCAGCAGGCCCGCGTAGGCCGTCAGGCCCGTCATGCCGAGCACCCCGAGGTACGCGCTGAGCGGCGCCGCCTGCGGGTCGACCTTGACGGCGTTCTTCGCGTCCACGGCGGCGTACTCGCGCCAGCCGAAGAAGTGCAGGACGTGGTCGCCGACGGCGATGCCCTCGGCGTTGGAGGCGACGACCTCACCGACGGCGCCGCCCTGCATGACCTTGCCGAGTTCGAAGGGGGCGACGTAGGACTTGGCCGCCGACATGCGTCCGCGCATGTACGGGTCGACGGAGAGGTACGTGTTCCGGACCAGGACCTGCCCCTCACCCGGCGTGGGGACCTCCCTCTCGACCAGGGCGAAGTCCTCGGGCTTGGGCCAGCCGACGGGGCGGGAGAGGAGGTGCCATTCGCGGTTGATCATGAGGGGCGCCTTTCCGGGCGAGCGAGAAATGCTTCAGTACCTGAAACAACGATGCTCCTGAATATTTCAGGATGTCAAGTAACGGGGTAGGCTGGAGCGCATGGCCAGCGACCAGAAGACCCGCCGCCCCGACGCCGTCACCATGGACGTGGTCGAGCTGATCGGTGACGTGGTGGCCCGCTACCACGAGGACTTCGACGTCGCCGCCGCCGACCACGCCCTGACCGGCGCGCAGGCACGGCTGCTCAGCCTGCTGTCCCTTCAGCCGCTGCCGATGCGCAAGCTGGCCCAGAAGCTGAAGTGCGAGCCGTCGAATGTGACGGGCATCGTGGACCGGCTGGAGTCCCGGGGGCTGGTGGAGCGCCGCCCGGACCCGAACGACCGGCGGGTGAAGCTCGCGGTCACCACGGACGAGGGCCGGCGTGTGGCGCGCGGCCTGCGCGAGTCGCTGCGGTTCGCGCGGGAGCCGTTGGCGGGACTCTCCGGGGACGAGCGAGTGACGTTGCGTGATTTGCTGCGGCGCATGCTCGAATCGGGGCAGTGAGGAGCCTTCCGGCGGGGCGGGTGCGCCGCCGCGGGGTGGACCGGGTAGGCCGTCACGGAGGACCGGGAGCGCCGTCACGGAACGAGCCGGGTAGGCCGCCACGGGACGGACCGGGTGCGCCATCACGGTTCGAGCCGGGTGCGCCATCACCGGACGGACCAGGTGCGCCATCACCGGACGGACCAGGTGCGCCATCACGGGACGAGCCAAGAGCTCCGCGGGAAGTACTCAGCGCTCCGCGGGACGTGCCGCGACCGGCCGTCGATCGCGGCCGGCCGCGATGGCGCCGCGATCCACGCACCGGACTCCCAGCAGAGCGCTCAGGAGCACCACCACAAGACCCGCTCGCACGTCTCCGAAGGCGAGGGCTCCGGCGTCGGGTCCGAGGTGGTCGGCTCCGTGCTGGGGGTGGGTGTCTCGGCCGGGGTCGACGGTCCGGGATCCGCGGTGGTCGGGTTCGAAGCCGGTACCGCCGTCGCGGACTGGGAGTCCTGCTCGGTCTCTTCCTGTGCCGGCTCGTCGCCCTTCGCCGACCTGGACGCCGACGGGGAGGTGGCGCCGGACGGGTTCGCGGAATCCGGCGATCCGATGGTGCCCTGCGTGCCGCCTATCGGCCCGGCCGTCGCGTCCGCCTCCTTCGACGTGCCGCCCTCGGCTGACGCGCCGCCGTCCTCGGCCGCCGGTTTCGGAGCCGGACCCAGGGCGTCCGTGCCCAGTTCCGCGAGGCTCAGGCCGCCGGCGGCCAGGAGGAAGCCCGCGGATATCAGCACGGTCCGGCGACGACGGCGACGGTGGGCCGCGGCCTTGCGATCGCGACGGCTCGCGCCGCCTGCCGGGTCCTCGTCGTCGGCACCCTCGTGATCGGGATCGTCGTAGGGGTCGTAGGGCTCGTCGGCGGCGCCGACCGCATCCACCGCGACCGCGACGTTTCGCGCACGGCCCCGGCCCCGGCCGCGACGCCGGGCGGCACGGCCGCGGGGCGCGTCCTCGTCGTCGTACTCCTCGCCGCGACCGCCGCCGTACTCGTCATCGCGTCCACCGTCGCGCACCTCGTCGCGGTCACCGCCGTGGGCGTCACGCTCGTCGGCGCGGGGAGCCTCGTAGGACCCTCCCGGAGCGTCGTACGCGCGCGATTCGTGGAATGAGTCGGCCGATGCGCCGCACCCCGGGCAGGCCAGGGCGCCGTTCAGGTGCCTTCGGCACACGTGGCAGTAGTCCATGTCGCGAGGAGACTAAGTTCCTCACAGGTAACATTCATAGTCACATCCGTGAAAGTTATGTGGGGAACTACCCATGCCGGCGTGGCAACTTCCGCGGCATCAAGCAAGTCATCCTGATCCTCCCGATGCGAGTACCAGCGGCACCGCGACGAACAGCGACGGCGGCCTGCCAGCACCGTAGGGTCGGAACCCGGCTGTCACCACTCACGCCGGAAGGGGAACACACTTGTCTCAGGAGCCACGGATTCGGCGTGCATGGGGACGGATCACCGACTGGTCGAGGCGGAACGCTCCACAGCAGGCCGAAGCCCTCAGTCCCGGTGTCGACCCGAGCATGCTCCACGAGGCGCAACAGGCCCTGGGGGCAGGGATTCCGGGGCTTGACAGTCCGGGCGCCTCGGCGCTTGCTGATGATCGACGGCATATATGGGTAATACACTTGCCAGACCGAACGATCAAGCTGGACACGCCTGTTGACGCCTACGCATCAGCTAGCGGGGAAACTCGGGCTAGGGGGTTACGCCAACGAGTCGTGCCAGGAGGGAGCTTTCATGTCTCATGCGGATGGTGTCAGGTATGAGTGGGCCAGGATTGTCCGGTGGCTGGTGGAGAACGCCCCCGCCAGCGCCCAGGCGCTCAATCCCCCGGCCACGGACGCCGACCTTCAACGTCTGAGTGATCACCTGGGTTTTGGGCTCCCGGAGGTCTTGGAGACATGGCTGCGCCAGAACAACGGCAGTACCGCGAAGGATTCCAGGACCGCTGTCCCCGGCGGGTTTCGCCTCGTCCCGCACGCGGACTCGCGGATCTTTCCCGGAGGGGAGGTGTTCCTCGACTGCCAGAGCATCATCGACCGGCACGGGAACCATCTCCGCATCGCCGACCACATTGGCGACGAGGACTGGTGGCAGCCGTCGTGGATTCCCGTCCTGGCCGAGGTCGACGCCCACTACGGGCTGGTCCTGGACGCCGGGCAGCGGGACGGCAGCGTTCCGGTGCTGGCGTATCGCGAGACCGACTACCCGAAGAGGTACGCTGCATCGTTGGAAGAACTGCTGGCCGGCGTGGCCGACATGCTGGAGCACGGCCGTGGTGACGGTGTGCTCACGCGTGGACGATACCCGTTCGTCCAGGACGGACGGGTGGTCTGGGACTGACCGGGCCTCGCTCCGGCCGACACCGAACAGTGGTGGGCCGGGTGATGATCCACCCGGCCCCCTGTTCTGGTTCGCTTTCCGCTTACGGCTTCTGCGCGTCAAGCCAGTAGTCGTCGCCCTCCATGACTCGGTTGTCCCTCCGGAACTTCGGGAACAGGCTCATGGACTGCGTGTTCTGGTTGTTCGACATACTGGAGCGACCGCAGGGCTCCGTCCAGGTCGGCACGTGGGCGCGCGAGTCGGGTATCAGCCTCCACAGCCCGTCGCTGCCCTTGACGGCGATAGTGTTCAGGCATTCCTTGCCGTCACTGACCTGCTTGAGATTCTTGCCGCCCCATGTCTTCGGGATCGCGGCGCTTTGCCAGCTGGCTGCGAAGGGAAACTCATCACAACTGGAAACATCGCCAGCTCCCAAATTGTCCGACATGGTGGCCAGAGGGCTACGCTGCCACGCGTCCGGGCAGATGGTGTCGCGGTTGTGGTCGACCAGGCTCTTGTTGCTCGTCGGGGGATCAGGCACAAGAACGTCATCGGCCAGGAAGGTAAGCGGGTTGTAGCCCCGCAGTCCGTAGTGGCCGGGAAGCTTGTTCTGGATCAGCCATGCGTGCGCAGCGGCCGCCGGGAACTTCTTGGAGTTCATGACGTACGTCGGCGTGTAGTGACTGAACACGCAGCCCGGCGTGGTACCGACCTCGACGTCGCAGCGGACGTCCAGTTCCTCCTTCTCGATGTCGTTGGTGTTTGTGGGCACCCCGTTGGCCGCACCCTTAATGGTCCAGAGGGGATTGATGACGCTGTGGTCCGTCCCCTTGTTCCACTTGATCCGCGAAGTCGCGACCGCGGTGTGGTTGTCACCCTTGGTCCATGTCTTGCTTCCGGTCCAGACCGGGGTTTCCACCTGGCAGTAACCGCGGCAGTCAAAGTCGACCTCGAACTGAACGCTGTTGATGGCGGCGTCCATCGACTTCAGGTCGATCGTCACAGTCTGGGTGAAGGTGTCACTCTTGACGTCGAGATTGATCTCGTGCTGGTAGTCGAATGTGGCGTCGCCACGCGGAGTGCCGTTTTCGAGATACGTGATGACGGCTTCATCTCTGATGCACGCCTGGGTCCGCGTGTACGTCATCGTGCCGGTGGTCACGGAACAACTGGCGGTCGCCTCTGCGGTGAGCTGTGTGCTGCTCACGGTCCCGGGGCGTGTCGCTGATGCAATCGTCGGCATGGACGACTTGAGCGCACTTGTGACGCTAGGGAAGAAGGAGCCGGAAATGGTGTTGGGAGGCTCGATCGGGGCCGGCTCCGGCGCGTTGGGGTCGGCATCGCCGAAGGTGAGGTCGGAGGGGATGCCGGAGTAGTCGCCGGGGACGAACGCGATCGCGTCCCAGGCGATGTCCTTGTCGCCAGTGCCGTCGCTAGTGAAGTTGGACAAGCTCACCTCCGGAGTCATGCCGGTGAAGAAGTACGCCCCGAGATCGACCCACTTATTCGACGCGTTGGCAGTCTGAGAGATCGTCTTCGACTCGACACCATTGGCCGTCGTGATCTTGTACGTGGCTTCCGCCGTCTGTGCCCCGTGGTCGGGTATGTGCACGTACACCTTGGCCTGCCCGTTGGCCTCGGTGATTTGGCGACCGAGCTTCCAGACTCCGATAGCCCGCATGCGGTTGGCGGTGCCCGCCGTGGACTCCGGCTGGCGAGTATGGGCGAAGTAGAAGTGGTTGCCGTACCCTGCGCCGATCTGGTGGGTGTCCATCTTTCCGGGGTAGGTGCCGTTCCACATACTGTAGTTGAGCGTGAAGGTGCCGTCGGATGTGGACGCTCCGCAGCTGCGTGAGGCCGAGCCGGTCGGGATGACGCCCTTGTCGACGTCGTCGACGATCAGGGCGTTGGAGGGCAGGCCGCTACTGCAGCGCGGCGGGTAGGAGTTGGCGTCGGCCTGTTCGGGGTAGGTGGTGTTGAACCGGTGGACCTGGTTGCCGCACTGGGCGCCGGTCGTGCAGTTCTTCCACTCGACCGACTTGTTCCACCAGCAGTGCAGCCAGTGCGGGTTGGTCTCGTCGTTCCCACTGTCCAGGGTGCAGGCGCCTTGGCCGGGGTCGTTGGAGTCGTTGTCGCCGATCTTCGACTCGTCGCAGGAGTTGGAGGCGTCGCAGAACAGGTCGACCGGCGGCTTGGCGGCGGTGCGGTCGGTGCCGGTGTTCCACCAGGACGCGCGGTAACCTGCCTGGACGTCACCGGGACCGAACAGGGCGGCGATCGGGCGGGCGGCCCAGCCGATGACCTTCTCCTCGTACGGCCAGTCCTGCGGGTGCGCGGCGTCCCCGTAGCTGTCGCCGCCGGACGCGTTCTCCAGGAAGGGCAGCCGGTTGGCCTTCCACAGCGGGTTGGCCGGGTTGTTGGTCCAGCCCACGCCCCAGTGCCCGTCGGAGTCTGCGGTCTCGTAGAAGCCGGAGTTGTAGGCCCACAGGGCGAAGAACCAGTTCTCGATCCACTTCGGGTGGCCGTCGTTGACTTTCATGCCCGCCTTGCGGGTCTGGTTCCACTTGTCCGACAGGATCTGTGCACCATAGGCGATGTTGGCGGTGTAGTCCAGGGCAACGGCCTCCTGCTTGAGGGTGCTCATCGCCGTCTCGCCAGGCTTCTCCTTGCCTGCCAGCCGCATGCCGTCGGTGGCCTGCGTGATGCCGTAACCGCAGTCTGCCTCCGACCAGTCGATGGCCCACGGGTCCTGCTGCTCCCCGGACGCGGAATAGTCGACGCCGTAATAGTTGCCGATGAGGCTGTTGGACGTGACGCCGGGCACGGCGAAGCGAGTGGCCTGCCACATGTTGGACTCCTGGGCGGTGACCCCGAGGAGGATCTGCGAGGGGATGTGCCAGCGGTCGTTGTCGCCGTCCTCAGTGTCCAGCGTCCCGTTGGGGTCACCCTCCAGGAGGATCGGCGGGAAGAGACCCTGCGGCTGGTAGCCGGCCATGCCGGTGTTCTTCCAGTCCGGGGACCGGTAGAAGTCGAGCTTGCCCACGACCGCCTGGTCGACGGCCCACTCCACCTGGCGCGGGGTCGGCTGGAACGCCTGCTTCTTCACGTCGTTGCGGGCCACGGCGCACGTGCGTTCGGCCGCGTCCTCGCCCGGGTCGGAGGGTGAGGCGGCAGCGAGTTGCGTGCGCACGGTCTGCGTGGACAGGCCGCCACTGTCGGACGAACCGTCCTTTGCGGCAGGTGTCTTCTCCGGCTGCGGAAGCGCCGGTGAGGTCGCCGCCCCTTGCAGCTCGGCCTCCTTGCCGCCGATACGGTCCTGGCCGGGCTGCGCATCCAGAGTGACCGTCTTCTTGGTGTCCAGCAGGCGCAGGCTGATGCGCGCTGTGCGCTCGGCCAGAGCCTCTTCGGGCCGGATGCGGGTGTCCTTGCCGTCCGCCCAGGAGGTGGTGAGCGCGGCTTCGCCGTGACTGGAGACGAGCGCGCCCTTGGTGATGCCGCCGGGGTTCTTCACCGCCTTCGGCAGCGGGCCCTTGGTCGTGGCCTTGCCGGTGATGTAAACCGTGCCGTCGGCAGAGGAGGTCAGGTCCCAGTCGGTGAGTACGCCCGAAGCGAGCGTGCTGGGACGGGAGTTGGCCCTGCCAAGCTTGCCAGAGTCCAAATAGCGGGCATATCCGGTGGACGCCTTCTGCGTGCTTCTGCTCTTCGTGCGGTCGATGTAGGTCAGGCCGCCCGCGGCGTCCACCGTGAGCTGGAACGGCACCGACTCGGTACGGGTGATCTCCCTGAGCTCGCCCTTGGCTCCGGCGGCGACCAGCCGGTTGCCGTAGGCAGCGACGATGCCGTCCTTGGTCGGCACGGCGGAGGTGATTTGACCCGGATAAGTCACCGGAGTGCCGGCCCTGCCCGTGGCGGTGTCCACAGTGACCAGCCGCGTCTGCTGCTTGGCGTCGCCCTCATAGGAGAGCTGGGTGAACACGGCCTGCTCACCGTCACCGCAGCCCGGGCTGAAGTAGGCCAGCGACGCCTGGAACGGCAGCTTGGTGACCTCGCCGGTGGTCAGATCCACGACAGCCGCGAAGGCTCCCCGCGCCATCAACTCGGGGTCGTTGGTGAAGGTACGCGGAGCGTAGGCGACGGCTGCCCGCTTGCCGGAGGCGGTCAGGCAGGCGTTGCCGATCCAGGTGTCGGCGTCGAATCCGGGTTCGGAGAGTGTGGCCGCCGTCTTCCAGGCGTAGCCGTTCTCCTGGTCAGCGACGAGCAGGTGGAAGCCTGTGCCGTCACCTGAGGTGGTAAAGGCAGTGTCCGTCGACTTCTCATAGTCCTCGCCCAGGAGTTCGGTGCGCTCCCGGGAAGGGACGGCCCCGGGCTTGTCGACGTCCTGGGTGTCCGGAGCCCGCCACTGCGTCGCGTTCTTCGGTGGAGTTGGTTCGGAAGCCTGCGCGGGCAAGCTCAGCGGTATGGCCAGCACTGTGGCCACCGCGACAGTGACCGGCGCCAGGGACCGCTTTCTTATTCGTCCTGCGTGTCTCACACTTTTCCTTTTCGGTGATGGTCGTGCACCGTCGGGATTTCGAGGTTGAGGCCGTCGGAAAGGGCTCGCGCCACCAGCAACTCGTCAGCGGATGCTTCACTTGAGCGCAGCGCAGACGTGGGTGCACTGGCAGGTGCCCGCCACGACGAGGACACTCGGTCCAGGACGGTGCCGATCAGCCCTGGCTGCCGACTGAGCGGACCTCGACCGTCAGATCGCTCAGGGGGAGGCTGTGCGCGCCCTGGACGCTGATCTCGGTGAGCAGGCTCGCGCGAGAGGTCAGGGGGGCGCCGCTGTCGACGGCCCCTTCGTAAAGGCTCAATTGCTGCCCGTACGGGCTCGCCTGGACCTTGATGAGCGCCCGAACGACGCGGGGCGCACTGAACGGGTTGGTGAGGATCACGGGGAAAGTGACCATGTCCCCTTCCCGCGATGGCGCATACACCGTCACGCTCTTGTCCGCTGAGGCCGCCACCGCCGCGCCGAGCCGCTTCTTCTCCTCCACAGTGACCGTACCGGTGACCGGTCCAGCGGTCGGGCCGGACGCAGACGGGTACGGCGGGAATCCGCGCGCGAGGTCCTCGTTGGCACTTGTCGCCACCGAAACCCCGCCGTACACGGCAGCCCCGACGATCACCACTCCTGCCGTCAAACCGGCCAGAAGGCGCCCCGCGCTCGGCATCAGCCGGCCAGTTCCGCGTTGGCTGCAGCGACGGCGTCGCTGTTGCGCGTGCGGGTGGAGTTCAGCCTGTCCTGGTGCTCGGTGATCTGCGCCTTCTGGATCTTTGTCTCCTCGGCGAACCACACCGTGACCAGATCGGTCTGCTCCTTGCAGTCGATCTCCGCCAACGCTACGGCGATCTCCTCCTTCGACGCGGTCCCGCCTTCCACGTGCGGCACGATCTCCGCCGCTTCGGACGGGGTGGCAGCCGTGTAGCCCTCGGTCTGCATGCACTGTGACCAGTCGGCCAGCGCCTGCTTCACGGCCGGGCTCTGCATCGACTCGGTAAAGCTGTTTCCGTTCAACTCGGAGACGAACGCCAGGTCCTCGGAGGTGGGCTGCGGCAGCTCGTCCTGCGCCCATCCGGTGCAGCCGCCCTCGTGGATCTTCTTTCCGTTGTAGGACTCGGGAGCGGGTTGAGCAGCCAGGTCCGCTCCGGGCGCGGTCGGTTCCGTGGGCGTGGAGTGACCAGTCAGCACCTGGACCTCGTCCTCGGTCAGGTCGGGCTCCGCTTGGTGCACCTGCTCGGTCAGCTCCTCGGGCAGGCCGTACCCGTACTGGGCCGCGGCCTCCCGGTCGGTGAGCCCGTATCTGCGCTCCATGTTGGCGTCGTTGTCGCTGGGCGGCGGATTGGTACCGGCCAGCGGCAACTCTATGGAGAGGCCGTATTCGGCCATGCATCTTTCCTGGAGCGACCGTGACGCCTCGTCCAGGGTCACGGTGTCCTGGTAGGTCTGCATATAGGCCTCCAGCGGCAGAGACATACCCTTGGCCAAGCCCTGCTCCGGAACGGCCTCGGGCCAGTTCTCCTTGTCCACCATCGAGTTGTCCTCCACGACCGTCTTGGTCCTGGCGGTGTCGTTCTCGGTTTCTGCGCCGCATCCGGTGAGCAGAGCGGCCGCCGCCATGGCCGCAACAGCCGTGCACTTCTTCCCGTTCATCGGTGACGTTTGCTCTCCATGCTGGTGGTGGCTCAGGCGAAGTGCTGCGAGGCGTTCTCGTTCTTGAGCGCCGAGATCAGGTTGGTGAGCTTGCAGGAGCCGTAAGGATCGCGGTGGGCGAAGTACTGCGAGGTGCCGCCGTAACCGGAGTTGTAGTAGACGCGGTAGTTGTCGACGCTGGAGCAGTTCTGCACCGAGGCCGCGTTGTTCTTCACGTACTGTCAGGCACCCTTGCCGTTGCCGTTGAAGACATAGCGGTACGTGTCCAGGGTTGAACCCTGGTACCGGCTCGTCCCCCAGTAGTCGGAGACGTTTCCATAGAAGGTGGCCCAACTGGTGATGTAGTGGCCGTCCTCGACGGCCAAATCCTTCGAGTTGTACAGCAGCCACAGGTCGCCGGACGTGCAGTTGATCCACGGAACATCGCAGTTGTCCGTGACCGTGTAGGTGGCGGCCCGCGCCGGCGTCGCAGTGACCAGCATCCCCACACTGGCGGCAACCGCGGTAACGGCCGCACCCACCTTGGCTCGCGCTGACACGTTCTGCACTCTGAGCACACCACCCTCATGTTATGGACATGTTCAGACGTCACCCTCACACAGCGTTCAGCATCTGTCACGGCTTTTCAAAGTCGGCCCAAACCGGAGTTCCACAGCAGGGGTAGCCGCATGGTCGCCGAATCCAAGGCCTGACCTGCGGGAAGGCTGCGTGACCCAGTGACGGGGCATGTCACTGGGTCGCGGTGAACGTGGTCGCTCCAGGCCATGACCAGACGCGGACCGGGATGCCGTCACAGGTGACGGCTATGCCGACGACGACCTGGGGCAGATCGTCGCAGGAGCCTTGGACTTGCCGTGGGCGCGGAATCTTCGGTGGTGGGCGGCCAGTTGGGGGTCGCTGCCTTCGGGCAGCAGGCGTCCGTCGGCGTCGCGCGGGGCGGGCTCGTCCGCTTCCCCAGTCTCGAAGCAGGTGCTGGCGGTGTCGGAGAACAGCAGGTCCACCTCCAGGTTGAGCGGGTCGGTGACCTGGAAGTACACGCTCTTCAGCTGTCCGAGCACGGATGCGTTGCCGCGCCCATGACGTCGATGCCGGGGGGGCAAGAAGACGCTCGGCAGCAAGGAAGCGCACAAGGGCGTGACCGGACCCGTCGCCGACGACAACCCGAGCCGGAGGGCGCAGAGTGGCCGGCTGATGCCGGGCTCAGGTTTGCGTCCCGTCGACAGCCCTCGTCGAGTGGGCCTTTCCGTCGTTGGCGGCCGTATCGAAACACGTATCGAAACTGTTATGCGTTCGACCCATTGACACTCCGACCGGCCCGTCCTTAGTCTCGCGTCAGCATTTCGAACGAGTGACGAAATATCGAACGAGCAAGAACCGAGCCGACGACGCAGCAAGGGGCAACTGCCGTGCGCATCACCGGAATCAGCACACACGTGGTCGGGACGCCGTGGCGCAACCTGACCTACGTCCAGGTGCACACCGACGAGGGCATCACCGGAGTCGGCGAGACCCGGATGCTGGGCCACACCGACGCGCTGATCGGGTACCTGCGGGAAGCCGAGGCCAATCACATTCTCGGTTCTGACCCGTTCGCCACGGAAGACCTCGTACGGCGGATGAAGTACGGGGACTACGGGCGGGCCGGCGAGATCGTCATGTCCGGGATCGCCGTCATCGAAATGGCCTGCTGGGACATCAAGGGCAAGGCGCTCGGCGTGCCGGTGTGGCAGTTGCTCGGCGGCAAGGTCACCGACAGGGTCAAGGCCTACGCCAACGGCTGGTACACGACGGAGCGGACGCCGGAGGCCTATCACAAGGCCGCCCTGGAGGTCATGGCGCGCGGGTACAAGGCGCTCAAGATCGACCCCTTCGGGACCGGGCACTTCGAGCTGGACCACCAGCAGACCCTGTACGCCGTCTCGCTGATCGAGGCGGTGCGCGACGCCATCGGGCCGGACTCCGAGCTGATGCTGGAGATGCACGGCCGGTTCTCGCCCTCGACCGCCGTACGCCTCGCGCACGAGCTCGCGCCCTTCAAGCCCGCCTGGCTGGAGGAGCCCGTGCCGCCGGAGAACCTGAAGGCGCTCGAAAAGGTTTCGGCGAAGGTCGACATGCCCGTCGCCACCGGTGAGCGCATCCACGACCGCATCGAGTTCCGCGAGCTGTTCGAGAGCCAGGCCGTCGACATCCTGCAGCCCGACGTCGGCCACATCGGCGGCATCTGGGAGACCCGTAAGCTCGCCGCCACTGCCGAGACCCACTACATGCTGGTCGCGCCGCACAACGTCGGCGGCCCCGTGCTCACCGCCGCCTCCCTCCAGGTCGGCTTCTCCACACCGAACTTCAAGATCCTGGAGCACTTCAACGACTTCGCCGACGCGGAGATCAAGAAGGTGGTCAAGGGGGCGCCCCAGGTCGTGGACGGATACTTCGAGATCTCCGACGCGCCCGGTCTCGGTGTCGAGCTGGACACCGACGCGGCGGCCGAGTTCCCGCAGCAGCAGGCCCGGTTCGACCTGTGGGCCGAGGGCTGGGAGCAGCGCAAGCCGAAGGGTTCGCAGGAGTGAGCACCGCCGTAGTCATCGAGGCACCGGGCACGCACCGGCTCGTCCCGCACGAGCCGCGCGATCCCGGCCCCGGCGAGGCCCTCGTCGCCGTGCACGCCGTCGGCATCTGCGGCAGCGACCGCGAGGTGTACCAGGGCAACCGGCCCGAGGGATACGTCCGTTACCCGCTCACGCCCGGTCACGAGTGGTCCGGGACGGTCGAAGCCGTCGGCGCCGGGGTGCCCGAATCCCTCGTCGGCCGCAACGTCGTCGGTGAAGGCTTCCGCAACTGCCAGGTCTGCGACCGCTGTCACGCCGGTGAGACCACCTTGTGTACGGCGGGGTACGAGGAGACCGGGTTCACCCAGCCCGGCGCCATGGCCACCACGCTCACGCTGCCGGCCCGGCTGCTGCACGTCCTGCCCGACGGCGCCGACCTGACCGCCGCCGCCCTGCTGGAACCGGCCGCCTGTATCGCCGCCGCGGCGATCAAGGCGAACGCCCTGCCGGGCGAGCGGGTCGCCGTGGTCGGCACCGGGACGCTGGGCATGTTCGCCGTTCAGTTCCTGAAGGCGGGGTCCCCGGCCGAGCTGCTCGTCGTGGGCACCCGTAACGACCGCGAGCCGCTGTCCCGGCAGTTCGGCGCCACCGACTTCCGTACGAGGGACCAGCGTCTCCCCGACGATTTCGACGTCGTCATCGAGACCGCCGGGTCCGCGTCCGCCGCGCGCACCGCCGCCTCCCTGCTCAGGCGCGGCGGACGCCTGGTCCTCACGGGTATCCCGGCGCCGGGCGCCGAGGGTCTCGACCCCACGGACCTGGTCGTACGGCAGCTGGAGGTGCACACCGTCTTCGGTGCGCCACCGGACGCCTGGGCGCACACGGTCCGGGTGTTCGCCGCGGGGCTGCTCGATCCGTTGCCACTTGTCACGCACGAGCTGCCGCTGGCCGAGTTCCCGCGCGCCATCGAGCTGGTCGGGTCCGGTGATCCCAAGGTCGGCAAGGTGCTTCTGCGCCCCTGAGCCGTACGCCGGTACGGGAGAACCTGACAGCTTCCGTACCGGCGTACACCCAAGCCCCCGCACCCTGAGCCGCGAACTTCGTCCGAAATACCGAACCAGAAGGACAGCTTGTGACCGACGCCTCCGACACGGCAGCCCGCCGACCGGGTGAGCAGGCCCTCACCACGCTCGGCCTGGGTGCGCCCGCACTCGACCCCGCCGACACCTCGCCGCACTCCTTCCCCGGCGGCGGCCGCTGGCGCACCGAGATCCCCTCCTGCGAGGGTCCCGAAGCGCTGGCCGTGGTCCTCAAGGAGTCCTCGCGGCTGGATGTGCCGATCCACCGGATCAGCCAGGGCAGCGGCGTGTGGATGCTGACCGACGCCGAGATCACCGAGATGGTCGAGGCCACCGGCGAACGGGACATCGAACTCTGCCTGTTCACCGGTCCGCGCGGCATCTGGGACATCGGCGGATCCGCCCGGACCGACTCACGCGGCGGCGGGCTGCGTGCCCGTGGCCATGACGCCGTCGCCGGCTGCGTCGAAGACGCCGTCCGGGCAACGGAGTTGGGCGTCAAGTGTCTGCTGGTCGCCGACGAGGGCGTGCTGTGGACCCTGCACCGGGCACGTACGGCGGGCATCATCCCCGCCGACACCACCCTCAAGGTCTCCGCGCTGATCGGGCCCGTCAACCCGGCCGCGTACGCGGTCTACGAGAACCTGGGCGCCGACTCGATCAACGTGCCCAGCGATCTGACGCTCGATCACCTCACCGAGATACGGCGGGTGTCCGCCGCCCCCATGGACATGTACATCGAGGCCCCCGACGATCTCGGCGGCTATGTGCGGATGTACGAGGTCGCCGAGCTGATCCGGCGCGGCGCACCGCTCTATCTCAAGTTCGGCCTGTCGAAAGCACCCGGTATCTACCCATATGGCCACCACATGCGCGATCTGACCCTGAGCAGCGCCCGGGAACGGGTGCGGCGCGGCCGGCTCGCCCTGGACCTGCTCGCACGGCACGGAGCGGACGGCGACATGGCGCCGCCCGGTTCCCGGCTGCCGGGCGCGCTCCGTCGTTTCGAAACACCCTCATAACGTTCCGGCCGCCACCTCTTCACAAAAGCAGACGCAGCCGAACACAATCCCACACACCCTCTCTCGGTCGCACCCGCACCAGCGACGGAGCCCACCGCACCGCCAGACCGAGCCAGTCACAGACATCAAGGATGATGACCATGCGTACTCGCCGAGCCGCACTCTCCGCCATAGCCTCCGCCGCCTGCCTCGCCCTGACCCTGACCGCCTGCGGCCAGGACAGCGAGGGCGGCAGCGAGGAGAACGCCGGCAGCTCCGAGGGAGGCACCATCGGCATCGCGATGCCGACCAAGTCCTCCGAGCGCTGGATCGCCGACGGCGACAACGTCAAGAAGGACCTGGAGTCCAAGGGCTACGAGACCAAGCTGGTCTACGGCGAGGACGACCCGGACCAGCAGGTCTCGCAGATCGAGAACCTGATCACGCAGGGCGTCAAGGCGCTGATCGTCGCGGCGATCGACAACAAGTCGCTCAACAACGTGCTCCAGCAGGCCGCGGACGCCGACATCCCGGTCATCGCCTACGACCGTCTGATCCTCGGCACCGAGAACGTCGACTACTACGCCTCCTTCGACAACGAGAAGGTCGGCCAGCTCCAGGCCACCTACATCGTCGACCAGCTGGGCCTGGAGGACGGCAAGGGTCCCTTCAACATCGAGCTGTTCGCCGGCTCCAACGACGACAACAACACCAAGTACTTCTTCAACGGCGCGATGAGCGTCCTGCAGCCGTACATCGACAGCGGGGATCTCGTCGTCAAGTCCGGCCAGACCGACATGACCCAGGCCACCACCCTGCGCTGGGACGGTGCCACCGCCCAGAAGCGCATGGAGGACATCCTGACCTCCACCTACGGCAGCGCCCGGGTCGACGCGGTCCTGTCGCCGTACGACGGCATCTCCATCGGCATCCTGGCCGCCCTGAAGTCGGACGGCTACGGCTCGGCCGACAAGCCGCTCCCGGTCGTCACCGGCCAGGACGCCGAGCTGGCCTCGGTCAAGTCGATCATCGCCGACGAGCAGTCGGAGACCGTCTACAAGGACACCCGTGAACTGGCCAAGGTGGCCTCGAACATGGTGGACGCGGTCCTCAACGACAAGGAGCCCGAGGTCAACGACACCAAGACCTACGACAACGGCTCGAAGGTCGTCCCGGCCTACCTCCTGGAGCCGGTGAACGTCGACAAGTCCAACTACGAGAAGGTCCTGGTCGACGGCGGCTACTACACGGCCGACCAGCTCAAGTAACAGGCGACACCTACGGATTGGAAGGCACGACCATGGCGGGACCCGTCCTGGAAATGCGCTCGATCGTCAAGACCTTTCCCGGTGTCAAAGCGCTGTCGGACGTCACACTGACCGTCCGCCAGGGCGAGGTCCACGCCATCTGCGGTGAGAACGGCGCCGGAAAGTCCACCTTGATGAAGGTGCTCTCCGGCGTCCATCCGCACGGCACCTACGAAGGGGACATCCTCTTCGAGGGAAAGCCCTGCTCCTTCAAGGACATCCGGGCGAGCGAGCAGCGCGGCATCGTCATCATCCACCAGGAGCTGGCGCTCGTGCCGTTCCTGTCCATCGCGGAGAACATCTTCCTCGGCAACGAACACGCCTCCGGCGGGTTCATCAACTGGAACGACACGCTCAAGCACGCCACCGAGCTGCTGCGCCGGGTGGGGCTCACCGACCACCCGGAGACCCGGATCGCCGACATCGGCGTGGGCAAGCAGCAGCTGGTGGAGATCGCCAAAGCGCTGTCGAAGGAAGTGAAGCTGCTCATCCTGGATGAGCCGACGGCGGCGCTGAACGACGAGGACAGCGGCAAACTCCTGGAACTCATCCTGGAGTTGAAGAAGCAGGGCATCACCTCGATCATCATCTCCCACAAACTGAACGAGATCCGCAGGGTCGCCGACTCGGTCACGATCCTGCGCGACGGGCGCACCATCGAGACGCTCGACGTGAAGGCGGAGAGCACCACCGAGGACCGGATCATCTCCGGCATGGTCGGCCGCGACCTCGACCACCGCTTCCCCGACCGCACCCCGTTCGAGGGCGAGAAGGAGGCGGCCCCGGCCCTGGAGATCCGCAACTGGACCGTCCACCACCCGATCGACCAGCAGCGCAAGGTCGTCGACGACGTGTCGATCCATGTGCGGCGCGGGGAGATCGTCGGCATCGCGGGCCTGATGGGCGCGGGCCGCACCGAGCTGGCGATGAGCGTGTTCGGGCGGACCTACGGCCGGCACGCGGGCGGCACGGTACTCAAGGACGGCCGGGAGATCCGTACCAAGACCGTCGCCCAGGCGGTCGAGCACGGCATCGCGTACGTCACCGAGGACCGCAAGCACTACGGCCTCAACCTCATCGACACCATCAACCGCAACATCTCGCTCAGCGCGCTGGGCAAGGTGGCCAGACGCGGCATCGTCGACGAGCAGGAGGAGCGGCAGGTCGCCGAGGGCTTCCGCAAGTCCATGAACATCAAGGCGCCGACCGTCTTCGAGCCGGTGGGCAAGCTGTCCGGCGGCAACCAGCAGAAGGTCGTCCTCAGCAAGTGGATCTTCGCGGGGCCGGACGTACTGCTCCTGGACGAGCCCACGCGCGGTATCGACGTGGGTGCCAAGTTCGAGATCTACACGGTCATCGACCAGCTGGCCGCCCAGGGCAAGGCGGTCGTCTTCATCTCCTCCGAACTGCCCGAGCTGCTCGGCATGTGCGACCGCATCTACACCATGGCCGCCGGACGGCTCACCGGTGAGGTCTCGCGGGCCGAGGCCACGCAGGAAGTGCTGATGCGCCAGATGACGAAGGACAAAGAGGTATCGCGATGAGCACGGATGTGACGGACAAGGTCCCGGCCGCGGCGCCGCCGGGCGGGAGCGGGGGGTCGTCCTCCTCCGGCGGGGGCCTGCTCCAGCTGGTGCTGGACGGCCTGCGCCGCAACATGCGGCAGTACGGCATGCTGATCGCGCTCGGCCTGATCGTGGTGCTGTTCCAGGTGTGGACCGACGGCGACCTGCTGCTGCCGCGCAACGTCTCCAACCTGGTGCTGCAGAACAGCTACATCCTGATCCTCGCGATCGGCATGATGCTGGTGATCATCGCGGGGCACATCGACCTGTCGGTCGGCTCACTGACCGCTTTCATCGGCGCGTTCGCCGCCGTGCTGACGGTCGAGAACGACGTGGCCTGGCCACTGGCGCTGGTGCTGTGCCTGGTCGTGGGCGCGGTCGCGGGCTCGATCCAGGGCTTTCTGATCGCGTATCTCGGCATACCCTCCTTCATCGTCACCCTGGCCGGCATGCTGCTCTTCCGCGGCATGACGGAGATCCTCCTGGAGGGCCAGACCCTCGGCCCCTTCCCGGACGGGCTCCAGAAGCTCGGCAACGGCTTCCTGCCGGAGTCCGGCCCGGACACCAACTACCACAACATCACCCTGTTGCTGGGCTTCGTCCTGCTGGCCTTCGTGCTGCTCCAGGAGGTCCGCGAGCGCCGGCGTTCGCTGGAGTTCGACCTGGAGGTGGCCCCGCGCAGCCTCTTCCTGCTGAAGCTGGTCGCGATCAGCGCAGCGATCATCACCCTGACCATGCTGCTCGCCAGCTACAAGGGCGCCCCGGTCATCCTGCTCGTCCTCGGTGTGCTGGTGGTCGGCTACGGCTACGTCATGCGCAATGCGGTCTTCGGCCGGCACATCTACGCGATCGGCGGCAACCTGCCGGCCGCGAAGCTGTCCGGCGTCAAGGACAAGAAGGTCACCTTCTACGTCTTCCTGAACATGGGCGTGCTCGCGGCCCTGGCGGGTCTGGTGGTAGCCGCCCGCCTGAACGCGGCCTCTCCGAAGGCCGGCACCAACTTCGAACTGGAGGCGATCGCCTCGGCGTTCATCGGTGGCGCGTCCATGAGCGGCGGTGTGGGAACCGTCCTCGGCGCGATCATCGGCGGCCTGGTCCTCGGCGTGCTGAACAACGGCATGAACCTCCTCAGCGTCGGCACCGACTGGCAACAGGTCATCAAGGGCCTCGCCCTGCTGGCCGCGGTCGGCTTCGACGTGTGGAACAAGCGCAGGGTCGGTTCGTAAACGACTCGGGCCCCGCCGACCGGCGGGGCCCGATTTTTCTTCCGAAAGCTGCGATCCAGCAAGACACCGCACGACTACTCATCACACAGGCGGGGGAACTGGTTTCCCCCAACCACCAGGAGCCGCATATGGATATGAGCAGACGCACGGTCATGGCCGGAGCCGCGGCGGCGGGGATCACCGCCGCGTCCATCGGCAACGCGCACGCCACGGGAGGCAGGAAGCCGGTGAAGTCGCTCTTCGGCACGCTCGCCGACGGCACGAAGATCTACAGCTGGTCGCTGGAGAACGGCGGCACGAAGCTGAAGGTCCTCTCCTACGGCGGCATCGTCCAGTCCCTGGAGATCCCCGACCGGCGCGGTCGCTACACCAACGTGTCGCTGGGCTTCGACAACATCGAGGACTACGTCGCCAAGAGCCCGTACTTCGGCGCGCTGATCGGCCGCTACGGCAACCGCATAGGCCAGGGCAGGTTCACCCTCGACGGCAAGAGCTACCAGCTGTCCGTCAACGACGGCGCGAACAGCCTGCACGGCGGTGCGCAGGGCTTCGACAAGCGGGTGTGGGACATCGAGCCGTTCACCAAGGGCTCGGACGTCGGCCTGTACCTGTACTACACGAGCGTCGACGGCGAGATGGGCTACCCGGGCACGCTCCGGGTGAAGGTGACGTACACCCTCACCCGGAGCGGCGACTGGCGCATCGACTACGAGGCCACCACCGACAAGGCCACCGTCGTCAACCTCACCAGCCACGTCTACTGGAACCTCGCCGGCGAGGGCAGCGGCACGATCGAGAACCACGAGCTGAAGATCGCCGCCTCCCGCTACACCCCCGTCGACTCGGGCCTCATCCCCACCGGTGAGCTGGCCCCCGTCGCGGGCACCCCCTTCGACTTCCGCCGCACCAAGGCGATCGGCGAGGACATCCGCGAGGCGCACCAGCAGCTGCTGTACGGCAAGGGCATCGACCACAACTGGGTGCTGGACAAGGGCATCACGGCAAGGCCCGAGTGGATCGCCACGCTCAAGGACCCCGCCTCCGGCCGCACCCTGACGATGGCGACCACCGAGCCGGGCCTGCAGTTCTACTCCGGCAACTTCCTGGACGGCACGCTCGTGGGCCCGAGCGGCCGCACCTACCGCCAGGGCGACGCGCTGTGCCTGGAGACGCAGCACTTCCCGGACTCGCCGAACCAGCCGTCGTTCCCGTCGACCCTGCTGCGACCTGGGCAGACGTACCGTTCGACCACGGTTCACTCCTTCGGGGCGTGATCCGGCCGCACGGCGGCGTCACGACTTTCCGTCGAATCCACAGCTGTTGAACGGCGCCTCACAGGCATCCGTATGTAGGGACGGCCCGCGCTCCCCCGCGCGGGCCGCCCCAAGACGACGGACCCGGTCGTCCCCACCGGGTCCGCCCCATACGGAGGTTCCATGGCTGAGAACGTCACCTCGCTGTTCCGCAGCACGGCGGCGCACAGCCCGTCGATGGCCGCGCTGACCCGCGAGGGAGGCGACGGGGCCGGCCCGATCGACTTCTGTATCCCGTGCAATCCGTACTTCCCCACGCCCGCCATGTTCGACGACATGGCGGGCCGGTTGCGCGACATCATCACGTACTACCCCAGCAGCGCCGACACCATCACGGCCGAGCTGTGCAACCTCCTCCAACTCCCGCCGCAGGCCGTCGCGATGGGCAACGGCTCGACCGAGCTGATCACCTGGATCGACCACCTGATGGTGCGTGAGTCACTCGCCATCCCGGTCCCGACCTTCGGCCGCTGGACCGACCAGCCGATGGAGACCGGCAAGCGGGTCGACATGTTCCCGCTCCAGGAGTCCAGCGGATTCGCCCTCGACCTCGCGCAGTACGCCGACTTCATCCGGGCCCGCGGCACCCGCGTCGCCGTGATCTGCAACCCGAACAACCCCGACGGCGGCTATCTGCACAAGCACGCGCTGGTGCAGTTCATGGACGCCATGGCCGACCGGGACCTGATCGTCATCGACGAGTCGTTCCTGGAGTTCGCGGACGCCGAGCAGGAACCGTCGGTCGTCCATGAGGCGATGCTCCGCCCCAACGTGATCGTCCTGCGCAGCCTCGGCAAGAACTTCGGGCTGCACGGCATACGCTTCGGCTACCTCGTCGCCAACCCGGCGCTCGCGGGCCGGGTCCGCTCCATGCTGCCGAAGTGGAACCTCAACGCCTTCGCCGAACACGTGGTGTTCATGCTGAAGAACCACGGCCCGGAGTACGCGCAGAGCCTGCACCAGGTGCGCCGCGACCGCCTGGACATGGCCAGCCAGCTCTCCGCGCTGCCCGGCCTCACGGTCTACCCCTCCCAGGGCAATTTCCTCTTCGTGCGCCTCCCCGTGGGCGCCGAAGGCACCGTGGTCCGGGACCGGCTGCTCACCGAGCACCGGATCCTGGTCCGCGAGTGCGGCAACAAGATCGGTTCCTCCAGCCGCTTCCTGCGACTCGTGGTGCGCCCTCAGGTCGACGTGCGTCGCCTGGTGTCCGGCCTGGAACAGGTGCTCTACGGGACCAGGAGGGGAGCCGCCGTGCCCGAGCTGGGTACAGGGACCAACTACAGCTCGGGTACGGCGGCGGTGGACCGGCTGGTCGGGCAGACCAACGGGGCGGGTGTGCAGGGCCTGGCGGCGATGGCCTCCGGCGGTATGCCGCAGCCGGTTGCCGCGCAGGGCTATCCGCAGCCGATGCCTGTGCCTGCGCCTGCGGCGGTGCCTGCGCCTGTGCCCCAGCCGGTTCCGGCGCCCCAACCCGTCCCGGCGCCGCAGCCGATTCCTGCACCGCAGCCCGTTCCCGCGCCGCAGCCCGCCGCCGCGCAGTTCCCCGCAGCCGCGCAGTTCCCGGCCGCCGCCGCGGCGGCGGCCCAGCCGGTGGGGCCCACCCCGCCCGGGGTGCCGGCTCGGGGTGGGCTGACTGCCGCGCAGGTGCGGGGGACGAACGGGCTGACGCCCGCGCCTGCTACCGGGTGGCCCAATGCCGGGAGTTGGCCCAGTGCGGCGGGGCAGGCCGGGTAGCGACTTATCGCCGCAGGGGTGCGGGTACTTGGGCGACTTTCGGTTCGTTGTGGCTGGTCGCGCCCACGCGGCGGAGCCGCAAATTGATACAGCCCCGCGCCCCTATGGGGCGCGTGCGCTAGACCGGGTTCAATCTCCACTGTTGGCAGGTGTTGTTCAGCCACGACCACTGCCTTACGTCCGCCCCGTCCGCAGTCGAGCAGTTCGCGACGTCGGCCACCTTGCCCGTTGCCTGGTTGACGATCCTGACGTAGCCGCTGTCCGTCGCGATGAAGCGGAAGCGTTGGCAGGTGTTGTTCAGCCAGGACCACTGGCGCAGGTCGGCGCCGTCGGCGGAGGAGCAGTTCTCGGTGTCGAGGACCTTGCCGGTGGCGACGTTCACCAGGCGGTGGGTGTCGTCGCCCAGGTCCTCCAGCCGCCACCTCTGATTGCTGCCGCCGCTGCACGTCCACTGCTGGACGTTGGCCCCGTCGGCCGTCGAACCCCCGGCCACGTCAAGGCACTTGCCGCTGTTGCGGTTGGTGAGGGTGTACGTCGTGGAGGCGGCGGCCGGTTCGCCCGACGGGCCGGTCATGCTGGTGCCGAGGCGGACCGGTGTGCCGAAGTTCGGGGTGCCGTCGGAGTTCCAGGTGAACTCCTGGGCGCGGGTCGTACGCCCGTTGTCGCAGCCCTCGCTCGCGGCGTCGTTGGCGTGGTAGACGATCCAGTTCTCGGTGCCGTCGGGTGAGGTGAAGAAGCCGTTATGGCCGGGCCCGTAGACGCCCGCGGAGTCGTTGCGCTGGAAGACCGGCGTGGACTTCTTGGTCCAGGAGGACGCGGAGAGCGGGTCGGAGCCGGTGAGGGTGAGCTGGCCGAGTTTGTAGTCGGGGGTCCAGCAGCCGCTGGCCGAGTAGATCAGGTACGTCTGGCCGTTGCGTTGCAGGATCTCCGGGCCCTCGTTCACCGCGCCGCCGGAGGTCTCCCAGGAGTTGGTCGGCCTGGAGATGGTGGAGAAGCCGGTGGCGAGGGTGTAGGGGTTGGACATCCGCGCGGCGACCAGGTTCTGGGTGCCGTCGCTCGCGCTGCCGAACAGATAGAGGCTGCCGTTGATCGTGGCGACCGTGGGGTCCAGCATCCAGGCCGAGTTGAGCTGGCCGCGGTAGGTGTACGGCCCCATGGGGTCGGAGCCGGCGCTCTCCAGCACGTGGGTGCGCTGTGTGGGGATGTAGTCGGAGACGTTCTGGCCTGCGACGTAGTACAGGTACCAGCGGCCGTTGATGAAGTGGATCTCCGGCGCCCAGATGTTGCAGCACCGCGAGGCCGCGTCGCCCTGCCACACCTGGACGCTGGGCGCGGTGTTGAGCCCGGCGAGGGTGGTGGACTTGCGCATGGTGATGACGTCGGTCCAACTCGTCGTCACCATGTAGTAGTTGCCGTCGTGGTACGAGATCCAGGGGTCGGCGCCCTTCTGCGCCTTGACGGGGTTGGCGAAGGAGGCCGCGCTCGCGGAGGACTGTCCCAGTCCCAGCAGGAAGATCAGCGCGGCCAGCAGGGTCAGTAGGCGACGTGCGGCGGTTCTCTTGCGGATCATGCGAGTGCGGCTCACAGGGGACGCTCCTGTTCTGTATTTCGAACAACGATCGTCACTTCGGACGGACCGTAGAATCGAATCACTTGCACGTCAATGGCTCGCGCGCGTCACAGGAGTTGGCGACCGCCGGACACCGAAGCGAGCCAGCCACCCCGGCAGGTCCACCTCCGCGCGGATGGTCTTGCCGGGAGCGTCCCGGTCCAGCACCTCCCACCGGTCGGCCAGTGCCTCGACGAGCACGAGGCCGCGTCCGTGCTCGTCGAGGGGGCGGGGCAGCCGTACGTCACCGGGTTTCGGGGGGCGGAGTTCGGTACAGGTGTCACTGACCTCGATGCGGACGCTGCCCGTGGGCAGCGACAGGCGCAGCTCGAAGTCCCGGCCGGGGACACGGCCGTGGGTCACGGCGTTGGCGGCCAGTTCGGCGACGATCACCGCGACGGTTTCGGAGGCGTCGCTGCCGTGCGGGATGCCCCAGGTGTGGAGTTCGTTCAGGGCCAGGTGCCTTGCCAGGCGGGCGCCGCGGGGGGTGGCGCTGAGGCGCTGGGTGAACGTACGTACGGTAACCGGGGGTTGGGGGGCGTGGGGTGCGGGCATGTGCCCAATTTGGCGGTTGGGCCCGACAGTTCACCAGGTAGGCGCCACGTACGCTGTGCAACCGTACACGGTTACGGGGTGGACAGTACTTGTGACCGGCCGTGACCATATGCGCGGGAGGTGACCGACGGTGGTCGATGGTGCGGTGGGTGGCGGTGAGCCGGAGGCGTCGGACAGTCTGCGGACGTTCGGGGCGGTCGTGCAGGCGTTGCGGGAGCATGCCGGGTTGAGCCGGGAGGAGTTCGGGGAGCTGGTAGGGCTGTCCAAACACACCGTGGCATCGGTGGAGCTGGGGCGGCGGATGCCGGATCCGACCTTTCCGGAGCGGTCGGAGCCGGTGCTGGGGAATACGGGGGCCGTGCGGAAGGCTGCGCGGCATCTGTCTCGCCAACCGGGGCTGGCGGCATGGTTCCGGCAGTGGGCCCAGCTGGAGAAGACGGCGATCACCCTCTGGACGTACGAATCCCGCATGATCCCCGGCTTGTTGCAGACACAGACGTACGCGCAGGCGATGGCCGTCGACAACGTTCCACCGCTGGACGACACGCAGATCGGGGAGCGATGGACCGCACGAGCGGAGCGACAGCAGTTGCTGCGGGACCGGCCGAACACCTCGTTCTGCTTCATCATCGAAGAGCACGTGTTCCTGCGGCAGACGGGAGGTGCGGAAGTAACGCGTGCGCTCATCGACCACGCCCTGGAACTCGCCGCATTGCGCAACGTCGAGATCCAGATCATGCCGCTGGTGCAGCAGTCACATTCAGGACTGCAAGGCCCCGTCCAGCTGCTGGAGACGCCGGAGAACAAGTGGTTCGCCTACATTGAGGGACAGGAGAGCGGCCAACTGATCACCGACCGGAAAGTGGTAAGCGTTCTCCAGAGGCGATATGCCAGGATGCGTGCGCAGGCTCGCAGCATGGCGGACTCCGTGGGCCTGTTGCAGCGGATGCGAGGAGAGCTATGAGCACCAGCGAACTGACGTGGTTCAAGTCGAGCTACAGCAGCGGCGGCGACGGCGACTGCGTCGAGGTCGCCCTCGCCTGGCGCAAGTCCAGCTACAGCAGCAGCGCTTCCGGCGACTGCGTCGAGGTCGCCCACACCCCCGCCACCATCCACGTACGCGACTCCAAGGCCCCTGAGGAGCGTCAGTTGGCCCTGTCCCCGGAGACCTGGGGGGCGTTCGTCTCTTCCGTACTGATCCTGTAACGCGCTTCAAGTCGCCCTCGCGGAGCGGGCGTCGCGGCTGGCAGAGTGGATGTGTACGGCGTACCGCGGCGGGGGAGGCACGGAAGCATGACGGCGACGATCTCCGTGAAGGTCGAGGGACCGGTCGGGCTGGACGAGCCCGCCGAACTCCTTGAGGAACTGGCGCGGGAGACAGGTCTGGCCTGGCGGCTGGAGACGGCCGGAGAGCAGGGCACCCTCGACGGTGGACTCGCCGTCGCGATGCTGGAGGCACTGGTCAGTGGCGCCGCCGGGGCCGTCGTGCAGGTGGCCGCGCAACGGGCGATCGACGTCTGGCGGGGCCGGCGGCTCGACCCGCCGACCGTCACCATCATCGTCCAGCCCCCGCAGCCCCCGCAGCCCACGGAGCCGCAGCGCTCCGACGATCCTGAGGGGAGCTGACCGGCGTGGCGTCCCGGGCGTTGGTGATCGGAGTCGGCACCTACGACGACGACTCCGGCATACACGGGTATCCGACGATCGAGGCGAGCGCTCTCGCCTACGGGGCCGCGCTGTCCCGGGACCCACGGTGGGACGCCTCGGCGAGGGCCGCGGTGCTGGAGCCGCACCGGACGCGGACCGCGGACGGGGTGATGCGCGCCCTCCACGAGGCGGCGGCGGCCGGTGAGGGACCGCGGGACACCCTGCTCGTGGTGTACGTCGGGCATGGCGCGTACTGGCAGGACGTACCGGGCGGCCAGGTCCACTTCGCGGTCGGCTCCTCCCGCCTCAACGAGCCCTGGACCTGGCTGTCCGCCTGGTACGTGTACCGGGCGATCCGGAAGAGCAAGGCCGGTCTCAAGGTGCTGATCACCGACTGCTGTTACTCCAACATGCTGCCCCACCTGGGCCCCGACTCCGCGCTCCCCGGCGCCCTCGGCACCCGCTACCAGGGCACCTGTGTGCTCACCGCGGTCGGCGGCAACGTCCACAACGCGTGGGCCGACGCCTGCACGAACCTCCCCGAACCCCTCGACACCTGTACGCCGTTCAGCGGCCATCTGCTGAACGTGCTCGGCGAGGGCATGCCCGACCACCCCGACGACCTCACACTCGGTGCGCTCCGCGCCGGTATCGACGAGAGCATGCAGGAGTGCGGCGTCCACCACGCACCCCGGATGCTGCTGAACGACGCCTCGGAGGCGGCCACGCTGTTCACCAACCACGCGAAGGGCCGGCGGCCCCGGCCGCGCACCCCGGAATCGGTGGACCAGTGGGTCCGTGAGCTGCACCTCAACGGCGACCGCATACTGCCCAGTCTGATGAGCCACCCGGAACTCGCGGGCCGCGTGGTGGTGCAGTTGAAGAAGGGGGACGAGCAGAGCCGGGCCCTGGCCCGCCGGGTCGACACGAAGGCGGGCGGGCTGCTGACCAACCCGACCGACTTCGTCGCGTACTGGGGTGAGATCGAACGCGCGATGCTGGGCGGCGGATGACAGACGACGGCGACGGCTCCAACGGCCGGGAAAGCGCCCGCCGCACCGACCATCTGTTCCAGCCGGACCTGGCCGAGTCGCTCCACGAGGCGTACGCCTGGGTGACACGGTTCGAGGTCGAGCAGTTCGTGCTGAGTCTGAACACGATGCGGCAGGAGCGGCACGACGCGATGGCGATGCGTGCCCTGCACGCGTTCGCCCTGCGCCGCCCGGTCCACGAACTGGTGGAACTCGCCCACCACTTCGACGGGCGGGACGCGGTCATGCTGATGGCGACGGCGGCCCTGTCACGCCCCGTCGGGGAGGCGGCCGAGCTGGCCCTGATGCAGCACGAGGCGGAGTCCGGCGGCGAGCGCGCCCCGATCACCGCGAGCATCGTGCACGATGTGGCCTGCCAGCGCACGGCGTTCGACGTGGCGGTGTTCGTACGCGTACTCCAGCGGCGGCAGCCGGAACTGGCGGAGCGCACCGTGCAGGTGTTCGCGTCTCCCGGCTCCGGCCGCACCAACCTCGACAAGGCGCTGCTGCACACCGCGCTCCGTGACGAGGGGTGTCACCGCGAGGCCGACCGGCTCCTCGAACTGACCCTCCAGGCGATCGCCGACAGCCCGCTGGGCACCGCCGGGGTCGGCGCCGAGGACGAGGAGATGGCCGACCTGTCCGGCGCCTTCCAGCACCTCAGCCCGGCCGGGCAGATCCTGGAACGGTGGGTCGAGGACAGGCTGAACGCCCAGAACGCGGCCGAGGTGGGCAGAACCCGGGGACTGGTGGCGAGTCTGATCGCCCGGGGCGGCACCGACGACGCGCTCGCCGAGTACATAGGCAGCACAGTGCCGTACGACCATGTGGTGAGCCTGTGCGCGCTGCTGTCGACGGGCGACACGGCGTCCCCCGCCAAGTGCGCCATGGTGCGGCGCTATGCGGCCGGGCGCGAGAGCCTGAAGGATCTGGGCGGCCTCGTGGCCGCCTGGCACAAGGAGCCTTCGCTGACCCGCACCACGCGGGATCTGCTGGCAGACATCGCGGAGGGCAGAACCGCCCCCGACTCCTCTCCCCGCTCCCTGGAGGAGCTGGAGCATATCGACGAGTGGCTGCCCCAGATGGGCGCCGACCCCGAGTGCTCCCGGCTGCTGCGCTATGAGGCCGCCGTCCGGGTCGAGGGGCGCTCCGGCGAGGACCTGGTGACCCTGCTGGGCCGCGTCAACCGCAGCCGGGACAAGACCCGGGCCCAGCACGAGATGGGATACCGTCTGGCCGTTGCCGTCATGGGCCCCGACGCGGACCGGGACTGGTTCGTGGACTGCCTGCGCGCGCTGCAGGCGAAACACCTGGTTGCCGTACGCTCCGCCTGCCGTGAACTCTCCGACCCCGCGGGCGAGCTCGACGCCGGGCTGGTCGCCGATGTCGCGCGGCGGCTGCACGGAGCCGGACTGCACGACGCGTCCTGGACGTTGCTCGAACGGCTTCTGGAGAACGAACAGCGGGTGACTCCGCCCGGTGTCGTCGAGGTCGTGCGTCAGGCACTGGCGCTGCCGGACGCGGAGCTGCTGGTGCGGGCCACGGTGGGCCGTTGGTCGGACGGCGTCCGCCGTGACGAGGCGGTGACCGCGCTGCGGGCGGCCGATCAGCGCGAGGCGGCCGACTGGGTCATCAAGTCGCTTCGGTGACGGACGATTTCACCTGATCCTCGTGCCGGAGGACGGTCAGGCTGGGCGTTACCTTCCGCGTGTAGTCACGGCAGGCCCGGACCATCAGCGGGAACACGACGGCCGCTGACACGGCGACGATCAGCAGGACCGCGTAGTCAAGTGCGTTGTTGTGGCCCGGTTTTCCGCCCCAGTGATGCCGCAGCAGCGTGCACACCGTGATCATCGCCAGATGCGCCAGGAACAGCAGTGCCGGCCGTACGGCGACGTCGCCGGGGGTGGCGAAGCGGGAGACGTGCTCCTGTGCGTCGTAGCGTCGCAACAGGCGTCCCACGAAGGGCAGGTCGAGTCGCGCCAGCCACGGCAGCGCAAGGAGCAGCGCCGAGCCGATTCCCACGGCGGCCATGCCCTGCCACACGTTCCGCCAGCCCGACTCGTTTATCACCAGGGCGATCGCGATGAACGCGACGCAGGAGAGGACCATGTGCAGCATCCGGCGTGGTCTGGGGAACGCATGCGGGCCCAGCGCCGCCAGGACGACGCACGGCATGGCATAGATCACCAGCGTCAGCAGGCTGTTGAGGGCGACCAGTTGCCCCCAGTCGCCCTGCACCGCGGCGAGCATCGCCAGGCCGATACCGAAGTTGACCAGCAGGATCATCCAGTACGCGTCGATGTCGGCGCCCCGGAAGCGGAACGAGGCCCGGCGTGCCGTCTGCAGTCCCCGGTGGGTGAGGTGGGCGCGGCTCAGCGCGGCGACCTCACGCGTCAGGGCGTGCGTGAAGACGATGCCGGCGCCCATGGGCGACAGCACCGCGTTCATGAAGATCAGCCCGGCCAGCCACGCCATTCCCAGCCCCGTGGCGAACTGGGCGTACGGCGATTCGAGAATGTTCGCGTTGAGCGTGCCGCAGTGCTTGCCGAACACCCACTGGAGGGCCGTATACAGCAGGAACGCGCCGACGAGGGTGCCGTACACCGCCCATCGCAGCCGCGCCGCCTCCCCGATGCCGCGCCGTTTGACGTTGCCGGCCGAGTCGAGGGGGGCCTGGAAGCCGATGTAGGCGTAGATGACGGCGCCGCCCAGCACCATGTGCAGCGGCAGACTGCCACTCGACTGCTCCGCGCCACCCTTGAAATGCCGGGCGTCGCCTGGCACGCACTCCTCGATCTTGTCGAACTGGGAGAAGAGGTCGAATCCGAGGAGGACGACGATCAGTACCGGGACCAGGACCTTCACCGCGGTGACGAGGACGTTCAGCCTTATCAGCCGGCGTGGCGGCAGCAGGTTGAGCGCCGTGATCAGCGCCATGAACGCGACCGTGCACAGCCAGCCGCTGACGGAGAGGTCGTAGGGCTGCGCCAGATCCTTCGCGCTGAGATCGGCGGCGTTCTGCAGGTCACGCCCCTGCTCCATCAGCGAGGGCACCCAGTACGCCAGCCCCCGTACCATCGCCGCCGCCTCGCTCGCGGGGTTCGCCGCGTAGGCGATCCACAGTCCGGCGGCCACGACCGTGGCCAGCAGCGGCCCGGCGGCCTGGAGCGGGACGAAGATCAGGCCGCCCGTCTTGGGGGCGGCGATGCCCAGTTCGACCATGACGGCGGCGATGAGCAGCATCAGCGCGCCGCCGATCACCCAGGCCCACAGGGCGTTGTCACCGGTCACCCAGTAGACCTGCCCCGCGGCCAGCAACCACCCGGAACCGACGACACCTCCGGCGGCGAGACCCACGAGGTCCAGGGTGGAGAGCCGACGCCGCTCGTCCGTGTCCTCCGCCGAGCCCTCCGCTGCCGTGTCCCGGCCGTCCCTCCACCCCAACGCCATCCCCCTTTGGCCGACTTCGCCCGCAGCCGTACTTCGCTGTGCCCATGGGCCGCCGTCTTTCACAGGTTACACACGCGCGGGCACTCCTGGTGACGTAGGTCACCAGGAGTGCCCGGCGTGGACGGCGTCAGCGCCGCCCGATCACGCGCTGACCGATCACGCGCCGACCGGCTGCGGCTCCTCCGCCTGCTGGATCTCCGACGCCTTTTCCCTCCGGTAGGCGCGGATCGAGTACGCCAGGGCGGCTGCCCACACCGCGTACAGGGCGACGTAGACCGAGGTGCTGAGGCCGCCCGACGCGCCGACCCAGTCGCTGCGCAGCAGCGTACGGACGTTGGTCACGATGATCACCCCGCCCACCGCCGAGCCCAGGATCCGCGGCGGAAGCAGGCGGACCAGCCACGCGGCGATCGGCGCGGCGATCAGGCCGCCGATCAGGAAGGCCGCGACCCACACGAAGTCGATGCCCTGCGAGCCGAGCGAGAAGAGGAAGCCGAGGCTCGCGGCGACCGCGACCAGGAACTCGCTGGTGTCGATCGAGCCGATGACCTTACGGGGTTCCATCCGGCCGCTGGCCAGCAGGGCCGGGGTGCCGACCGGGCCCCAGCCGCCTCCGCCCGTCGCGTCCAGGAACCCGGCGACCAGGCCGAGCGGCGTCAGGAACCGCCTCCGCAGCGGCTTGCCCAACTGGCCCTTGGGCAGGCCGCGGAAGGTGAACCGGGACATGACGTACAGGCCGAGTCCGAGCAGGATGAGGGACATCGCCGGCTCGGCGACCTCGGTCGAGAGCCTGGACAGGACGGTCGCGCCGAGGAAGGAGCCGACCGCCCCCGGCATGCCGATCCTCGCGACGACCTTCCAGTCGACGTTCCCGAAGCGCCAGTGGGAGGCGCCCGACATCAGCGTGGTACCGATCTCGGCGAGGTGGACGGTGGCCGAGGCCGCCGCCGGGTTGGTGCCCATGGCGAGCAGCAGGGTGGTGGAGGTCACGCCGTAGGCCATGCCGAGGCTGCCGTCCACGAGCTGGGCTCCGAGGCCCGCGAGGGCGAGCAGTATCAGCGTGCGCATGCGGCCGGTCCGTCCCGTCTTCCCGATGATTCCTACCGGGTCGGTAGGAATGAGCAACGGGACGGGACTCTAAGCCCTCAACCTGAGAACGGGATGAGCAACGGACTTGGCAGGGTGTGAAGCTCAGCCCGCCGTCCGGTCCAGCCCCCGCAGAATCTCCCGCTCCTCCGCTGTGAGCGGCGGGCCCGCGGGTGCGGGCAGCGGGGGCCCCGTGAGGGCGGCCAGCACGGTGTCGGGGTGGAAGAGGCGGGCCGGGCTCGCGGTCAGGCTGGTCACGTCCCACAGGGCGGAGGCCGCCACGTAGGAGCCGGTGGCCGCTCGGGTCAGCCGGCGGGTGTACCCGGCGGCGATCCGGTCCGCGACGCCCGGCCGGCCGCCCCGCGTCCCCGGGTACCAGACGTCCTGGCCGACGGCCAGGGTCCAGGCCGCGTCGACCGTTTCGGCGGCACCGCGCTGGACGCGGCGGGCCAGGCCGGGTGCGGACGGGCCGTCGCGGCGCAGCTCGCGGGCGAGGAGCCGGGCGCCGAGCGCGGCCACCGACATGCCCTGCCCGTAGGCCGGGTTGAAGGTGGCGATCGCGTCGCCGAGGACGACGAAGCCCTCGGGCCACCGCGGGGCCTTCTCCAGGTAGCGCCGGACGTTGCTGGTGCTGCGCCCGATGTGGACGCCGGTGAGGGGTTCGGCGCCGGAGATCAGCCGGCCCACGATGGGGTCGGGCAGGTCGAGGGTGTACTGGAGGAAGCCGTCGGGGTCGGCGGGCGGCTCGCCGCCCCGGGTGCCGGCGAGGCTGACCATCCAGCGGTCGCCCTCGATGGGCAGGATCATCCCGCTGCGGCCCGGCCGGGACGCGTACGGGTCGGCCTGCACCATCGTCAGCGGAAACCCCTCCGCGCCCGGCGGCGTGCGGTAGATACGCGTGGCGTTGACGAGTCCGGAGTCGACGGACGTCTCCCGGATGCCGGAAATGCCCAGCAGCCCCAGCCACTTGACGACCCGCGTCCCCCGCCCGCTCGCCTCGACGACGATCGCGGCATCGAGGTCCAGGTCACCGTCGGGAGTTGATACGCGGGCGCCCTGAACACGCCGGGCGCTGCCGAGGAGTCCGAGGACCTGCCCCTTGCGGATCTCGATCCCGGTCCCGGCGACGACCGCCTCGCGCACCGTCCAGTCCAGCAGCGCCCGCGTGCAGGTGATCATCTGCGGCCCCTCGTGCCGCCACCGCCGGAACCAGCCCTCGGGCGTGAGGGCCACCATGCCGCGCCCGAGGGATATCTCGCGGGCGCCCGCGGCGAGCAGGTCCTTGCGCAGCCGGGCACCCGGGACCAGCTCCTCCATGGCGGCCATGCCCCCGGCCATCAGGAGGTGGGCGTGACGTCCCTGCGGGAGTCCCTTGCGGTGTTCCGGCCCCTCGGGCAGGTCGTCGCGTTCCAGCACGATCACCTCGTCCACGACAGTGGACAACGCCGCCGCGGCCAGCATGCCGGCCAGGCCGGCACCGATGACAACAGCTCTACGCGACATGGGACTCCTCGGGTTCAGCCATGGTTCAAGCCGTGAGAGGTGTTCACGGTACCTTCACGCATGACGGCGGCCGGCGAACGCGTGAGGACCTGAGCCAGCTCCACCAGCCCGCTGGTGTCGGAGACTTCGGTGGCGTAGAGCCGGTAGGCGCTCGGCCGGTCGAGGGGCGGCTCACCGGCGGCGGCCCGGCGCGCGGCGTCGTCGACCATCGCGGCCTCCGCGACCACGCGGGCCTCGTGCGCGCCGCGGCTCTCCCGCAGCGCGACGTCCCGGGCCCGCTCGCGCACCCGGTCGTCGAAGTAGGGGGCCAGGGCCAGCAGCGCGTCGTGGATCGACATCTCCCGCCAGTGCAGCCGCTCCCGCGGCGACTGCCACCAACTGCTGGGCGGCTTCGGCGCGCTGGACACGAACCGCACCCGCGACCACAGCGGTCCGAGCCTGCGGCAGTCGCCCAGACAGCGCCAGTGGGCGGCGGCCGGCGGCAGCAGCCTCGGCAGCATGAAGCCCGCGGAACACACCAGCGCGGCGAGCGAGGCCATCGGCGGGGCGACGGTCGTGGACAGGAAGTCGAGATCACCGCCCGCCCAACGCGCCCCCACCGCCGTGTACTTGGTCAGCTGGAACCCCAGCACGTCCAGCGCCGCACCGGCCATGATCAGCCGCAGCCCGGTCTTGAGCAGCCCGGTGACCTCACGCATCCACTTCAGGCACAGCACGCACATCACCACGGTCGCCACGCTGTGCCCGACCAGATAGAGCACCGTCATCTCGCGCATGAACGGCGTGTCGGCGTAGTACGTGTCGAGGTCGGTCAGCCGCTCGGTGTCCGCGTCGGCCAGCACGAACACCACGACGATGGCGACGATCAGCGCGGCATACGCGGTGACACTGCGGACGACCATGCGCCGGATCCGCTCACGGGGGCCGCCCCGCCAGTGGATCAGCAGGATGACCAGCGAGCAGCTGTACGCGGAGAGCAGTCCGTACGTCAGCGGCGCACCGAAGTTGGTGATGCCGGTCAGGTCGTTGACGGCCTGAAGGGTCAGCGGCGCCGAGCAGACGAAGACGAGCGCGCCGAGCGCGATGGCCACACACGTCGACACGGCCAGCGGGTTGCGTACGGCGGTGCGCGGCCGGCGGAACAGCACGGCGAAGGACAGCCCCAGCAGGCCGGCCGCCAGATACACGACGAGGCTCATGCGCGGCCCCAGGATGCCGCCTCGCCGCCGACCCGCGCGGCGGCGACGGCCGGGGAACCCGCCAGTGCCTCGGCGATGGGCACCAAGCGCTCCGCCGGAGGTGCCACACCGTCCCGTCGGTCCGCCGCGGCACCGTCGAAGCCGGTCGCGCAGTTCCCCGCTCGGAGCGCCGCCCCACCGCGGTCGACCCCGCCCGACCTGCTCAGGGCGGCCGGACCGGACACCTCGACCGGCAGCCGGTCCGCATCGTCCGCCTCGTCCGCCGCGGCGCCGTCGAAGCCGGTCGCGCAGTTCCCCGCTCGGAGCGCCGCCCCACCGCGGTCGACCCCGCCCGACCTGCTCAAGGCGGCCGGACCGGACACCTCGACCGGCAGCCGGTCCGCATCGTCCGCCTCGTCCGCCGCGGC
>NZ_WJBG01000130.1 GCF_009709555.1 Streptomyces blattellae | reverse complement strand
GGCGCTGCTGGAGAGTGCGGAGGACGCCGAGATGCTGGTGCTGGGCTCGCGTGGGCACGGCGCTGTCTCCGGTTTCCTCCTCGGGTCGGTCGGACAGCATGTGCTGGCCCGGGCGTCCATCCCCGTGGTGCTCGTACGCGCGGAAGAGCACCGGGCCGCTGAGGGCGCCGAGGCGGCCGGCGAAGACGGCGGCGAGGTGGTCGTCGGAATCCAGGACCGGGACCAACCCGCCGAGGAACTGCTGGAGTTCGCCTTCACCGCCGCAGCCGCCCGTGGGGCCACACTGCGCGTCGTGCACGCCTGGAGCCGTCCACCGGTGTTCGCTTACAGGGCTGTGGTCACGGGCGACGAGGACGGCAGTGTGGAGGCCCGGGTCGAGAAGGAGCTGCTGGAAGCCCTTGCGCCGTGGCAGGAGCGCTATCCGCAGGTCGAGGTGGTCCACAGGACCGACCTCGCGACCGCCGGGCAAGTGGTCCTCCAGGCCGCCCGGAACGCCGCACTCGTGGTCGTCGGCCGCAGGACGCACCGGCCCTCCCTCGGCATGCGCATCGGCCCCGTCACCCACGGCGTGATCCACCACGCCCCCGCGCCCGTCGCCGTCGTACCCCACGACTGAGGGACGACCGGACCGCGGGCCCGGGACGTCCGGGACCGTCCCCGAGCAGCAGCACCCGACCGAGTCTGTTTCCGGGCGCGTCGGACGCCCGCCCTCCGGCGCACGGAATACCAGGACGTGACTGACCCGGGCAAGGAACGCACTACGCATCACGCGCACGAGGCACGACGCACGACAAGGTCAGAGAAGACGAGAGAACAGGAATTCAGGCCATGCCCCAATACGTGTACGACTTCGCCGAAGGCAGCCGGGACATGGCCGGCCTCCTCGGCGGCAAGGGCGCCAACCTCGCCGAGATGACCCGGATGGGCCTGCCTGTCCCGCCCGGTTTCACCGTCACCACCGAGGCATGCCGGGCCTTCCTGGCCTCCGGCACCGAGCCCGGCGGCCTCGCGCGGGAGATCGCCGAGCACCTGGCCGCCCTGGAACGGGCCGCCGGTCGTCGGCTCGGGCAGCCCGACGATCCGCTGCTGCTGTCCGTGCGCTCCGGGGCGCGGTTCTCCATGCCCGGCATGATGGACACGATCCTGGACATCGGCCTGAACGACGAGTCCGTGCAGGGCCTGGCCAAGGTCTCCGGGCAGGAGCGCTTCGCCTGGGACTCGTACCGCCGACTCGTCCAGATGTTCGGCAGTACGGTGATGGGGGTCGACGGAGCGCTCTTCGAGAACGCCCTCGACACCCTCAAGAAGACGCGCAACGCGTCGGACGACCTGCACCTGGGAGCGGCCGATCTCGCTGAACTGGTCGACGTCTACCGGGGGCTGATCCGCCAGGAGACCGGCGAGGACTTCCCGCAGGACCCGGCCGAGCAGCTGCGCCGGGCGGTTCACTCCGTCTTCGAGTCGTGGAACGGCGAGCGCGCCCGCGTCTACCGCAGGCGCGAGCACATCCCGGACGACCTCGGCACCGCCGTCAACGTCCAGACCATGGTCTTCGGCAACCTGGGCGCCGACTCCGGCAGCGGCGTCGCCTTCACCCGCGACCCGGCCACCGGACAGCCCGGCAGCTACGGGGACTATCTGTCGAACGCGCAGGGCGAGGACGTCGTCGCCGGTATCCGCAACACCGTTTCCCTCGACGAGCTTCAGCGGCTCGACCCGGAGTCGTACCGGCAGCTGTGCGGGCACATGCGGACCTTGGAGAACCACTACCGCGACCTGTGCGACATCGAGTTCACCATCGAGCGCGGCAGGTTGTGGATGCTCCAGACCCGGATCGGCAAGCGGACAGCGGAGGCCGCGTTCGCCATCGCCGCCGAACTGGTCGACGAGGGCCTGATCAGCCCCGCCCAGGCGCTGGCCCGGGTGAACGGCGAAGGGCTCGCCCGGCTGATGTTCCCCCGCTTCGACACCTCGGATGCCGGTGCCCCCCTGGCGCACGGCCTTCCGGCCTCGCCGGGGGCAGCCGTGGGGGCCGCGGTCTTCGACTCCGCGGAGGCGGTGCGGCGGGCCGCGGCGGGGGAGAAGGTCGTCCTCGTACGTCAGGAGACCAACCCCGACGACCTGCCCGGCATGGTCGCCGCCCAGGCGGTACTGACCAGCCGTGGCGGCAAGACCAGTCACGCGGCCGTCGTCGCCCGCGGCATGGGCAAGGTGTGCGTCTGCGGTGCCGAGGAACTCGCCGTCGACCCCGCCGCGCGACGGTTCACCGCCAACGGCGTCACCGTCGAGGAGGGCACCGTCATCTCCGTCGACGGCTCGCAGGGCGCCGTCCATATCGGCTCGCTGCCGCTGGTCGACTCGGCGGTGATGCGGTACTTCGAGAAGGGTGAGGAGTCGGCCGGGCTGGTCGAGTCCGTGGCCCGCGCCATGCGGCAGGCCGACTCCGTACGGCGACTGGGCGTGCGGGCCAACGCGGACACCCCCGAGGACGCCGCTCGCGCCCGCCGGTTCGGCGCCGAGGGCATCGGGCTGTGCCGCACCGAGCACATGTTCCTGGGCGAGCGCCGGAAGCTGGTCGAGGCGATGATCCTGGCCCGCACGGACGCCGAGCGAGACCGGGCCCTGGACGGCCTGCTGCCGCTCCAGCGGCAGGACTTCATCGAGATCCTCGCCGCGATGGACGGCCTGCCGGTGACGATCCGGCTCCTCGACCCGCCCCTGCACGAGTTCCTGCCGGACCGCACCGAACTCGCGGTGCGCGTTGCCAGCACCCAGGCGCACGGCGACGCGCCGGACCCGCACGACGCGGAGCTGCTGGAGGCCGTGAACCGGATGCACGAGGAGAACCCGATGCTCGGCCTGCGTGGCGTACGCCTGGGCCTGGTGGTCCCGGGACTGGTCGCCATGCAGGTACGGGCCATCGCCGAAGCGGTCGCGGAGCGCAAGCGGGCGGGTGGGGACCCCAAGGCCGAGATCATGGTGCCGCTCATCGACGCGGTCGAGGAACTCCACATCGTCCGCGCGGAAGTGGAGCGGGTTCTGGCCGAGGTCTCCCGGGAGACCGGCGTCAGCGTCGACTGCCCGGTAGGCACGATGATCGAGCTGCCCAGGGCCGCGCTGACGGCCGGCCGGATCGCGCGGGAGGCCGCGTTCTTCTCCTTCGGAACCAACGACCTCACGCAGACCACCTGGGGCTTCTCACGTGACGATGTCGAGGCGGCGTTCTTCTCCGCCTACCTCGACAAGGGCATCTTCAAGGTCTCCCCGTTCGAGACGATCGACCGCGAAGGTGTCGGCCGGCTGGTGGAGATCGCCGTGACCGAGGGCCGCGCCGCACGGCCCGACCTGAAGATCGGAGTCTGCGGCGAGCACGGCGGAGACCCGGAGTCGGTGCACTTCTTCCACGGGGCGGGCTTGGACTACGTCTCCTGCTCCCCGTTCCGCGTGCCCATCGCGCGGTTGGAGGCGGGCCGGGCGGCTCTGCCGGACATCGAGGACAGCGACAGCAGGTGAGATGCGGTCGGCCGGACGTGGAATGAGGGCCGAACGGCCCTGGTGTGAGGGAGCGGGCGCCGTTGGAATGGCCTGATCGACCCCGACCCCCGGCGTGTCGGCCTTCGCCGAGTGCCCAGGGTCGGGAGCCGCTCGCGTCCGGAAGGGACGACGCGCACTGTGCGAGACCGGAGGCGCACAGCAGTGGCAGTGAGTGACCGAGCCGCACGGAAGTCCGCCATGACCATCGACAACGCTCATACTGTGCCGACCGGGCCCCGCCGGAGCGTCAAGCTCGACCGTGATGAGGCCCTGCGCCTGCTGGGCAGCGTGTCCCTGGGCCGGATCGTCTTCACCCGGCACGCCTTGCCGACCGTCCGCCCGGTCAACCACGTTCTGGACGGCGGTGACATCGTCATCCGCACCCACGAGGGAGCCGCCCTGACCCGGCACACCCGGCAGGCCGGCGGCCCGGGCGTGGTCGTGGCCTACGAGGCGGACGCCATCGACCCGGAGACACACCTCGGTTGGAGCGTGGTGGTCACCGGCTATGCCGACCTGGTGACCGACCCGCACGAGCTGGCCCGCTACCAGGCGATGCTGCACCCCTGGGTGCAGCAGACCATGGACTACGCGGTCCGTATCCGCCCGGACCTGATCACCGGCATCCGGCTCACCACGGCCGGCCCTTGACCGGGGCCCACTCGGCCTGCGGAACTCATCCAACGGGTAGGTCAGGGCGGACGAGCGTGCCCGACCTGCCGTGGACGATCTCGTACGCCGCGTCGAGGGCGCCGATCGCGGCGAGGCCCCCGGTGCGTTCGACGAACCGGGCGGCGGCTTCAGTCTTGGGCCCCATCGAGCCGTCGGGGAAGCCGCCGCGGCGCAGGCCGGCGGGGGTGGCGTCGAGGACGGGTCGCTGGTCGGGGGTGCCGTAGCCGGCGTAGATGTTCGGGACGTCGGTGAGGATGAGCAGGAAGTCGGCCCTGAGGTCCTCGGCGAGCAGGGCCGCGGTGAGGTCCTTGTCGATCACGGCCTCCACCCCGTTGAGAGCGCCGGTGTCGGCGTCGGCGGTCACGGGGACGCCTCCGCCGCCGGCGCAGATCACGAGTGTGCCGGTTTCGAGCAGATCGTGGATCGTGTCGGTCTCCACGATGCGCTCCGGCGACGGGGAAGGGACGACGCGGCGCCAGCCGGTGGCGTCGTGGGTGATGCGCCAGCCGCGCCTGCGGGCGAGCTTGCGTGCCGCGTCTCGTGGATACACCTGGCCGACGAACTTGGTGGGCCTGCTGAAGGCCGGGTCGTCGGCGCGTACGAGGGTGTGGGTGACCAGGGCGGCGATCCGGTGTCCCGGCAGGGCGTTGCGCAGGGTCTGCACCAGCAGGGAGCCGATCATGCCCTGGGTCTGGGCGCCGAGCAGGTCCAGCGGGTAGGGGGCGCTCAGGGTGGGGTCGGCAGCGCTCTCGACGGCGAGCAGCCCGATCTGCGGCCCGTTGCCATGGGTGACGACGATGTCGTGTTCGTGGGCGAGGGCGGCGATCGCGGTGGCGACCCGTTCGATGTTCGACCGCTGGACGGCGGCGTCGGGGCGCTCACCCCGGCGGAGGAGAGCGTTGCCGCCGAGGGCGATGACGATGCGCATGGTTCAGTCCTCCAGAGTGGCGACGAGCACGGCCTTGACGGTGTGCAGCCGGTTCTCCGCCGGGTCGAAGACGATCGAGGCGGACGAGGAAGAACACCTCGTCGGTGACCTCGGACTCGTTCAGGCGAAGGAGTCGAGCAGCTCCCAGCCGAGGCGCGTGCGGTGGGCCGTGCGGGGCGGTCAGTCGTGGCGGCGGGGGAGGTTCTTGCGCGAACGCCGGGTTCGATCCGCGCGCAGCTCACGGGAGTTCCGCCGTGCGGGTGCCGAAGTCTCCGGCGCCCGCTCCTCGCGGTCGGCCTTGGGCTCCGCGGCGCCCGTCGCGCCGTACCCCTCCGTCTCGCCGTACTCACCGCGGTCACGCTTCAGCCACATGTAGACCGGCAGCCCGAGCAGCAGCACGAACAGGCCGTAGTAGACGGTCTGGTAGCCGCTGCCCTGGATCGACCAGTACGAGAAGGCCATCGCGAGCGCGGCGACGGTGACGTCCCGGGTCAGCTGCCGGGGGCTGAGGCTGTCCCGGCCGCGGACGAGCAGCCAGTACAGCTGGGCGGCGGCGGAGAACAGGTACGGGATCACGGCGGTGAGGACGCTCAGCAGCACGATCTTGGTGAAGACGTCCTCGAAGCGCGTGTAGCTGAACACCGTGATCAGCGAGGCGAGCACGGTCGAGGCGACGATGCCGAAGACCGGAACGCCGTTGTCCCCGCGCAGCTTCGCGAAGGCCGCGGGGAACAGCCCGTCGCGGGCGGCGGCGTACGGCATCTCCGCGCAGAGCATCGTCCAGCCGTTGAGGGCGCCGATGCCGGAGACGATGGCGGCCACGGCGATGGCGTCGCCGGCCCAGGTGCCGCCGACGATGTTGTTGGCGGCGTCGGTGAACGGCGCGGTGGAGGAGCCGAGTTCGCCGTGCGAGACGGTGCCGAAGACCGCGAGGGTGCCCAGGATGTAGATCACGGCGCAGGCGAGGGTGCCGTACACCGTGGCGCGCGGCACGTTGCGCCGCGGCTCGCGAACCCGTCCGGCGACCACCGACGCGGCCTCAAGCCCGAGGTAGCTGAACAGAGCGATCGCCGCCGCGGCTGAGATCGCGCCCAGTGCCGACTGGCCGCTGGCGTTGAAGGCGCCGAAGTTGTCCGGGTCGATGAACAGCAGCCCGATCGTGGCCATGAAGATCAGCGGGATGAACTTCAGCACGGTGGTGATCACCTGGAAGGCGCCGGTGTTGCGTACGCCGGTGAGGTTGATCGCGGCGGGGATCCAGAGGCCGACCAGCGCGATGAGCGCCGGCCGAGTGCCGCTGGGGGAGCGGGTTCTGCTTCGCTCTGTGGGGTCCTGGACATGCCTGTGCTCCCTGGTGCGGGGCGGTGCGGAAGGTGGTTCCATGAACGATCCTTCTGCCCGGACCCGATCAAGGTGAGCGGCCACAGGTCCCCTGCCGGACCCATTGGTCCCAACGCCAGGGACCCGCCCGGCCCTTGGGGCTGCTGCGCACACTGGGTTTCGCGCCGTCCGCGGTCACCGTGCGGGCCAGCGGGAGCCGTTTCCTCAGGCGTGCGGTACGACGGCGACGGGGCAGCCGACGTGGTGCAGCACCGCGTGGGTGACAGGCCCGATGTGGGTACCGAGGGGGCTGTTCCGTGTGCGCCGCCCTACGACGACCAGAGCGGCCCCGGTCGACGCGCGCACCAGTTCGGTCGCTGCCCGCCCTTCGGCGACGGTCTCGGTCACGGAGACCTCGGGGAACTTCTCGCACCATTGACGGAGGGACGCGACGACGGTGCGTTCATGCGCCGCGAGCAGTTCAGGGCCGGACGCCGGATCCAGACGGCCCTCGGGGCCGTCGGCCGCGGCGGTGCGGAACGCGTGGACCACGTGCAGTGGGGCGCCGCAGCGTCGGGCGGACGCGAAGGCGAACTCGATCAGTTCGTCGCAGGGGCGTCGCGGGTCCAGCCCGAGGACGACGTCACGGTACGGAGACGCGGGTATCTCCTCCGGCGACATGCCGTCCGCTGCCGGCAGGTGCTCGCCGGCGGCGGTCTCGCCGGCACGTACGAGCACCACGGGAAGTGAGGACCTGGCGACGACCCGCTGGGACACCGAGCCGAGCACGAACCCCGCGACACCGCTGAGGCCGCGGGAGCCGAGTACCAGCAACTCCGCGTCCCCGGCCGCCGCGAGAACGGCGGCGGTCGGGGAGTCGGACACCAGTTGGTCGACGACTCGCAGCCCCGGGTGCGCGGCACGGACGCCGGCCGCCGTCCGGTCCAGGGTCTCCTCGGCCCACTCGCGCTGGGTCCTGTCCATGGGAACGGAGGCGGCCGGGTGCGGGTGCCACTGCCATGCGTGCGCGATCCTCAGCGAGACTCCCCGGCGCAGGGCCTCCCGGGCCGCCCAGTGGGCCGCTGCCAGACTCTCCGCCGATCCGTCGACTCCTGCGGTGACGTGCCGAAGCATGGTGCGCACCTCCTGTGCGGGATCCGGCCGGCTGCTCACTTGCAGCTTCGTGCGGCAACGGCCTGGTGAGCAGGGGCCGCTGTGCCCTTTCCAGGGCCCGTTCGGCCCGACTTCCCAGCGAGCGCGGCCCGTGGTCGTGCCGCTCCCGGTCGGTCAGACCGGGCGGCCCGTCCGGCTCATCCTCCTTCCGCTGACCGCCGAGACAGGCCAGCTACTGATGTCCGGCTCGTCGTCCAGCAGATCGTGCAGGAAGACCCGGATCGGGGTATCGGGACCGGGCTGCTCGCTGACCGCGGAGATCTTTCCCTGGCCGGGTGCGCGTTGCCGCTTCACAGAGCCCGCAGCCCGTGCTCCCGGAACCGCTCGCGTACCCGGTCGACCATCTCCAGGTCGGGTACGGGTGTGTCGCGCAGCGGGAAGTCGATGCCGAGGGCGTCGTACTTGTGGGTGCCGAGCTTGTGGAAGGGCAGGACGTCCACGCGGTCGACGCTGCTCAGCCCGGCCAGGAAGGCGGCGAGTCCGTCCACGGCCGCCGGGTCGTCGGTCCAGCCGGGGACCAGGACGTAGCGGATCCACATCGGGATGCCGAGCCGGTCCAGGCGGGTGGCGAAGTTCAAGGTGGGGGTGAGTTCGCCGCCGGTCAGCTTGCGGTAGGTGTCGACGTCGAAGGACTTGATGTCCAGGAGCACCAGGTCGGTGTCGGCGAGGAGGCCGTCCGTGGCGCGGGCGCCGAGGAAGCCGGAGGTGTCGAGGGCGGTGTGCAGCCCGGCTTCCTTGCAGCGGCGCAGGACCGCCGCGGTGAAGGCGGGCTGAAGGAGCGCTTCCCCGCCCGTGAGGGTCACCCCTCCTCGGGCCGTGGTGACGAAGCCCCGGTACTTCTCGATCTCCGCCATCACCTCATCCACCGTGACCTCCCGGCCGTCGCGCATGTGCCAGGTGTCCGGGTTGGCGCAGTACAGGCAGCGCAGTGGGCAGCCGCTGAGGAAGAGGACGAACCGGGTCCCGGGACCGTCCACGCCGGTGGACAGGTCCCAGGAGTGGATCCGGCCGGTCGTCACGACCTTCACGGCCTGCTCCTTCACAGCGATCCGTGGAAGGTACGGCTGATCACGTCGAGCTGCTGCTCGCGGGTCAGGCGGACGAAGTTGACCGCGTACCCGGAGACCCGGATCGTCAACTCCGGGTACTTCTCCGGGTGTTCCATGGCGTCTTCCAGCACGGCCCGATGCAGCACGTTGACGTTCATGTGGAAGCCGCCGGAGGCCATGTAGGCGTCGAGGATGCCGGCCAGGTTGCCCGCACGCTCCTCGGGGACGTGCCCCAGGCCCTCCGGGGTGACGGTGTTCGTCAACGAGATGCCGTCGCGGGCCTGCTCGTACGGCAGCTTGGCCACCGACATGGCCGAGGCGGCCACTCCGTGCCGGTCGCGGCCGTTCATCGGGTTGGCGCCGGGTGCGAAGGGCTGGCCGGCACGGCGGCCGTCGGGGGTGTTGCCGGTGTGCTTGCCGTAGACGACGTTCGAGGTGATGGTCAGCACCGACTGGGTGTGTTCGGCGTCCCGGTAGGTGGGTTGCTCGCGCACCTTCGCCATGAAGGACTCCACCAGGTCGACGGCGAGCGAGTCGGCGCGGTCGTCGTTGTTGCCGTACGCCGGGAACTCGCCTTCCGTCCGGAAGTCGACGGCCAGCCCGGTCGCGTCCCGGATCACCTTCACCCGGGCGTACTTCACGGCGGACAGGCTGTCGGCGGCGACCGACAGACCGGCGATGCCGCACGCCATGAACCGGTGCACGGGGTGGTCGTGGAGGGCCATCTCGATGCGCTCGTAGGCGTACTTGTCGTGCATGTAGTGGATGACGTTGAGGGCGTTGACGTATGTCTCGGCCAGCCAGTCCAGGACGCGGTCGTACGCCGCCGACAACTCGTCGTAGTCCAGGTACTCGCCGCTCAGACGGGGCATTTCGGGGGTGATCTGGTCGCCGGTCATCTCGTCCCGGCCGCCGTTGACCGCGTACAGCAGGGCCTTGGCGAGGTTGACCCGCGCCCCGAAGAACTGCATCTGCTTGCCCACGGCCATCGCGGACACGCAGCAGGCGATCGCGGTGTCGTCGCCGGTGCACGGGCGCATCAGGTCGTCGGACTCGTACTGGACGGCGCTGGTGTCGATGGATACCTGGGCGCAGAACTCCTTGAAGCCGGAGGGCAGTTGCGGCGACCACAGCACGGTCAGGTTCGGCTCGGGCGCCGGGCCGAGGTTGTAGAGGGTCTGCAGGAAGCGGAAGGAGGTCCGGGTGACCAGCGGGCGTCCGTCGGTGCCGATACCGCCGATGGACTCCGTGACCCAGGTCGGGTCGCCGGAGAAGAGGGCGTCGTACTCGGGCGTGCGCAGGAACCGTACGATCCGCAGCTTGATGACGAAGTCGTCGATCAGTTCCTGGGCGCGGGTCTCGTCGATGACCCCCTCGTCCAGGTCGCGCTGGAGGTAGACATCCAGGAAGGTGGACGTGCGGCCCAGCGACATCGCGGCGCCGTTCTGCTCCTTCACCGCTGCCAGGAAACCGAGGTAGAGCCACTGCACGGCCTCGTGCGCGGTGGCGGCGGGGCGGGAGACGTCGCAGCCGTACGAGGCCGCCATCCGCGTGAGCTCACCCAGCGCCTTGATCTGCTCGGCGAGTTCCTCGCGGTCGCGGATGACGTCAGGGCTGGAGGGCCGTGCGTCCAGCAGGGCCCGCTCGGCGCGCTTGGCCTCGATCAGCCGGTCGGCGCCGTACAGCGCGACGCGTCGGTAGTCGCCGATGATCCGGCCGCGGCCGTAGGCGTCCGGCAGGCCGGTGATGATCCCGGCGCGGCGGGCGGCGCGCATCTCGGGGGTGTAGGCGTCGAAGACGCCGTCGTTGTGGGTCTTGCGGTACGTCCCGAAGACCTTGGTCACGAACGGGTCGGGCTGGTAGCCGTAGGCCGCGAGGCCGCTCTCCACCATCCGCAGGCCGCCGTTGGGCATGATCGCGCGCTTCAGCGGGGCGTCGGTCTGCAGGCCGACGATCAGCTCGCGCCCGCGGTCGATGTAGCCAGGGGCGTGAGAGGTGATCGTCGACGGGGTGGCGGTGTCGGCGTCGTGGATGCCCTTCGCGCGCTCCTCCGGGAACAGTGCGCTGACCTTCTCCCAGACGGCGCGGGTACGGCCCGTGGGCCCCACGAGGAACGCGGAATCGCCTTCGTACGGCGTGTAGTTGGCCTGGATGAAGTCGCGCACGTCGATGCGGTCGCGCCAGCGCCCCCCGGCGAAGCCACGCCACGCCTCCGGCATGTCCTCGGTGGTTGCCACGCCTGTCGGGGCCACGGTCGCCATTACTGCCTCCGGATCGCTCGCGACGCCGTCCGCAGCTGGTCGCGGACGGTCTCTGCAGTCGATGTTCGTCCCGCGAGCAGATGCCGGACAGGGTCTGCGGGAGCCCTCCGCGGTGCCGTCCGGCCCCCGTCCCCGTCGGCTGCGGGGACCGATGCGCCCGACGTGGTGGGGCCGTTCGGCCCCTCTTCGTGCGGGGCGCCGGAACGGCGGCGACATGCGGGATTCTGCCTGCTGGACAGGGATCACCGCCGTGCGGCGGCGTCTCAGGACCGGCGACGGGGGGAACCCGTGACGACCATCGACGAGAGCGGTCCCCAGGTCACCCCGGCGGTGCGACTCCGCGCCGAGGGCGAGGTGGACGAGGAGACCCTGGCGTACGCGCGCCAGAAGACCGATGCCGTCCTGAACAGGGCAGGGCTGCCCGCCGTCACCGGGACGGTGCGGATCGCGAAGGATATCCAAGTCGGCGGCCGCACGGCCGTGACCGGCTCCGGGACCGACTCCGCAGGCGGACGGAGAGGGCCGCGCACGCCTGGTCCGCAGGCCGCAAGGCGGAGGCTCCGCCATGGCGCGGCGGCGGAGCACAGGACACGTCCGTGGCGTGAGCGTCGCCTTCAGCCTCATGGGCGCACGGCCCGGCCGGCGGATGTCCTGTCGGCCGGGCCGTCGCCGTGCTCAGCGGGCATCCGCCTACCCACCTCGACCGTCGGCGGCCCTCCCCGGGAGAGGGCGGGGACGGCTCTCAGGCCGCCGCTCGGACCGGTTCGACCGTCCGCTCCCTCTCCGCGGTCGACCGCAACGGGCCCGGCACGGCGATGAGTTCCGCCCAGGTGCCGCGCTGCACCACACGGCCGTGGTCGAGGGCGAGGATCTCGTCGACGTCCTCCAGGCCGGCCAGCCGGTGGGTGATCAGTACGGTCGCGCGTCCCCGCGTGGCCGCGAGCAGATCCGCTGTGAGAGCGTCTGCGGTGGGCAGGTCGAGGTGCTCGGCGGGTTCGTCGAGGACGAGGACGGGGAAGTCGGCGAGCAACGCGCGGGCCAAGGCGAGGCGTTGACGCTGGCCACCGGAGAGCCGTGCGCCGTGCTCACCGACCGGGGTGTCGAGGCCGCCGGGCAGCGACCGTACCCATGCGTCGAGCCGGGCGCCCGCCAGTGCCGTCCACAAGTTCTGGTCGGTGCTGTCGGGGCGGGCGAGGCGGAGGTTCTCGCGCAGGGAGCTGTCGAAGACGTAGGCGTCCTGGGCGCACAGGCCCACCACGCGCCGTACGTCCTCCCCGGACAGGGCCGTCGCGTCGGCGCCCGCGAGCGTGTAGGCACCGGTCTCCGGGTCGAGGAACCGCAGCAGTACGTGGGCCAGGGTGGTCTTGCCGGAGCCGCTCGGGCCGACGATCGCGATCCGGCGCCCGGGGGCGAGGTCCAGGTCGATTCCGGTGAGCGCCGGTTCGCCGCGGCCGGGCCACCTGGCGGTCAGTCCGCGCAGCCGGAGGGGGAGGGACGGCTGGGGGAGCGGGGCCGGCCGCTCGGGCTCCAGGACCGGTGCGGGGGCGTCGACGACATCGAGGACCCGCTCCGCGGCGCGACGGCTGCGCTGCCGGACCTGCGCGGCGACGGGTAGCCCGGCCACCGCCTCGAAGGCGGCGAGCGGTGTGAGGAGCAGTACGGCGAGCATCACGCCATCCAGCCGTCCGGCGGCCACGGCCTGCACGCCCACGGCCGCGCAGGCGGTGGTCGTCAGCCCCGCGACCAGGGTGACCAGTCCCGAGCCGAGTCCCGCGGTGACGGCCGAACGGGCGGCGATCCGGGTCAGCCGCCGGTCCGCGGCTCGCACGGCGGCCAGGTGCCGGGGCAGCGCTCCGGTCACCGTGAGTTCGGCGGTGCCGGACAGGGCGTCGAGGACGGCGGTGGCCAGCTCGCCGCGGGCCGGGGCCTGGCGTCGTTCGGTCCGGCGTGAGGCCGCCGCGGTCAGCAGCGGTACGCCCGCGCCGGCCAGCAGCAGACCGCCGGCGAGCATCATGCCGGCGGCGGGCAGCACCAGGCCCACCAGCACGGAGGCCGCCGTGCCGACCAGGGCCGCGGCGGTGGCGGGGAGCCGGAAGCGCAGCAGGTAGTCCTGCACGGAGTCGACGTCGGTGACGAACCGGGAGAGGAGATCCCCCTTCCGGTACAGCCGCAGCCCGCCCGGGGCCAGCCTCTCCAACCGGGTGCAGACGACCGCCCTGAGGCTGCCGAGGCCCCGCAGCACGGCGTCATGGGCCACGAGCCGCTCGGCGTACCGCAGCACACTGCGCCCGATGCCGAAGGCGCGTACGCAGGTCACGGCCACCATCAGCCGCAGCACCGGCGGCTGCTGCGAGGCACGCGAGATCAGCCAGCCCGACGTCCCCATGAGCGCGACGGCACACCCGAGCGCGAGCGCACCCAGCAGCACGGCCAAGGCGAGCCGACTCCGTATCCGGCCCGTGACCGCCATCCGCACCAGCCGGCGCAGTGGGGGACTCGTGGCCGTGCCGAGGGCGAGCCCGGTCTCCGGTGTGTGCTGCGTCGCGGACCGGGCCGCGCGGTCATGGCGCTCCCCGGTGGTGGCCGACTCGTCCGCACGGGCGGTCGCACCGCGGGGCCGGCCGGCGGCTTCGGTGGCCGGAGTGCGCAGCTCGACGCACCGGTCGGCGAGGGCCGACAGGGCGGGTCGGTGGGAGGTCAGGATCACCGTGCGGGTGGCGGACAGGCGGCGGACGGCGTCGGCGATCGCCGACTCGGTCTCGGCGTCCAGGTGGGCGGTCGGTTCGTCGAGCAGGACGAGGGGGTGGCCGGTGAGGAAGACACGCGCGAGGGCGACGCGTTGGCGTTGTCCGGCGGAGAGGCCGGTGCCGTTCTCGCCGAGGACGAGGTCGTCCGGGATGTCGGGGGCGTGGGCCTCGCGCAGCGCCCGTCGTACGTCGGCGTCGGTGGCCTCGGGCATGGTGAGCCGGACGTTGTCGGCGACGGTTCCGGCGATGAGGTGCGGGTGCTGCGGGACCCAGGCGATCTGGCGGTGCCACTGCTCGGGGTCGATGTCGGCCAGGTCGCGGTCGCCGACGGTCACCGTGCCGGACGCCGGGGCGGTGAAGCCGAGCAGCACCGACAGGACGCTCGTCTTGCCGGCACCGGAGGGGCCGGTGAGGGCCACCGTCTCGCCGGGCCGGATCGTCAGATTCAGATCCTCGACGGCGGGCGTGGGGCGACCGGGGTAGGTGACGGTCAGCCCGCCGAGGGTGATGGGAGTGGTCGCGAGGTCCGGAACACCGGCGTCGCCACGCCGGGGGCGCGGGGTCTCCAGTACGTCGAAGATCTTCCCGGCGGCCGTGAGGCCTTCCACGCTGGCGTGGTAGTGCACACCCACCGCACGGATCGGGGCGTACGCCTCCGGCGCCAGGACCAGCACGAGCAGCCCGGTGTACAGATCGAGCCCGCCCTCGACCATCCGCAGTCCGATGCTCACGGCGACGAGGGCCACGGACAGCGTGGACAGCAGTTCCAGGGCGAAGGAGGAGACGAAGGCGATCCGCAGGGTGCGCAGGGTCGCCCGGCGGTACTCGTCGGTGATCCGCCGGATCGCCGCCGCCTGCGCCCTGGCCCGCCCGAAGACCTTCAGCGTGGGCAGGCCCGCCACCACGTCCAGGAAGTGGTGGGAGAGACGGGACAGGGTCCGCCACTGACGGTCCGTCTGCCGCTGGGTGGCCAGTCCGATGAGCACCATGAACAGCGGGATCAGCGGCAGGGTGGCCGCGATGATCGCCGCCGAGAGCCAGTCGGCGGTCACGATCCTGGCCAGGACGACGACCGGGACGACGACCGAGAGGGCCAACTGCGGCACGTACCGCCCGAAGTAGTCGTCGAGGGCGTCCACCCCTCGCGTCGCCAGTGTGGTGAGTTCGCCGGTGCGCTGCGCGGTCACGAAGTCCGGGCCGAGCGCGGTCGCGTGATCCAGCAGACGTCCGCGCAGTTCCGACTTCACGGCCGCGGAGGCGCGGTGCGCGGCGGTCTCCGTGAGCCAGGCGACCGCCGCCCGCCCGGCCGAGACGGCGATCAGCAGGAGCAGGGCGCCCCGCAGGGAGACCAGGCCCCGGCCGTCCTCGAAGGCTCCGACCACCACCTCGGCGATGATCGCCGCCTGGACGACGAGCAGCGCGGCGCCGATCGTGCCGAGGGCCACCGAAGCGGCGAGGAAGAGGCGGGTGGCGCGGGCGTAGTGGAGCAGCCGCGGGTCAACGGGCTTCATCGCGTGGGCCTTTCAGGCTCGGAGACGGGCGCGACTGCGGGGATGTCAGGCGGCCGGGATGTGTTCGACACCGATGCGCTTGCGGAACACCCAGTACGTCCAGCTCTGGTAGAGCAGGACGACGGGCGTCATGATCGCCGCCACCCAGGTCATGACCTTGAGGGTGTACGCCGACGACGAGGCGTTGCTCACCGTCAGGCTCCACGCCGTGTCGAGGCTGGACGGCATGACGTCCGGGTACAGCGCGAGGAAGAGCATCGCCACGGACCCGGCGACGGTGACCCCGGACAGGGCGAACGCCCAGCCCTCACGCGCCCGTCGGTTGGCGGCGAGCGCACCGAGCAGCGCGCCCACGGTGAGGACCAGCGCGACGAGGCTGCGCACGTTGCCGCCGCTGCCCTGGGTCCACAGCAGGAAGACCAGCGCGAGCCCGGCGGTGGCGAGCCCTGCCCGGCCGGCCAGGGACCGGGCCCGGTCGCGGATGTCGCCCCGGGTCTTGAGGACCACGAACACCGAACCGTGGAAGGTGAACAGAGCGAGCGTGACAAGCCCGCCGAGAACGGCGTACGGGTTCAGCAGATCCAGGACGGTACCGGCGTACTCGCCCTCGGCGTCGATCTCCACGCCCCGGACGATGTTGGCGAAGGCCACGCCCCACAGGAACGCGGGCAGCAGCGAGCTCCAGAACATCACGTGTTCCCAGTTGCGCTTCCACCGCGTGTCCTCGCGCTTGCCCCGGTACTCGAAGGCGACGACCCGGACGATCAGGCAGACCAGGATGGCGAGCAGCGGCAGGTAGAAGCCGCTGAACAGGGTGGCGTACCAGGCCGGGAACGCGGCGAAGGTGGCGCCGCCGGCGGTGAGCAGCCAGACCTCGTTGCCGTCCCAGACCGGGCCGACCGTGTTGATCAGCACCCGGCGTTCGGCTTCGCCGCGGGCCAGCAGCTTGGTGAGGATGCCGACCCCGAAGTCGAAGCCCTCAAGGAAGAAGTAGCCGATCCACAGGACGGCGATCAGCGCGAACCAGACGTCGTGCAGTTCCATGGCCGTGTCTCTCCGAACAGTGTCAGTGGATCAAGGGCTCAGTAGGCGAAGATCATCGGGCGGTCGGTGTCCCCGTCGGAGGAGGGGCCGCGCAGCGAGGTCACCTCCGGGGGAGGCTGTTCGTCGACGGGACCCGCCTTGGCGTACTTCACGAGCAGCCGCACTTCGACGACGGCCAGGACGGCGTACAGGGCGGTGAAGATGCTCAGAGACGTGATCTGCTCGGCGACGGAGACGCCGGGCGAGACCGCGTCGGCGGTGGTCATCAGCCCGTACACGGTCCACGGCTGGCGGCCCATCTCGGTGAAGATCCAGCCGAAGGAGTTGGCGACGAGCGGGAAGCCCATGGTGAGGACGGCCAGCCGCCAGGCCCAGGTGTTCAGCGCCGGACCCAGCTCCCGGTTCGGGGTGAGCATCAACAGCGGCACCTCGTCCTCGCCGCGCCGCTTGCCGTCGGCCAGCCACCGCTTCTTCCGGGTCAGCCACAGCCCGGCGAGCCCGATGGCGAAGGAGGCCATGCCGAAGCCGATCATCCAGCGGAACGACCAGTACGTGACGGGGATGCTGGGCTTGTAGTCCTCGGCCAGATCGCCGTACTCCGCCCTCTGCAGGGCCTCGATGGAGCTGATGCCGGGGACGGCGTCGTCGAAGTTGCCCTTGGCGAGGTACGACAGCAGGCCGGGGATCTCGACCTCGACGGTGTTGCGGCCCTCGGCGACGTCGCCGTACGCGAAGAGGGAGAAGGGAGCCGACTCCTCGGTCTCCCAGAGGGCTTCGGCGGCGGCCATCTTCATGGGCTGCTGCTCGTACATCACCTTGCCGAGCACATCGCCGCTGATGGCCGTGGCGAGACCGGCGATGACGACCGTGACCAGGCCGAGGCGCAGGGAGGTGCGCATGGTGGCGATCCGGCCCGAGGTGTCCGGCTCGGTGGCCTGCTCAGTGGCCTTGGCGGCGCGGCGCAGTTGGAAGGCCGCGATGCCGACGATGAAGGCGCCGCCGGTGAGGAAGGCCGCGGTGAGGGTGTGGAAGACGACGACCAGGGTGGTCTCCTGGAACAGCACGGCCGCGATGTCGTTGAGTTCGGCGCGGCCGGTGGCGTCGTTGATCTCGTACCCGACCGGGTGCTGCATCCAGGAGTTGGCGGCCAGGATGAAGTACGCCGAAAGGAAGGTGCCGATCGCCACCAGCCAGATACAGGCCAGGTGGATCTTCCGGGGGAGCTTGTCCCAGCCGAAGATCCACAGCCCGATGAAGGTGGACTCGAAGAAGAACGCGAGCAGCGCCTCCATGGCGAGCGGGGCGCCGAAGACGTCGCCGACGAAGCGCGAGTAGTCGGACCAGTTCATGCCGAACTGGAACTCCTGCACGATGCCGGTGGCCACACCCATCGCGATGTTGATCAGGAAGAGCTTGCCCCAGAACCGGGTGGCCTTGAAGTACTTGTCCTTGCCCGTCCGTACCCAGGCGGTCTGCAGCCCGGCGATGAGGAAGGCCAGGCTGATGGTGAGCGGGACGAACAGGAAGTGGTAGACGGTCGTGATGCCGAACTGCCATCGGGCCACGGTCTCCTGAGCCAGTGCCAGGTCCACGGCGGGCCTCCTCGGGTACGGGGTCGCGCGCACCCCGGGAGCCGGGGTCGGCAGGGGAGTTGGCCGGACCGGCCATCGAGGGTGCCGGCCCGTGGAAGACACCATCGCGGGCGGACCCACGGGCGAAACAGCGCCGTACGGACCCGCTGATGGGGCCGAACGGCCCACACTCCGGGCCCTTCCCTGGGCCCAACGGCTCCCCGCCGCCGCACACCCATGGCGGACGGCCGCGCGTGACGCCTCGCCCGCGATCGACGCAGGCCCGTCGGCCCGGACCGGGTGCCGAACGGCCCACTGACGCCCGTCACGGCCACAGGGAACCGTGGGGACCGCAGTTCCCGATCAGGGAGCCACCGCAGCGAGGAGACGGGTGATGGCGAAGGCGTATCTGGTGGGGAGCGGCATCGCGGCCATGGCCGCGGCCGCGTTCCTGATCCGTGAGGGCGGGTTCGAGGGGACCGACATCCACCTCTTCGAGGAACACGGGCAGACGGGCGGCAGCCTGGACGCCGGGGGCACGCCGGAGACCGGCTACACCATGCGCGGCGGGCGGATGTTCGAGGCCGAGTTCCGCTGCACCTACGACCTGCTCTCCGGCATCCCCTCTCCCGACGACCCGTCGGTGTCGGTGACCCAGGACATCCTCGACGCGTACGAGGACTCGGGCTGGGACGACGCGGCACGGCTCATCGACGCGGACGGGAACATCGCCGACGTGCGCTCGATGGGATTCAGCGAGCACGACCGGCTGCACTTGGCCAGGTGTCTGGCGACCCCCGAAGCGCTGCTCGACGGGAAGCGCATCAGGGACTGCTTCGGCGAGCACTTCTTCACCACGAACTTCTGGTACATGTGGTGCACCACGTTCGCTTTCCAGCCGTGGCACAGCGCGATCGAGTTCCGCCGGTACCTCAGGCGCTTCCTCCACCTCTTCCCGGCCTTCGCCTCGATGTCCGGGATCCAGCGGACCCGCTACAACCAGTACGACTCGATCGTCCGTCCGCTGGAGAGCTGGCTGCGGGAACGGGGTGTGACCGTCCACACCGGCTGCCGGGTGCGGGACCTGGTTCTCGCGACGGGTCCGGGTACGACGGTCGAGCGCATCCTCCTCGCCCGCGACGACCGCGAGGAGCGGATCCAGGTGGCCCCTGAGGACCTCGTCCTCGTCACCAACGGCTCCATGACCGACGCCTCCACCGTCGGCTCACACACCGCCCCGCCTCCGCCGCGTCCCCGGCGCTCGGACGCGTGGCTGCTCTGGTACCGGCTGGCGCGGGGACGCGACGACTTCGGCGATCCGACCGTCTTCGACAAGAACGTCAAGGACTCCCAGTTCGAGTCGTTCACCGTCACCGCCGAGGACCCGGCCTTCCTCGACGCCCTGGAGCGGTTCAGCGGCCGGGAGACCGGCAAGGGCGGCCTGATGACCTTCACCGCCTCCAACTGGCTCCTCACCATCGTCGCCGACCATCAGCCGGTCTACCGGGACCAGCCCGACGGCGTCTTCGCGTGGTGGGGCTACGGTCTGCTCCCCGGCAGGCCGGGCAACCACGTCGACAAGCCCATGACCGAGTGCTCCGGCGCGGAGATCCTCCAAGAGGTGCTGCACCACCTGCGGTTCGACGAGGAGGTCAGCGAGCGGGTGCTGGCCACCTCCACCGTCGTGCCCTGCGTGATGCCGTACGTCACCAGCCAGTTCCTGGTCCGCCGGCACGGTGACCGGCCGCAGGTCGTGCCCAAGGGGTCGGTGAACCTCGCGTTCATCGGCCAGTTCACCGAGGTGCCCGACGACGTGGCCTTCACCGTCGAGTACTCGGTACGCAGCGCCTGGACCGCTGTCGCCGGACTCCTCGGCCTCGATCGGCAGCCGCCCGAGGTCTACAAGGGGCACCGTGATCCGCATGTGCTGGTGAAGGCCCTGGAGGCGATGCGGCGCTGACATCGGCTCAGCGGTCTTGACTGCCGCACGGTCGTTGCGGTGAACGCCGTGGTGGCGGCCGTGGTGGCCGCCAGCAGCACATGTCCCCATGTGCAATCGTCCGCGGCTCCGTAGACGGCGCCCAGGACATGACGGCCAGGACGACGAAGCCCGCGGTGCGCAGGGCGGCGGCGCTCGTGAGGTGGGTGGGCAGGCAGACGCTGGAGGCGACGAACCCGCCGAAGGCCACGGCGTAGAGCGAAGCCAGTCGCACCGTGGCGGCCGTGTGCAGGGTCCGCCATGGTGCGAGCGAGCAGGGGGCCGGCCGGCAGGGCTCGGCCGGGCCTGTCATGCAGGAGGAGGTCTGCCGCCCCGGCGTACACGGCGAGGAGGCCGGTGACCAGGACGAAGGGGAAAGCGTGCCCGACAGCGTCGGCCGGCTGCACGGTGCGGGGGTGCTGCCACCGGTCCTGGCGGCACCGGAAGGTCGCTGATAGAAGCATGTCCGCCCGTCGGCAGGGCTGCGTGATGTGGCTGCCGAACTCCGGTGCCCGGTGGGCCACCGGCTGCAACTCCGGGGAGGGGAAGGCTCGGCGACCAGCAACGACTTCACCTCGATCAACGTGTTCCGCGCCCTGGACGTGGGCAAGGACCGCGTCGCGTGCGTCGGCTGCGTCGACACGTGCCCCACCGGGGCGATCGCAAGGTCACCGCGTTACGGGTGGCAACGCCATGACCGCCGTCCCGCAGGATGGGGACCGGGCTGCTGTCGGGTGACTGAGGGTGCCCCGGCACGGCATCGGAGCAGCCGCCGTCAGGACTGCGCGAGGCTTCGGCCGTGGTCGGCCGCGTACGCGGCGAAGACGTGCGTCGGTGTTCCGCCGGTGTGGAGAAAGCGCTCGTCGAGGATGGCGGCGAGGTCTTCCAGGGCGCCGGCGAGCAGATCGCCGGCCAATCGCACATCGGGCTGTCGGGCCGCTCGTCCGTGCTGGGCGAGGTCGGCGGCGTAGCCGATCGTGGCCGCCAGGGACGAATGGTCCTCACCGTCATGGAAGTAGTAGGCCTCGGCGTACTGCGTGAAGTCGATCCGCACGCGGGCCACCTCGGCGGCCAGACTCTCCAGCAGCACCGCGCCCATGGTGCAGTCGAGCTGGTCGTCGGTCGGGGCCGAGCGTTGGATGAGCGCCAATCGGATCGCCAGGACCCTTCTGCGAGTCAGCGCCGGGTAGATCTCCAGCACCCAGGAGACGGAGGCCGTCAGGAGGGCGAAACCGACCAGGGCTTCCAGCGGCGAGACCAGGCGGAGCCAGCCTTCGGCGGGCGAGATGTCGCCCAAACCCAGCGTGGCGACCGTCACGAGTGACAGGTAGAGGGAGTCGAGCAGCGCCGGCTGCTCCGCGGCCCTGGAACCGAGCGCGAAGCTGAACGCCGCCGGCATATGGGGCCAGTAGACGATGGCCCAGCCCATGATGATCGTGCCCGCCCACAGGCTGACCACCGTCACCATGGCGAGCGGTCCGACGAGCCCGACCACACGCCCGCGCGCACGCAGATGCCGGGCCAGTCTCCACAGCGCCGACATGACGAGGCGACTCAGACCACCGTGGCGGGTCGGGTGCCAGAGCGTGTGGAACAAGTCCCGCAGGGCGGCCATGACCAGGCCGGCACCGGCCAGCGAGACCAACCACTCCATGCACGTCTCCGGCTCGCCTCGCCCCACGGCCCTGTTCCGCGCGGCGGCCCAGGCGACCGAGGCCCGGCTTCTGCCATCCGACCGGGCCTTGCTCCCGGAGCCTAAACGGACGGCAACGCCGCAGCGCGCCGAATCGCCGTACCCCCGGTCACTCCCTCTCCCTCCCCCGCCCTCCACCTCCCTCCACGAGACCGAACAGGCGCAGGGCCCGGCACCGGACCTCAGGCTCGCTGGGGGACCACGGCGACCGGGCACTCGGAGTGGTGCAGCAGGACGTGCGCGACCCTGCCGAGCTGCAGACCGAAGTGCCCGTGCCGCCGCGGGGCGCCGACGATCACCAGGTCGGCGCGGGCGGACGCGGCCAGGAGGACCTTGTGGGCGGGCCCTTCGACCGGCCGGCGGTGTACATCGACGTCGGGGTGATCCCGTACGACCCCCCGCAGTGCGTCCGTGAGGTTGACCGAAGCCCGTTCCTCGTGGGCACGCGCGGCGTCGTCGGCGAGCAGGGGGTGGTCCACATGCTCATGGGCCGGACCGCGCCAGGCCCGCACGGCCTCGACAGCACAGCCGCGTGCCCCGGCCTCGCCGAAGGCGAAGCGTACGGCGCCCGAGCCCTCTGTCGAGTCGCCGACCCCGACCACCACCCGTCCGAAGGCGCCCCGCAGGTTCTGCTCCGCGCCACGGACCACGATGACCGGGCACACAGCACGAGCCGCCACCGTGAGGCTCACCGACCCCAGCAGCATCCCGGCGAGTTCGCCACGGCCACGGGAGCCCGTGACCAGGGCGAATGCCTCAGGCCCCGCGTGCAGCAGCGCGGACACGGCGTCGTCGGGGAACACCTCGCCCGAGACCTTCACCTCGGGATCGCGAAGCCTGGCGCGTTCCGCGCTGGACGCGACGATGTGCTCCGCCATGACCTCTTCGGCGGGACGATCGGTGCCGAAGGAGGGGCGGGCGCCCTCGTAACGCTCCCACCGGGAGGCATAGACCAGGCGCAGGTGAAGCCCATGGCGGGCCGCCTCGTCCACCGCCCAGTCCACCGCCTGCAGGCTGGAGTCCGATCCATCGACGCCCACGACCAGCGGGAGATCCATGGTCCCCACCGCCTTCCCTCTCGGCCACTGAGAGCCGCGCCTATGAACACCGTCGCACCGCACGGGGCCCACCGCGACATACGGACCAGCCCTCAGGGGCTTCGACTCCCTGGGAGGAACTCCGCCCGCGAGAGGGAGCCAGTGATGAAGCACAGCGAGATACCTGAGACTCCGCGCATCGTGAGCGATGTGATGACCCTGACGGTGGTGGCCGTCGGGCGGGACGCGCCGTTGAAGGAAATCGCCCGGACCATGGACCAGTGGGAGGTCAGCGCCCTGCCGGTCCTGGAAGGCGAGGGACGTGTCATCGGCGTCGTCTCCGAGGCCGACCTGCTGCTCAAGGAGGAGTTCCACGAACGAGACATGAACCTCTCCGAGGAGCGGCAGCACCTGTCCGATGTCGCAAATACGGGCGGGGCGACCGCGAAGGAACTCATGAGCACCCCCGCCATCACGGTGCACCCGGGCACGACCTTGGCGCAGGCCGCGCGGATCACGGCCGTGAAACACGTCAAGCGGCTCCCCGTGGTCATGAGGCCCATTCACCGGCGAGTCAGCCGCACCGACCGGACCGGAAGACGCGCGGTGACGGCGGCTGGCAGGTCCGCAGGCCAGTCATTGTTCGGTCGGACTGATGCGGCGCCCCGTGAGGCGCCGGGGCTGGATCGACACCCACATCTCGCGCTCGCCCCCCGCCCACGGCGTGGTGTGCGCATGATCGACCAGCCGTCGCACCGCCTCGGGCTCGGTGACGACCCGTGCGGGGCCGACCGCGAGAACGCTCCAGCCCTGGCTCATCGCCTCGTCCAAGTGATCGACTTCGAAAGCGACTTCCGCACCTACGGCCGCCGCAGGCACGGAGTCGGGCGCGGTCCGGAAGGCGATCGCGTCGTCGACGACCTCGTAGTTCACCGGGACGACCGCCGGACCCTCGGGTGTCGATACCGCGACGCGGCCCACGCCGTGTGTGGAAAGCCGCGCGCGGCATTCGGCGAGGCCCAGGTCCCGCAGCCGAGGGTGGAGGAGCGCTTGGCCCTGGCCGGGTGGCAGTTCGATGCCGCCCCCGCGCAGGGCCGCGGCGGTGGTGCCCAGCGCGTCGGCCAGTCTGATCAGGCTCGCTGCGCTCGGGTCGGCCGGCTGCTCTTCCAGGTACGCCAGGTAGTCCGGCGCCATGCGGGCGCGTCGGGCGGTCTCAGTCCGGCTCAGCCCGTGCCGCCTGCGCTCGGCGGCCACGCGCCGCCCGATGTCGCCGGGGTTGGCCGGCCCGTGCGGCGAGCTCGCGTCGGAGACGGTACCGGCCTCACCCGAGCCCGGCCGGCCGGGCTCGGGTGCCCCAGGCCCGGGCTCGATGTGACGGATATGCGCGTCGGGCCCGGGGAATACCAGCGTCACCTCGTCCGTGTCCGACCAGCGCACGTCGTAGGGGGGTGTGCCATCCGCATGGTGGAGTCCGACGATCTCTCCGTCGCGCCTGGTGGCGCCGGTGGCCGGGCTTTCGATGACGAGTTGGTCGCCGAGGTGAGCTTGCATGGTCGCCGCCCTTTCCTCAGAGGGTCCCTGCACCCAACCTGCCACGCACGACATGCCGCCGCATGGGATGAGAGGCCCTGATTCGGTACGTCCCGATTTTGGAGAGGCCGTACGCGGCATACCGGAGCAGTCTGGACGAGAGGAGTCGTTCGGGTTCGCTCCAGGTTCGTACGAGACGGAGGCGGTCGCCATGGAGCCAGTGATCACCGTGGGCCTCGACGGTTCACCCGAGAGCCTTGCCGCCGCCCACTGGGCCGCCGAGGAGGCCGAGCGGCGCAAGCTCACGCTGCGGCTGCTGCATGCGTGGCCCCTGCTGGTGCCGGAGCCGACCAACGTCCCTTCGGAGGTGGATCAGAACTATTGGGCGAAGCGGATCGTCCACAATGCGCGGGCGGAGATCCAGACGCGCCACCCGGGCCTGTCCGTCGTCGGCAACCTGGTCGCCGAGGACGCTGAGGAGGCACTGCTGCAAGCGGCTTCGGAGTCCGAGATGCTCGTGCTCGGTTCGCGAGGGCTGACGCCCGTCGAGAGCTACTTCATGGGCGACATCAGCATGCCCGTCGTGGCACGGGCCACGCGCCCGGTGGTCCTCGTACGCGCCGAGACGCAGGAAGCAGGGCCACAGCCCGCCGCGCCGACGGCAGGCGACGTACTCGTGGCGCTCAAACTGCACGACCCGTGCGACGAACTGCTCGAATTCGGGTTCGTCACCGCTGCTGCGCGGAACATGCCCCTCAGGGCCGTCCACGGCCGAAGCGTGCCGATCCACGCACGTGTTCCCTGGGGAGTCGACCACGACGTGACCGAAGAGATCACGAAGGACGCCCAGAGGTATCTGAGCCAGGCCCTCCGCCCGTGGCGTGAGAAGTTCCCCGGAGTGCGGGTGGTCGACGTGGTCAGGCTCGAAAGCCCCGCCAAGGCTGCCGTACAGGAGGCCGAGGGTGTCGGGCTGCTGGTGGTCGGCCGACGCAGGCACCGTCCGCCCGTGGCACCCCACCTGGGCCCAGTGGCCCAAGCCGCCGTCCATCACGCGCGCTGCCCCGTCGCCGTCATCCCTCATGACTGACGCGCTGTGTCGCGGTGGGCGGAGCCGGACCGAGCAGCTTGACGAAGCACGACGGTCCCGGTTGCCCTCAATTCCCTTCAAGGCGACGGTGGAGAGGGGAGCAGCGAGGGAGTGGGCACTATGCAAGCACTCGTCTACCACGGCCCCCAGCAGACCTCCTGGGACACGATCCGGGACCCGTCGATCGAGAAGGCGACCGACGCGATCGTACGAGTCGACGCGACCAGCATCTGCGGCGGCGACCTGCACATTCTGCGCGGCGACCTCCCCGAGGTGAAACCGGGAACGGTCCTCGGCCATGAGGCCGTCGGCGAGGTGACGGACGTCGGCCGCGAGGTGCATGCCGTGCGCCCGGGGGATCAGGTGATCGTGTCGTCCGTCTCGGCCTGTGGCCGCTGCCGGTTCTGCCGGGCCGGTATGGGCGGCCAGTGCGGCGGGGGCGGAGGATGGATCCTCGGGAATCTGATCAACGGCACACAGGCCGAGTTCGTCCGTGTGCCCTTCGCCGACACCTCCACCCACCGACGGCCCCCGAACCTGCCCCTCGACGACGCGGTTCTGCTTGCAGAAGTTCTCCCCACCGCTTACGAGGTCGGGGTGCGCAACGGACGTGTCGGCCCAGGAGACACCGTCGTCGTGGTGGGCGCGGGTCCCGTGGGGCTCGCGGCCGTCATCACCGCGCGGATCTACTCGCCCCGCAGGATCATCGCGGTGGACTTGTCTCCATCCCGGTTGGCAGCCGCCGCCCGCCTCGGCGCCGATGCCGCCGAACTGCCCGGACGGCTGATCGCCGACGTGTCCGAGGGCCCTGGAGCCGATGTCGTCATCGAGGCCGCCGGTGATCCGGACAGCTTCGTCCTGTGCACACGCGTGGTGCGCTCAGGAGGGCTCATCGCCAACATCGGCATGCACGGCAAGCCGGTCACGCTGCATCTTGAGGCCCTGTGGCGCAAGAACGTGACGATCAGCACCGGTCAGGTCGACGCCTCTTCCACTCCCTGGCTGCTCGACCTGGTGACATCCCGGCGCCTGTCCGTCTCCCACCTGGTCACCCACACCTTCGGTCTCGACCGGATGGGAGACGCCTACGAGGTCTTCGCCCACGGCCCCGACACGGGCGCCCTCAAGGTCGTGCTGCACCGCCGGTGAGGCGCCCGCCCCCGGCCGAGCCGCCGTCTGACGGCTTGACGAAAGCGCGTCGGACGCGTTGTGCCATGGCCGTTCGGCCGTTGTCGTCCAGTGCGTTACCGACTCGCAGGACGACGTCCGCCTGGTGGGCCCCGGCATGCCGGGCGATGTTGCTGAGGGCCTCGGCGGTACGCCGGTTCAGCCGCAGCGCGCCGCAGGCGGATGCGTCGAGGGGGAGTGGGACCGCGACGGCGGGGCCGTATGCCTCTGCGCCGGCCCGCATGTCCCCGAGCGAGTGAGCAGCGATCCTCCGGTTGGCCGCAGGGCGGCCCGAGGACGGCGGGGACTGGCTGGGCGTCGCGGCCGTACCTGCCGCGGTCGTCGGCCTGGCCCTCACCCTCGCGGTCGTCTACACGCGCATGACCCGCCGTCGCGCCCGCACGGACCATGCGCGGTCCCCGCGACAGGGGGGTGCCGGCTCACCCTCGGGCGGACAGAGGCGCGAGCCGCCGGCGTCGTACGCCGTACCTCCTTCTGCCATCTGGACGGGTGGCGCCGCTGGAGGCCCTTGCCGAGCGTTCGCCCACGGCGTCGCCGCGACCAGCTGCAAGGCGGAGGAGGGAGTCGACGCGATGGGGGTCCCCCCCCGCGCGAGCGAAGCCGAGCGTGGGGGAGTCGGCGACCGACGACAACGCCGCAGATGGGCGTGCCAGACCCCGCGACGCCGGCATGATCCGCCGGACAGGCCCGGGTGGCCGTGCCGGCGGGCGGCACCGGTTCGGAAGAGTCGGCGGCGGGCGGCGACGGCCCATGACGAGGAGCACGCGCAGCCCGCCGGGGCCACCGACCGGGCCCGCACCGACGTCAACCAGTCTTGTGCGCCCACTGCGGTCCCACCAGGTCCCACTCCCGGCCCCAGCGGTCGTAGCGCCGCCGGTCGAGGCGCCACCGGGCCAGTGCTCCGGCGCCGAACGCCGCGCCGGCGAGACCGAGCGCTCCGGCCGTGCCCAGGATGCCCGCTTCGACGGCCGCCGCCGTGGCGCCGGGCGGCTCGGGGACGAGATCGCCGTGGCTGTCCAGCCAGACCACGACCTCGGCGCCGGCCTTCTGCCCGGTGGACACGAGGGTCTTGCCGGTCTGTGTCCGGCCGTCCGGGGTCGTCCAGCGGATCTTCGCCAGGGCACGCCCACTCGCCGGGTCGGCCCAGACCGCGGGGGCCGGGACGTCGGCGACGAGCACACCGCGCGCAGCGTGCCGTTCTTCGCGCTGCCGGTCGAACACCTCGTCGGCGGCGTGAGCCGTCACGAGGCCGATGAGCGTGCCGCCCACCAGGACGACCGCCCAGACGATCAATACGATCCAGGCCTCGACGATGTCGTCGCGCCGCCGCAACGGGTTGCTGCGCCACCGCCACAACCGCGTCTTCGTGCCTGTGCCGCCGTCCATCGGTCCGCACCTCCTCGTCTTCGTCGTTGCATTGAAGGTGACAGCCGGAGCGCTGCGGTGGCATGGGCCGATCAGACGCAGTGAAAGGGCCGACCGGGACCAACTCGTGGCCGAGCACGGGACGTTCGGCCCTGATCGGCATGGCCGCGCACGGCGCCCACGGGGATGCGAACGGCCTGCCGGTCCTTCGTGAGGGACCATCGGCCCCTGACCTCGCCACGACCGGCCGCGCACGCTCGAAGAACAGCACCGTTCCGGGGTGAGAGGAGGGCACCGTGCGCAGCACATCCTTCGACGCCGCGATCCTGGAGACCTGCGTCTCGGCCGCGGTCGCCGCGCCCTCGATCTTCAACTCCCAGCCGTGGCGCTTCCGTCTGGAACCGGAGACGGTCACCTTCCACGTCCGTGCGGCCCCCGGTGCGGGCCTCAGGTACACGGACCCGGATGGACGGGCCCTGCATCTGTCGGCAGGAGCCTCGGTCTTCAACCTCCGTGTCGCCATGGCCCACTTCGGCTGGGAGCCGGTCACCCGGCTGCTGCCCAGCCCGGCCGACCCCGACCTGCTGGCCTCCGTCCGTCCGACCGAGCTCGCCGCGGGCCGCCCGCGCGGCACCGATGCCGAGCTGTACTCGGTGATCTGGCGCCGGCACAGCAGCCGCTTCCCGTTCTCCGGCCGGCCGGTACCGCCGTATCCGCGCATCGAACTCGCGGCGGCGGCCGGCGCTGAAGGGGCGTGGCTGGGCTTCCCCGAAGCTGACGAAACCGTGCGTCTGCTCGCGCTCACCGCGCAGGCGGAACAGCGCAACCGTCTCGACGCCGACCGCGTGAAGGAGAGCCGCCGCTGGGTGCGCGGCGACCCCTACGAGGCGGCCGACACAGGTCTGCCCTGGGCGGCCCTCGGCCCGCAGGATGCCCGGGAACGGCTTCCCATGCGCGACTTCACCGCGCAACGCCGTCCCCAGCGGCTTCCCGCCCGTTTCTTCGAAACGGCTCCAGCCATCGCCCTGCTGACCACCGAACACGACCGACGCACCGACTGGCTGCGCGCCGGGCAGGCCCTCGAACGCGTCCTGCTCCTCGCCGCGGCCCGCGGCCTGCGCGCTTCCCTGCTGCATCAGGCCATGGAGTGGCCCGACCTGTGCGAATCCGCAGCCCCGGAGCCCGCCCACGCCCACATGCTCATACGACTCGGTTACGGCCCCGAGGGCCCCGCGACGCCACGACGTCCCGCACGCACGGTGATCGACAGTGAGCCGGCGACGCGTCGGACGGAGGCTGAGGCTGACGAGTGCGACAGCGACCGCCCGGAGACGTACGGACCGTCGGTCGCCCCGGCGTAGGCAGGGGGGTGGGCGACAGGGGCCGGAGCGCCGTGGTGGGCTCGTCAGACCGCTGCGACGGGTACGACTCCCGGGCGCGGCGCAGCTGTCAGGGACTCGGGCAGGCAGGGGTGCATCTCGAACACGCCCGCCAGGCCCGCCGCGCGCAGCACCCGCAGGAAGCGCGTGCTGTGCGTGACCAGGCGGAGTCGGCCGTGGCGGGCCAGGACACGGTTGCGGGCCCGGCACAGGACACCCAGGCCGCTGCAGTCGATGAAGGACACGGCCGTCAGGTCGAGCACCAGGTCGGGGCATGTCCCGGCCGTCAGCGCGTCCAGGCGGCTCACCAGCGACGGTGCCGCGCAGAGGTCGATCTCGCCGTGCAGTTCCACGACGGTTGTTCCCGCGACAACCCGCACCGAGTGGGGTGGCGTGGACCTGGTGTGGTTTCCGGACATGATCCGAGGAAACCGCTGCGCCGCGGCGGAGGGAAGGGCCGGTCGGCCCGACCCGCCCGGTCCCGCAGGGCCGACCGGACCTGTGTCGCGGGGTCGGCCCCGTCCGGCTGGACGGCTGGACGATCGAGGCCGACCGGCCCATGCGCAACGTCGCACCGACCCGCAATATGGATCTGTGGGGCGATTTCGGCGCCGCGCAGGCCTCTGCCTCGCCCCCGGTGCTGCGGTCCCGGGGACCGAGGAGGAAAGGAGCGTCATGAAGGGCTATGTCTTCCACAGTCCCGGACACGCCTCCTGGGAGGACGTCCCGGACCCGGGCCTGAAGGATCCGACCGACGTCGTCGTCCGCGTCGACACCGTCACCATCTGCGGCACGGACCTGCACATCCTCAAGGGCGACGTACCCGAGGTGCGCCCCGGCACGGTACTCGGACACGAGGCGGTCGGCGAGGTCGTGGAGACCGGCGCCGACGTGCGCACGGTACGGCCCGGGGACCGGGTCCTGGTCTCCTGCATCACCGCTTGCGGCCGCTGCTCGTACTGCCGCAAGGCGATGTACGGCCAGTGCCGGGGCGGCGGAGGCTGGATCCTCGGCCACCTGATCGACGGCACCCAGGCCGAGTACCTGCGCGTGCCGCACGCCGACCTCTCCGTCCACGCGCTGCCCGGCACTCTGGAGGGCGAGGACGCCGTCCTGCTCGCCGACATCTTCCCGACCGCGTACGAGGTGGGCGTCCTCAACGGGCACGTACGGCCCGGGGACACCGTCGCCGTCGTCGGCGCCGGCCCCATCGGACTCGCGGCCATCGCAACGGCCCGGCTGTTCGCGCCCGAGCGGATCGTCGCCGTGGACCTGGCCGCCGCCCGGCTGGACGCGGCCCGGCAGCTCGGCGCCGATGCCGTGGCCGACGCCCGCGAGGACCCCGAGCAGCTGATCGCCGACCTCACCGACGGGCTGGGCGCCGACGTGGTCATCGAGGCCGTCGGCGTCCCCGAGAGCTTCGAGATGTGCACCCGCATGGTCCGGCCCGGCGGGCATGTCGCCAACGTCGGCGTGCACGGCAGCCCCGCGACACTTCACCTCGAAGACCTGTGGATCAAGAACGTGACCATCACCACCGGTCTCGTCGACACCCGCTCCACCCCGACCCTGCTGCGTATGGCGGCTGCCGGTCGGCTGCCCACCGCGGAGCTGGTCACCCATACCTTCCCGCTGGAGCAGATGGAGGAGGCTTACGACGTCTTCGCCCGGGCCGCCGACACCGGCGCGCTCAAGGTCGTCCTCGGTGGGGAGCAGCACGACGTGATCGCCGTTCGGGCGGACTGACGGGAGGAAGGACGGGCCATGGGCGATCGGGTCCCGTCGAGGGCGACGCAGGCGGCCCCCGTGGGCGACCTCGGGCGCCGCCTCGCACAGCGACGCACCGAGCTCGGCCTCTCCCGGGAGGAGACGGCCGCCAGGGCGGGCATGGCCCCCGGCTACCTCCAGTACGTGGAGGAACACCCCACCGCCGCACCGGGCGCAGGCGTGCTCCACATGCTGGCAGAGGCCCTGCACACCACCGTCACGGATCTCACCGGAGGCGACGCCGAACTGCCGCCCGGCGCCGGCCAGGGCGTTCGCCACGCCCGCCTCACCGAGCTGACCCCACGGGAGTGCCGCACCCTGCTCTCGACGCACGGCGTCGGCCGCATCGCGGTGCCCACCGTCACCGGGCCCGTCATCGTCCCCGTCAACTACAGCGTCGTCGACGGCGCCGTCGTCTTCCGCACGGAACCCGGCAGCACGCCGTCGCAGGCGGCCGGCTGCCAGGTCGCCTTCGAGGTCGACCGCATCGACGACGCCTTCAGCCAGGGCTGGAGCGTACTGGTACGGGGACACGCCCGCGCCGTGACGGACCCCGACGAGGCGCGGCGGCTCGACGAACAGGCGTACAGCGGGCCCTGGGCGGGCGGCCGACGCGACCAGTGGGTGCGTATCGATACGTACGGCGTCACCGGGCGCCGGATCACGGTGTAACGGGACGTTGTCCGGCACAACAGGGACGTTGTCCGGCACAGCCGGGACCGATGGCCCTTAGCGGATCTCCCTCGCCCGGCTGACGATTGGGCACATGGCGCACATCACCCATCCGAGCATCCGCGCATCCAGGCGGGAGACGGACTGACCCATGTACCGGAACGACGGATTCCGAGAACTTCAGCGGCAGGAGTGCCTGCGCCTGCTGACGAAGGTGCCCGTCGGCCGCATCGTGTACACGCGTCGGGCGCTGCCCGCGGTCCTGCCCGTCAACTTCTGCCTGGACACCGACGGAGCGGTACTGCTGCGCACCGCGGCCGGCTCGGAACTGGTGCGTGCGATCGACGGCGCGGTGGTCGCCTTCGAGGCCGACGAGGTCGACGCGGCCACGCACTCCGGCTGGAGCGTCGTCGTCACCGGTCCCGCCACGGTGGTCACCGACCCGGCCGAGCACGAGCGCCTGGCCCGTACCGGCCCGCGCTCCTGGGCGCCCTCGCCACGGGAGGTGTTCGTCCGCATCGAACCCGAGCTGGTGACCGGCCGCGAACTCGTGGGCGGACACAGCATGTACGGCCTCGACCTCACCTCCTGACCGCCACCGCCACGTGCCCGGCAGGGGCCGAAGGGCCCTGCGGCAGGGGCCGTACGGCGTGCCGACGGGTTCGTGTGGCCCCTGCCCCGGGAGCCAGGGCCGTACGAGTATCGGGAGCGCAGAACAGGAGGGAGAGGGAGATGACTCACCACCATGTGGTCGTCGGAGTCGATGGCTCCCTGATCGCGGTACGGGCGTTGGACTGGGCCTCGGAGGAAGCCGCGCGGCGCGGCGCCGAACTGCGCGTCGTGTACGCCGTGCCCGACCGGGACGAGGCCGAACCCGTCCTCGCGTCGGCCGCCGCCCGCGTCCACGAGCGCCACCCCGGCCTGGTGGTGGTGACCAGGGCCGTCACGGGCAGTGCCATACGGGCGTTGACGCGTGCGAGCGAAGACGCGGACCTCACCGTCGTCGGCACCCGGGGCTTCGGCGGGGTCACCGGCCTGCTGGCCGGCTCGGTGAGCCTGCGGCTGGCCGCGCACTCGCACGGGCCCCTGCTCGTCGTGCGCGGCGACCACCCGTGCGACAACGGGCGCGCGGTACTGCTCGGTCTGGAGAACGACTCCGACACCGACGCGGCCGCCTACGCCTTCCATGAGGCGGCGCGGCGCGGCGTCAACCTGCGTGTCCTGCACGCCCGGACCAACCGGCACATCACCCCCGAACTGCCCTCGCTGATCCCCGCCACCAGCCCGGGACAGCGAGAACTCGCCCGGGACGACCGGGCCGAGGAGGCCGTGCCGCGCTTCAGCCTGGCCCAGTTGCAGGAGGAGCACCCCGGCGTCAGAGTCGAGACCAGCACGGTCAACGCCGGCCCGGCCCATGCCCTGCTGGACGCCACGCGCGAGTCCGCCGTCGTCGTCATCGGCGCCCGCCGCCGCGCGAGCCGGCTCGGACCACAACTCGGCCTCGTCGCACACACGCTGCTGCACCGCTCCCACTGCCCGGTGGCGCTGGTGCCGACGACCTGATGACCCGCGAACACCCGTGAGATGACCGGCGAACCCTGAAAGGGCGTCGTCCACGCCGTCGTCCACGCCGTCGTCCTGATCGCCCTCGCGGCTGTCGGCGCGGGCCGTCTGGGGGCTGGGCACGGCGTGGGCACGCCTGCCGTTCGTCAGCCGGCACCGGTGGCTGCTCTGACGACTCAGGCTCGTACGGACCGGGGCATCGCCGATCGGCAACGGCGATGCCCCGGCCGCTTGTGTCACCTGCCGTCACACGGGCCCATCGGCTGCGTTCAGGGACCTGTGGTCCCTCCTGCCGCTGCTCCCGGGACACCAGAGTGGGAGCACACATCGAAGGAGGCCCGCTCATGTCCCGTACCGTCACCGTCGGCCTCGACGGCTCGCCGGAGAGTCTCGCCGCCGCCGACTGGGCAGCGCGCGAGGCGCTGCTCCGGGCGGTCCCGCTGCGTGTCGTGCATGCGGGGGAGCAACCGCCGCACGCCTACGAGCCGTTCGCGGCGGATGCGGTGCCGCTGCCCGGCGAGGACCGCTGCGCGCGCATGCTGCACGAAGCCGAGGCATCCCTGGCGTACCGTCACCCCGGCCTGCAGGTCACCGCCGGGAAGCTCGCCGGACAACCCGCGGCCGCCCTCGCGGCGGCCGCTCGGTCGGCTGAGGTACTGGTGCTCGGCTCGCGGGGGGCGGGCTGGGCCGCCGGGCATCTCTTCGGGTCCGTGGCGCTGGCGGTGGTGGCCCGGGCGGAGGGGCCCGTGGTCCTCGTACGCCCCGGTGCGGACGTGGCCGGCGAACACCGGCCGGACGCCGGTGGGATCGCCTCCGTCGTCACCCCGTACCGCGATGTCGTGCTCGGGCTGCAGTTGCAGGACCAAGTCGGCGACGAGGTACTGGGGTTCGCGTTCGACGCCGCGTCGCGGCGTGGCGCCGGGCTGCGGGTCGTGTACGGCTGGAGCGCGGGGTCGTCCCTGTGGGCGGGGGAGGCCGACGAACCGGCCGTACAAGTCCAGCGCACCCTGGAAGAGACGATGCGCCCGTGGCGGGAGAAGTTCCCAGGTGTGGAGGTCACCGAGGAGGCCGCGGTCGGCAGGGCGGGCGCGCATCTGGCGGAGGCGTCGCGCGACGCGTCGCTGGTCGTCCTCGGCCGCAGGCGCCGCCACACAGCGGTCGGCCCGCACACCGGCCCCGTGACGCACGAGGTGCTCCACCGCGCAGCCGCACCGGTCGTGGTCGTGCCGCACGGCTGAGGACGTCAGGCCTCGGCGGGGCAAGAGCCGGGCGCCGGTGGCGGTCAGGCCGGGGCGGATGCGGACGGCGTCGTCGATGGCCCGGTCCGGCCACGGGTGCGGCACCTCCTGGTAGCGGGCCAGGTCGCCGGAGTCGGTCACGACGTGGGCGGAGTCCGTGACGACCACGCTCCGGCCGGGTGTGCGTGCGGGGTGATGGCGTCGGCCTCATACCCCACGACGACGCCAGGCGTGCCAGGCCGTGCGCCGACGGGTGCGGATACCTCGCGGTGCTGGGCGTCATCGGGCTGGTCCTGCTCGCACGGCACGTCGACCACGGCCGTCGCACTCCCGTCGCCCGGTCATGACGTCCTGGCCCGGTCGAAGGGCCGGGTCCGTGGCCTTGGCCGCGGCGGAAGTCCAACCGTCCCTGCCGCAGAGGCCGTTCGGCCTCTGCGGTCCGTCGTCCTGCGCGGGTGAGGCTTGAGTGGCCGAACGGCAGAAAGGCACATGGGAGGTGCCATGGACGCTTCCGACGCCCCCTCGGCGTCCGCGCTGCGCGCCGCGCACGAGCGGTTCGTGACCGCGTCGCCCGCCATACGAGCCGCATCAGGGGTGCGGCGGTTGGTCGCCGAGTCGTGGCAGCGGTGCGCAGCCCGAGGCATACGCCCCGACGGCGGCAGCCCGCTGCTCACTCGCGGCGCCGAGGAACTGGCGGCCTGTCGGCGCGGCCATCCGCTGGCCGCGGTACTCCCGCTGTTCCGGGAGCTGCTCGGCGCCGGAGCCGCGGAGGACGGACATGTCTTCGCGGTCGGGGACACCGACGGGACGCTGCTGTGGGTCGAGGGGGACACCGCGGCCATGGGGCGTGCCGAGCGGATGCACTTCGTCGAGGGCGCCGTGTGGTCCGAGGCGCGGGCCGGGACGAACGCGCCGGGCACCGTGCTGGAGGTGGGGCAGCCCGTTCAGATCGTCGCCGGCGAGCACTTCAGCTCCGCCGTGCACGGCTGGTCCTGCGCCGCTGCCCCCGTGCGCGACCCGGGTTCCGGCCGGGTGCTGGGCGTCGTCGACCTCACCGGCGGCGGCAGCATCGCCACACCGCCGGCGCTGGCCGCCGTGCGTGCCGCCGCGCTCGCGGCCGAGGCCGAACTCGCCCGGACCCGGCCCGCCACGGCGCTGCTCGGCCCGGACGGACGGGCGGTGCTGCCCTCCGACGGCTGCGACACCGCCGTACGGCTGACCGCGCTCGGGCGGGACAGCGCCCTGCTGGAGCGGGCCGGACGAGTGCACCGGCTCAGTCCGCGGCACAGCGAGATCGCGGTGGTGCTCGCACTGGCGGGGCGGGGAGTGACCGGTGAGCGGATCGCGGCCGACCTGTCGGAGCGGGAGGTGCCGGCCTCGACGCTGCGGGCCGAGCTGACCCGGTTGCGGGCGGTGCTCGGTCCGGCGCTCCTCGGCTCGCGGCCGTACCGACTGCTCGGTCCCGTACGCACCGACTTCGGGGACGTGACCGCGCTGCTCGCCGAGGGGCGGGCGCGCGAGGCGCTTGCCCGCTACCGGGGTCCGCTGCTGCCGCGCTCCGAGGCGCCGGTCGTCGTGGAGCAACGGCGGGCTCTGGAGCAGCAGTTGCGCGGGGCCGTGCTCGGCAGCGGCGATCCGGGGCTGCTACGGCGCTGGGTGGACGCGGACTGGGGAGCCGACGACGTATCCGCCTGGCGCACCCTCGCCCGCAGGCTGCCGGACGCCTCGCCGCAGCGCGCGGCAGCCGCAGCCCGGGCCCACGCACTGGACGCCGACCTGGCCGTCCCACCGCAGGTGGTCCGGCATGCAGCGTTGTTGCAGCGTTCCGGCTCCTAGCGTCGGAGCATCACCACGATCGTCGTGATCGGAAAGGGGACGGTCATGAAATACGAGCCTCCGGGCAAGCCCGGCAGCCCTGTGGACGTCGCACCACGGTACGAGAACTTCATAGGCGGCAAGTGGGAGGCGCCCACCACCGGGCAGTACTCGCCCAACCTGTGCCCCGCCACCGCCAAGCCCATCTGTGAGATTCCCAGGTCCGGGGCCGCGGACATCGAACTCGCGCTGGACGCCGCACACGCCGCCAAGGACAGGTGGGGCGACGCGTCCACCACCGAACGGGCCGCGGTGCTCACCAAGGTGGCCGACGCCATCGACGCCCACCGCGAGGAACTCGCCGTCGCCGAGAGCTGGGAGAACGGCAAGCCGGTCCGCGAGACGCTGGCCGCCGACATCCCGCTCGCCGCCGACCACTTCCGCTACTTCGCGGCAGCCATCCGCGCCCAGGAGAGCGAGATCACCGAGATCGACAAGGAGACGATCGCCTACCACTTCCACGAGCCGTTGGGCGTGGTCGGGCAGATCATCCCGTTCAACTTCCCGCTGCTGATGGCCGCGTGGAAGCTCGCCCCGGCGCTCGCCGCCGGCAACGCCACGGTGATCAAGCCGGCCTCCCCGACGCCGTGGTCGATCCTGAAGCTGATGGAGGTCATCGGCGACATCGTGCCGCCGGGCGTCCTCAACGTCGTCAACGGCCCGGGTGCCGAGATCGGCAAGGCGCTCGCCACCAACAAGCGCGTCGCGAAGGTGGCCTTCACCGGCGAGACCACCACGGGCCGGCTGATCATGCAGTACGCGTCCCAGAACATCATCCCGGTCACCCTGGAGCTGGGCGGCAAGTCGCCGAACATCTTCTTCAACGACGTGGCCGCCGAGGACGACGACTTCCTGGACAAGGCCGTCGAGGGGCTCGTGCTCTACGCGTTCAACAAGGGCGAGGTCTGCACCTGCCCGTCCCGTGCCCTCATCCAGGAGGACATCTACGAGGAGTTCATGGGCCGGTGCCTGGAGCGGATCCGCGCCATCAAGCAGGGCGACCCGCTCGACACCGCGACCATGATCGGCCCGCAGGTCTCGCGGCAGCAGGTCGAGAAGATCGCCTCGTACGTCGACATCGGGCAGAAGGAGGGCGCCGAACTGCTGGTCGGCGGCCACCGGCCCGCGCTCGACGGAGACTTCGCGGACGGCTTCTTCTTCGAGCCGACCGTACTCAAGGGCCACAACAAGATGCGGGTCTTCCAGGAGGAGATCTTCGGACCCGTCCTCGCCGTCACCACCTTCAAGGACGAGGCCGAGGCCCTGGAGATCGCCAACGACACGCTGTACGGCCTCGGCGCAGGCGTGTGGAGCCGCGACACCGGCCGCACCTACCGAATGGGCCGTGCCATCAAGGCCGGCCGTGTCTGGACCAACTGCTACCACCAGTACCCGGCAGGCGCCGCGTTCGGTGGCTACAAGGTCTCCGGCATCGGCCGCGAGACCCACAAGATGATGCTCGACCACTACAGCCAGACCAAGAACCTCCTGGTCAGCTACGGCGCCAAGCCGCTCGGGCTGTTCTAGGAGGCACCGGACATGCCCGGACACGTCCACGACGACACCGCCGGGCGCGTCACCGCCACCGAGGCGGCGCGCGAGGCCATCGCGGCCCTGCGCGCCGCCCACGGGGGACCGGTGATGTTCGTCCAGTCAGGCGGCTGCTGCGACGGCAGCGACCCGATGTGCTATCCGGACGGCGAACTCGCCCTGGGGGAGGCGGATCTGCTGCTGGGCGTCGTGGACGGCTGCACCTTCCACATCGACGCCGATCTGTACGCGGCCCTCGGCCGCCCGCGCCTGGTCCTCGACGTCAGGCCCGGCACACCGGGCGGCTTCTCCCTCGCAGCCGGGGACGGGCTGCATTTCGTCAGCCGGGTCGACCCACCCGGAAAAGAACCGAACTGAGGAGTGGATCATGAAGGCAGCAGTGGTCACCGACTTCGGGAAGCCGCTGGAGATCCAGGACATTCCCGTCCCCGAGCCCGGCCCCGGCCAGGTACTCGTCCGCATGGAGGCATCCGGCCTCTGCCACACCGACATTCACGCCGCGCACGGCGACTGGCCGGTCAAGCCGCAGCCGCCGTTCACCCCCGGCCACGAGGGCGTCGGGCCTGTCCAGGCCGTCGGCGCGGGCGTGTCCGAGACGCTGATCGGCAAGCGGGTCGCCGTCCCGTGGCTCGGCTCGTCCTGCGGCACCTGCCGCTACTGCGTCTCCGGCTGGGAGACCCTGTGCGAGAGCCAGGCCAACACCGGGTACTCGGTGGACGGTTGCTTCGCCGAGTACGCCGTCGCGCACGCGGGTGCGGTCGTCCGGGTGCCCGACGGGGTGACCTCGTTCGACGCGGCGCCGCTGACCTGCGCGGGCGTCACCACGTACAAGTCGATCAAGGTCGCACACATCGGCCCGGCCGAACGCGTCGCCGTCTTCGGTATCGGCGGACTCGGCCATCTGGCCCTCCAGTACGCCCGGCTCGTGGGCGGCTTCGTCACCGCCGTCGACCTCGAACCGGACAAGCTGGGCCTGGCCCACCGGCTCGGCGCCGACGAGATCGTCAACGCCCGGACGCACGACCCGGTCGAGGAGATCAAGAAGGCCGGCGGCGCGGACGTGGCCGTCGTGCTCGCCGCCGCGCCCAAGGCGTTCGAGCAGGCCTACAGGTCACTCAACCGCGGCGGACGCCTGGTCATGGTCGCACTGCCCGCCGACAACGCGGCGATCAACGTGCCGATCTTCGAGACCGTCCTCGGCGGGATCTCCGTGATCGGCTCCATCGTCGGCACCCGCCAGGACCTGGCCGAGGTGTTCGCGCTGCACGCCGCCGGACGTACCCAGGTGATCGCCGAGCCGCGGCGTCTGGAGCAGGTGAACGACTCCTTCGACGAGGTTCTCGGCGGACGGGCCGAAGCACGGCTCGTCTTCGAGTTCTGAGAGTTCCGGGGCCCCGGACACCACCGGGTCCCGGAGAGAGGCAGCAGACCATGCCAACCGTCACCGTGGGAGCCGTACGGGAGCGAGCGCCCGGCGAACGCCGGGTCGCCCTCGTCCCCGAGGCCGTCACCCTCCTGAGCCGGGCCGGACTCGACGTGCTGATCGAGGCCGGAGCCGGATCCGGCGCCTGGTTCACCGACGCCGACTACACCGCAGTAGGCGCGAGCGTCGTACCCCCGGACGAGCTGTACGCGCGCGCGGACGCCGTCCTGTGCGTCGGCCCGCCCGACGAGGAGACCGCGACCGCACTGCGCCCCGGGCAGACCCTCATCGGCCTGCTCGAACCGCTGCGGCACCCGGCCCTCGTGCAGGATCTGACCGAGCGCGGCATCCGCACGGTCAGCCTGGACCTGCTGCCCCGCACTCTCAGCCGCGCCCAGTCCATGGACGCGCTGACCTCCCAGGCCAACGTCGCCGGCTACAAGGCGGCACTGCTGGCGGCCGACTCCTACGACCGCTTCTTCCCGATGCTGACCACCGCGGCGGGCACCATGCGCCCGGCGCAGGTCCTCGTCCTCGGTGCCGGAGTGGCCGGGCTCCAGGCGATCGCCACCGCCCGCCGCCTCGGCGCCGTCGTCACGGCGTACGACGTACGCCCCGAGTCGAGAGGGGAGGTGGAGTCGCTCGGCGCCCGATTCCTGGACGTAGCGCGCCCGCCAGGCACCGGATCGGGCGCCGGAGAAGGCGGCTACGCACGCGAGTTGACCGCGGAGGAGCAGGGGGCGCAGCGTGCGGCGCTGGACGCCCACATCGCCCGCAGCGACATCGTCATCACCACGGCTCAGGTACCGGGCCGCAAGCCGCCGTTGCTGGTCAGCGCGGCCGTGCTGGAACGGATGACGCCCGGCTCGGTCGTCGTCGACCTCGCCGCGAGCGACTTCGGCGGCAACGTCGAGGGCAGTGAGCACGACAAGACCGACGTCCTGGACAACGGCGTCACGCTCATCGGGGCCGGACGCCTCCCGTCCGCGATGGCGACCGCCGCTTCCACGGCGTACGCCCGCAACCTCGTCGCCGTACTGCGCCACCTCGTACGCGACGGCGAACTCGTCCTCGACCCGGCCGACGAGATCACGGCCGCGCTGACGGGAGCGAGCGAACTCAAGGGAGGAGAACCCTCATGAACAACCTCGATCTCCTCACCGCGATCACCGTGTTCGTGTTGAGCGTCCTGGTCGGCATCGAGGTCATCAGCAAGGTCCCGGCGACCCTGCACACCCCGCTGATGTCCGGCTCCAACTCCGTGCACGGCATCGTCGTCATCGGCGCGATGCTGATCGCCGCCGAGTCGCACACCTGGCTCGGGTACGTCCTCGCCTTCGTGGCGATGGCGTTCGGGGCCATGAACGTGGTCGGCGGGTACGTCGTGACCGACCGGATGCTGGAGATGTTCAAGGCCAGGCCGACCAGTGAGAAGGAGGTGTGAGAAGCCATGGACAACGTCTCCGACGCCGTTCACTACATCTTTCTGGCCGCGGCGGCCTGCTTCGTACTCGGGCTGCATCTGATGAACCACCCGCGCACGGCCCGCCGCGGCAACAGCCTCTCGGCCGGGGCGATGGCCGTGGCGATCGGCGCGACGGTGTGGCTGGTGGCCGATGAGGGCGTGATCAGCCGCACCGGGTGGCTGGTGCTGGTGACCGGAGGCCTGTTCGGTGCCGCGCTCGGCCTGTGGGCCGCGCGCGCGGTGCAGATGACCGCGATGCCCCAACTGGTCAGCGTCTTCAACGCGGTCGGCGGTGGGGCGGCGGCGCTCATCGCCGTCAACGACCTGCTCCAGGCCGAGGACGCGGCCCTGCTGGGCGCGCGGGTCTCCCTCCCCGGCGCCCTGGACATCGTCATCGGCGCGGTCACCTTCTCCGGCTCGCTGATCGCGGCGGGCAAGCTCCAGGGCGTGGTGTCCGGGGCGCCGGTGGTCTTCCCGGGCGCGCGGCTCCTCAACGTCCTGCTGCCGGCTGCCTTCGTCGTCGGCGCGGTCTGGCTGGTGCTGGCACCCGACTCCCGCACCGCCCTGTACGGCCTGGTGGCGGTGGCCCTGCTGTTCGGCGTGACGATGGTGCTGCCGATCGGCGGCGCCGACATGCCGGTGGTCATCGCCCTGCTGAACGCCTTCACGGGATCCGCGGTCGCCATGGCGGGCTTCGTCCTGAACGAGACGGCACTGATCATCGCGGGCATGCTGGTCAGCGCGTCGGGCGGCATCCTCACCAAGCTGATGGCCGACGCCATGAACCGCTCCATCGCCAACATCGTGATCGGCGGCTTCGGCACCGGCGACAGTGCCCCCGCGGCAACCGGATCCGGTGCTCCGGCTCAGGTGCGGTCGGTCTCCGCGGACGACGTGGCGATCCAGCTGGCGTATGCGAGGAAGGTCGTCTTCGTGCCGGGTTACGGCCTCGCCGCCGCCCAGGCCCAGCACGAACTCGGCGACTTGGCCAAGCTGCTGACCGACCACGGCGTCGATGTCAGCTACGCCGTCCACCCGGTCGCCGGCCGGATGCCCGGGCACATGAACGTGCTGCTGGCCGAGGCGAACGTGCCGTACACCCAGCTGAAGGAGATGGACGACGTCAACCCCGAGTTTCCGCAGGCGGACGTGGCGTTGGTGATCGGTGCGAACGATGTGACCAACCCGATCGCCCGACGCCCCGGCAACGCGGTCTCGGGCATGCCGATCCTCGACGTCGACAAGGCGAAGAGCGTCGTCGTCATCAAGCGCTCGATGGGCCACGGCTACGCAGGCATCGACAACGAGCTGTACACCGACCCGAAGACCGGGATGTTCTTCACCGATGCCAAGAAGGGGTTGAGCGAACTGAAGGCGGCGGTGGGGGAGTTCGTCGGCTGACAGCGGCACCGGGGAGCCGGGGGCCGGCACAGTGAGCCGGAGGGCGATCGGCCCTCCGGCTCGGTCGTGCTCACCCCGTGGCGATCCAGCGGTCGAAGGCCGCGAGGTGCCGCTCGGAGGCGGCGAGCAGGTTGTCGTAGACCTGTCGCACGTCCGGTGCGGTGAGGCCGGACAGTGCTTCGGTCAGCGCGTCGATGTCCTTCGACTCGACCGTGCGCCCTGCTTCGAGGGCCGCGTCCAGGCCGTCCTCGCCCTGCTTCAGCAGCCGGTCGTAGGTGGCCTGGACCGTGGGGTCGACGAAGTCGCCGGCCGGCCGGTCCGCGGTCGGGTCCGTGACGGCGTAGCGGTCCAGCAGGGTGCGGACGGCGGTCAGATGGTGGGTCTCCGCCGCCGCGATCCTGTCGAAGACCCGTGCGTCGTAGCGGTCCGCGAACACCGTGTACAGGTCGTGCGCCAGCTGCTCCTCCTCCGCCTGGTCCGCGAGCGCGGCCTTCTGGGAGGCGGTCAGGGTGCCCTGCGGGGCGAGGCGGTACGAGGTGCAGGATCCGTCGTGACGGCCGTCCGTCCCGTGGTCGCCCTGGCGGTGCCCGTGGTGCGGGGCGCCGCCCGTCGTCGGGCGTTCTGCCGTGGTGCGGTCCGGCCTCGGCGAGGGGTCGCCCGAGTCGGCGACAACCGGGCCCGCCGCCAGCACGCCGCCGATGGCGAGGGCGCCCGCGGTGAGTGCGGTGGCGAGCTTGACGTTGCGTTTCATGGCGAGCCTCCTTCAGTGGGCGGGGGACGGGCCTTGTCTCCCGCACCCGTACCGTCGCGCGGGGCGTCGCAGTCGGTGTGCGGTGGCTGTGGAGTCGGGATGGAGACGTTCGGACGCACGGGTGTGGCCTGTCCGGCCCTCCTCGGGGCCGGGGCCGCGCGCGTACGTGTGGGGTATGGCCACGACCGTGCTCGTCGTCGAGGACGAGAAGGAGATCCGAGATCTGCTGCGCCGCTACCTGGAGCGCGCCGGCTACGGGGTGGTGACGACCGGGTCGGGTGCGGAGGCCCTGCGACTGCTGGGCGAGCGGGCCGTCGACCTGACGCTGCTCGACCTCGGCCTGCCGGATGTGGACGGGGACGAGGTGCTGCGCGAGGCGCGGGAGCAGGGCGCCGTGCCGGTGGTGGTGCTGACCGCCCGCACGACCGTCGAGGACCGCATCCACGGGCTGCGGCTGGGCGCCGACGACTATGTCACCAAGCCGTTCAGCCCGACCGAGGTGGTGCTGCGGGTCGGTGCCGTCCTCCAGCGTGCCCGGGGCAGTGGGAAGGGCCCGGCGACGGCAGCCTCGTACGGTGGGGGACGGCTGCGTGTCGACGAGGCGCGGCACGAGGCCCTGCTGGACGGGACGCCGGTGGAGCTCACACCCACCGAGTGGGGGCTGCTGACCAAGCTGGCGTCGGTGCCCGGGCGGGTGTACTCGCGCTACGAGCTGGTCAACCGGGTGCGCGGCTACGAGTTCGCCGGGTACGAGCGGACCGTCGACTCGCACGTGAAGAACCTGCGGCACAAACTGGGCCCGGCCGGACCCGGCATCGTGGAGACGGTGCTGGGGGTGGGCTATCGACTGGGGTGGTCCCGTGACCCCTGAGCACTCCGCGCCGCACCCTGGCGGATCGGCGGCGTCTTCGCCGGACGCCGCGAAGTCGCTGGACACGCCTTCCGCGCAGGCCGTCGGACCGCCCCGGCCCCCGTCTCCGCTCAGTCGGCGGAGCCGGTCGGCAGATGGGCTGGGGCCGTTGGGGCGACGGCTGTTCGCCGCGTTCGCCGTCGTCGCGCTCGCGTCCGTGGCGCTGCTGACCGGTGCGGCGCTGCTCGGAACCGACCGTGGGCTGAGCAGCGCCCACGCGGCGGATCGGCAGCGCACCGCGACCCGCGTGGCGACCGCCGCCGCGGATGCCTATCGGGCGGCAGACGGCTGGACGGCGGCCGACCTCGGCGTGGCCCGTTCCGTGGCAGCCGGGGCCGGAGCCGTGCTGACCGTGCGGAACGCGCACAACGAGGTCGTCCTGTCCAGCACCGGTTCGACGGACGAGCACGGCAGGCAGGCCGGCCGGGAGCACGGCCCACGGGGGCGCGACGGAACCTCGGGGCCGTCGGCGAGCGCGAGCGTTCTGGTGGACGGTGACCAGGTCGGCTCCGTACAGCTGCGCTTCCCGGCCGGCTCCGGCGACGCCGGGCTGTCCGTCGCCTGGGGCTGGGTGACCGCCGCCGCCCTCGGCGCCCTCGCCCTGGCGCTGGCCGTGAGCTGGTTCGTCACCCGGCGTCTGACGGCCCCCGTGGTGCGGGTCGCGGCCACCGCCCGCGCCCTCGCCGCCGGTGACCGCACCGCCCGCGCCCGGATCGACGCCCCCGGGGAACTGGGCGACCTGGCCGGTGCCTTCGACGCCATGGCCGACGACGTCACCCGTGCCGAGCAGGCCCGGCACCGGCTCGCCGCCGATGTCGCGCATGAGCTGCGCACTCCGCTGGCGGCTCTGCAGGCAGGTCTTGAGGAGTTGCGCGACGGCTATGTCGCCCCGTCCCCGGACCGGCTGGCCGCACTGCACGATCAGACGCTGCGGCTGGGCCGCATCGTCGGCGACCTCGGTGAGCTGGCGGAGGCCGAGTCGGCCCGGTTCTCACTCCGCCTCGCCGAGGTGGATCTGATCGCCCTGGTCCGTGCCGCCCTAGCCGGACGCGAGGCCGAACTGCGCACGGCGGGGCTGTCGGTGCACACCCGCCTGGACGTCGGACCCCTGCCCGTCCGGGCCGACGCGGACCGCCTGCACCAGGCCCTCGGCAACCTCCTCAGCAACACCGCCCGGCACTGCCGCCCGGGCGGCACCGTGACCGTCACGGCCTTCGCCACACCCGCGCAAGCCCTGGTCGAGGTGGCCGACACCGGCCCCGGCATCCCCGCCGACGAACTGCCGCACGTCTTCGACCGCCTCTGGCAGGGAACCGGTGCCCGTGCCACCGGCGGCAGCGGGATCGGGCTGGCCGTCGTCAAGGAGCTGGTCACCGCCCATGGCGGCACCGTCGCAGCGGGGCCCGGACCGCACGGCGGAACCCGCATGACCATCAGCCTGCCCCGGGCGGCGTCACCGGGCTCGCCGCCTGCGGCCGGCTCTCGCCCGGAGCCGGACGTTGCCTCGCGGGCAAATACCCCACGGGGTATTTGACGGAGCTCCCGCGACCGCCGTACTCTCGCCGCATGGAAACCCCCGGGGGTATTTGAGGAGGCAATGAAGTGGCCCGTGAAGCAAGACAGGAGGCATTCGCCGCGGCCTGGGCCGAGGGCATCCTGTTGATCGACGTGCGAGAGCCCGACGAGTACGCGGCCGGACATGTGCCGGGCGCGCGGCTGATGCCCCTGCGCACCGTCCCGGCAGGCTGCGGCGAGCTGCCCACCGACCGTCCCGTGTACGTGATCTGCGCCAGCGGCAACCGCAGCAGGACCGCCGCCGACTGGATGGCCTCCCGGGGCATCGACGCCTGGTCCGTGGCCGGCGGCACCCTGGCCTGGGCCGGTGACGGCCGTCCGGTTGCCGTCGGGCACGACGAGCGCGCGGCCCGACCGTAATCCCGCAACCCCACCGACACCCGCACTCAGGTCAGCTGGAGAGGAGTTCCACCTTGGCCGCCACCCCCTCTTTCGCCGGTGAGCCGATATCCGGCCGCCATCGCGTCGCCGTCGTCGGCGGCGGCAGTGCCGGCATCAGCGTCGCAGCCCGTCTGCGCCGAGCCGGTGTCACCGACATCACCCTCGTCGAACCGTCCGACACGCACTGGTACCAGCCGCTGTGGACCCTGGTCGGCGGCGGTCAGGCACCTCTGAGCGACAGCCGCCGCCCCGAGGGGTCGGTCATCCCGGACGGCGTGCGGTGGATCCGCCGCCGGGCCCTGGCCGTCGACCCCGAAGCGCGGACGGTGGCCCTGTCCGGAGGCGACGAACTCACCTACGAGTACCTGGTGCTGGCACCGGGCCTCCAACTCGACTGGGGCGGCGTCTCCGGTCTCGGCGAGGCCGTGGGGCATGACCGGGTGAGCAGCAACTACGCGCCCGAGTACGCCCCGCGCACCTGGGAGCTGATCCGGCAGACGCGCTCGGGTACGGCCGTCTTCACCCACCCGGCGACCCCGCTGAAATGCGGCGGCGCCCCGCAGAAGATCGCCTACCTGGCCGCCGACCACTGGCGCAGGAGAAAGGTCCTGGACCGGATCCGCGTCATCCTGTTGATCCCCGATCCGGCCCTGTTCAAGGTGCCCGCTTGGTCGCGGGTGCTGGAGAAGGTGGCCTCCCGGTACGGCATCGAGGTGCGGCTGCGTTCCGAGATGACCGCCGTCGACGGCGATGCCCGCGAGGTCACCGTCACCGACCACGCGAACGGCTCGAAGGAGACCATCGGCTACGACCTCCTGCACGTCGTACCGCCGCAGAGCGCCCCCGACTGGGTCAAGGCGAGTCCGCTGGCCGCCCCGGCGAGTCCGCAGGGCTTCGTCGCGGCCGACAAGCACACTCTCCAGCACCCGTCCTACGACAACGTCTTCACGCTCGGCGACGTGGCGAACCTGCCCACGTCCAAGACCGGTGCCGCGGTGCGCAAGCAGGCCCCGGTCGTGGCCGGCAACCTGCTGGACGTCATGAACGGCCGTTCCCCGTCGCACCGTTACGACGGCTACACGTCCTGCCCGCTGGTGACGGCCCGCGACCGGATGCTGCTCGCCGAGTTCGACTACGACCTGAACCCGACACCCACGTTCCCGCTGATCGATCCGTTCAAGGAGCGGCGCACGATGTGGGCGTTCAAGCGGTACGGCCTGCCGCCGGTGTACTGGCGCGGCATGCTCACCGGCCGCCTCTGACCGGTCGGCCCGGGCATCCCCCGACCCGGGCCGACCACCACACCCGCCCTTCGGCAAGGGCGGATCAGACCCTTTTTCATACCCCCCGGGGTATTAATCCGATCCGAATTCGGAGGTCACCCGACCATGTTCTTCGCCCAGTACTACCTCGACTGCCTCTCCCAGGCCTCGTACATGATTGCCGACGAGACGACCGGCAAGGCCGTCGTCGTCGATCCGCGCCGCGACATCTCCGAGTACCTCACCGACGCCGAGGCGCACGGGTTCACCATCGAGGCCGTCGTCAACACCCACTTCCACGCCGACTTCCTCGCCGGCCACCTGGAGCTCGCCGACCGCACCGGAGCCTGGATCGGCTACGGGCAGCGCGCCGAGGCCGAGTACCCCATTCGCAAGCTGGCCGACGGCGAACGCATCGCCCTCGGTGACGTCCAGCTCCAGATCCTCGAAACCCCCGGCCACACCCCCGAGTCGATCAGTGTCCTCGTGTACGAGCACGCGGGCGACACCGTCCCCTACGGCGTCCTCACCGGTGACGCGCTGTTCATCGGCGACGTCGGCCGCCCCGACCTGCTCGCATCGATCGGGGTGACCGCCGACGAACTCGGCAGGATGCTCTACGACACGATCCAGCACAAGCTGATGGCCCTCCCCGACGCCGTCCGGGTCTTCCCCGCCCACGGCGCCGGCTCCGCCTGCGGCAAGAACCTCTCCACGCAGCGCCAGTCCACCATCGGCGAGCAGCGCGCCACCAACTACGCCTGCCGGCCGATGAGCGAGGAGAAGTTCGTGGAGCTGGTGACGGCCGGGCAGCCGTCCGCGCCCGCGTACTTCGTCTACGACGCCATCCTCAACCGCAAGGAACACGGCCTGTTCGACGCCTCCGCCACGCCCCGGCCGTTGTCGGTGGAGGAGTTCATGGAGCGGCGCGCGGCCGGGGCGGTCGTGGTCGACGCCCGTTCGCCGCAGGACTTCGGGCCCGGGTATCTGGGCGGCTCGGTCAACGTGCCCGCGGACGGCCGCTTCGCCGAACAGGCGGGCATGGTCGTCGCCCCCGACCAGGAGGTCGTGGTGGTCGCGCCGCAGGACCGGGAGGAGGAGGTCGTCACCCGGCTCGCCCGGATCGGGTTCGACAAGGTCGGCGGGTATCTGCGCGAGCCCGAGGGCGCCTTCCCGGCCCTGGCCGGCGAGATGGAGCGGGCCAGTCGCCTGACCGCCGGCGAACTGCGCCGGCTGCTCGACGGCGGCGAGGCTCCGCTGGTGCTGGACGTGCGCAACACCGCCGAGCGCGAGGAGGGCTTCATCAAGGGCTCGCTGCACATCCCGCTCGCCGAACTCGCCCGCCGGATCGACGAGATCCCGGCCGACCGTCCTCTGGTCGTGCACTGCGCGGGCGGCCACCGCTCCTCCGTCGCCGCCAGCCTGCTGCGCCACAAGGGCCGCACCGACGTCTCCGACCTGCTCGGCGGCTACGGCGCCTGGCTCGCCCTGCCCGCGCACGCCGACGCGTGAAGCCGGACGGGTGGCCGCCGGGAGAACCGGCGGCCACCCGATCCGCCGGCCATCCCCAGTCTCCCCGTATCCCTCGATGTCCTCAGCCGTCCCAGCGGCAGCAAGGAAACCTCATGACCCACCAGGCCAGCGCCCCTCGACTCGACCCCACCGTCCTGCGCGACCTCCACCTGGACGGCGACGGCCCCCGGCTGCTGGACGTGCGCACGCCAGGCGAGTTCCGCACCGCGCACATCCCCGGCTCCTACAACGTCCCCCTCGACACCCTGCGCGAACACCGCGCCGAACTTCTGCACCACCTCGACGACGAGGTCATACTCATCTGTCGTTCCGGCGCCCGCGCCGCCCAGGCCGAACAGGCCCTCGCCGAGGCCGGACTGCCCAACCTGCGCGTCCTCGACGGCGGCATCCTGGCCTGGGAGTCCGCGGGCGGTTTCCTCACCCGCGGCCCCGAGCGCTGGGACCTGGAGCGCCAGGTCCGGCTCGTCGCCGGAACCATCGTGCTGATCACCGGCGTCGCGGGCCTGTTCCTGCCCGGACTGCATCTCATCGGCACGGCGGTCGGGGCCGGGCTGACCGTCGCCGCGCTCACCAACACCTGCGCCCTGGGCATGCTGCTGTCGAAGCTGCCCTACAACCGTGGTCCCCGCACGGACATCGACACGGTCATCGCCGCCCTCAAAGGCACGTCATGATCGCCCTGATCGTCGCCGCGTCGCTGCTCATCGGCGTCAGCCTCGGCGTGCTGGGCGGCGGCGGGTCGATTCTGACCGTGCCCATCCTGGTCTACCTGGCCGGGATGGAGACCAAGGAGGCCATCGCCACCTCGCTGTTCGTCGTCGGCGTCACCAGCGCCGCCGGAGTCGTCTCACACGCCCGCGCCGGACGGGTCCGGTGGCGGACCGGGTCGCTGTTCGGGCTGGCGGGCATGGCCGGCGCCTACGTGGGCGGGCGGCTGGCCGCGTTCGTCCCCGGTACCGTTCTGCTCGTCGCGTTCGCCTTCATGATGATCGCCACCGCAGTCGCCATGATCCGCGGACGCAAAGAGGAGCGGAAGCGGATCCATCACGAACTCCCCGTGTTCCACGTTCTGCTGGACGGCATCGTCGTGGGCCTGGTCACCGGCCTGGTGGGTGCGGGTGGAGGCTTCCTGGTCGTCCCCGCGCTCGCACTGCTCGGCGGGCTGCCCATGGCCGTCGCCGTCGGCACCTCGCTGCTGGTCATCGCCATGAAGTCCTTCGCCGGGCTGGCCGGTTACCTCGCCAGTGTCCACATCGACTGGGGGCTTGCGGCCCTGGTCACGGCGACCGCTGTCGTCGGCGGACTGATCGGCGGCCGAGTCGCCGGGCGCATCCCGCAGGACGCGCTGCGCAAGTCCTTCGGCTGGTTCGTGGCTGTCATGGGCGTCTTCGTCCTCGGTCAGCAGACCGGCGCCGGCCTGGCCCGCACGCTGCTGGCCAGCCCCTGGATCTGGACTGCCGCGGCCACCGGCGCCGGGATCCTGCTCGGCCGGTACTTGCTGCGCCGCCGCGGGATCCGTACGGCGCCCGGTCCCATCGCACCGGGTGACGGGAACAATCCGAGCGCCGCGAGCGCTGTCGCTGATACCCCGCTGGGTATGCGTCATCGTACGGAGGCCCGGTGGGGAGGACGTCGAGGACCTGTCCCCCAGGGAGGGCGTGAGACCGATGACGACGACGGAAGAAGGCCGGTCGCCCACGGCCGGCGACGGGCCCCTGGTGACGGCTTGCGGTCGGCGGATCGCGGTGAGGTGCCTGAGGCTCGCGTCGACGGACCGGCCGATCAGCCGCGTCGCCCTTGATGTGGGCCGGGACCAGGGCGGTGAGCCGGGAGTCTGGGCGTCGCTGACCGCGGACGAGGCACGCGATCTCGCCCGCCGCCTCCTCGCCCACGCCGCGCTGGCGCAGCCCGGCCCCGGGGACGACGCCCGCTGACGGCCGGGGCCACTCAGGGCAGTCGGTCGCCGGCTCTCGCCGGTACGCCTGGGGTGAATTCTGGCCGGTGTCGATGTGAGGGCGTATAATACCCATAGGGGTATTCATCCGGGGAGTGAACGTGGAACTCGAACTCGAAGGCGCGGACCTCAAGGCCGTGCTGAACCGGCTGCGCCGGGCGCAAGGACAGATCTCCGGTGTGATCCGGATGATCGAGGAGGGCCGTGACTGCGAGGAGGTCGTCACCCAACTCGCCGCCGCCTCGCGTGCGCTGGACCGGGCCGGTTTCGCGATCATCGCCACCGGTCTGGAGCAGTGCGTGACCGATATCGAGTCCGGCCGGAAGAACGGCGAGGACGTCGGGCAGATGCGTGCCCGCCTGGAGAAGCTGTTCCTGTCACTGGCCTGACGACAGCGCGACACCCGACCCCGAGCGAACGAATCGACCAGAAAGACCCCGCCATGCGCTACGACCGCACCGTGCACGTCGACACCGACTTCGCCACCGCCGTCGACCGCGTCCGTGACGCCCTCGCCGCCCAGGGCTTCGGCATCCTGACCGAGATCGACGTCACCGCCACGCTCAAGGCCAAGCTCGACCACGACATGGAGGACTACGTCATCCTCGGTGCCTGCAACCCGCCGCTCGCCCACCGGGCCCTGGACACCGACCGCTCCATCGGCCTCCTGCTGCCCTGCAACGTGGTCGTCCGCCGCGACGGCGACCGCACCGCCGTACAGGTCCTGGACCCGAACACGATGGTCGCCCTCACCGAGCTGGACGCCCTGCGCCCGGTCGCCGAGGAGGCCACCCGCCGCCTGGACGCCGCCCTCGCCGCCCTCACGGCGGACGACTGAACCGGCTCGTCACTCCTCCGGCACCATGTCCATCGCCCCGCACGGGCACTCGGCCACGCACAGCCCGCACCCCTTGCAGTAGTCGAGGTCGATGGCGAACCCCTTGCCGGGCCCCAGCTTGGCGATGGCGTTGTCGGGGCAGACGCCGTAGCAGTTGTCGCATTCGAAGCAGTTGCCGCACGACATGCAGCGCCGCGCCTCGAACAGGGCGGTGGACTCGCCGAGCCCCTGCACGACCTCGTCGAACGTCGAGACACGGCGGGCCGGTTCGAGCCGCGGCTGTACGGATGCCGGGGCGTCCGAGTAGTACCAGGTGTTCAGCCGCTCGAAGCCGGCCGGGGCGTGCTTGTCACCCGGCTCGTACGAAGTCCCCCGCAGATACGCGTCGATGTGCCGCGCCGCCTTCTTGCCGTGCCCCACCGCCACGGTGACCGTGCGTTCGGCGGGCACCATGTCACCCCCGGCGAAGATCCCCTGATGCCCCGTCATCAGTCCGTCCGCCACCTGCACCGTCCCGTGGTCCACGGTCAGGTCGGGCACGCCGTCGAGGAGTGACAGGTCGGACTCCTGGCCGAGTGCGAGGACGACGGAGTCGGCGTCCAGCTCCTCGAACTCACCGGTGGGCTGCGGGAATCCGGTGTCGTCGAGCCGCATCCGCTCGATCGTGATGCGGCCGCCGTCGGCATGCTTGATGGTGGAGAGCCACTTGACCCGTACGCCCTCCTCCAGCGCCTCCTCGACCTCCTCGTCGTGCGCGGGCATCCGGTCCCGGGTGCGCCGGTAGACCACCACGGCGTCGGTCGCGCCCAGCCTGCGCGCGGTGCGGGCCGCGTCCAAGGCCGTGTTGCCGCCGCCGTAGACCGCGACCGTACGGCCCAGCAGCGGAGGACCCTCGCCCTCCATGCTGCCGAGCAGCGCCACGGCGTCGAGGATGCGCGCGCTGTCGCCCGCCGGGATGTACGTGCGTCGGCCGATGCCGGCGCCCACGGCGAGGAACACGGCGTCGAAGCCGCCGTCCCGCCGAGCGGCGGGCACGTCGTCGACGCGGGTGCCGCACTCCAGCGTGACGCCCAGCGCCAGAATGCGGTCGATCTCCGCGTCCAGGACCTCCCGGGGCAGGCGGTAGCGCGGGATGCCGTAGCGCATCATGCCGCCGGGCTGCGCTTGCGCCTCGCGGATCGTCACCTCGTGGCCGAGCAGGCGCAGATGGTAGGCCGCCGAGAGCCCGGCGGGGCCCGAGCCGACGACGAGGACGCGCTTTCCGGAGGACACCGAAGGAGCCTTGATCGTCCAGCCGCGCCTGATCGCCTCGTCGCCCAGGAAGCGCTCGACGGCGTTGATCCCGACGGCGTTGTCGACCTGGACACGGTTGCAGGCGGTCTCGCACGGGTGGTAGCAGACCCGGCCCATGACGGCGGGCAGCGGGTTGTCCCGCATCAACTGCCGCCAGGCGGACTCGTAGTCGCCGCTCTCCGCGTGGAACAGCCACTGCTGGATGTTCTCCCCGGCCGGGCACGCCTGGTTGCACGGCGGCAGCCGGTGGACGTACTCGGGACGCTCGGTGCGCCAGGCGCCGGTGCGGTTGGCCAGACTGGATCCCACGTCCAGGGTGATCGCGAACGGCTTCTCCTTCACGACGCCTCCTGATGTTCCAGCAGCCCGAAACGGGCGATGTTGCGGTCGGCGGCCCGCTGGATGCGGGCGACGGCCTTCGGATCCGGCTCCGGCGTGAACAAGTGCGCGTACCGCTTCTGCGGCCGCAGATACTCCTCCACCGGCACCCGCCGCCGGATCGGTGTCACATCGGTGACCTCGCCGTACTCGGCCTCGAACACCGGGAACAGACCACTCTGTTCGGCCAGCCGCGCCATGCGCACCGTGTCGCAGGACGCCGTGCCCCAGCCCAGCGGACAGGGCACCAGCACATGCAGATAGCGGGCGCCTCTCATCCCCATCGCCCGGTGCACCTTGGCCTCCAGATCGCGCAGCCCGGCGACGGTGGCCGTGGCGACGTACGGGATCTCGTGCGCCATCGCGATCAGCGGCAGGCTCTTGCCCTGCCCGAAGGGGGCGCCCGGCTCCTCGCCGACCGCCTGCGTGGTCGCCGTGCGCGCGGCCGGGGGAGTGGCGCCCGAGCGCTGCACGCCGGTGTTCATGTAGGCCTCGTTGTCGTAACAGACGTACAGGACGTCGTCGTTCCGCTCGAACATGCCGGACAGACAGCCGAGGCCGATGTCGACCGAGCCGCCGTCCCCGCCCTGTCCGACCACCCGGATGTCGGTGCGGCCCTTGGCACGCAGCGCGGCGGCGACCCCGGCGGCGACGGCGGGTGCGTTGCCGAACAGGGAGTGCAGCCAGGGGAGTTGCCAGGAGGTCTCCGGGTACGGCGTGGAGAACACCTCCAGGCAGCCCGTCGCGTTGACCGCGATCACCTTGCCGCCGGCCGCCCGCTGTGCCGCGTCCAGGACATAGCGGGCGCCGAGCGCCTCGCCGCAGCCCTGGCAGGCCCGGTGGCCGGAGGTGAGCGCGTTGGAACGGTCCGGGTCGGCCTGGTCGGACTGCGCCTGGGGCCCCAGCAGCCGGTTTCCGGCGGCATGGCTGCCGACCTGGTAGAACTTCACCTGCTGCGCGGCGCTCATCGGTTGCTCCCCACATCACGCAGGATGTTCTCGGCGGACGGCCCGGACCTCCGCGTCCGCTCCATCCGCGCCAACTCCCGTTCCACCAGCTCGGTGTTGAGGTCCAGGAAGGTCAGCTGCCCGAGCCGCCCGCCGATCGCGTCGTCGAACAGCCGGTGCAGCGACGCCTTGGTGATGGCCCGCCCGCCGAGCCCGGCGACCACGGTGTGACCGTCGAGCTGGATCCCGGACAGCGCGGTACGCACGTTCGCCGAGACGATCCCGCCGATCCCGACGGCGAACGCCCGCTCCAGCACGACGACTTGACGCGCCCGTCCCAGCGCGGCCCGCACGGCGTCCAGCGGGAACGGTCGGAAGGACGTGATCCCGAGCGCCCCGATCCGCACCCCGCGCTCCCGCAGTTCGTCGACGACATCGCAGACGGTGCCCAGCACCGAGCCAAGCGCCACGACGATCGTCTCGGCGTCCTCACAGGCGTACGGCTGGACCAGCCCGCCGGAGTCCCGCCCGAAGACGTCCTGGAACTCCTCCGCGATCCGCGGAATCGCCTCCAGCGCCTGCATCTGCTTGGCGTGCGCCAGATAACGCACCTCGGTGAAGGCCTCCGGGCCGACCATCGCGCCGATCGACACCGGCTCGTCCGGATCCATGACCTGGCGTGGCTCGTACGGCGGCAGGAACGCGTCGACCTGCGCCTGCTCGGGCACCTCGATCCGCTCCCAGGCGTGCGTCAGGACGAAGCCGTCCATGCACACCATCACCGGCAGCGACAACTCCTCGGCCAGCCGGAACGCCTGCGGGTGCAGATCGGCGGCCTCCTGGTTGTCGCGCGCGTAGAGCTGGATCCAGCCGGAGTCGCGCTGGGACATCGTGTCGCTGTGGTCGTTCCAGATGTTGATGGGGGCGCCGATCGCCCGGTTGGCGACCGTCATCACGATCGGCAGGCCGAGCCCGGAGGCGTTGTAGAGCGCCTCCACCATGTACAGCAGACCCTGGCTCGCGGTCGCCGTGTAGGCGCGGGCGCCCGCCGCCGAGGCCCCGATGCACATCGACATCGCCGCGAACTCCGACTCGACGTTGACGTACTCGCAACGGTCCAGCGCACCGGACTTCACCCGTCGGCTGAGCTCCTCGACGATGTGCGTCTGCGGGGAGATCGGGTAGGCGGCGATCACCTCGGGGCGGCAGTACGCGACCGTCTCGGCGACCGCGCGCGAGCCCTCAGTCTGCTTGAGCATGGGCGGGTTCCTCCCGCTGGACACGGATGTGGCGGTACGCCTCCCTGGCCGCGGCCGCGTTGGCCGTGCCCAGCTCGCCCGGGAAGCGCTCTTGTACGGCGGCGATGAGCGAGTCGATCGTCACGCAGCCGGTGACGGCGGCGAGGCCGCCGAGCAGAACGATGTTGGGAACCGGGCGGCGGACGTGGCGTAGGGCAATGGTGGTGGCCGGGACGGTGAAGACGGGCCCGGTGAGCGTCGTGAGGCCCAACTCATCCCGGCTGCTCGGCGAGTTGATCAGGACGGAGCCGTCGGCCCTGAGCCCTTCGAAGACGTCCACCTGGTGCAGCAGGGTCGCGTCCTGGATCACGAGTGCGTCGGGCCGGGTGACGGGTTCACGGACGCGGATCGGCCGGTCGTCGATCCGGCAGAACGCCATCACCGGCGCTCCCGTCCGTTCCGAGCCGAAGCTCGGGAACGCCTGTGCGTACCGGCCCTCCAGAAAGGCCGCCACCGACAGCAGCTCCGCCGCCGTGACAGCACCCTGACCTCCGCGGCCGTGGACGCGTACCTGGAACACGGCACCCTCCTCCCTTACGGGGCTCCTCCCGTCGTACCGCTGGGACGGGCCTGGGCCTCAGGGGCCGGACGTCCCCGATGGAGGGCCGATGGGCATGAGCTGATACCGGCCCCTCCCGGTCCGTCCCCCTGCGAGACGGGACCGGGAGGGACGACTCACTCGTGCGGGACGATCGCGACCGGGCACCGGACGTGGTGCATCACCGCGTGCGCGACCGGCCCGGTGTGCGTGCCGATCCTGGCCGGGCGGATCTTGCGGCCGACAGCCAGCAGGCCGGCGTCCTTCGTAGCGTCGAGCAGCTGCTGCGCCGCACGTCCCTCCTCGGCCAGCGGCGTGACCTCGACCGCGGGGTACTTCTCCCGCCACGGCGCGAGTACGGCTGCCAGCGCCTGCTCGGCGGCCGCCCGCACCTCGCCCCGGGCCTTGGCCTCCAGCGCACGGGGAACGTACGGCAGCTGCCACGCGTACACCACCCGCAGCGGAGCGGCCCGCAGCGTCGCGCTCTCGAAGGCGAACGCCAGCAGGTCCTCGCACGACTGCGCCGGGTCCACGCCGACGACGACATCGCGGTACGGGGTACGGGCCGACGGCCGGCCCTCCGGGTCCGGCACATGCTCGTCCTCGACGGTCTGGTCGGCCCGTACGAGCACGACGGGCCGTGCCACATGGGCGACCGTCATGAGCGCCACCGAGCCGGCCATGAACCCACCGAAGCCGCTGAACGCCCGGCTGCCCAGGACCAGCAGCTCGGACTCGTCGCCCGCCGCGACCAGGGCGTCGGAGGCGGGCCGGGAGATCTGCTCGGCGCTCAGATACACCTGCGGATAGCGCTCGTTGAGCCGGTCCAGCGCGCCGCGCAGGATCCGCCGTGCCCAGTAGCGTGGTGCCCCCAGCTCGGGCAGTTCCGACTCGTCGGGCGACATGCCGCCTTCCCAGGCGTGCACCAGGCGCAGCGGCAGGCCGCGCCTCAGGGCCTCCCGGGCCGCCCAGTCGGCGGCGGCGAGGCTCTCACGTGAACCATCCACTCCTACGACTACGGGGCGAAGCACGGCCAACACCTCCCCGGTTGGTGCCCCGGCCTCTGCTACGGGGCCTCCAGTACCAGGATCGCCGCGCAGGCACCCGCCCCGGCAGGGTCGACGGGGCCCACACCCGGGCCGAACGGCCCCTTTGCCGTCCGTCGCAGGCCGGGTGGGGCCGCTTCGGTTCGGCCATGCCGTGCAGGGGCGCGACCGGCCGCGATGTGTCACGGAGGACCGACGGCACATCGTGGCCCTGCGGGCCGCATCGACACGGCCGGCGGAGCGCTCAGCCGACGTCCCGCCGTCGGAACCCCGTCAGGCCCGCCACCGTCAGTGTGGCGGCGGGCGCCGCGAGCAGCAGCGGTGCGGTGACAGGCTGTCGTCACCCGGCCCGTAGGACGGTCGCCGGTGCGGGGTGACGGCATCGCGCCGGGGATCGCCGCCCAGCAGCCGCACCGCACCCGCGTCGGCGCGCGGCAGCCCGAGCAGGACACGGATGGTCGTGGTCCTGCCCGCACCGTCGGGCCCGAGGAAGCCGTGTGCCTCACCCGTGGCCGCGGGCGGGGTCCTCCCGTCCAGGGCGCGGGTCCGGCCGAACGCCTTCACCGCCCCCCGAGTCGGCGCCGAAGGCCCCTGGCGGCCGAGCGGTGGGTCCCGCTCCGAGCGATCGCGCGCGGCGCCGGTTCAGGCCGGTGCCTCCGCCGCAGGCAGGCGAAGACCGGTCGTCGCCGAGAACAGATGGACGCCCTCCGCACGCGGTGCGATGCGCAGGTGCTTGCCCTTGCCGTACGTCCCGCGCCCCGGGGCCCGGACAACGACCTGCGCGAGTTCCTGGCCCACTTTGGCGGTGGTGTGCAGATAGGTCACGGCACCGGTGTCCTCGACGGTGTCGATCACGACCTCCAGCCCCGGCGTCTGCAGGTCTCCGGTGGAGAGGACGCCGAACTGCTCGGGGCGGATACCGACGGTGACCTCCGCGGCGCCTTCGGCGTGGGCCGCCTGCAGGGCCGCTCGGGGCATGGGCAGGACCAGCCCGCCCAGTTCCGTGCCGTCGGCGGTGAGCGCGAGACGGAAGAGGTTCATCGCCGGGGAGCCGATGAACCCGCCGACGAAAGCGTTGGCGGGACGAGCGAACACCTCCTTCGGCGTCCCCACTTGCTGCAGCACACCGTCCTTCATCACGGCCACACGATCGCCCATGGTCAGCGCCTCGACCTGGTCATGGGTGACGTACACCGTGGTCGTGCCGAGACGCCGTTGGAGCGACGCGATCTGGGTACGGGTCTGCACCCGCAGCTTGGCGTCCAGATTCGACAGCGGCTCGTCCATCAGGAACACCTGGGGCTCCCGGACGATGGCGCGTCCCATCGCCACCCGCTGGCGCTGTCCGCCGGAGAGCGACTTGGGCTTGCGGTCGAGGTAGTCGTCCAGCCCGAGGATGCCGGCGGCCTCCGCCACGCGTCGGCGTGCCTCCTCCTTGCGCATCTTGGCGATCTTGAGTGCGAAGCCCATATTGTCCGCCGCCGTCATGTGCGGATAGAGGGCGTAGTTCTGGAACACCATCGCGATGTCGCGGTCCTTGGGCGGCAGATGGGTCACATCCCGGTCGCCGATCCGGATCGTCCCCGAGTCGACGTCCTCCAGACCGGCGAGCATCCGCAGACTGGTCGACTTTCCGCAGCCGGACGGGCCGACCAGGACCATGAACTCGCCGTCCGCGATCTCCAGATCGAGCTCGCAGACGGCCGGGTGGTCCATGTTCGCGAAGCACCGCGTTGCTTTGTCGAAGGTGACCGACGCCATGACTTTTCCCTCCCCGAATGCCCCTCGGGCGTGCGGCGGGCCTGCGGGAGCGCGGCGAAAGGCGGGCGTACCGCGGCCCGAACGTGGTGTTACGGCAGGGCAGTTGCTACGACTCCAGCGTCGAACGGTCCCGCGAAGGCGGGCAGGGACCGGACGTCCCTGCCGCCGGTCCGGTCGGCCCGGGGCGAGCTGCTTCCGGGGCGGCAAGGACGGGTCCGTCGGCACCGGCCGCGTCCAGCGCACCTGACGGAGCGTCATCCACCCTCCGAGCGACCCGAAACGGTGCCGTATGGCCCTCCCCGCAGGGCCGTAAGGCACTTTGGGCCGGCCTTGCCGGAGGTGTGGCCTGGGATCGTCGGAGGAGGCCGCCATGAGTACCGAGATCTCCACCAGTCGTACGTCCCACCGCCTGCGTCCACCGATCGTCCTGGCCACTGCCGTCCTGCTCGTGTCATCCGCGGCTACCGCGTGCGGCAGCGAGGCCGGCAACGGCACCGCCGCCCCGGGCAGCTCACCCGGAACCGCCCGGCCGGGCACGTCGAGCACCGACGGCACCAGCGGCGGCACGGCCGGGAGCCCCGCGGCACCCGGCCGGGACGGGATCACCACACCAGGCACCGCCGCCCCGTCGACGAAGTCGACCACTCCCAGTGGCGGACCACGTCAGGTGCGCGCGTCGGTGTACTTCCTGCACGGGGAGAAGATCTCGCCCGCCCCGCGCACGGTGACCGCGCCCACCACGGCCGCTGGTGCGCTGCGCGCCCTGCTGGCCGGGCCCAGCCGATACGAAGGCGGCCATGGCCGCACCACGGCCATTCCCTCAGGCACGACGCTGAATTCGGTCGTGGTGAACCGCCGCGTGGCCACGGTGGACCTCTCCGGCCGGTACGACGACGGCGGCGGGAGCCTGTCGATGCGGGCCCGGCTCGCCCAGGTGGTGTTCACCGCGACCCGCTTCCCCACCATCGAGAAGGTGCGGTTCGAACTGGACGGCAAGCCGGTGACGGCCTTCGGCGGTGAGGGCATCGTCCTCAACGAGCCCGTGGGCCGGGCCGACTTCGAGGACCTCGCCCCCCTCGTCCTCGTCGAGTCGCCGCTGATCGGCGACACGATCCGCACACCGGTGCGGGTGTGGGGGAGCGCCAACACCTTCGAGGCGACCCTCCGCCTGAAGATCACCGACGCCGCCGGGCGCACCGTGGCCAACCCGTACGTCACGGCGACGTCGGGTACCGGGACGCGCGGCACGTTCGACGTGACGATCCCCTACAAGGCGACCCGCTCGGGTCCCGGCACGCTGACGGCGTACTGGGAGTCTCCCGCGGACGGCCGTGCCGTGATCGAGGACACCGTGCCCCTGAACGTCAGGCGGTGACCCCGATTCACCTCGACGACGAGGCGGCCGGACGGCCAATAGGACGGTCGGGCCCGCCACGGGGCCGGTCGGCCCAGGCTCTCCCTGCCTCGCCGCGCGACGCTGGACGTGGAAGAACGAAGAGGAGGGTGACATGAGCGGCATGATCGAGCGGCTGCCCGGCCGGCCGACGTTCCCCGACCTGTTCGGGTGGGTGGAGGGCGGGTTCCCCGTGCCCCGCACCGCGCCGGGGATCTACGGCATCCGCATCGAGGAGCGTTTGACGGACGGGATGTACGTGCTGCGGGCCGAGCTTCCGGGCATCGACCCGGCCAAGGACGTCGAGGTCACCGTCACGGAGGGGCTGCTGACGCTGCGGGCCGAGCGCACCGAGGAGACCAAGGAGAAGCACCACACGGAGTTCCGCTACGGCACCTTCACCCGGTCCGTCCGGCTGCCGGCCGGGGCCAAGGGGGACGAGGCGGCCGCGGAATACAAGGACGGTGTCCTGACGATCACGGTTCCGGTGCCCGAGAAGGAGGCGGGCAGGACCATCCCCGTGCGGCACGTCTGAGCGCCCTTGCGCGCTGCGCCGCACCACGTGTGCGTGGCCGACCGGTCACCCGGCCACGCACACGCGTCTGTCCGTGTGCTCGTCCGGTCCTGGGGCCTGTGCTGCCCGCGCACTTGTTGATCACCGCGGTCCGTACGGCCTGTGCGAGATCCCCCTGGCCGGTTGAGGCGCCACCGCTGCCGACCAACTGTTGATCAACGCGACGCGGCCCATAGAGCTGCTTCTGGGACTGCGGGTTACGTCTCCAGCTCGATGTCCACCTCGGGTGGCCGGCGCAGAGTGTTGTGGATCGTGCAGTGCGAGGCGACCGCGAGCATCGCCGCGTGGCGCTGGGCGGACAGCGCGGGCGGCGGGGTGATCACGATCCGCACAGTGTCCACGCGTGCCGGGCGGTCAAAGGCCATCGTGAACTCCGTACGGACGCGCAGCCCGGTGCGCGGCAGCTTGTGGCGGTGAAGGTAGCGACCCGCGTAGAACGCGACGCAGGTGGCCAAGGACGCGGCGAACAGCTCGACAGGGGTCGGCGCGGTGTCCCTCCCACCCGCCTCCATGGGCTGGTCGACGAGGACCCGGTGGCCCCTGATATCCACCTCGTAGGCGTCACCGTTGACGTGGGCGACGTCCACCTGATGCACGCCGGCCTGCTGCTGCCGCCCTGCGGTGATCGTCTCTGTCGCTGCGTCCGTCATGGCCGACCTCCTTCGGCGGAGTCTCCTGCTCCCTCTTTCCAGTGGAACGCAGACGACGCGGCGCATCGAGGGCCGACTGGGTGCGAACGGGGCCGTTCGGCCCTCTCCGGCGAGCGGCGGACGGCATCGGGGCTTTGCTCCGGTCCCTGGCGGCCGACGTCGCCGGTGAGGACATCCAGCTCCTTCCGCGGGGCTTCGGCCCATGTCTCGGCGGTCCCAGGCCCCGCAGGGTGCAGGAGCAGGCGGCGGACGAGGAGGCCGTCCGGCGGGGATGCGGCATGAAAGGGCGGAAAGGGCCCTATCCACTTCTCGCGGATCCTGATTGCGCGGTGCGCGGCTCGATGCCGCTTCCCCGCGTCTGGCGTCGGGTCCCTTTCCGTCACCTCCAGCACACCACACGAACCGCGGAGCCACCAGGGCCGATCGGCCCCCACCTCGGGGAGGCCGGCTTCATGACCACGGTGATTGCGCTCCTCGACGCCGTACCAGCCTGTACGACGACCGACGTCGCCGCCCGACCCGGCTCACCCCGGAGAACGGCCGCACCCTGGCCGTCAGCGGCGACCTCGGCCGCCGGGTCATCCGCTGTCGCGCCCGCCGGAGCCGTTCTCCGGGGCGGACGTGCTGCTGATGGAGTCGGCCTACGGCAACCGGTGCGCACCGAGGTCGTTCTGCACGAGTTCGCCGAACTGCGCCGTTTCGGGACGGCTCCCCGCAGCGGTACCGGTGTACGTCGACAGCCCGATGGCGCCGGCCGCCCTCGACGTCCACCGGGACGCCGTCCTGGCTGGGCCGCCCGAACTGCGTCCCGAGGTCACCGTCGCCGGCACCGCCGAGCCGCGTACCTGGTGCGCTGGCGGACGGCGTCCGCGGCAAGGGACGCCCCGGCCCTGCTTTCGGGCCGCATGGCTCATGTGGCCCCGGCCGTAACGGAGTTGGCTGAAAGTGAGAGGGAACGACGCCGGTCCGAGGGGGCGAGGATCGTGGGTACCAGTCTCACACCGGAGTTCTGGGAGCGGTTCGTGCTGCTCCTGTTCGTGGCGATGGGGGTGACGTTCGCCTTGACCATGCTGTTCGACGCGCTCGCGCTGCGTTGGCTCAACCGCCGTGGGCACAGGCCGCCGACGCGGCCGACACCTGCTCCGGACCGTTTCGAGACCAAGGACCACCGGACGTCCGTCCATGGATCAGGCCGTGCATGAACAGCAACGGTGGAGACCGATGCGGTGATCACGGCAGTGACTCCGGCTCCGTGCCGCCCTGGTCGAGCCGGAACGGCGGATAGACATCGGTCAGGAGGGCGGCGTACGCGGCCACGCGCAGGGCCCAGCGGTTGAGCCCGATCACGAGGTCGAAGATGCCGCGCGGGTAGCGGCCGGTGAAGGCCAGCGCGATGCCCGCGAACAGCGTCAGCAGCCCGATCAGGCCGGTGGAGGCCCAGACCACCCGCCAGCCGCCCAGGATGAGGCCCAGCACCAGGTAGTGCGGGATGGCCAGCAGCCACCACTTCACCAGCACCAGCCCCCGGGACAGTTGCTCGGGGTAGGCCACGTCCCAGTGGGCCGGATAGCCGGGGACGTCGGCGAGGGTGAACGGCGGGTAGCGGTCGGTGCCCAGAGCGCCGTACGCGTAGTACGCCACACGCCAGTTCCAGCGCACTACACCGGTATTGAAGTCGAACAGCGCCCGCGGGTAGCGGCCGGTGAAGAGCACGGCGAAGAACGCCACCACGCTCACCAGGACGAACGCCACCCACAGGAAGGCGAGGACGATGTAGTGGGGGAGGGCGAGCAGCCACTTCACCAGCCACAGCCAGCGCGACAGCTGTGGGTCGAGGGTCGCGGTCAGCCGGGCGGGGTGGACCGGGCGGAATGCTTCCGTAGCCATGGATCGATACCTTCGAACCAGTGGGCGATCACGGACGGTGGTACCGGTGGTAGTCGTGATCGCGGATGTAGTGCCTCTCGTCGATGACGACCTCCCGCTCACCGGGCCGGCGGACCATGGCGGGTGTGGCCATGAAGGCGATGAGACCGAGAACGCCGGCGGCCATCAGAACGAAGCCGGCGACGAAGGAGCTGTAGCCGTACACCATGCCGGCGCACAGTACAGCCGCACCGATCAGGATGAGAGGAACGATGGGTTCCCTCCTCAATCATGCCCGGTCCTGCACACCGCCTCACCGCTGCCGTCCGGCGCGCGTCGGCCAACGCCGAACGTCCCACGGAAGGGCCGACCGACCCCTGCTTCCGCACCGCGTTCCGTGCGACGGTGGATGGGAGCCCGCGCTGCACGACGCTGCAGCCCGACGAAAGGCGGTGGGTGCCGATGGAGCTGCCTCTGGTCGTGGGTGTCGACGGATCGGAGCCGAGCCTCCGCGCGGTCGACTGGGCCGTGGACGAGGCGGCCCGCCACGGTCTGTCGCTACGCCTGGTGTACGCGTCCCTGTGGGAGCGCTACGAAGGCGCCGTGCCGTCCGACAGCCCGGGAAGCCCGTCCGAGCAGCAGATCGCGGAGCACGTCGTCACCACCGCGGCCGAGTGCGCCCGACGGCGCAACCCCGATGTGAAGGTCTCCGTCGACGTGCTTGACGAGGAGGCGGCGGACGCGCTCCTGAGCGAGGCCCACCACGCCTTCGCCGTGGTGACGGGATCACGGGGCCGTGGCGAACTCGCGGGCCTGCTTCTCGGCTCGGTCGGCTTGACCGTGGCGGCCCGCGCGCACGGACCGGTCATCGTGGTCCGCGGCGCGACGGCCGGCCTTGCGGGTACCCATGATCGGATCCTGCTCGGCGCGGCCGAACCCGCGATCGCGGGTTCGGCGGTGCGGTTCGCCTTCCGCGAGGCCGAGGCGCGCGGGTGCACGCTCGACGTCGTACGGGCTTGGCGAAGCCCCGCGCACGAGACCACCGCCGCCCCCGCGTCGGCTGACGAGCCGGCGCGCTATTACAAGGAGCGTGCGTCCGCCCTGCTCGACGCCGTGCTTCATGACGCGATGGCGGATCACCCAGCGGTCCGGGCACGCCCTGACGCGGTCGAGGGCCCGGCACACAAGGTGCTGCTGCGCCGCGCTGCCGCCGCCGATCTGGTGATGGTCGGGGCGCGGCGCAGGCAGGGCCACTGGGGGCTGCAGCTCGGCCGGGTGGGCCACACCCTGCTGCACCACGCGCCGTGCCCGGTGGCGATCATTCCGCAGCAGGTCTGATCGACCGCCGGCGGGTTTGATGGAGACCGACTCGCTCACGCAGGGGGAACCCATGTCCGTGCAGTCCCGCACAGCGCTCACACCCGTGCTGCGGGACGTGCGTGCCGTCGTCTTCGACACCGACGGAGTGATCACCGACTCGGCCCGGGTGCACGCCGCAGCCTGGAAAGCGGCCTTCGACGCCTTCCTGCGGGCCCACCCGCCCGCGGACCCCGATCAGCGGCGCCCCTTCGACGTGCGGGACGACTATCTGCGTCACGTGGACGGCAAGTCCCGCCTCGACGGAGCCGCGGCCTTCCTCGCCGCGCGCGGCATCGAGGCGTCGGCCGAGACGGTGCGGGCCGTCGCCGCCGAAAAGGAACGCCTGTTCACGCGGCGGCTGCGGGAGCACGGCGTCGACGCCTACCCGGGGACCGTACGGCTGGTCGAGGCGCTGCGTGCCGCGGGAGTGCCCCGCGCGGCGGCTTCCGCGTCCCGGCACGCCGGCGAGCTGCTCAGCCGGGCCGGGGTGCTCGACCTGTTCGACGTCCTGGTGGACGGGGGTGAGGCGGCACGGCTGGGCCTCGCGGGCAAGCCGGCACCCGACCTGTTCCTGGAGGCCGTGCGCCGGCTCGGGGTGCCCGCCGGCGGGGCCGCCGTCGTCGAGGACGCCCTGGCGGGCGTGGAGGCGGGCCGGCGCGGTGGATTCGCCCTGGTGGTGGGCGTCGACAGGGCCGCCGGAGCGGACACCGGGGCGCGGCTGCTGCGGCACGGCGCCGACATCGTCGTACGCGACCTCGGAGAACTCTGCGCGGGAGGAGCACCGCAGTGACGGAGGACCTGAGCCCGGAGGCCGAGGCGGCGGGCTGGAGCTGGGAGTACGAGGGTTACCGGCCCGCCGACGAGCGGCTCCGGGAGTCGCTGTGCACGCTCGGTAACGGTTACTTCGCCACCCGGGGCGCGCTCCCCGAGTGCACCGCCGACGCGATCCACTACCCGGGGACGTATGTGGCCGGCATCTACAACCGGCTCACCTCTGATATTGCGGGCCGCCGTGTGGAGAACGAGGACATGGTCAACGTTCCCAACTGGCTGCCGCTGCGCTTCCGCCTGCGGGAGGGGGACTGGATCGATCCCGACAGCGCGAAGGTGCTCGACCACCGTATGACCCTGCACCTGGCCTCCGCGATCCTGGAACGACGCACCCGGTACGACCTCGGCGACGACAGGCTGCTGACCGTGCGTCAGCAGCGGATCGTGCACATGGCCGACCAGCATCTGGCCGCGCTGCGCACCGAGTTCACGGCCGAGAACTTCTCCGGCGAACTCCAGGTGGAGGCGCTGCTCGACGGTGGGGTCACCAACGCCGGCGTCCCGCGCTACCGCGACCTGGACGGCCACCACCTCACTCATGTGCACGCGGGCACCGCCGCTGCCGACACGGTCTGGCTGCGCTGCCGCACCAGCACCTCCGACATCCGGATCGGTATGGCCGCCCGGCTGACCGCGGACGTGCCCGTCACGATCCGGAACAAGAGCACGCGCACCACCCAGCACGCCCGCTTCGACCTGGTGCCGGGCCGCACCGTCACCGTCGACAAGACCATCGCACTGCACACCTCCCGGGACCCGGCCATCAGCGACCCGCTCTACGCGGCGATCGACCGGGTCAGCAGTGCCCCCGGCTTCGACGACCTCCTGGAGTCGCACCTCACCGCTTGGGACCAGCTCTGGCGACGGGCTGAACTCGACGTCCCCGGCGAGGCGGGCCGCATTCTGCGGCTGCACCTCTTCCACGTCCTGCAGACGCTGTCGCCGCACACCGCCGGCCTCGACGTCGGTGTGCCCGCGCGAGGACTGCACGGCGAGGCCTACCGCGGCCACGTCTTCTGGGACGAGCTGTTCATCCTGCCCTACCTCAACCTGCACTTTCCCGAGGTCTCCCGCGCCCTGTTGGACTACCGCCACCGCCGCCTCGAACAGGCCTGCACCGCCGCCCGAAAAGCGGGCCGCCGGGGTGCGATGTACCCCTGGCAGAGCGGCAGCGACGGGCGCGAGGAGACCCAGCAGCTGCATCTCAACCCGCGCTCGGGACGCTGGCTGCCCGACCACTCCCGGCACCAGCACCACGTCGGCTCGGCGATCGCCTACAACGTGTGGCGGTACTGCGAGGCGAGCGGCGACATCGAGTTCCTGCACACCAAGGGCGCCGAGATGCTGTTGCAGATCGCCCGCTTCTGGGCTGACTCGGCCACATGGGACGAGGATCTGGGGCGCCACCGTATCCGGGGGGTGGTCGGCCCCGACGAGTACCACGAGGCCTACCCGGACGCGCCCGAGGCCGGCCTCGACGACAACGCGTACACCAATGTCACCGCGGCCTGGGTGCTCACCCGGACCCTGGAACTGCTGAGCGCCCTGCCCGAGCCCCGCCGGCGCGAACTCGTCGAGCGCACCGGCCTGGACGGGGGCGAGGTCGAGCAGTGGGAGGACGTCTCCCGCACCCTTCACGTCCCGTTCCACGACGACGTCATCAGCCAGTTCGCGGGCTACGGCGAGCTCGCCGAGCTGCCTTGGGAGGAGTACCGGCAGCGCTTCAGCGACATCCGCCGCCTGGACCGGATCCTGGAGGCGGAGGGTGACACCGTCAACCGCTACAAGGCCTCCAAACAGGCCGATGTCCTCATGCTCGGCTACCTCTTCTCACCCGCCGAACTCCAGGGCATGTTCGAGCGGTTGGGGCTGCGGATCGACGACGACACCTGGCGGCGCACCGTCGACTACTACCTGCAACGCACCAGCCACGGCTCCACCCTCAGCGGCCTGGTCCACGGCTGGGTGCTGGCCCGCGCCCGGCGGGCGGAGGCGTGGAAGTACTGCCAGGAGGCCCTCCAGGGCGACATCGCGGATGTGCAGGGCGGCACCACCGGCGAGGGTGTCCACCTGGGCGCGATGGCGGGCACCCTCGACCTCGTCCAGCGCGGCCTGACCGGCCTGGAGACCCGGGGCGGCGCGCTGTGGCTCGACCCCGTGCCCCTGCCCGAGTTGTCCTCTTACGGGTTCGCCTTGCGCTACCAGGGACACTGGGGTGTGCGGCTGCGTCTGGAGCGCGGGAGGCTGGAGATCGCGGTCCCGTCGTCGGACGCGTCGCCGATCGACGTACGGCTGCCGGACCGCGCGGTCAGTGTCCGTCCGGGGGAGACGGTGAGGCTGGAGCTCCCGGACTGACCGTCCCCGTGGCGACGGCGAGCGGACACCAGGACCTCCCGGTCCGGCCGACCGGGGGGCCGACCGGGGGGGCCGGATGGCCCCGGCCCATGCCCCAGAGACCCATACCCGGCCTTCGGCTGCGGCGCGAAGCTGGTCATCAGGAGGAGTCCGAGCACTGGAGGTGCTGCGTCATGCTCATGCCTGTGATCGCCGGGGTGGACGGATCGGACGAGAGTCTGGCAGCTGTGGAGTGGGCCGCGCGGGAGGCCGCACGCAGGGGCCGGCCGCTGCGGCTGGTGCATGCCTGGACCCACATCCCTGGCACCCACGACGGGAGCCAGGAGGGCATGAGCGCGGTGCAGCGGCATCTGGCGCGTCGGATGCTGCGCCAGGCCGAGGAGCGCCTTCGAGAGGTGCGGCCGGACATGCGTGTGGACGAGGAACAGGTCGAGGGTGCGGCGACACAGGTGCTGCTGGGAGCCGCTCAGCAGGCCGAGGTGCTGGTCCTGGGCTCCCGCGGGCTGACCGGGTTCACCGGGTTTCTCGTGGGGTCCGTGGCGCTGGGCGTGGTGGCCAAGGCCACGCGGCCCGTCGTTCTCGTGCGGGCAGGTGACGAGGAGGCGGACGAGCACCTTCCGGCCGCGGACGGAAGCGCTTCCACGGGGACCGGCCACCGGGACGTGGTCCTGGGCGTGAACGTGGACGATCCGTGCGACGAGGTGATCGGGTTCGCCTTCGAGGCGGCTCTGCTGCGGCGGGCACGGCTGCGGGTGGTGTACGCCTGGCCGGCGCCGTCCGCGCTCGGCCGGGGACTGGGCGAGGTCGCCCCGGAGCGTGTGGAGGACCGGCAGGACTTCCTGAGCGCCGTACTGCGGGTATGGCGGGAGAAGTACCCCGAGGTCGCGGTCGTGGAGACCGTCGCCGACGGCAGGGCCCAGTCCGTGCTCGTCCGGGCCGCGACCGGCGCCGGGCTGCTCGTCGTGGGCCATCACCTCGCCGAACGGCCGATAGGTCCACGCACCGGCCCCGTCACCCACGCCGTCATCCACCACGTCGGCTGCCCGGTCGCCGTGGTACCGCACGAGTGAGAGGGAGGGCGGACTGCGATGTACTGGAACCGACACGACATGACCGGATGGGACTGGTTCGCGATGTCGGTCGGCTCGGTCTTCCTGTGGGCCCTGCTGATCACCGTCGCCATGCTGCTCTACCGAGCCCTGAGCCGCGCGCCCGAGCCACCGCGCACCCCCGCCGCGGACTTGCCCGAGCAACTGCTTGCTGAACGGTTTGCCCGAGGGGAGATAGACGAGGAGGAGTACCGGCGCCGCCTGGCCGTGCTGCGCGCGGACGGTGCCGGCCTCACCAAAACCTGACCGCACCCGCCCCTGCCCCCGCTCCCCGAGGGGAGGTGCGCCATGTCGGCGCAACCACTCGACACGAGGACCCTCACGACCCTGGTGACCGCCGCCACGGCCGCGCCCTCACTGCACAACGCGCAACCGTGGCGGTTCCGCTGGCTCTCCGCCGACGGCACGTTCGAACTCCACCCCGACCTGAGCCGCGCCATGCCCCGCACGGACCCCGACAACCGGGCACTCCACCTCGGCTGCGGCGCGGCTCTGCTCAACCTCCGGGTGGCTGTCGCCCACGCCGGCTGGGGCACCGATACCGCGCTCCTGCCCGATCCGGAAGACCCTCACGTCCTCGCCACCGTGCGCCTGACCGATGCCGAGGGCCCTCACGACGAGCTGGCCCAGCTGTTCCCCGCGATCGACCGCCGGCACACGAGCCGCTATCCGTTCGAGGACATGCCGGTCCCGGCCGAGATCCAGAGCGTGCTGCGCGACGCCGCGCGCAGGGAGGGCGCTCAGTTGCTGTTTCCCGGTCCGTGGCATGTGAACATCCTGCTGGACGACGTCCTCGATGCCGAAGGGCGCGACACTCTGGCCCCCGAGCGTCTCAAGGACATCCGCCACTGGACCCGCCTGGGGACTGAGAGCGCCGACGTGGCCGTCGACGGGGTCACGGAGTCCGCCTTCGGCCCCCGCAAGCGGGGCGGCCGGGCTCCCGTACGGGACTTCGCCGGACGGCGCCAGGTCCCCGGCCGCACCTCGGCCGTCTTCGAGACCACCCCGAACCTGGCACTCCTGGGCACCACCGACGACCGCCCGGGAGACTGGCTGCGGGCGGGGCAGGCGATGGAGCGGGTGCTGCTCCTCGCCACCCTCAGCGGACTGGCCACGTCCCTCACCTCCCACGCCCTGGAGCACAAGGACCTGCGCGAACTCGCCCGGGATCCCAAGTCGGCGATGGGGTTCGTGCAGATGGTGCTGCGCCTCGGATACGGGCCCGCGGGACCGGGGACACCGCGCCGCCCGGTGTCCGACGTACTGGAGATCGTCTGAGCCCGCCGTGTCAGGACCACGGCCGGGTGGCGGTGGCGAGCCAGGCCACGGACCACCGCCGAGGCGGCCACGGCGAGCGGCGTGAACCAGGCCGCGTACCGGTCGGCCAGCCGCACCACGGGCGCCGACTCCGCCCCCGCCTGCCGGGCCAGCCGCACGATCCCGGCGTAGGTGCTGTCCCGCTCCGTCGCGGACGCGCGCAGCTCGAAGGCGCCGCCCGCGTTGACCGCACCACTGCGTACCGCCTCCCCCTGCGTGTGCCGTACGGCCGACGGCTCACCGGTGAGCACCGACTCGTCCAGCACCGCCGGGTCACCGGCGACGATCCCGTCGACGGGCACCACCTCGCCGGGCCCGACGACGAGCAGGTCGCCGACGGCGACCTCCGACAGCGCCACCACCTTCACGTCGGCGCCGGTGCGGCGCCGGGCGGTGCGGGGCGCGTGCTCCAGCAGGGCACGCAGATCACGCGAGGCCCGCCGTTGAGCGGCAGCCTCCAGGCTGCGGCCGGTGGCGAGCATCAGCGCGATCAGGGAACCGGCCAGGTACTCGCCCACGGCGAGCGTGCCCCCGAGCGCCAGGACCGCGATCAGGTCCACGCCCGCCTGACCGCGCCGCAGCGCGCCCAGCACCCAGCCCACCGCGGGCACGACGGCGACGACGGTACCCAGGGCCCAGCACAGGTCCGCGAGATCGTTGGCGCCCGCCAGCCGGAGGACACCGCCGACCGTCAGGGCGACGACGGTGCCGGCCAGCAGGAGCGATTCGAGTGGCGGTATGCGGGAGAGGGCCGTCAGCACCCGGTGCGGCGGCCTTTCCGGAGGGAAGCGGTCCATGACGGTCCTCGCTGCGGACGCTTGGGCGGCTCAGTCGTGCGGGACGACGGCGACAGGGCACGGCACGTGGTGCAGGGCCGCGTGGGCGACCGGCCCGAGCTTCCAGGTCAGGCGCGACGGGTATCGCCTGCGCCCCACGACGGTCAGGCAGCCGCGGACGGCGGCGGTCAGCAGCACCTGCGCGGCGGGCCCGGCCGCAACGTGCTCCACGACGGGGACGTCGGGGAACTTCTCCCGCCAGGGCGCCAGGCCGCCGGCGAGCCGTGCCCGCTCCTCGGCCTCGACGTCCTCGCCGGGCTGCGCGACGAGCGAGGACAGGGCAAACGCCCGTACCGCCCTCACCCGCCCTCCCCGCGCCGCGGCCGCGGTGAAGGCGAACTCCAGCAGCGGGTCGCCCGTCGGCGCGGGCTCCTGCAGACCGACCACGACCTCGCCGGGGTCCGCTGTGGCCGGGTGCCCGATGCCCGCCTCGACGGTGGGATCCCCGGACCGGACGGCGACGGCGGGGCACGGCGCGAGGCCCAGGACGGGCAGACTGATCGAGCCGAGCAGGAAGCTCGCGACCGAGCCGTGTCCGCGCGAGCCCAGCACGAGCATCGACGCGTTCGCGCCGCGTTCGAGGAGGGCCTGCGTGGCGGGGGCCGCCACCAGCTCCGTGGTGAGGGCCAGATCACCGTGGCGGTGCAGCAGTTCGGCCTCGGTCCGGCGCAGCACGTCCCGGCCGTAATGCTGCTTGGCGTGCGCCTCCTGGGGGATGGGCACGTCCAGCGGCTGTGTGGTCCAGGAGTGGAGCAGCACCAGGGGCAGGTGCTGGTACGCGGCTTCGCGCGCGGCCCAGCACGCGGCCGTCATGCTCGCCGGCGAACCGTCGAGTCCGACGACGACGGGTCCGGTCATGACGTACCTCCGATGTCGGGCGACAGCCGGCACCGCGCAGCCGCGCAGGTGCTCCCTCACGCTTCCAGCATCGAAGCGCCGTGAGGGCCGGGGGGAGGGCCGGATGGGGCGCTCCCAGGGGTCCGTACGGCCCTGTGCGGGATACGGCGGGCCGGGTGAGGCTGGGAGGACAAGGGCGAGGCGAGGGCGGTCAGGCCGGTGTCGCCGTGCCCGCGGCCCGGCCGTGCACGGGTGCCCTCGCCTCGTCGTGTGGAGTGCGGTGGGCCCTGCCCGGAGAGGGGAGCGCGATGAACGGCCCGGTTGTCGTGGGAGTGGACGGCTCGCCGTCGAGTCTGACCGCCGTGGAGGTCGCGGCGCGCGAGGCCGATGTGCGGGGAGTGGGACTCCGGCTGGTGCACGCCTTCAGCTGGCCTTCCGCGCATCTGCCACCGGGCGGCCGGCCGTGGGGACCGAGCGGGGCCGGGCTGCGCGAGCTGGTCGACGACACGCTGGCCAAGGCCGAGCGGCGTGCCCGCGAAGCGGCACCCCGGGTCGAGTGCAGGCGTGAAGTCGTCGTCGGCGAGCCGCTGATGGCGCTGGAGATCGAGTCCCGGACAGCGTCCCTGATGGTGGTCGGCAGCCGCGGGCTGAGCCGGTTCGGCAGCCTGCTGCTCGGTTCCACCTCCGGTCATCTGGCCGCCCACGCCGCCTGCCCCGTACTGGTGGTGCGCGGCAGGCCGGACCCCGCAGGACCCGTGCTGCTCGCCGTCGACGGATCACCCGCCGCCCGGGCAGCCGTCGAGTTCGCCTTCGAGCAGGCCTCGACGCACGGCCGGGACCTGGTCGCGCTGCACGTGTGGAACACCCACACCGAGCGGGCCTACGACGGTCCGGGCGACCCGCCCTTCGTGACGTACGACGAGGACCGGCTGCGCGACGAGGAGCAGCGGGTGCTGGCCGAGGCACTGGGCGGGCTGCACGACAAGTATCCCGACGTCGCCGTGGACCGCAGGCTGGTGCGCGGCCGGGTCCGCCACGCCCTCATCGAGGCCAGCGCCGACGCCGGGCTCCTCGTGGCCGGGGCGCGCGGCCGGGGTGGGTTCAGCGGGTTGCTGCTGGGCTCGGTCAGCCAGGCGGTGCTGCACCATGCGCACTGCCCGGTCGCCGTCGTCCGGTCGGGCGGGCAGTGACCATGGGCGGGACTACACAGGTCGCGCCCGAGCCGGTCGCGGGCGCGGACGTCCACCGACTGGCCCCCGCCCAGGTGGCCTCCCGCCTGGAAGTCGACGCGGCGGCGGGCCTGAGCACCCGCGAGGCCGACGAGCGCGCGACGGCCTTCGGACCCAACCGGCTGGCCGAACCGGCCCGGCGGCCCGAATGGCTGAAGTTCCTGGACCAGTTCCGCAACTGGCTCATCGGCATCCTGCTGATCGCCGCCGTCGTGGCCGGTGCCATCGGGGACGTCAGAGACGCCGTGGTGATCACCGTCGTCCTGCAGATCAACGCGGTCCTCGGCTACCTCCAGGAGCGACGCGCCGAGCGCAGCCTGGACGCGCTGCGCCGGATGCTCGTATCCACCGCCCGGGTCCGCCGCGACGGCGCGGAGCGGGTGGTCGAGGCCCACACCCTCGTACCCGGCGACGTGGTCCTGCTGGAGGCGGGCGACCGCGTCCCGGCCGACGGGCGGCTCACGGTCGCGGAGTCGGTGGAGGTCGCCGAGGCGGCCCTGACCGGCGAGTCCCAGCCCGTCGCCAAGGACATCGCGGCGACCGGTGCGGTGCCGCTCGCCGAGCGCACCAGCATGCTGTTCATGAACACCGCCGTGACCCGGGGCCGCGCCGAGATGATCGTCACGGCAACCGGCATGCGCACCGAACTCGGCGCGATAGCGGAGGCGTTGCGCACCGGCACGGAACCGCCCAGCCCGCTCCAGATCCAGCTCGACAGCCTCGGCCGCCGGCTCGCGCTGCTCAGCGGCGTCGCGGTGGTCGCCTACGCGCTCGTCGCGCTGATCCGCGGCGAGGGGCTCGCGGACATCGCCCTGCGGTCCGTGGCCCTGGCGGTTGCCGCGATCCCCGAGGGACTGCCCGCCGTCCTGGCCCTGACCCTCGCGCTCGGCGTGTACCGCATGGCCCGGCGTGGCGCCATCGTCAAACGGCTGGCCTCGGTGGAGTCGCTCGGCTCGGCGACGGTCGTGTGCAGCGACAAGACCGGCACACTGACCCTCAACGAGATGACCGTACGGGCCCTGTGGACCGCCGGGCGCCTCTACGACGTGACCGGCGAGGGCTACGGCACGCAGGGTGCCGTCTGCGGCGCCGAGGGACACGAGGACCGACTCCTGTCCGCGGTCCTGCCGTTCGCCCTCTGCAACGACGCGCGCCTTACGGACGACGGTTTCGTCGGCGACCCGACGGAGGCCGCGCTGGTCGTCCTGGCCGCCAAGGCCGGCATGAACGCCGACGGACTGCGGGCCGAGCTGCCACGCACCGGCGAGCTGCCCTTCGACGCGGCGACCAAGTACATGGCCACCTTCCACACCGAGCCCGACGGCCGCACCCGCGTCCACGTCAAGGGTGCGGTGGACGTCCTGCTGGACCTGTGCACCGACGTACGGACCGACGAGGGCGTGCGCAGCCTCGACGACGTCCGCCGCGGCGAGATCGAGACCGTCACCGCACGGCTCGGCGGCGCGGGACTGCGCGTCCTCGGCGCCGCCACCGCCGTGCTCGACAGACCGCCGGACCCGTCGACGCTCCCCGGGCTGACCCTCGTCTCGATCGCCGGGATCGCCGACCCGCCACGCCCCCAGGCACGCGACGCGATAGCGCTGTGCCGCTCGGCCGGCGTCGCCGTGAAGATGATCACCGGCGACCACGCCGACACGGCGACGGCGATCGCGCACGAGCTGGACATCGACGGGGACGTGGTGACCGGCTCCGAACTGGACCGGATGACGGACGGCCAACTCGCCGCGCGCATCGACGACATCGCGGTGTTCGCGCGGGTCGCCCCGGAGCACAAGGTCGTCATCGTGCGGGCCCTGTCGAGCCGCGGCCACATCGTCGCGATGACCGGCGACGGCGTGAACGACGCGGCGGCGCTGCGGGCCGCCCACATCGGTGTCGCCATGGGACGCACCGGCACGGACGTGGCCAAGGAGGCCGCCGACGTGGTCCTCACCGACGACGACTTCTCCACGATCGTGCGGGCCGTGCGCGAGGGACGCGCGATCTACGACAACATCGTCAAGTTCGTCCGCTTCCAGCTCGCCACCAATGTCGGCGCCATCCTGACCCTGTTGGGCGCCTCGCTGGCAGGCCTGCCCGCCCCGCTCACCGCCGCCCAGCTCCTCTGGATCAACATCATCATGGACGGCCCGCCCGCCATGGCCCTGGCCGTCGACCCCGCCCGCGACGACGTGATGAGCCACCCGCCGCGAGACCCGGAAGAGCGGATCCTGGACGCCCGCCGCCTGCTGGCCATCACCCGCGCCGACGCGGTCATGGCCCTCGGCACGGTGGCCCTGCTGGCCGCGGCCCGCTCGCGGACCGGCTCGGACACCGCGCTGACCATGGCGTTCACCACGTTCGTCCTGTTCCAGCTGTTCAACTCCCTGGGCGCCCGCGCCGACGACGGGCCCCTGCTCGGCCGCCACCAGCTCCGCAACCGGACGCTGTGGCTGTGCCTGGCCGGTGTACTCGCCGTGCAGATCGTCGCCGTCCACCTGCCGTGGGCGCGCACGGCGTTCGGCACGGTGCCGCTCGACGTGGGCCAGTGGGCCCTGTGCCTGGGCACGGCATCCACGGTGCTGCTGGTCGAGCTGGCGGTGCGCGGGGTGCGGCGGCTCGCTCGGCGGAGGAAGCGGTAGAACGGCAGGTGACGGGCGCGTGGACGCCCTGCTCCCTTGCGGCGAGGGCGAGCTGCCCTCAATGCCGGAGACGGGACAGGGGGTCGTGTCGCCCGTTCAGCGGGGCATCGGCACAGCGCTCTCGGCCAGGGCCTGCGACGCCGTACGGCGCGGTGACGGCCGGCCCTGCGGGCCGCAGCCCAGGCGGATCACCATCTGTGCGTGCGCCCGCCGGTCGCCGTGCGCATCGGACACCAGCCGGTCGCGCAGGGCGAGCCACCGCAGTGGGCATGGGGCCCTTGAAAGCCGGCCACCGTCAGCGGGTCCAGGTGGTTCATGCCCTCGTCGGACTCGTACGCCGCATACGGGATACGGGATACGGGAGCCGGCCACGACGTGCCGAGGCCGGCGGGCGTGCCGCAGCCCGAGGCCGGGGGGAACGGGCTGGAACGCCTGACACCCGGCCTTCCTTTCAGGGCCGACCGGCCCACCGGCCCCGCCCGAACAGCCCATGGGGCCGACCCCTCTCCCGCTGGATGCTCTAAGTGTCGAGAGGAATCTGTGGAGGAGATCCGCAATGACGGATGACACGCTCAGCCGGCCCACGGTCCACGCCCTGCTCGCGGACGGCACCACGGTGTGCATCCGTCCCGTCAGGCGCGACGATCACGACCAGGTGCAAGGGCTGTACGAGGAGATGTCACCGGAGAACCTGCGCCTCAGGTTCTTCGCCGCGAGCCGCCGCTCCGCCGCGATGGCCGCCGACCGGGCATGCGCCCAGCCGCGCCCCGGCTACCAGGCCCTGCTGGCCGAGACGGCGGGCCGGGTGATCGGACTCGCCGAGTACGACACCGGGGACGAGAAGCGGGTGGCCGAGATCTCCATCGCCGTCGCCGACGGACTGCATCACCGCGGGGTCGGCACCCTGCTGGTCGAGCACCTCGTCTCGGCCGCCCGAGCCGAAGGCATCACGTCGTTCACGGCGGACGCGCTCAGCGAGAACCACGAGGTCCTCCAGCTCTTCGCCGACCTCGGCCTGCGCACATCCCGTCGTTTCGAGGGCCCTGAGGTCCGCTGCACCATCGAACTCGACCAGAGCGACACCTATCTCACGGCCGTGGAGGAACGCGGCCGGGCCGCCGACGTCGCCAGTCTGGAACCACTGCTGCGGCCGAAGACGGTCGCCGTCGTCGGCGCCGGGCGCAAGCCGGGCTCGGTGGGCCGGGCGATCCTGCACCAGTTGCACGCGGGCGGCTATACCGGCCGTCTGTTCGCGGTGAACCCTGCCGCGAGGTCGATCCTGGGCGTACCGTGCCACTCCTCGGTCAGCGCCCTGCCCAGGACTCCCGACCTCGCGGTCCTCGCCGTGCCCGCCGCCGCGATCCCCGACGCCGCCGAGGAGTGCGGGAAGGCGGGCGTACGGGCGCTCCTCGTCGTCACCGCGGGCCTGGACGCCGAGCAGGTCCGGGCCCTGCTGGCGACCTGCCGTACGTACGGCATGCGGCTCGTCGGCCCCAACTGCCTCGGCATCTCCAACACCCAGCCGGAGCTGTGCCTGGACGCCACCTTCGCCGCCGGCCATCCGCGCCCCGGTACGGCGGGCGTCGCCGTGCAGTCCGGCGGGGTGGGCATCGCGCTGCTCGACGGGATGTCCCGGCTGGGCATCGGCGTCTCCTCCTTCGCCTCCCTCGGCGACAAGTACGACGTCAGCGGCAACGACTTGCTCCAGTGGTGGGAGAGCGACGGCCGCACCGACCTGGCCCTGCTGCACCTGGAGTCGTTCGGCAGCCCGCGCGCGTTCTCCCGTACCGCCCGCCGTGTGACCCGCCGTATGCCGGTGCTGACCGTCGATGCCGGCCGCACCGAGGCCGGCCGACGGGCCGCCGCCTCGCACACCGCTGCCGCCGCGACGCGCACGATGACCCGCGGCGCCCTGTTCACGCAGGCTGGTATCACCGCCGCGCGCTCGGTCGGCGAACTCCTGGAGACCGCCGCCCTGATGCACTCCCAGCCCCTGCCCGCGGGGCCGCGCGTCGCGATCGTCACCAACGCGGGCGGAGCCGGTGTCCTGGCCGCCGACGCGTGCGCCGAGGCCGGGCTGCAGCTCCCGGCGCCCACCCCGGAGCTGATCGACGACCTGCTGGCTGTGCTTCCCGAGGGCGCCGCCGTCGGCAACCCCGTCGATGCCACCGCCGCCGTCACGGAGGAGCAGCTGAGCGACTGCGTGGACCGGATCATGCGGCACGGCGGTGTCGATGCCGTCCTCGTGGCCCTGGTCCCCACGGCGGTCGCCGCGGCGACCGGCGACGACCTCGTCCGATCCCTCACCGGCGTTCCCGGACGACGTCCCAAGCCGGTCGCCGCGGTCAGACTCGAACAGGGCCTGTCCGTCGAGCTGTTGCCCGCCGCCGAGGACACCACCATCCCCTCCTACGCCGAACCCCAGGCGGCGGCACGGGCGCTGGCCCACGCGGCCCGCCGCGCCGCCTGGCTCGCCCGGCCCGCCGGAACGGTTCCCGACCTTGACGAGGTCGAGACGGACCGCGCCCACGCCGTCGTCGAGGCCTACCTCGACCGGTACCCCGACGGCGGCTGGCTCGACCCGCGCGAGTGCGCCGAACTCCTCGGTTGCTACGGCATTCCCCAACTGCCCTGGGCCTGGGCCGACACCGAGGACGACGCGGTCCTCGCCGCCGACCGGCTGCGCGGCGCCGACGGCCGGGTCGTGATGAAGGGGCACTGGCCGGGCCTCGTGCACAAGAGTGCCGAGCGTGCCGTCCACCTCGACCTGAGGGGCGACCACCAAGTCCGCGCGGCGTTCCGCGACTTGGAGACCCGGTTCGCCGGTCTCCTGGAGGGCGTGGTGATCCAGCCGCTCGCCGACCGCGGCACCGAGCTGTTCGCCGGCGTCGTACAGGACCAGGTCTTCGGCCCCCTCGTCCTGTTCGGACTCGGCGGCACCGCCACCGAGGTCCTCGCCGACCACGCCGCCCGGCTGGCCCCGCTCACCGACCACGACGTCCACGACCTGATCACGGCCCCGCGCCGCGCCCCGCTCCTGTTCGGCGCGAACGGGGCCGGGCCTGTCGACCTGGAAGGGCTCGAACAGCTCCTGCTGCGGCTCTCGCGCATGGCGAGCGATCTGCCGCAGCTGGCCGAGGCCGACTTCAACCCCGTTCTCGCGACACCGGGCGGAGTCACCGTGCTCGATGCACGCGTACGCCTGCTGCCCCGCAGGCCCCAGGATCCGTATCTGCGCCGACTCCGCTGAGGAGGGACAACCATGAAGCACAACAAGGTCGGCTCCGTGATGACCACGGAGGTCGTCCGAGCCGAGTACGGCACCCCGTTCAAGAAAGTGGCCCGGCTGCTCGGTGACCACCGCATCAGCGGACTGCCCGTGGTCGACGACGACGAGAAGGTCATCGGCGTCATCTCGGAGACGGACCTTCTGGTGCGCCAGGCCGACACGCCCGACCCGTACGAGCCGAAGAAACGCTTCCGCTTCGACCGGCTCACCCGGGCCGGCCGGAAGCGGGCCGTGAAGGCGCGGGCCCGCACCGCCGGTCAGCTGATGACCGAGCCGGCCATCACGGTGCACGCCGACAACACCATCGTCGAGGCCGCCCGCACCATGGCGCAGCACCACATCGAACGGCTGCCGGTCCTCGACGAGGAGCAGCGCCTCGTCGGCATCGTCACCCGCCGCGACCTGCTCCAGGTCTTCTTGCGGGCGGACGCGGAGATCCGCGAGGAAGTGATCCGGGAGGTGCTGGATCGCGCGCTGTGGCTGCCACCGCGCAGCGTCGACGTCCAGGTCACCGAGGGCGTGGTCACGCTCTTGGGCCATGTGGAGCGCAAGAGCGAGATGGAGATCGCCGTCTCCATGACCCGTCAGATCGACGGCGTGGTCGCCGTCGTCGACAAGCTCACCTACCGGCTGGACGACTCGCACATCCGGCCCGATGAGCAGGCCCTGCACGGCGTCGCCGACGACTGGCTGCGCAGGCTGTGACGTGAGAGGAGGCGGACCGCCATGCCCCCGAACGTGCTGGTCGCCTACGGAACGACGAACGGATCCACCGCGCAGATCGCCGAGGCCGTCGCCGGGGTCCTGCGCAAGGACGGGCTGAGCGTCGAGGCGCTGCCCGCCCAGTCCGTGGCGAGCGTGGCGTCGTACGACGCCGTGGTGGCCGGCGGCGGACTGTACGCCGGGCGCTGGCAGAAGCACGCCCGCCGATTCCTCCGCCGACACCGCCGCGAGCTGGCCGAACGTCCGCTGTGGCTGTTCAGCAGCGGCCCGCTCGATGCCTCGGCGTCCGAACGGGACATCCCACCCGTGCCCGGCGTGAAGAAGGCCATGGCCCGGCTCGACGCCAGGGGGCACGTCACCTTCGGCGGCTGCCTGGAGGAGGGCGCCAGGGGATGGGTCGCACGGATGATCCTCAAGAACGGCAAGGGCGGCGACTTCCGGGACTTCGCCCGCATCGAGGAGTGGGCGGCCGAGGTCGCCGAGGAGTTGGCGGGGGAGAAGCACTGACCGCCTCGGTGTCCGGTGTGTCCGTGGTCCCGCCGCCCTGGTGCCCGGCGGGACCACCGCGGGTCCGCGGCCCGGGACCACGGGCAGGCCGTGCGGTCCAGGAAGTTTCACGAAGGGTGGATGCATCATGTCCCTGTCGTACGAGAGTCCCGGCCGCGCGGTGCACCTCGCCCCCGGTCACGCGGCTCTCTACCTGGCCCGCGCCGCCTCTCTGGCGCCCTCACCGCACAACAGCCAGCCGTGGTTCTTCGCGGAGGAGGGCCACGACCACGGCTTCGAGGTGCACCTGGACGGCGGGCGGCGGATGATCCTCACCGACCCGGGCGGCCGGCAGGCGGTGATCGCCTGCGGAGCGGCTCTGCTCAACGTGCGGATGGCCGTACGGCACCTGGGCTTTCGGCCCGCCGTCGAGCTCTTGCCGGAACCCGGCGACTCAGCCTTCCTGGCCCACGTGGGCTACGCGGCCCACGCCCCGGCCACCCCCGACGAGACCCTGATGGCCCGCGCGATGCCTCACCGGCACACCCACCGCGGGCCCTTCGGCCCCGATCCTGTGCCGGACACTTTCCTCGACGACCTTCGCGAGCATGCCCGCGCCGAGGGAGCCGTCCTGCAGGTCATCGACGCACCGGAGAAACTCCGGCTGCTCGCGGACCTGGTGCGCACCGCGGAGGAACTGCACCACGCCGACCGCGCACACGATGCCGAACTCGCGCGCTGCGTCGGCCCGGACGGGGTGCCGCCCAGGGCGTGCCGCCACCACCCGGACCGCACGCTGCTCGCGGGCCGCGACTACCTGGGCTGCGTCCGGCGGTTCGGCGGCCCGTATCGGAGATGCCCTGGACGGACCGGCACCGTCGTCGTGCTATCCACCCCCCACGACCGGCGCGCGGACTGGCTGCGTTCGGGACAGGCGCTCCAGCGCGTGCTGCTGTACGCGGCGGCGCACCAGGTCATGGCCGCCTTCCACACCCAGCCCCTTGAGCTGCCCACGCTGCGGGCGGAGATCCAGACGCGCCTGACCGCCGGCCGGTTCCCCCAGGTGATCCTGCGCCTGGGCCGGACGACCCAGACGTGGTGCACGCCGCGCCGTCCGCCCGCCGAGGTGCTGGGCCGCGACGGCCTTCGGGCCCGCTGGTGAGTGACGATGACCGGGCCCCGCCGGCTGTGGTGGCGCTTCCGGCACGGCCCTCCCCCACTCTCGGCTTCGCTTGAGCGGGGGACTCCCATGGCGCCGTAGCCATCTCGTCGAGGCCTGGCTGCCGCTGTTGACCGGGACGCTTGCGGTGGCGGTGTCCGTGGTCCCGGGTGTGCTGACCGCGCACGCCGTCGAGCGGAACGTGAACGGCCTGCGGGCGGCGCGGCACAGTGTGGCGGCCGTGCTCACCGGGGACGCGGAGCGGACCGTGTCCTCGACCGACGGCGCGGGAGACGACCGGGCCCGGGCGAAGGCGCGCTGGACCGGTGCGGACGGTACACCCCGCACGGGTGTGACCCGCGTCGGGCCCGGCAGCGGGGCCGGGGACACGACCCGGGTGTTGGAGATCACGGTCTCGGAGGGTGCGCTGACCCCTGGGGGCCGGACTGGGAGGACCGGGTGCGCGGACTGTCCGTGAGCGGGCGCCGCGGTAGAGCCTCGCGCAGGTGATGACCGTAAGTGACTGCTCAGCAGATCCGCGGCAGCTGCTCCCCGAGCGGCATCTCCACGATCCGCCGGGCGCCCACCAGCGTGCGCAGCGCCACCCGTCCCGCCGGTCCGTCCGGCAGCACCTCGCCGATCCGCACGGCCTCCGCGCCCTCGCCCACCGAACGCATGGCGCTCAGCGCGTCCTCGGCCGCGTCGGCGGCGACGAAGGCCACCAGGCAGCCCTCGTTGGCGACGACCAGCGGGTCCAGGCCGAGCAGATCGCAGGCGGAGGCGACCGCCTCGGGCACCGGCACCGCGCTCTCCTCGATCTCGACGGCGACGGACGAGTCACGGGCGATCTCGTTGAGGGCGGCGGCGAGTCCGCCGCGTGTCGGGTCGCGCAGGACGTGGACGTCGGCACCGAGCGGGGCCAGAGTGCGCACCAGGCGGTGCAGTGGCCGGGTGTCGGAGGTGATGTCGCCCTCGAAGCCGAGGCCCTCACGGGTGCTGAGGACGGTCGTGCCGTGCAGCCCGATCGGTGCGGACAGCAGGACCGCGTCGCCGGGGCGGGCCAGTGCGGCGGACGGGTGCAGGGAGCCGTGCCGCTGCCCGATACCGGTGGTGTTGATGAACAGTCGGTCGGCGGCACCGCGCCCCACGACCTTGGTGTCCCCGGTGACGACGGGCACGCCTGCGTCCTGAGCCGCCTTGCCCAAGGAGGCCAGGACCGCCCGGAGTTCGTTCAGCGGCAGCCCCTCCTCGACGATGAGGGAGACGGACAGCGCGATCGGCCACGCGCCCCGCATGGCGAGGTCGTTGACGGTGCCGTGGACGGCGAGGGACCCGATGTCCCCGCCGGGGAAGAACAGCGGGCTGACGACGAAACTGTCGGTGCTGATCACCAGTTCCCGGTAGCCGGGCAGCAGCGCCGCGTCCTCCATGGGGCCCGGGTCGCCGTCCAGGGCGGGCAGGACCAGCGAGTCGAGGAGCTCCGCCGTGAGGCGCCCGCCGGCGCCGTGGCCGAGCAGGACGACCTCGTCGTCGTGGTGGGGAGTCGGGCACTGGATGGTCATGGCGTGCTCCTCGCAGGAGTGCGTCCGGCCGCGTGGAAGGCGGCACACGTGCCCTCGGACGACACCATCGGTGCGCCGAGGGGATGGTGGGGTGTGCAGCGCGTGCCGTACGCCGTGCAGTCGGTGGGCAGTCCGGCCCCGGTGAGGATGGCGCCGGCGATGCACTCGGCGTCCTCGACGGGACGCAGCCCGCCCACGTCGAAGCGCAGGGCGGCGTCGAACCGCCGGTACCTCTCGGCGAGTTCCAGCCCGCTGTCGGGCAGCGCCCCGATGCCCCGCCAGGCCCGGTCGGTGACCTGGAACACCTCACGGACCGCGTCCTGTGCCGCCGTGTTGCCGGAGCGGCGTACGGCCCGTACGTACTGGTTCTCCACCTCGTACCGCCCGGCCTCCAGCTGCCGTACGGCCATCAGGATGCCCTCCAGCAGGTCCAGCGGCTCGAACCCGGTGACGACGATCGGCACCCGGTACTCGGCGGCGATCGGCTCGTACTCCCGCCAGCCCATCACCGCGCACACATGCCCGGCCGCCAGGAAGGCCTGCACCTCGCAGTCGGGGTCGTCCAGCAGCGCGGTCATCGCGGGCGGGACGAGGACATGGCTGACCAGCATCGAGAAGTTGGCGAGTCCGAGGCGGGCCGCGTGCAGGACCGCCGTCGCGTTGGCCGGTGCGGTCGTCTCGAAGCCGACCGCGAGGAAGACGACCTCCTTCTCCGGGTGCCCGGCGGCCAGGCGAACGGCGTCCATCGGGGCGTAGACCACCCGCACGTCCGCGCCCCGCGCGCGCAGTGACAGCAGGTCGGTGTCGGTGCCGGGCACGCGCAGCATGTCACCGAAGCTGGTGAAGATCACGCCGGTCGTCGCGGCGACCGCCATGGCCCGGTCCAGGGTCTCCAGCGGGGTCACGCAGACCGGGCAGCCGGGGCCGTGGATCATCCGCATCCCGGCCGGCAGCAGTTCGTCGATGCCCTGGCGGACCAGGGTGTGGGTCTGACCGCCGCACACCTCCATGATCCGCCAGGGACGCGTGGCGGTCTGCCGCAGCTCGTCCAGCAGCCGCCGGGCGAGGACGGGATCGCGGTACTCGTCGAGGTACTTCATCGGTCGTGCCGGTCCTTCATCGGTGGGTCAGGTCCAGCTGGACGTCGACGACTCCCTCGACGGCCCGAACGGCCCGGGCCACCACGGGCATGAGCCCGCGTTCGGGCATCGAGCCGGTCAGCGTGACCACGCCCTCGGTGACCGAGACTCCCAGCGCGGTGGTGACCGGGAGATGGGTGAGCACGCTGCCGCGGATCTCGTCGGCGATCTCGGCGTCGCGCCGCAGGAACACCTTCAGCAGGTCGCTGCGGCTGACGACGCCCTGCAACAGGCCGACGCCGTCCACGACCGGCAGCCGCTTGACGTGCCGGCGGGCCATGATGCGCGCCGCCTCGGCCAGTGAGGCGTCCGCGTGCACGGTCACCGCCGGGGTGCTCATCAGCTCTCCCGCGGTCAGTGCCGCCGCCTTGAGCCGTACCTCGACGTCGCTCCCGGCCTCGTCGCCGTCGCGCAGTTCCTCCTTGGGCAGCAGGTCGGCCTCGGAGACGACCCCGACGACCCGCCCCTCACCGGCCAGCACCGGCAGGGCACTGACCTTCCACTGGTCGAGCAGTTCGACGATCTCCTTGAAGGGCGCCTCGCTGCCGACGGCGACGACGGTGTGCGTCATCACATCGCTCACGGTGTACGGGGATTCAGGCATCGGGACCTCCCGGATTTCGTTCTTCAGGTACGGACGACCGTCAGGTCGAGGAAGTGGGTCGAGCAGGAGATGCACGGGTCGTGATTGCGGATCGCCCGCTCGCACAGGGCCGTCAGCTCGCCGTCGTCCGGGTCGCCCGCGCCGATGGCCCGCTGGGTCAGCCGCCGCAGGTCGTCCTCGATCGCGCCCTGGTTCTGGGCGGTGGGCGGCACCAGCAGCGCGCTGGTGACGAGGCCGTCGGCGTCGAGTTCGTAGCGGTGGTAGAGCACCCCGCGGGGAGCCTCGGTGGCCCCGTGGCCGATGCCCGCGACCGGCGGCACCTCGGTGAACGGACGTGCGGGCGGCTCGTACGCCTCGATGACCCGCAGCGCCTCGCCGACGGCGTACACCGTCTCCACGGCCCGCACCAGGATCGACCGGAACGGATTGCGGCACACGGCCCCCTCGCGCGGATCGCCGAGCCCGGCCTCCACGGCCGCCTCCAGCGCCACCGGTGACAGCCGCGCCCCGCTGATCGCGAACCGGGCGAGGGAGCCGGTGAGATGCAGCCGCCCGTCGAGCCGGGAGTGCAGTGCGGTGGAGTGCGGCACGTGTGTCTCGGTGACGTGCTCGGTGAAGTCCCGCACGGGGAAGGCGCCGGTGGTCCCGTCGGCGCGCAGGAGGGCCGGCGTCCCGGCCTCGATGGCGTACGTGTCCGGTTCGGCCAGTGCCAGCAGGTCGGCCTCGATCCGGGCGTCCGGGAACTCGAAGCCGGCCACCCAGCGCACGGTGTCCCATGCGTCGTCGAGCGCCTGCTTCAACTCCTCGGCGATCGGCCGGAGTTCGTCTCTCGTCGGCGCTCGGTGGAAGCCGCCGAGGCGGACGTTCACGGGATGCACCGCCCGACCGCCGAGCAGCTCCATCAGCGAGTTGCCCGCCTTCTTCAGCCTCAGCCCCCGCTCGACCTCGGCCCGGTGCGTGCGGGCCAGTTCGATCGCGCTCGCGCGGCCCAGGAAGTCCGGGGCGTGCAGCAGATAGATGTGCAGCGCCTGGCTCTCGATCCACTCGCCGCAGTACAGCAGCCGGCGCAGCTCGCGGATCACCGGATCGACCCTCACTCCGCACGCGTCCTCGATCGCCGCGCACGCGCTCATCTGGTACGCCACCGGGCAGATCCCGCACACACGGGCCGTGATGTCCGGCGGCTCGGTGTAGGAGCGGCCGCGCAGGAACGCCTCGAAGAACCGCGGCGGTTCGTAGATGTTCAGCTGCGCCTCGGTGACCGTGCCGTCGTGGACGTGCAGGCGCAGCGCGCCCTCGCCCTCGACCCGGGAGAGCGAGCCGACGTGCAGCAGACGGGAGCCTCGGTGCGTCACGTCGCCAGCTCCTTCTCGACCTTCTCGACCTTCTCGACCTTCTCGAACGCGGCGGCGTTGAAGGTGTGCAGGAACCGCTCCACGTCGTCCTCATCGAGGCTGTCGCGGCGCAGCAGCGGGATCAGCGCGGGCAGGTTCACCGACCCGGACGGGCCGAAGCAGCCGAAGCAGCCGCGGTGGTACGCCGGGCAGAGCGCCCCGCACCCGGCGTGCGTGACCGGGCCGAGGCAGGGGGTGCCGTGGGCGACGGTGACGCAGACCGTGCCGCGCCGCTTGCACTCGAAGCACACGCTGTGGTCCGGGATGTCCGGCTTGCGGCCGACGAGGAACGCGGTGATCACCTCGATGAGCTGGCGCTTGTCGATCGGGCAGCCGCGCAGCTCGAAGTCGACGTCCACATGCGCCGACACGGGGGTGGAGGTGGCCAGTGTCTCGACGTACTCGGGGTGCGCGTACACGACCCGCCGGTACTCGTCGACGTCCGCGAAGTTCCGCAGCGCCTGGATGCCCCCGGCGGTCGCGCACGCCCCGATGGTCACCAGGTGACGCGAGGCCGCCCGGATCGCGCGGACCCGCTCGGCGTCGGCGGCCGTGGTGACCGAGCCCTCCACGAGGGACAGATCGTACGGACCGGGGGCCACCGCGCTGGACGCCTCCAGGAAGTGCGCGATCTCCACCTCGCCGGCCAGCGCCAGGAGTTCGTCCTCGCAGTCCAGCAGGGTGAGCTGGCAGCCGTCGCAGGAGGCCAGTTTGAACACGGCGAGTGTGGGGGCCATCTCACAACTCCCTTACCGACAGGAGAGGTTCGGCCTGCGCCCAGTTCGCGACGGGGCCCACCTGGCACAGCAGCAGCGGTCCGAGCTGGCAGTGGCCGCAGTGCCCGGTCGCACAGCGCATGTTCCGTTCCAGCGAGACACGGATGCGGTCGCGGGGGACACCGCGCTCGGCGAGTTCGCGGGCGGTGGCGCGGATCATCGGCTCGGGCCCGCAGACGAACGCCCAGGTGCCGTCCGGTTCGAAGGGCGCACGCCCCAGCAGCTGGGTGACCACGCCGACGTCGCGTCGCCAGTCGGCGCCGGGCTGGTCGACCGTCACTCCGGTGAACGCCGTGGGCCAGCCGTCGATCTCCTGCCGGCCGATCACGTCGCCCGGGGTACGTGCCCCGACCAGCACGCTGACGCGGCGGTAGGCCGCCGGCTCGGCCAGCGCGCTCAGGATCAGCGGCCGCAGCGGGGCGAGACCGATGCCGCCGGCGACGACCAGCACGTCACAGCCGTACGCCCGCTCCAGCTCCCAGGTGTTGCCGTACGGGCCGCGGAGCCCGACGACGTCGCCGACGCGCATCGCGCACAGCCCGTCGGAGACCGCGCCCACCGAGCGGATCGTGTGCGCGAGACCGCCCGTGGCCTGCACGGAGCTCACCGAGACGGGGATCTCGCCCCGGCCGAAGGAGTGCACCATCGCGAACTGTCCCGGCGCGAAGTCGGGCAGCGCCGCGCCGACCGGTTCGAGGTGCAGTGTGACCGTGTCCGCGGTCTCCGGACGGCGGGCCACCACGCGATGCGGGACCGGTACGGCGGTCATCGCGGTTCCTTCGTCTCATAGATCCCGTACAGATCGACCAGCCGGGCGCGGGCCGCGTTCAGCCGGTGCGCCAGCACCCTGCCGACCCAGTGCTCGACGGTACGCCCGAACTCGGGGTCCTTCAGGCACATCAGCCGGACGGCGACGGCGTCGAACTCGTGGGCCCTCAGCTGCCTCAGGGCCTCGGCGCCCAGCTGCCAGACGTACGGCTCGTACAGCCAGGACCAGCCGACGAGGTCGCCGACGCCGAGCGTCTCGATGACCGGCGGGCGACGACCCGGCACATGCATGTCGAGGGCGGCGGTGCCGTCCCGGATGATCCAGAAGCGGTTCGCGTGGCCGCCCTCGTCGAACATACGGGCGCCCGGCCGGAAGCTCACCTCGTGACCGACGCGCAGCAGCCGCTCGCGGTGCTCGACGGGCAGAGCGTGGTTCATGCGCAGCGCGAGTGAGGGAGGCATCAGTCCGTCTCCGTTCCGAGAGCGGCTCGCTCGGCATCCAGGGCGGCGACTTCCTCCGTGATGTCGATGCCGGCCGGGCACCAGGTGACGCAGCGCCCGCAGCCGACACATCCGGTCGTGCCGAACTGGTCGTGCCAGGTGGAGAGCTTGTGGGTGAGCCACTGCCGGTAACGGCTACGGGCCGAGGAACGGACGGGGCCACCGTGCAGATACGAGAAGTCCAGGTCGAAGCAGGAGTCCCAGCGCTGCCAGCGCTCGGTGTGATCCCCGGTGAGGTCGGTGATCTCCTCGGTGGTGGTGCAGAAGCAGGTCGGGCAGACCATTGTGCAGTTGCCGCAGGTCAGACAGCGGGCAGCGACGTCGTCCCAGCGCTCGGCGTCCAGGCTCGCACCCATCAGGGAGCGCAGGTCGACCGGGGGCAGGGCGCGGCCCATGCGGTCGCGGGCCGCGTCCACGGCCGCGCGAGCAGTCTGCTGCGTGACCGGGTCGGCGGTCCGGTGCGGTGTCCGTTCCAGCAGCTCGGCGCCTTCGTCGCTGCCGACGCGTACGAGGAAGCGGTGCCCCTCCTCGTCCACGATCTCGGTGAGCGCGAGATCGTATCCGGGGTCGGCGGAGGGGCCGCCACCGGTGGACACGCAGAAGCAGGTCGCGCCCGGCTCGGTGCACTCGGCGGCGATCAGCAGCGCCGTGCGCCGACGCTTCCCGTAGCCATCGTCCGCGTAGCGCCCGCCGGTCAGCACACGGTCCTGGATCGCGATGGCCCGCAGGTCACAGGGGCGGACACCGAGGAAGGCGTACGACGGTGCCTCCGGCTCGTGCGCGGTGTAGGCGATCTCCGCCTCGGACGTCCGGTCGGCACTCCACAGCCGCTCCCGCGACGGGTGCAGGTAGGACTTCCAGGACTGCGGGCCCGCACTGTGCGCGAAGGCCGCCCCATCCTCGCGACGGACCAGTCGGTAGCGCCCGGCGTCCAGTTCGACGCCCCAGCCGTAGGGGAGCTCGTCCGCCGAGGCCAGCTCGGCGAGCCCGACCGCACCGTCGCGGACGGTCGGCCCGATGACGGTCCGTCCCTGCGCCACCAGGGCCGCGACCAGCGCGTTCAGACCATCCCGGTCGAGCACGGCGGGGGCTGCGGTGGCGGTCATGACGGTCCTCCTCGTCCGGGCCGGTCCGTGCTCTTCCACTGTCAGCTTCCGACTCAGGACTGTGCCCGCGACAGGGGCCGACCGGCCCTCTTGACGGGCCGACCGGGGTCCCCCGGGTCCGATGGTTCGGGTCTGTCGCGGGAGCTCTGCTACGGGAGCGGCTCGCCCAGTTCCCCCTCCACCGCGCCCGCCATCGCCCGCAGCACCTCAAGCGTGCGGTGGGCCTCTGCCTCGTCGACCTGGGTGATCGCGAAGCCGACATGCACGATGACGTACGACCCGACCCCCGCCTCAGGCGTGCAGCTCAGACACACCGCACGCCGAATCCCACCGAAATCGACGGTCGCCATGCGGAGCCCCGCGTCGTCGTGGATCTCCACGACCCGGCCCGGGATGCCCAGGCACATACGTCTTCACCCCTCCCCGGCAAGCCGCGCGGCCGCGACCGCCGCCTGGCCGTAGCTGATGCCGCCGTCCCCGACCGGGACCTGACCGCCGACCAGCACACGCAACCCCTGCGCGTGCAGCCGGCGCTTCACCTCGGTCAGCAGCCGCCGATTGACGAAACAGCCGCCGCCCAGGCACACCGTGCGCGGCGCACCCTCGGCAACGGCCCGCGCGACGAGCTCGGCGGTGACGATCGCGAGCGTCAGATGGAAGGCCGCCGCCAGCCGGGTCGGTGACTCCCCGTCCAGCTGCCGCGCCAGCAGGTCGACGAGGGTTGGCACCGGGTCGTACACCCACAGTCCCTGTTCCCTGACGACGCGGTGGGCCAGCGGTACGGCGTGCTCGTCACCGGCCGCCGCCTGGAGCAGGACGGCCGCCTCACCTTCGTAACCCGCCCGGTGGCACAGTCCGAGCAGTGCGGCCACCGTGTCGAAGAGCCGTCCCGCGCTGGACGCCCGCGGGCAGTTGACGTCCCGCGCGATCATGACCCGTACGGCCGCGACCTCGGCCGGTTCGAGCCCGTCCGTGAAAGGCCGGGTGAGCCAGGGATACGGGCGCGCGGAGCCCAGCGCCTCGGCGCCGAGCAGGTGGCCGAGGGCGGTGCGGGAGGGGTGGCGTACCGCCGCGTCGCCGCCGGGCAGGGGCGCGGTCGCGAACCGGCCCACGCGGCGGTAGCCGCTCAGGGTGGCGACGAGGATCTCGCCGCCCCACAGTGTGCCGTCGTCGCCCAGGCCCAGCCCGTCGTAGGCGACCCCGAGGAACGGTCCCCGTACGCCGTGCTCGGCCGCGCAGGCGGCCACGTGCGCATGGTGGTGCTGCACCGGGATCCGGCGCAGCTGCTGAGTCTCCGCCCACTGGGTGGACAGGTAGCCCGGGTGCAGATCGTGGGCGAGGGCGATCGGCTCGATGCCGGTGAGCTGCCTGAGGTGGTCGTACGACGCCGTGAACGCCTCGTACGTCGGCAGATCGGCCAGATCCCCGGTGTGCGGCCCGATGTGGGCCCGGCCGTCGGCGGCCAGGGTGAACGTGTGCTTCAGCTGCGCGCCCGCCCCGGCGACCGGCTGCCGTACGTCCAGGGGCAGCGGGGCGGGGGCCAGCCCGCGCGCCCGGCGGATCGTGATCCGGGTTCGTCCGGTGAACTGGACGACGGAGTCGTCGTACCGGGAGCGGATCGGCCGGTCGTGGGTGAGGAAGCCGTCCGCGACCGAGGCAAGGGTGCGCGTGGCCTCGGCGTCGTCGACGGCGATCGGCTCGTCGCTGAGGTTGCCGCTGGTGACCACGAGAGGCCGGGCCAGTTCGTCGAGCAGGAGGTGGTGCAGGCCGGTGGTGGGCAGGAACAGGCCGACGCGGGTCAGCCCGGGGTGCACCTCGGGGGCGAGCGGAGGCGTCGTCCCGCGCCACCGATGGCGGGCGAGCAGCACCACGGGGCGCTCCGGCGACGTCAGCGCCCGCTGTTCCGTGGCGCCGATCTGCGCCAGCCGGGCCGCGGTCCTGACGTCGGGGACCATCACGGCGAACGGCTTCGCCGGACGCCCCTTGCGGCGCCGCAGCTCCGCCACGGCCGCCGGATCGCCCGCAGCGCACACCAACTGGTAGCCGCCCAGCCCCTTCAACGCGACGATCCCGCCCGTGTCAACGGTCTTCACCGCCGCCCGCAGCGCGTCCTCGCCGCGCAGCTCCTCCCAGGCCAGCCGCGGCCCGCAGGCGGGGCAGGCAACGGGTTCGGCGTGGAAGCGCCGGTCGCCGGGGTCGGCGTACTCGGCGGCGCAGGCGGGGCACAGCGGGAAGCGGCGCATGGTCGTGCGGATCCGGTCGTACGGCAGGTCTTCGATGATCGTGGCGCGTGGGCCGCAGTCGGTGCAGTTGATGAACGGGTAGCGGTAGCGCCGGTCGCGTGGGTCGCGCAGTTCGCCGAGGCACGCATCGCAGATCGCCGCGTCGGGCGGGATCTCGCGGGATGCGGTGCCCGCGTGCCCCGGGGCGCTGTGCCGCACCCGAAAGCCGCGGTCGTACGTCGACTGCCGGGCGCCGTCGCTGAGGTGGACGCCGCGCACCCGGGCGAGGGCCGGGGCGGTGGAGCGGAGGCGCGTCGCGAACTCCTCGATCGCGCGGGCCGGCCCGGCGACCTCGCCCTCCACATGCCCGTTGATGTTGGCCACCCAGCCGTCGAGGCCGAGCTCGGCCGCGGTGCGGTAGACGAACGGCCGGAAGCCGACCCCCTGGACGATGCCTTCCACATGGAAGCGGCGCACGGTCATGCGGGCCTCCCGGGTGCCGTGTCCCGGTGGCGCGCGATCTCGTCCTCGACGGCCTCCACCAGGGGCTCGACGGTGGCCGCGACGGCGGGGGAGAGGCCGGCGCCGAGCGAACTCTCGGCGCCCTCCACGGCGTACACCACCAGGTGGTCCGGCAACAGGCCCAGCGTCCGGGCGAGTTCGACGGCCTCGCCGAGACCGAGCCCGTGCGAGCTGGTGGTCGGCGGCTGGTCGGGAAGCCCGGCGTCGAGTTCGAGGCGGTGCACGCGGCCCGGGGTGCCCGGGTGAGCGTGGGCCGCGTCGACGACCACGGCCAGGCGGGCGCCTTCCCACAGGCCGATCAGGCGTCCGGGGTCGCCGTCGCAGGTCGCGAGTTCGGTGCCCGGCGGAAGCGGCCGTTCCGCGGCCTGCTCGCGCAGCCTGGCGATGACGGCCCAGCCCACGCCGTCGTCGCGCCGGAACTCGTTCCCCACGCCGATGACGGCGATCCGACCGCGGCTCCTCATGCCTCCCACGGTGACGCGTGGCCGCCTCGCTCCACAGGGGCCGAAGGGCCCAAGCCGAGTGGGCCGACCGGGGTCAGGCCGGTACGACGGCGACCGGGCACCGGGCGTGCCGCAGCAGTGCGAGCGCCGTGCCGCCTGTGTGGCGGCCGGCCACGGCCAGCCCGGAGTTGCCGGCGGCATGGGTGAGCGCCGCGACGGCGGGAAGCAGCACGACGTCTTCCAAGACCTCGACCTCCGGGTACTCGCTCCGCCAGGGACGCAGCGCGTCGGACAACAGCCGCACCTCGCTGTCCCAGGCCGCCCGCTCCTCCTCCAGGGAGGGGAAGGGTGACATGGCCGCGCCCGCCGGCGGGGACCAGGCGTGCACGGCGTGCAGGCGGGCGCCGCGCAGCCGGGCGGTCTCGAAGGCCAGGCCGAGCACGCCGCCCGCCGGGTTTCGGGCGTCGATCCCCACGGTCACGCCGTCGGCGCGGCCCTGGGGTCCCTCACCGGTGAGCGTGCCGGGCACCAGCACCACCGGGCGGGCGCACTCCATGGCCAGGGCGGAGGCGGTCGAGCCGAGGACGACCCCGGCGTGACCGCCCTCGCCGCGCAGGCCGAGTACGAGCAGCTCCGCCTCCTCGGCCACCGCGCGCAGGACCGACACCGCAGCGCCGGTGACGTTCATGCTCCGGGCCGTCAACGAAGGGTGCCGGCCGACCAGTTCGGCGACCACACGGTCGGCCACGGTCTCCGGCCGGTACGGCCACCGCTCCGCGGGGTCCGGGCCGTCCGACGGAGCCACATGGACCACTTGCAGGGGCATCCCGCGCAACAGGGCCTCGCGCGCGGCCCAGTCTGCCGCCGCCCGGCTGCGTGCCGACCGGTCGACCCCGGCGATGATCGCTCGTGCCATGCTGTGCCGCCTTCCGGCCCGGGGGACCCGATACCCGGGCGAGTTCCAGCCTGCTCGCGCGGTCGGGCGCCCCGCAGGGGGCCGAACGACCCGGATCGGAGCCCTGGCGGCCCATACCCGCCGGTAGGCCGCGGGGCGACGCTGACACCGAGGAACAGAGCACCGAAGAACAGACCACGGATGAGCAGACCGAGCCAGGAGGTGAGCGCCATGCCTGCGCCCGTCATCGCCGGGGTCGACGGATCCGCCGAAAGCCTGGCAGCCGCCGAGTGGGCCGCCCGTGAGGCAGCGCGCCGCGACCGGCCGCTGCGGCTGGTGCACGCCTGGAACTGGCACCCTCGGCAGGACGGCGAACCGGCCACGGCCGCTCAACGCCACTTCGCACGGCGCGTCCTGCGTGAGGCCGGGGAGCGCGTCCACCGCGCCTGCCCCGGCATACGCCTCGACGACGAACAGGTCGAGGGCCCGGCCACCGCCGCCCTGGTCCTTGCCGCCGAGCAGGCCGACATGCTCGTGGTGGGCTCGCGCGGCCTGAGCGGCTTCACCGGTCTCCTCGTCGGGTCGGTCGCCCTGGGCGTCGTGGCGCGGGCCACCCGGCCCGTCGTCTTCGTCAGGGCGGGCGAGGAGGCCACGGACGAGCACTTCCCGGCGGATGACGGGAGCGGCTCCACCCGCACCGGCTACCGCGACGTGGTCCTGGGCCTCGACCTCGGAGACCCGTGCGACGAGGTGATCGAGTTCGCCTTCGAAGCCGCTCGGCTGCGGGGGGCGCGGCTGCGGGTCGTCCACGCCTGGCAGCCGCCGTCTCTCATCGTCCTCGGCCCTGGGGAGATCGGCCTGGTGGACGGGGTCCAGCGGGCGGAGGAATGGCTCGGTTTCATGACCGCCGTCCTGCAGGTGTGGCGCGAGAAATACCCCGGCGTCGAGGTCGTCGAGACCGTGACCGAGGGCCGCGCCCAGTCCACGCTGATCCGGGCCGCGTCCGGCGCGAGCCTCCTCGTCGTCGGGCGCCGCACCCTGCGCCCCCCGCTCAGGGCACGCATCGGGCCCGTCACGCACGCGGTGCTGCACCATGCCATGGCGCCGGTCGCGGTCGTTCCGCACGACTGACGGGCGATCCACGGGCCGGGCGTCCCTGCGCCTCCGAGCGGCCCCCGCTTCAACCGCGCGGGGCGTCGATCGGGGGCGTTGCGGTGCCGAGGGACCGCGCCCCGCCGTGAAGAGGACGGTCGGCCCGTTCCGTGCCCCAAGCGGCCCCAGTGCCGGACGGCCGTCGGGTCGCAGGCTGAAAGCGACCGCTCACACCGGGTGGAGCCGCTTCTCACGAGGCCAGTGCCATGGTTACCGCAGCCGTATTGCTCCAACTGCTCATCATCATCGGCGCGCTGTACGACACGGCTCGGCTGCTGACGGCGACCGCCGGCAGCCGACCGCGCGGCTCCCGGCACCGGCGGCGGCGTGCGGAACTTGAGGCGGCCGAACGCCGGCTGGTGGCCCAGCGATTGGGCGGTGAGATCGGCGCGGCCCCGTACCGGGCGGGGATGCGCTCTTTCGCTGACGGACACCGCCACCGCGCACCGTCCCCACCGTCCCGTCATGTCCCCCCCACCGATTCACCCCAGGAGTTGCCATGACCGGCATGACCGGCATGACCGGCACGACCGGCACCCTGTGCCCGCACTGTGGCTGGCCGGACCGCGCCGAGCCCTTCCAAGTGGTGTCCCGGCACACCACCGCGGCAGGCAGCACGGTGTGGACGCGGTGCGGCTGTGGTTCGTTGCAGGTCCGGGTCGTCGACGCCGGCGGCCTGCGCGTCGTTTCGCGCAGCCGCCCCGCCGAGGCTCAGCCCAGTCCATCCAGCCGCTGAACCGCCGCGGCGCGAACTTGTTCCATAACGTCTCACGCCGCTGCGGAGCGGGCCGGAACGGACCGAGTCGATCGCCACTGACCTGGGCGTCCGTGCCCGATTCGAGGGTGTCCGGGCTCTAGCGGCGGCTGATGCTGCGGACGCTGACCAGGGTCAGGATGCCGAGGCCGACGAGGGCGGCCGCGGCGCCGATCAGCTGGGCGGTGCTGTGCATGGATCCTCCGGAGGTCGGCAACAGCCGGGAGACGGACGGGAATCAGGCGGGAATCAGGCGGGAATCAGACGGGAGCCAGGCGGGAAGAGGGCGGATTTTGTCATATAGACATAGGTGCGGGACGACCTGTGCAAACCGTCGCCGCACCGCTCCTGGTTTTCACCCGGAGAGCAGATGTGGGGTGGCAGGTGGGCGGTCCCACGTTCGAACGCCTACGATGCTCTGTTGTGTCCAAACTGACCGACGTGCCCAAGCGGATTCTGATCGGGCGCGCACTGCGCAGTGATCGGCTGGGGGAAACACTCCTGCCGAAACGCATCGCCCTTCCCGTCTTCGCCTCCGACCCACTGTCCTCCGTGGCGTACGCGCCCGGAGAGGTGCTGCTGGTCCTCTCGATCGCGGGCGTGTCGGCATACCACTTCAGCCCCTGGATCGCGGGTGCGGTCGTCGTGCTGATGTTCACGGTGGTCGCCTCCTACCGGCAGAACGTGCACGCCTACCCGAGCGGCGGCGGCGACTACGAGGTGGCCACCACCAACCTCGGCAACAAGGCGGGCCTGACCGTCGCGAGCGCGCTGCTCGTCGACTACGTCCTCACCGTCGCCGTGTCGATCTCGTCCGGCATCGAGAACCTCGGCTCCGCGATCCCCTTCGTCGTCGAGAACAAGGTGCTCTGCGCGATCGCCGTGATCCTGCTGCTGACGCTGATGAACCTGCGCGGGGTGAAGGAGTCCGGCAACCTCTTCGCGATCCCGACGTACGTGTTCGTCACGGGCGTCTTCATCATGATCGTGTGGGGCGCGTTCCGCGGGCTGGTGCTGGACGACTCCATGCGGGCGCCGACGGCGTCGTACGAGATCAAGGCGGAGCACGAGGGCCTGGCGGGTTTCGCGCTGGTGTTTCTGCTGCTGCGCGCCTTCTCCTCCGGCTGCGCCGCGCTGACCGGTGTCGAGGCGATCTCCAACGGTGTCCCGGCCTTTCGCAAGCCCAAGTCGAAGAACGCGGCGACCACGCTGGCGATGATGGGCCTGCTCGCCGTCACCATGTTCTGCGGGATCATCGCGCTGGCCATGGCGACCAAGGTGCGCATGGCCGAGAACCCGGCCGTCGACCTGCTGAGCAACGGTGTCGCGCTCGGCTCCGACTACGTCCAGAACCCGGTGATCACCCAGGTCGCCGAGGCCGTCTTCGGCAAGGGCAGCTTCCTGTTCGTGGTGCTCGCCGCGGCCACGGCGCTGGTGCTGTTCCTCGCGGCCAACACCGCGTACAACGGCTTCCCCGTGCTCGGCTCGATCCTCGCCCAGGACCGCTATCTGCCCCGCCAGCTGCACACCCGCGGCGACCGGCTCGCCTTCTCCAACGGCATCGTGCTGCTGGCCGGCGCGGCCATGCTGCTGGTGTGGATCTACGGCGCCGACTCGACCCGGCTGATCCAGCTCTACATCGTCGGCGTGTTCGTCTCCTTCACGCTCAGCCAGACCGGCATGGTCCGCCACTGGAACCGCCACCTGGCCACCGAGAAGGACCCCGCCAAGCGCCGCCACATGATCCGCTCCCGCGCGATCAACACCTTCGGCGCCTTCTTCACCGGCCTGGTGCTGGTCGTCGTCCTGGTCACCAAGTTCACCCACGGCGCCTGGGTCGCCCTGCTCGGCATGGTGATCTTCTACGTGACGATGACGGCCATCCGCCGCCACTACGACCACGTCTCCGAGGAACTCGCCGCCCCCGAGGGCCCGAGCGACGACAGCGTACGGCCGTCCCGCGTGCACTCCGTCGTCCTGATCTCCAAGATCCACCGCCCCACCCTGCGCGCCCTGGCCTACGCCAAGCTGCTGCGCTCGGACACCCTTGAGGCGCTCAGCGTCAACGTCGACCCGGCCGAGACGAAGGCGCTGCGCGAGGAGTGGGAGCGGCGCGGGATCGACGTACCGCTGAAGGTGCTGGACTCGCCGTACCGGGAGATCACCCGGCCGATCATCGAGTACGTCAAGAGCGTGCGCCGGGAGTCGCCGCGCGACGCCGTGTCGGTGATCATCCCCGAGTACGTCGTCGGGCACTGGTACGAGCACCTGCTCCACAACCAGAGCGCGCTCCGGCTCAAGGGCCGCCTGCTGTTCACGCCCGGCATCATGGTGACCTCGGTGCCCTACCAGCTGGAGTCCTCCGAACTCGCCAGGAAGCGGGCCCGCAAGCGGCAGGAGTGGAACGCGCCGGGTTCGGTACGGCGTGGTCCGGCGGAGCAGCGGGCGAAGGAGCCGAGCGGGAAGGAGTGACGTGCCGCTGAGCACGTAGACTGATGGGCTGTTGTCCCTCCTGTTCCCTTTGATCGCCCGTTTTCCTTTGACGTTGTGGAGTCACCCCGCCATGCAGGCAGAACCGAAGAAGTCGCTGGTCGGGGAGGAGTACGAGGTCGAGGTCGGGCCCGTCGCGCACGGCGGGCACTGCATCGCCCGTACCGAGTCGGGCCAGGTGCTGTTCGTCCGGCACGCGCTGCCCGGTGAGCGGGTCGTGGCGCGGGTGACGGAGGGCGAGGAAGGCTCCCGTTTCCTGCGCGCGGACGCGGTGGAAGTGCGGTCGGCCGCCAGGGACCGCGTCGAGGCGCCCTGCCCGTACGCCGGTCCCGACCGCTGCGGCGGCTGCGACTGGCAGCACGCCAGACCCGGCGCCCAGCGGCGGATGAAGGGCGAGGTCATCGCCGAGCAGCTGCAGCGGCTCGCGGGGCTGACGCCCGAGGAGGCGGGCTGGGACGGCACGGTCATGCCCGCCGAGGGCGACAAGCTGCCCGCCGGGCAGGTCCCGGCGTGGCGGACGCGGGTGCAGTACGCCGTGGACGCCGACACAGGGCGCGCGGGTCTGCGCCGGCACCGCTCGCACGAGGTGGAGCCGATCGACCACTGCATGATCGCGGCTCCCGGAGTGAGCGAGCTGGGCATTGAGAAGCGTGACTGGACGGGCATGGAGTCCGTCGAGGCGATCGCGGCGACCGGGTCGCAGGACCGGCAGGTGATCCTGACGCCGAGGCCGGGGGCGCGGCTGCCGATCGTCGAGCTGGACAAGCCGGTGTCCGTGCTGCGGGTGGAGGAGAAGGACGGCGGCATCCACCGCGTCCACGGCCGCCCCTTCGTCCGCGAGCGCGCCGACGGCCGCACCCACCGCGTCGGCAACGGCGGCTTTTGGCAGGTCCACCCGAAGGCCGCGGACACGCTGGTGACGGCGGTCATGCAGGGGCTGCTCCCGCGCAAGGGCGAGATGGCGCTCGACCTGTACTGCGGCGTCGGCCTGTTCGCCGGCGCGCTCGCCGACCGCCTCGGTGAGAAAGGCGCGGTACTCGGCATCGAGTCCGGCAAGCGCGCGGTCGAAGACGCCCGGCACAACCTCGCCGACTTCCCCCGCGTCCGCATCGAGCAGGGCAAGGTCGAGTCGGTCCTCCCGCGCACCGGCATCACCGAGGTCGACCTGATCGTCCTCGACCCACCGCGCGCGGGGGCCGGCCGAAAGACCGTCGAGCACCTGTCGTCACTGGGCGCGCGCCGCATCGCGTACGTGGCGTGCGATCCGGCCGCGCTGGCGCGGGATTTGGGGTATTTCCGGGGTGGGGGGTACCGGGTGCGGATGCTGCGGGCGTTTGATTTGTTTCCGATGACGCATCACGTGGAGTGTGTCGCCATCCTCGAACCGGCCGCGAAGGGCTCCTGACCTGCGGTTTTATGTGTGCGCATGATGTGCGGTGTGGGCGTTACGGGCGATATCTTGACGCCGAAACGACGCTCGTGACGCTCATTTGACGCTCGTTCTGATGGGGTGTCAGGCGTCTTTCTAGGCTGGTCAAGCCACGTGAATCGGCGTGGTCGCAGAGGCCCGGCCGGGCAAAAAGTTGCGTTGGACGGTCGGGAGATAGCCGCGGCGGCATCATGGCGGGGTGGATTACAACCTCAGCGGGCTGAGCACCCGGGAGTTCGAGCACGTGTCGCAGGCCCTGGCCCAGGAGATCCTCGGGCCGGGCGTCTCCGCCTTCGGGGGGCGGCAAGGACGGCGGGCGTGAGGCAACGTTCGAGGGGCGGGTGCCCTGTCCGAGCGAGCTTGCGGCGTGGGACGGGGGTCGTGCAGGCCACGGTCCGGACGTGATCAGTCGATGTCCGGATCACCGGCCTCTTCCAGGAGCCGGGCCGCGAGGTCATCGGCCCATTCCACCGCCCAGGAGCGGAGAGCGGTGATGGTGGCGTCATCGAGCCCGTAGGCGGCGAAGGCTTCGTCGTCGGTCCACTCGGCACCCGTGAGGTTGGCCTGCAGATCCTCGCGCTCGAAGCGGCCGCGGGCGTGGCGGCGGCCGAACTCCTCGAGCTCGGCATTGGTCCAGCGGCGGGACGCTGCGAACACGTCGATCAGGTCGCGTGGCGCTCCGCGGTCGGCGAGGGCGCGGACCTTGGTCCCGATCACGTCCTCCTCCGCGAGGACGGGCCCGTACGCGCTCTGGGTGACCGGCCGCCAGAAGATCTCCTTGAGGATGTCGACCTCGCATTCCAGCCCGGTGGCCGGGTCTGTCACGGTGAAGCGGGCGGACAGCGGGGCGGTCTCCAGCGCGTACACCTTCCAACCGCGGGACTCCAGGCCGACGCGGAGCGTAGCGGCGATGTCAGCCATGGGTGCCGGGTTCTCGGTGGCGACGTCGAGGTCCTGGCTGGGGCGGCTCACCAGGCGGTGTGCCCGTACGGCGTATCCGCCGGTGAGGACCAGGGGGTACGGGGCGCCGAGGGCGATCACGTCCGCCAGGAGCCGCGTGTGCAGCTCCGGCATGTCCGTCACGCGGCTGCCCGGGTGCGGGAGGCGAGCTGGGGGAAGGCGTCTTCCCATACGGCGCGCACGGTGCGTCCGACGAGGGTGCGCAGCACCGGCCACAGTTGGAGGAGCAGGTCCTGGTCGAGGTAGCGGGGCAGGTCGTCGTGCAGGCCCTCGTGCAGGACGGTGCGGTACAGGCCCATGCGCTGGCGCGGTTTGCCCAGGTCGTACGAGGTCATCCCGGACCAGGCCATGTGCAGCGGCAGATCCACGACACCGTGGGTCGGCCCGCGCAACTCGTCCAGCGACTCCGGCAGACGGCGCCGGAACTTCTCCCGGTACAGCGCGAGGTCCTCGGCGTCCTCGCCCGAGACGTCCCTCGGCGCGGGTGCGGGGTGCTGTGGGCTGGAGGTCATGACTCCATTATGGCGGCCGGAGACGTGGCACGGGTCATGACGTACGAGTCGTCGTCCGCAGCGAGCGAGGGCGGATTCCCGGGTGAACCGGTTGCCGCAGTCTGCTCAGCCCTGAGCAGGACGGACTCTCGGCCTTGACGCTCGTTTGACGCTCTGGGCGTCCACGCGAAGGACCGCGAGCCGAGAAAACACCTATGACCAGTGCTTTTCTGGGACCCATCCAGGCCGACATCTCCGATGACTCATCATGTGGTGCCTGGACCTGCTGATTTACGCCTGCCTTCGCCTTCCGACCCGCTCATCGACGAACCACCACCGACCACCGGCTACCCGGCGACCACCGCGACCTTGCTCGCCGCCGCGCGTCGCCGACCGCCCTACGCGGTACTCGTCGCTGGACACCGACTGGATGCTGCGCATCGGAGTCGCGTACGTCCACACGCACCCGACGGCCGGTGCCCGCGGCCGGCGGGCCCGGCGGTGGCAGCAACGTCGCGGCGACCGCTCTGACCTCGGTGGATGGAACGTTTTCCGCGCACAAAGATGCGCCATCTCGTCGTTGACCGGCAATTCGCGGCAGGGCCAGGGTGAGAGGGACATCGGATTCCGATCACCGTTTTCCGGTCGCCGAACTGCGTGCGGGAGGCCGCGATGCTCCAGACAGAAATCCCCGAAGACACCGAACTGGGGGAAACCCCTGACGCGGCTGCCGCCGACGTGACCGCGACGTGTTCGCCGGCCGCACCGGCGGGGCGCCGGGAACTCTTCTTCCAGCGTTGCCGGTGGTGCGGCACGCCGGCCTACCGGCGCTCGTTCTGCCGTGCCTGCGGGGCCATGGCCTTCAGCAGGGAACGCAGCGCGGGCGCCGGGGTCGTCCTTCGCCGCAACGGCCACGCCCACCACAACACGTGGTTCGTCGCGATGGACGAGGGCTTCAACCTGCTCTGCCAGGTCACCGGCGCGGCACCTTTCGTGGTGGCGGTGGGCGCACGGGTGACGGTCGTACGGGTCGTCGCCCCCTCTGGCCAGGGCGTTCCCGTCGTCGAACTCGCCGAGCCGGTACGGCCTCCGGAGCGCTGGTGGTGACGGGACCCGGCGGGCGCACAGCGGGCGGGACGATCAGAGAGGAGGGTGCGTGAGCACCCAGCACACCGTGCCGGACGGATGGGCCGGCGGTCGCGACGGAGCGGGGCGGGGCGCGTTGGAAGGGCTCCGCATCGCCGACTTCTCCCGGGTTCTCGCGGGGCCGTACGCCACCATGCTCCTCGCCGACCTCGGGGCCGACGTGATCAAGGTCGAGCGGCCGGGAATCGGGGACGACACCCGGGCCTGGCACCCGCCCGCGAGCCACGACGGCACGTCGACCTACTTCCTGAGCGTCAACCGGAACAAGAGGTCGGTCGTCCTGGACCTTGCCTCCGGGAACGGTCTGGAACAGGCCCGTGCCCTGGTCGCCGAGTGCGACGTGGTGGTGGAGAACTTCCGTCCCGGCACGATGGAGCGGCTGGGGCTCGGCCCCGAGGAACTCCGGGCGTGCCACCCCGGGCTGGTCTACTGCTCGATCAGCGGTTTCGGCAGCGGCGCGGGCGCCGCGATCCCCGGATACGACCTACTTGTGCAGGCTGTCGGCGGTCTGATGAGCGTGACCGGAACCGCCGACGGGGAACCGGTGAAGGCCGGCGTGGCCCTGGTCGACGTGATCACCGGACTGCACGCCTCGCTCGGCATCCTCGCGGCGCTGCGGCACCGGGACGCCACCGGGCGGGGACAGCTCGTGGAGGTGAACCTGCTCGGCTCGCTGCTGTCGGCGATGGTCAACCAGGCATCGGCATACGCCGTCGCCGGTGTCGTCCCGGAACGTATCGGGAACGCACATCCGAGCATCGCTCCGTACGAGACGTTCCCGACCGCCGATCGCCCGATCGCCCTCGCGGTGGGCAACGACAAGCAGTTCGCGGCGCTCGCCGCAGTCGTCGGGGAACCCGGTCTCGCTGCCGACGACCGCTTTCGTGCAAACACCGATCGCGTGGCCCACCGCACCGAGCTGCGGGAGAACCTGGCCCGTCTGCTCAGGGCGGAGGGCGCGGACCACTGGTCGACCGCCCTGCTGGCCGCCGGGGTACCGGCGGGCCCGGTCAACGCTCTCGACGAGGCATTCGCCTTCGCTCACCGACTCGGCCTGCCCGGCATTGTCGAGATCCCAGCCGCGACGGCGGGAGGACCAGGAAGCGGGCCCGTGCGCCAAGTCGCGCATCCCATCACGCTGAGCGCCACGCCCGCGCGGTACCTGCTGCCCCCGCCGCGGCTGGGCCAGCACACAGAAGAGATCGCGTCACTGCTGAACCCGTCCCTTGCACACCCGAGAATGATTCCAAGGAGCCCCAGATGAGCGGCAAGCCGTTGAAGGACCCCCTCGACCTGCTCGACATCGCTTCCGTCCTCACCGACGAGGAGCGCGAGATCCAGGCCACCGTCGCCAGGTTCCTCGCCGACCGGGTGCGACCGCACATCGGCGAGTGGTTCGAGAACGCGCACTTCGCCCGTGAACTCGCCCCAGAACTGGGCAAGTTGGGTGTCCTCGGCATGCACCTGGAGGGCTACGGCTGCGCGGGAACCAACGCCGTCAGCTACGGGCTGGCCTGTCTGGAGCTGGAGGCTGCGGACTCGGGTTTCCGCAGCTTCGTGTCCGTGCAGGGCTCGTTGTCGATGTTCTCCGTCTGGAAGTGGGGTTCGGAGGAGCAGAAGCAGGAGTGGCTGCCCCGGCTGGCCGCCGGTGAAGCGGTCGGCTGCTTCGGTCTGACCGAGCCCGACGTCGGCAGCAACCCCTCAGGGATGCGCACCCGGGCCGTACGCGACGGCGGCGACTGGATCCTGAACGGCTCCAAGATGTGGATCACCAACGGGGGCATCGCGGATGTGGCCACCGTGTGGGCACAGACCGAGGACGGCATCCGCGGCTTCCTCGTCCCGCGCGGCACCTCCGGCTTCACCACGCAGGACATCAAGCAGAAGATGTCGCTGCGCGCCTCGATCACCTCCGAGCTGTACTTCGACGACGTACGACTGCCCGACTCGGCACGACTCCCGCTCGCGGAGGGACTGCGCGGTCCGCTGTCCTGCCTGAACGAGGCCCGCTTCGGCATCCTGTTCGGTGCGATCGGCGCGGCCCGGGACTCGCTCCAGGCGGCCGTCGAATACGCCGACTCCCGGGTGCAGTTCGACAAGCCGATCAGCGCCTTCCAGCTCACCCAGAAGAAGCTCGCCGACATGGCTGTGTCCGTGGGCGGCGCGGCGCTGCTCGCCCTGCACCTGGGCCGGCTCAAGGACCAGAACCGCATCCGGCCTGAGCAGATCAGCGTCGGCAAGCTCAACAACGTCCGCGAGGCCCTCGCCATCGCCCGTGAGTGCCGCACGATCCTCGGGGCCAACGGCATCTCCCTGGAGTACTCGCCACTGCGCCACGCGAACAACCTGGAGTCGGTGCTGACCTACGAAGGCACCAGTGAAATGCACACCCTGGTCGTCGGACAGGCGCTCACGGGCCAGGCGGCGTTCCGCTGATCACGACGGCCGGGAGGACGGGATCAACAGCCCGCCGCCGACGCCCTGAGACTCGCCGTCCGGGCGTCTCGCCGCGCGGCCGGACGCCGGGCTGCTTGATCGACGCGATCGACCTGGACTCCTCCGGCGTGGTCACTCAGGCCGACTTCGGGGTGGCTCGTACGCCGTGCGCTCCCGGGTCACCCACGGCGTACCGGTGATCGCTGTGCGGCCGGGCGCCTTCGAGCCGGAGGAGGATCCCGTGGAAACGGTGGAGCACGAACTCGCGGCCGATCTGCGCGGTCAGTACGGTGACACTCGGCCCCGGACCTCGTGAGGTCCGGGGCCGCCTTGTGCGGTATGAGGGCGTGTGCCGAACAAGGCAGCGGACCTGAGGTTCCCGTGGTCCGTGCTGCCGTCGGCAGAGCGGGATCCGGCGCACGTGATCGGTACTCTGCCCGCGGAGCACGCCGATGCGCACCGGACAGCCCAGGAGGGCGGCCCGGGCGTCATCGTCGGGCCGTCCGTGTCCACTTGGAGCATCTGTGTCCACCTGGAGCAACGGCTCGCCGACCCGGACCGAGCCCTGAGAGGCCGTACCCGTACAAGTCGCCGGCGGCGCAGGGTACCCGGCTGCGGGAGTGGGTCCGGGAGCGGTGCCTCGCCCGCTGCGGGCGATCCGGGCGCACGGCATCAGTCCATGGGAGGCGTGCGGTGCGCCGATGACGTCAGCCGGTGTGCGCCTCAGGCCGCCTGGTAGGAGAAGAAGCCCTGTCCCGACTTACGGCCCAGCAGGCCCGATTCGACCATGCGGCGCAGCAGCGGGGGCGGCGCGTACAGGGGTTCCCGGTACTCCTCGTACAGGGCCTCACCGATGGCCGCCACGGTGTCGAGGCCGATGAGGTCGGCGAGGCGCAGCGGGCCCATGGGGTGGGCGCAGCCGGCCGTCATGCCGGTGTCGATGTCCTCGGGTGTCGCCGTGCCGGAGCCGACCATCCGCACCGCTGCCAACAGGTAGGGAATCAGCAGGGAGTTCACCACGAAACCCGCGCGGTCCTGGGCTACGACGGTCTTCTTGCCCAGCACCTCGCCCGCGAAGGCGCGTACGCGCAGTTGCGTGGCCTTCGAGGTGTGCAGCGACGGGATGATCTCGACCAGAGGCATGACGGGCACGGGGTTGAAGAAGTGCAGGCCCACCACGGCCTCCGGTCGCCCGGTCGCGGCGGCGAGCCGGGCGATGGGGATCGAGGAGGTGTTGCTGGCCAGTACGGCTGCCGGGTCGGTGACCACCTTGTCCAACTGCCGGAACAGCTCCGTCTTCGCCTGTTCGTCCTCGACGGCGGCCTCGACGACGAGGTCGGCGCCGGACAGGCGGGAGAGGTCGGCGGTGGCCGAGATCCCGGCCAGGGTGAGTGCGCGGTCCTCCGGTCCGATGGCGCCGCGCTGCTCCGCCTTGAGCAGGGAGTCCGCCACGCCCGCCAGACCGGCGCGGGCCCGCTCCTCGGTCACGTCGCACAGTGTGACGCGCAGCCCGGCCCGGGCGCAGACCTCGGTGATGCCCCGGCCCATCTGCCCGGCGCCGACGACGCCCACGTGCTTGATCGATGTCATGTGCTCCTCCGCCTGTTGCTCCGGCCGGGGGCGGCCGGGCGATGCCACACCGTCGGTGGTTCCGTGTTGAGCCTAGGCCGGGCACACGCCCTCTGACCTGCTCGGACAGTGCGTGATCCGCGTACAAACGTGCGTCGGTCCGGGGCTGTCCCACGGCCCGCACTGAAGGAGTGTCAGGTAAGCGCCGACGCCGGCCGGAACACCGTGATTTCAGCCGGCCGTGACCGTGGCGGCGGCTGCTTCCCGCAGCCTGCGGATCACTCCGCGTACCGCGGGCGAGGTCTCGCCCTTGCGGTAGGCGCCCACCAGCCGTGTGGTCAGCGCTACGTCCGTCAGCGGACGGTAGGTCACCCCGGGGATCTGGACGCGGCGCAGGGAGCCGGGGACCAGGGCCACCGCGAGGCCACCGCCCACGAGGGTCAGCGCGGCGATGAAGTCCCGTACCGGGGGAGCGCATCGCGGGCTGAAGCCCCCTTGTCCCGCCACTTCGAGGATCTGGTCGCGGCATCCGTACTCCTCGTCGAAGTGCGGGGCCACGAAGCACTCGTCGCGCAGTTTCGCGGCCGGGACCGCCTCGTACGCCGCCAGCGGCGCATCGGCCGGCAGGGCCAGGACCACCTCCTCCGTGAGCAGGCAGGTGGCTGTGACTTCGGGCGGGTACTCCGGCCTCCAGCGCAGGAAGCCGACGTCGACGTCCCCGCAGGCAAGCGCCTCCAACTGGGCCGGGGTCTCCAACTCGCGCACCTGCACCGTGAGATCGGTGCCGAGGGCCGAGCAGCGGGTGAGGACGTCGGTCAGCACCCCGGAGAACGCGGCCGAGGCGACGTACGCGATCTGGGCGTGCCCCAGTTCGCCGCGCCCGGCACGGCGGCCCACCGCCACGGTCCGGGCGGCCTGGGCCAGGGTGAGGCGCGCTTCTTCGAGGAACAGCCGCCCGGCACTGGTCAGGGCGGGGCGGGTGCGCCGGCCACGGTCGATCAGCCGTACGCCCACGTGCGACTCCAGGGCCCTGATCTGGGCGCTGAGCGCCGATGGCGCGAGGTGCAGACGGTCCGCGGCTCGTGCGAAGTGCAGTTCCTCCGCGACGGTGACGAACGATTCCAGCCAGCGCAGTTCCATCGGTTCCTCCGTCTCGCCGGCGCAGGACCGCCGCGGGGTGAGTGTGCGGGATCCGCGGTTCAGGGGATCACGACGTAGTTGCCGAACCCGCCGTCGAGGTCCGTCGCACGTCCCGAGATCGCCTCGTTGACCTCGGCCAGCGGGAAGGGCTTCGGGATCAGGTACGACAGGTCCAGGGCTCCGGTCGCCACCATGTCGGCGACCTCCTGGCCCTGCGCGGTGCTGAACCAGTTGGAGCCGATCAGCTGGACCTGCTCGTCCATCAGCCACTTCACGTCCAGGGGCAGCCGGCCGGCCACACCACCGACGTTGACCACCCTGCCGCCGCGGCGGACACCCTGCATGGAGTCGAGCATGGTCTCGGCGGGGGCCTGGGCGCCCAGGGCGCTGATGACGAAGTCCGCGCCCTCGCCGCCGGTACGGGCCTTGGCCCACGCGCCGGAGGAGCCTTCCCCCAGCCGCATCACCTCGATACGGTCCGGTGCCAGTTCCTTGACACGCTTGAGGAGCTCTTCGTTGCGGCCGGTCCCGAGGACTGTGGAGACGCCCGAGGCCAGGGCGAGGAGGGTGGAGGCGACTCCGAGGGTGCCGGTGATCCCGTCGATGAGCCCGACCTGGCCCGGACCGGCCGCGGCGTTCTTGAGGGCTCGGTAGGAGGTTCCGATGTAGCCGAGCTTGCCGGCCTGCTCGAACGTCATGGTGTCGGGGATGTTGACGATCGCGTGCTGCGGCGCCGTCATGTACTCGCAGAAACCCCCGTAGGGGTAGAGGTCGAAGATCCGCCGGCCGTCGCGGGAGGTGCTGAAGTAGCCGTTCAGGGTGAAGTAGCGGCAGCGGCTGAGTTCGCCGCCGCGGCACATCTGACAGCTGCCGCAGGACCGCAGCGGGCTCACGTAGACCCGGTCGCCGGGCTTGGTGTTGAGCACGGCCTCGCCGACCGCCTCGACCACGCCCGCGGGGTCCAGGCCGAAGATCGCGGGCAGCTCGGGCAGTGGCTGGTGCGGGTACCAGGTGGGCCAGTTGTTGATCACGTTGGCCATGTTCGGCACGATTCCGCATGCCTTGACCCGCACCAGCACGTCGGTCGCCCGCGGGACGGGCACATCGACCGTGTCGACGGACATCGGCTCACCGAGCGCATGCAGTCGTGCAGCGAGCATCTTCGCCATTGAAATACTCCTGAATTGATAAGCCGTACGGCGCCGAGAACTACGAATTCGGGAACGGGTCGGGATAGTTGTCCTCAAGGTCGATTTCCAGCAGGCCCATGATGCGGACGCCGGAGTTGTACCAGGCGATGGACAGCGCGAGCTCGACCATCTGCTGCCGGGGCAGGAGTTCGGCGGCGGCACGCCAGGTCTCCTCGGAGACGTCGACCCGGAGCGTGGATTCCCTGGCCAGGCGCATCACCGCCTTCTCCGTCTGGTCGAACAGCTCGGACGACTCGAAGTCGCCCACCGCGGCGATCTGTTCCTCCGTGAGTCTGGCCTGCACGCCGTGCGAGTGGTGGTGCGCCACCTCGTACGCGGAGCGGGTCACGTGCCCCACCGTCAGGATCGCCAGTTCGCGGAGTGCGGGGCTGAGCGCACTGGCCCGCAGCGAGTTGGCGTAGGTCAGGAAGCCGTCCAGCTGGGCCGGTGCGTTCGCGAGGGCGAGGAAGATGTTCGCCGTCGGTACCTTGCGTTCGGCTTCCAGCCGGTCGTACAGGGCCTTCTGCGACTCGTCCGCGTCCTCGCGGCGCAGATAGGGAACTCGTGCCATGGCGTCTCCTCGGGGACGGAAGGGTCAGTGGGCGGACTGCTCGACCAGGAACCGCTCAAGCGTCATCGGCTGCGGCGTCTCGGCCGGCGGGGTCTGCTTCACTCCCACGAAGGGCGATGCCTCGAAGTACCACTTCTCCAGCGCCGGAAGCCCCCAGCGGACGTTCGTGCTCAGCGAAGCCGCGTCCCAGCGCACCGGTTCGACCTCGGTGTCGATCGTCTGGTAGTGGCTGTTGAAGACCTCCACCCGATGGCCGTCGGGGTCGCGGAGATAGGTGTAGAGCATCCCGCCCGGACCGTGCCGCCCCGGGCCCCGCTCCACGCCCTCGCCGTAGCCGAGGATGCCCGCCCAGTCGCAGGCGGTGAAGATGTCACGGCTCTCGGAGACGGTGTACGCGAAGTGGTGCAGCGCGGGGCCGGCGTTCTCCACGATCGCGAGGTCCAGACAGGTGCCCTTGCGGTACATGAACGCGCTCAGCAGCTTGTCGCCGTGTGCCAGGTACTCGGAGTTGCGGAAGCCGAGTTCGCCGTAGAAGGCGGTCAGGTCGTAGGTGTTCGGCGCGAAGGTCTGGAAGTGGTCGAGGCGCTGCGCGTGGGCGCCCTTGTGGTGTTCGAAGTCGATGTGCAGCCTCGGACGCGTTTCCATGTGCGCACAGAGTTCCAGAGGCGTACCGACCGGGTCGCTGACGTGCAGGGTGCGGCCCTGGTACGGCATGTCGACCCACTCCGCGGGCATCCCCCGGTCACGGAACCAGGTGTAGGCGAGGTCGAGATCCTCGTCGAGGAACACACGGAAGCCGATCCTCCGGCAGGCCCCGGCGCCCGCTGCGTCCAGCTCCAGTACGAGACTGTGGTGGCATGCCTCGGCGAGACCGCGGAGGTAGCAGGTCCGCTCGGACTCGTCGCTGACGACGAGTCCGAGGGCGTTCACGTAGAAATCGCGGCTCTCGGTGAGGTCGGCCACGGTGAGACGTACATGGCTGGTTCGGGTGATGTTGAAACTCGGGCGCAGATTGACGGGTGGCAGCATGGTGGTCTCCGTGCTCCGATCGGCTTCGGATTTCGCTGACTTTAATGCTTCTGGGTCTTTTACGGCCTGTTCGTGGAAGGTGCGGAATCGGTGATCGTGAAGGCGGACCAGCCGCTGAATTCCGCGGAATCGCCGAGGGATTCCTCGATGCGCAGAACCTCGTTCCACTTGGCCATCCGCTCGGAGCGGGTGAACGAGCCGACCTTCAGCTGGCCCGCGTCCCAGCCGACGCTCAGGTGCGCGATGGTGACGTCCTCCGTCTCGCCGGAGCGGGCCGAGACGATCGTGCCGAAACCGGCTTCCTTCCCGGCGCGCAGGGCCTGGAACGCTTCCGTGACCGTACCGGCCTGGTTCGGCTTGACGAGTACGGCGTTCGCCGCCCCGCTGCCGGCCGCAGCCTCCACCCGCTTGGCGTTGGTGACCAGATAGTCGTCGCCGATCACCTGGCAGCGGTGGCCGTAGCGCCGGGTGAACTCGATCATGCCGTCTGTGTCGTCCTCGCCCACCGGGTCCTCGACGGACAGAATCGGATACTGCTTGATCCAGCCGCCGAGCATGTCGACCAGCGCCGCTGTGTCCAGGGTGCGGTCGTCGAGCGCGAGCGTGTACCGCCCGCCGCGGCCGAACTGGGAGGCCGCGACGTCCAGGGAGATGCCGACCTGGGTCGAGGGCGTGAAGCCGGCGGCCTCGATGGCCACGGTCAGCGTCTCCAGAGCCTCCTCGTTGGAGTCGAACGCGGGCCAGAAGCCGCCCTCGTCGGCCACACCCTGCGCCTTCCCCGCCTTGCGCATCAGGCTGCCGGCGGCCCGGTAGATCTCCGCCGTCCAGTCCAGGGCCTCGGAGAAACTGGCCGCCGCGGGGCAGACCACCATGAAGTCCTGCACGTCCACGCGACGCTCGGCGTGCGCGCCGCCGCCGAAGATCTGGATCTCCGGCAGCGGGATGCGCACCGGCCGCCCGCCCGCCAGGTGCTGCCACAGAGGTACGTCCGCCGACGCCGCGGTGGCGTGCAGGATCGCCATGGACGTGGCCACGATCGCGTTGCCGCCGAGCCGACTGCGGTCGGGGGTGCCGTCGAGGTCCACCAGGAGCCGGTCGACGGCTTCCTGGTCGGTCGTGTCGAGGCCCAGGAGGGCGGGAGAGATCTCGTCGTTCACCGAGGCCACCGCGCGGTGGACGTCGAGCCCGCCGAAGCGGTCGCCGCCGTCGCGCAGATCGAGGGCCTCACCCTGACCCGTCGAGGCTCCCGCCGGCGCGATGGCACGCCCGACCGCGCCGTCCGTGAGCTGGACCTCGACCTCCACGGTCGGCCGCCCGCGTGAGTCCCACACCCTGCGGCCCTGGAGCTTGGCGATCCGCGCGTCTGTCATGGCGGTGCAACCTTTCGGAGTTCGGATGATCGAGGGGGCGGGGTCGGCGCCTGCCCCCGATGCGGGAAGGCGCTGCCACCGGGGTGCGGAAGAGCGCTCCGGGGCGCGGCCGACCTTGCGGTAGGGCACCCGAATCGGCGTGCCGACGGGGCCGGGAGCGAGCGAAGCGCTGTATGGCTGTCTTCGTCGCCGTGGCCGGGCCGGTGGGAGTTCGGGGGCGAAGGCGATGACGCGCGTTGATCACCCGCTGCGGCTCGAATGCTAACGATAGCGCAATGGTGCGCAGCGCTCGCTCTCATGTCAAGAGGGAGGTGACGTCTCCGTCACTCGCCGTCGCGCGCAGGGGTCGGCTCCTTGGGGTGTCCCCACGGCAATGCTATCGTTCGCATGGATCCGCTCCGCTGAGTACTCCGGCGGACCTGCGCCCTTCCTGGACGGACAGCACGGGTGGGTGGCGTGGGCCCGCCGGGCCGGACCGCGGCCGAACCGAAAGCGAGCCCGACATGACAGCCGAACCCTCCGTGGCACCGATGACCCTCACCACTGTCGTGGCCAGCACTCGTCCCGGCCGGGTGGGCAGGTCCGTCGCGGACTGGTTCACCAACCGGGTCCTGGAGTACGGCCGGTTCGAGTCGCACCTGGTCGACCTGCGCGAACTCGCTCTTCCGTTCTACGACGAGCCGCATCCACCCGCTCTGCAGCGGTACACGAAGAGCCACACCCGGGCATGGAGTCGTATCGTCGACGCGTCCGACGCCTTCGTCTTCGTCACCCCCGAGTACAACGGCGGCTTTCCGGCGCCGCTGAAGAACGCGTGGGACTACCTCGTGTTGGAGTGGCAGCACAAGCCGGCCGCGTTCGTCAGCTACGGAGGCGTGTCGGCGGGCACCCGGGCGGTGCAGATGGGCAAGCAGGTGGTGGCGAACCTCAGGATGCTGCCGATCGGTCCGACCGTGAGCATCCCGTTCGTCGGCGAGCGCGTCGAGGAGGGTGCGTTCCGCCCCGGCAAGATCCATGAGGCCGCCGCGGAGCAGGTGCTCGACGAGCTGGCGCGCACGGCACACGTCATGCGCGGACTGCGCGGCGGAACGGACTGACCCGCGCGGACGATACGAGGGCCCCGTGCGGGTATCGCCGCAGGCGCCTTCGGTGTGCGTGCTCGGCGGCCCGCCGGCCTTCAGGCGTACGGCCTCGTGACCGGCGAGCGGCGGTTCAGCCGGACGCGGACGCGGCCGCGCCGGGTGGTGCGGTGCTGCCGCGCAGGATCAGCGATCCGGGGGAGAGGGAGGTGTACGGGCCGTCGTTGCTCGGCTTGGTCTTGAGCCGGCGCATCAGCCACAGCGCGCAGCCAGTGGCCATCTCCTGGATCGGCAGACCGATCGTGGTGAGTCCCGGACCCCACCAGGAGAAGCCGGGCTCGTCCCCGAACCCGACCACCGACAGGTCTGCGGGCACGTTCACGTCCTGCTCGGACAGCTCCTCCAGGACGCCCAGGGTGAGCTGGATCGACCCCAGCACGAGCGCGGTGGGCGCATCCGGTCCCTTGAGCAGCCGGCGCACCGTCTCGCGGCCGTGCTCCACCGACGACGGCGGCCCCAGTTCAGCGCGCCCGGCATGGTCCGGCAGCCCGCCGTCGCTCAGGGCACTGCGGAAGCCGCGCAGCCGCTCCGCACCCGTGGGCAGCTCTTCGGGGCCGCCCATGTAGGTGATGCGGGTATGGCCCTGCGTCACCAGATGCGCCGTTGCCTGGCGCAGCGCCTCGTGGTCGTCCACGCCGAACCACTGGGACCCGAGCGAGGTGTGGCGGCGCAGCAGCTGCAGGTGCGGCAGGGCGCGCAGGAGCTTGACGGATTCGCCGTGCGGGCGCGCGGTGGGCACGATGATGACGCCCGCGACGCGGTTCGCGGACAGCTCCCGCAGATGGCGCAGCTCCACCATCCGGTCGTCGTCGGTCTCCGAGAGCATGAGCTGGTAGCCCTCGGCCTCCATGTTCTTGGACAGCTCGTGGGCGATGGTCGAGTAGAAGCTGTTGCGGATGTCCGGGATCACCAGCGCGACCACGTTGCTGGACGCACCTCGCATCATCCGCGCCGCGCGGTTGCCGACGTACCCCATCTCGGTGGCGGCCTGGCGGACCCGGAACTTGGTCTCCTCGCTGATGCGCGGATCGTCGGCGAGTGCCCGGCCGACCGTCGAGACGGAGACGCCGAGGTGCTCGGCGATGTCCCTGGTGGTGATCACGTAGAGGCCCCTTCGAGCTGCCTGATCCTGGTGCGGTCGCTATCCGTGTGCCAACGATAGCGCCGCAGTTGCGCTCCGTGGCCGGATGAGTGGGACGCCGGGGTGGTCATCCACCTTATGCTAACGTTAGCACTGCTGGATGGGCCGTGCAGCCGCCCGCGGCTGCCCAATTGCGGAGGTCTCCTTTGCGAATCGTCAGGTATGCCGTCGGCGGTGTGTGCCACTACGGAGAACTCGAATCGGGTGACACCCGGATCGCCAGATTCGAGGGCGATCCCTTCACCGGGCCGGCCGCTACGGGACACGTCGACGATGTCGGCGACGTCGTCCTTCTCCCGCCGCTGGAGCGGCCCCGGATCTTCGGGTTCGCCTACAACTACGCCTCACATGTCGACGAGACCGAGCATGCGATTCCGGAAGTTCCCGTCTGCTTCATGAAGCCGAGCACGGCCGTCATCGGACCGGGAGATGCCATTGTTTATCCGGTGGACGGTGAACTCATCCATTTCGAGGGCGAGTTGGTCGTCGTCATCGGAAAGGAAGCCCGCCATGTGAAGCCCTCCGAGGCCCATGAACACATCCTCGGCTACACGTGCGGGAATGATGTCAGCGACCGCATCGTCCAGCGCAGGGAAAGCGCTTTTGGGACGTTGCTGATCGGGAAGGGGCAGGACAGCTTTGCTCCTCTCGGACCGGTCATCGCGACCGGACTCGACCCGTCCGGGCTGTCGCTGACCACGCGGGTGAACGGGACGGTCATGCAGTCGGCGAGCACGGCCGACCTGCTGCTCACCGTGCCCGACATCGTCGCCTACCTGAGCCGGTATATGACGCTGCTGCCCGGTGACGCGATCATGACCGGCACGCCGTCCGGTGTCGGGCCCATCCGGCCAGGAGACGAGGTCGAGGTCGAGATCGAGGGAATCGGCGTGCTGCGCAACCCGGTTGTGGCCGAGAGCGTCTGACTCCGGACCACCGCCGTGGGCCGGATGCTGTCGGCGAATCCACCGGTGCGGGACCAACCGTGCGCGGAGTGAAATTCGCGGGCGGTATCCAGGCCGAGCCAGGGGCCTGCCCACCGTTCGACGGTGGGCAGGCCCCTGGCGTGTGCGTGTCGTGGCCCGAGCGGGGCGGGCGAAATACGATGCCGTTCCCCGCGCCCTGAACGGGTGCGGGGAACGGCGTGATCAGCCATGACGGTGCCGCAGGCGATCGACGGCATACCGGGCGCTTCGAGTGGAGGGTCTGGCTAGCGGTCCGCGTTGTTGAACAGCGACGGGCGGACGAAGGTCAGGGCGGCGACGCCCGTCAGCGGCAGGAGCGTGACCTGCAGGAGCCCGGCCCGGCTCCAGCCGAAGGAATCCACCAGGGTGGCGAACAGCAGTCCCGAGAATGCGGCCGTTCCGTAGTAGCTGGTGACGAAGAGGCCGGAGGCGCGTCCGATCTGCTCGGGTCGGACTGCCCGCTGCATGGCGCTGTTGGTGTTGGGGTAGATGAAGCCCAGCCCGAAGGCGCCCATGAGGAAGGCGTACACGCACTGCACGCCGACGCCGGCCTGGGTCTCGTAGATGCACACGGCGACGGCGGAAATGGCCAGCAGGCTCCCGATCAGCAGGGTGCGCGGGTTCACGCGGTCGCCGAGCCAGCCACCGAGCACGGCCGTCATTCCGCCGAAGCCGAGAAGGCTCATGGCCAGAGCGGCCTGCCCGGAGGTGTAGTGCAGCGAGGTGGTGAGGTACGTCGGGTAGAGGCCGAGGAACCCGTAGATGGCCACACCGCTGACCACCGAGTGGACGGCCAGCGCGAGGGTGTTGCGGTTGTAGGCGGAGGCCGGCATGTACTCGTAGGTCCTGGTCGAGACCGTCTTCTCGACGGAGTGCTCGGTCAGGCCGGTCTTCACGAGGAACAGGGAGGCGGCGGCGATCAGCAGGCCGGCCGTACCGAACAGGTAGAAGGGCGCGTGCCAGGTGCCGTGCAGATTCATCAGCCGGACGCCGATCAGCGGGGCGACGAACACGCCGATGGAGTAGCCCACACCGACGATGCCGAAGGCCAGGCCCCGCCGTCGGGTGAAGAAGGCGCCGAGCGCGGCGAAGATGGCGGCGGACTGCATGCCCTCGCCGAAGCCGGAGACGACGCGGTACACCGTCATGTCGGCGAGGCCGACGGCCAGGGGCGTGGCCATCGTGCCCAGCGAGTAGATCACGATGCTGGCCAGCAGCACGGTCTTGCGTCGGAAGTGGTCCAGGAGGTACCCGGCGGGAAGGCCGGCCAGGGCCATGCCGAGGGTGAAGTTGGTGGCCAGCAGCCCGCCCTGCTCCAGGGAGAAGCCGTAGTCCTGACGGATGTCGGGCAGCAGTGGGGGGAAGACCTGACGGTCCATCGCGTTGACCATGTAGGAGAGGACCACCAGCAGGAAGCCCATCGCGATCATGCCCTTGGAAATGGGTGTGCGGTCGCTTTCCTGTGCGGTGTCGGCGGGAACTGCAAGGGCGTCGACTTGTGCTGCGTGAGTCATAGCGGCTCCTGAGGAGAAATGGGCCACGGCAGGCCGCGGCGGATGCCTCGCCGATACGGGGGCGTACGGAGATGACGAGAAGCGGTGAGCTGAACACGGACTCGCGTCGGCGACGGTGATGTGGTCGCCGTTCTGTGGAATGAGGGCGACAAGCCGCGGTGCGGTCGGACGCCGCATGCGGAATTCGGTGCTGTATCGCCCGTCGGGGACGTCCGTGGCTATGACGTCGTCGACAGCCGGACCTCGTGCGGACACATATCGGTCACGCGGTCGGCGTTGGCAGAAACCATGAACGGAAGTACCCGGCGCGTCAAGACGCCGGGAGAGGATTTCTTCGACGGTCCGCGTTTTCCCTGCACCGACCGGTTTCGCACACGTCGGTGAATGCCGGAGATCGAGTCCGTGCCCGCGCTCTTGACGGGTCGAGGAACGTTGATGCTATCGTTAGCATCACGTGGCTGTGACAGAGTGATTCGACGTGCCCCGGCATCCCGTGACCCGTTCCAGGGACGCACCACGGCGCCCGGACCGACCACAAGTCGGCGAGCGCCGGCACCCCGACCCGAGCCCCATGACCCTCTCCATTCCGCCCATGGCGGCCGACGGCCTCATCGGACACGCCCTCGGTCGCCCGTCCGGACGATGACCGAAGCTGTTGACCGGACGCGAAGGGCGGGACACCCGGCCGCCCGGCCGCATGATTCTGCGAGGACGACCTGCGATGACACCACCGAGCCGCCCAGGCACCGTGCTGCTCACCGACCACGCCTGGCCCGACGACTCCGTCGAGCGATCCGTGATCGAGGGCGCGGGCCACACCATGGTGACCGGACCTGCCGAACCCGCCTCCGCCGAGGCGGTCGAGGAGCTGGTCGCCGAGCACCGGCCCGCCGGGATTCTGACCTGCTGGGCCCCTGTCTCCGCCTCCGCGGTCAACATCCCGCCGGAGCTGCGGATCGTCGCCAGACTCGGGGTCGGCCTCGACAACATCGCCGTGGACGCCGCCACCGCGCGGGGCGCGTGGGTGACGAACGTTCCCGACTACTGCGTCGAGGAGGTCTCCGACCACGCCGTCGGCATGGTGCTGGCCTGGACGCGCGGCCTGGCCGTGTGCGACCGGGAGGTCCGCGCGGGCCGCTGGGACCCCGCGAACGCCCGGCTGCGCCGCCTGTCGGCGCTGACCTGCGGCGTCGTCGGATACGGGCGGATCGGACGGGCAACCGTGCGCAAGCTGGGTGCGTTCGGCTGCCGGATCCTGGCCCACGACCCGCACCCGCCCAAGGACACCCCGAGCGTGGAGATGGTGGACCTGGAGGAGCTACTGCGCCGCAGCGACGTGGTGATCCTCCACGTGCCGCTCACACCCGGCACCCACCATCTCGTCGGCGCCGAGCAGTTGGCGACCATGAAGCCGGGCGGGCTGCTGGTCAACGTCAGCCGCGGTGGCCTCGTGGACACCGTCGCCGTCACCAAGGCACTGGACAGCGGACAGCTGGCCGGAGCCGCCTTCGACGTGCTGGAGAGCGAACCCCGTGTTCCCGCCGAACTGCTGGACCAGCCCGGTGCGCTCCTCACCCCGCACGTGGCCTTCTCCTCCGACGCCTCCGTGACGGAACTGCGCCGCCGCGCCGCCGAGGAGGTCGTACGCGTCCTCGCGGGCGAGGCACCGGCGCACCCCTGCAACAACCCCGGCGACCGGCCCGCCGGATCGGGTGACCAGCGATGAACCCGACCTCCGCGCCGACGACTCCGGATCCCTCGCTGGCCGGCTTCCTGATCGCCCACGAGCTCGCCCGGCCCGGTGAATCGGCACGCTGGACGCCGCTGGCGGGCGGAGTCTCGTCCGACCTGTGGCGGGTGGACCTGCCGGGACGTTCCCTGTGCGTCAAGCGCGCGCTGGCCCGGCTGCGCGTCGCGGCGGAGTGGGAGGCGCCGATCTCGCGCAACGCCTACGAATGGGCATGGATGCGGTTCGCGTCCCGGCACCGCCCAGCCAACGTGCCCGAGCTACTGGCACACGACCCCGAAGCCGGCCTTTTCGCGATGGCGTATCTGCCCCCCGATCGATATCCGATGTGGAAGGCTCAGCTGCTCGGCGGCGAGGTGGCGGTGGCGACCGCGGCCGCCGTCGGAGAGGTACTGGGCACTCTGCATGCGGCGAGTGCGGGCGACGCGGCCATCGCCGCCGAGTTCGCCACCGACGACAACTTCCACGCCCTGCGCATCGAGCCGTATCTGCTGGCCACCGCGGCGGCGCACCCCGATCTGGACGACGTTCTCCAGGGCCTCGCCGACCGCACGGGCACCACGCACCTGGCCCTGGTGCACGGGGACGTCAGTCCCAAGAACATCCTCGTCGGCCCGGCGGGGCCCGTACTGCTGGACGCCGAGTGCGCCTGGTACGGAGACCCGGCCTTCGACCTGGCCTTCTGCGTCAACCATCTGCTTCTCAAGAGCCTGGTGGTGCCCGGCCGTCGCGGCGAACTGCTGCGGTCGGCCCGGGTGCTGGCCGCGGAGTACCTCCGGTGCGTCGACTGGGAGCCCCGATCCGCCATCGAGGAGCGAGCCGCGACACTGCTGCCGGCTCTGCTGCTCGCGCGCCTGGACGGCAAGTCCCCGGTGGAGTACCTCACCGATGACCGGCACCGGTTGTTCGTACGCACCGTGGCATCAGCCCTGCTCCGGGCGCCCGCCCCTGCGACGGCGGATGTGCTGGACGCCTGGGCGAGCGCTCTCGACGCCCCGGCCGGGACCGGCAGCTGCCGGCCCGACTGATCCACCAGTTGCTTCGGGCTGTACCGACCCAGGAGAGACCCATGCGCAGAGTCGTCACCGGCCACGACGAGGACGGCAGGTCGGTCGTCGTCAGCGACGGCCCCGTCCCGCGCAGCCGGGAGTTCACCAGCCTGCCGGGCTGGGTCTCCCGTCTGCCTTGGGCCACCGAACCAGGCGTACCGGTCAGCCGGACCGGAGAGGACCCCACGCCGAAGGTCGTCAGCCTGCTCCCGGCAGCCGGCGGTACCCGGTTCATCGTCCTGACCTTCCCGCCGGAGGCGGCGATGGCCGACCCGGCGTTCGACCCCGTCGCTTTCGACGTGGAGCAGCGGGGCGACTCGCCCGGCATCGCCGAGCTCATCGAGCCCGACGGCATGCACGCCACCCCGACCGTGGACTACGGCATCGTGCTCCAGGGCGAGATCGTGCTGGAACTCGACGACGGCAACCGCACCCCGCTCGCAGCAGGGGACATCGTGATCCAGAACGGCACCCGCCACGCCTGGCGCAACCGCAGCGGCCAACCGGTCACGATGGCGTTCGTCCTCATCGGCGCGGAGGCAGACCACTGACGGCGTGACCGCCGCTGACGATCACCTCTGCACCGCCGCCGTGTCCTTGAGGACAGGCGAAGTCGCTTTCCGGGCGGGCAGGGCAGCGCATCGGTCGCGTCCCGCTCGCTGCATCCCGCCGCGGAGGCGGCCCGCTCAAGGGGGGATGTGGATCATGCCGTAGAGGTCGTCGAAGCGGGTGCTGGTGCCGTCGCCGTACACCCGGCGGAAATCGTTGCCGGAGTTCAGGTTCTCCGGGCTGCCCCTGGTCAGGGCGATCATGCTGGGGAAGCTGCTCAGCAGCTTCAGCCGTGCCGCGGGTGCAGGCTTGCTCCCGCGTCCTGGTCTCGGGCCGACGGTCTAATCCAGCTCCGGCTCCATGCCGGGCTGCATGGGCTCGTCGGGCCGGTGCGCCGGATCATGGACCGTCAGTCTGCCGTCGGCGATTCGCCACAGCGCATCGGCGCGTGCGGTGAGCTTGGGCTCGTCGGTGACGTAGATGACGGTGCCCGGATACCGGTCGAGCAGGCGTTCCACCAGGTCGGAACCGAGTGCCGCTTCCGATCTTGCCTCGTCCAGCAGCAGGACCCGGGGCCCGCTGCGCAGCGCCCGTACCACCGCCACCTGGTAGCGCACGGCCGTGGCAAGGCCGTGCCCGCCCTCGCCCACCCGGGTGCGCAGGCCGTCGGGCAGCAACTCGGCCAAGGCCGCGATGTCTTCCCCGTCGGCCCCCACCGCCGCGTCGGGTGGTTCGCCGTGGCGCAGGTTCTTGCCCACGCTGCCGCGGAGCAACGGCAGTTCCGAGCTGGTCATTCTGACCACCCGCCGTACCGATTCGGGGTCGTGCCGGGCGAGGTCCTGGCCGTCGAGCAGTACCGCGCCGGCGTCCGGCTCCTGCAGCCGCGCGATGAGCCGAAGCAGCAGCGACTTTCCCGCGCCGGGAGGGCCCTGCAGTACGACCCGCTGGCCCGGCCATGCGACGGCCGACGCGTCCAGGACGCCGTACACCCGCAGCCCCGCGAGTTCCAGCCGCCCGGGCCCGTCGGCGAGCGGCTCGGCCCGGCGGGGCCTTCGCAGCGGTGCCGGTGCCGTGAGGACCTCGGCTATGCGGCGGCGTGCGACGCGCGAGCGCTGCCAGTGCTCCTGCACACGGACCAGCGAGGTCAGAGGCCCGCCGAGGAAGTTCGCCACCGTCAGCAGCGAAGCGAGGACCTCCCAGGTGGTGCCCGCCACCAGACCCGCGGTGACCACGATCAGCAGTATCCCGATGCCGCACGCCTCGGCCGTCGCCGACATCACTCCGGTGAGACGGGCCTGGCGCACCATGGCGCGGCCGTACTCACGGCTGCGCCGCCGCATCGCCCGGCGCTCCTGCTCGACCCGTCCGAGGGACTGCATGACGGCCGTGTGCGTGACCCGCTCGTTGACGAAGGCGGCGAGCCGGCCGTTGTGCCGTCTGGTCTCGCGTACGCGTTCGCGCAGCCGTCGCCCGAACAGCGCGACGGCGGTTGCGGCCAGGAGGATCGTCGCCGTCGACAGCGCGCCGATCCCCGGAGCGATGGCGGTCAGTGCGGCGAGCGCGCACGCCACGAACACCCCGTCCACCAGCAGCGGTGCCACGCCCTTGCTGATCCACAGCCGGAGGGCGGAGGCGTCACCGGTGAACCGGAGCACGGTGACGCCGACCGTGCGCCGGTCCGGGCTCCATGTCTCGCTTCCGGCGACGTGATCGAAAAGGCGCATTCTGACGCTGTGGACGTAGCTCTGGGCCAGCCGTTCCGCGAGCGGTTCGCCCGCCGCCTTGAGCAGTACGGTCGCGCAGGCCGACGCGAGAAGTCCGGCGGCCAGCGTGCCGGGGCCGTAACCGGCGACGTGGGTGTAGAGCGCGCTGCGGTCGTGGCCGGACGCGATCTCCCCGCCGTGCGTGATGCGGTAGGCCGCGCCGTGCACCAGGAGGGCGAAGCCGACGACGCAGACCGCCTGCCCGAAACCCGCGAGCACCAACAGGAGCATCAGCCGGCGCCGTACACCGCCGAGCGTGTGCGGCATCGGGACGCGCTGCCGTCCTGCCGCGGTCAAGCCACTGATTCGGCCGTCAGCGGGCCGTTGCAGTCCGTCAGCCGACTGCCGTCCTCCGCCGGCCGGCTCCCGTTTCCTACGCCGCCGGCGAGCATCTGCTCGGCGACGGCCGGGTCGGACAGGGCAGCCGCTTCGAACACCGGGATGTCCAGGCCGGCCACCGCTTCGGCCATGGCCAGCGGAGAGGCCGTCAGCACCCCGCTCAGAGCCATGACGGGAAGTCCCTCCTCACGCAGCTGCCGCACCCCCGCCACCGCGCTGACCGAATCACCGGCCGCGAACACGATGCAGTCCACGTCGGCCCGGAATTCCGGCGTTCGCATCAGCGCTGCCGTCTCCCGCTGCAGGATCCCGTCCGCGACTTCCAGCACGATGGCATCCGCCTGGTGGCTCGTCAGGTCGGTGATCGCGCTGCGCAGTATGCGGATCACCTGGGGTATCGGCAGCTGGTAGGTGGTGGGGAAACCCAGGTCGGTGAAGTCGATGACGCGTGACGCGCCGGCGTCGGCCATCAGCGTCGGATCCCCGGGCGCACCGGTGCCGGTCACCTTTGCCGCGCCGACCCGGCGGCCGGCCAGGCTGAGGCCGCGTATGAGGGCGGCGGCCACGGTCGTCTTGCCCGCGTTCATCGATGTGCCGAGTACGGCTATGGTGCGCGGGCGCGGTGCGAGGACCGGTACCACGGGCCGGGCCAGGCGGGCGAGGTTGATGACTGCGCCGTGCTCGTCGGTGACCAGACCCAAGGGCTGCAGCCGGGTGGGAGGGTTCATTCTGGCGTGGGAGGAGACGACCCGCCCGGCTATGCCTCCTCCGGCGGCCAGATCACAGGGGCCGAGATCGTCGGGCACCTCTGACTCGAATTGATCAGGGGCGTAGCGCGCGCCATAGGCGACTATGATCGTGTCGCCCACGAACAGCCGATTACGCTTTCCGAGTGCTTGCCCGAGGGATTTGTGCTGGCCGATTTCGGTCACCCGGCACAGCACCAGGTCGCCTGCCCGCGGACGGGCGTCCTGCCTGCTCAGCCCCAGTGTGCCGGTGCTTCCGTGGCCCAGCTCGACAAGGCGGCGGGCCGTATAGGAAACCTTCGCCGCCGCATTGACGGAAGCATTGAACCGCGCGCTCTGCATGGATTTCTCCTTATCCGCACGAGCTGAAAATCGCCCTGTGGGGCCCCTGGGGGAGGGCTGCCGGAAATCGTAATGAGGGGTTCCTCATTACTCGGATCCGCGGCGACCAAAAGAGAAACTCAAGGGAAGATCACCCGGAAGGGCGGGATCTCAATATGCCCAGCGGCCATCGTCGTCGGCAACATGCCGACAGCCATTCGTGGCCGGACGTCGAAGACGGGAGCGGGGGAGGTGAGGTTCCCTCATTTGCCGGGTCGCGGCACGGGCTGAGGGCCGTACGGGCCGGCGCCGCATCGTCGTTTCCGCCCGGTCGTGGATCGGCAGTGGGCGGTTCGGCAGCAGGCGGATCGGGCTGCCGTCAGTCGTCCTCGATCGTCAGTCGTCCTCGTCCTCCTCCTTGTCCGCTTCCTCGTCCTGACGCTCGTCGTGTCGTTTCTCCCGCTCCGACTTCTCGTCGTCACGCTTTTCCCGGCTGCCGCTCGGCTCCGCCGTCGGGCTCGGGGCGGCGGTGGAAGCCGGGCTCGATACCAGGGGCGAGGCGGAGGCGGGAGTGCTCGTACGGGGCGACGGCTCGGATTTCGTGCCCTTTACCGCGGTGTCGTCGGGGGAGAACCACAGCGCGCCGAGGAGCATCGCGGCCACGAAGAGCACGGCTCCGGCGGCCGTGGCCGCCACACGGGGCCGACGGGTGAGGAAGGGGAGGAGCCCGGGTCGCTCCGGACGGCGTGCCCGGGACCGGCCGACGGCGGCGCCGCCTTGGACGGAGGGCAGCGCGTACGTGGTCGGCGCACTGGTTTCGCCCAGCTGGTGTGACCCCGGCCGGGCATCGCCCGACAGCCCGGCGGCCTGCCCCGGGGTGGCGCTTCGCCCTGGGATGGCGCTTCGCTCTGAGGTGGTGCTTCGGTTCCGGGGGGTGCTTCGGCTCGGGAGGGTGCCTGGTGCCGGGACGGCGCCTGGTCCCGGCACGGTGCCTGGCCCTGGGGCGGTGCCAGGCCCTGGGACGGCGCTTCGTCCCGAGACGGCGACGGTCGGTCCCGTGGTCGTGCCGGGTGATGTCGGCGACGGCGGGCGGGGAGCCGGTGCCGCGTCGGGGAGGGGCTCGGGGCGTCCGAGCCAGGCGCCGTCGGTGAACCAGTCGGCGGCCTGCTGGGCGGTGGGACGGGGTTCCGGGTCCTTTGCGAGCAGGCCGAGGAGGTAGTTCTCGAAGGCGGGCGGGAGATCGGCGATGCCCAGTTCGCGGGGTGGCACGGGGGCGGTGTCGAGGTGCTGGTGCAGGATGGCGATGGCGGTGTCGGCCTGGAACGGCGGGCGGCCGGTGAGGAGTTGATAGAGCACGCAGCCCAGCGCGTACACATCGGAGGCCGGGCCGGCCGGCTGCCCCAGGGCGCGCTCCGGGGCGAGGTACAGGCTGGTGCCGACGATCTGCCCGGTGGCGGTCAGCGCGGCGCCGGGGTCGTCGAGGAAGCGGGCGATGCCGAAGTCGCCGATCTTGAGGGTGCCGTCGGCGTCCAGAAGCAGGTTGGCGGGCTTGATGTCCCGGTGGACGATGCCCTGGCGGTGCGCGGCGGCGAGCCCGGCGGCGGCCTGCCCGGCGACGGAGGCCACGCGGTCGGCGGGCAGCGCGCCGGACCGGGCCAGGAGCCGGGCGAGGCTGGCGCCCTCGACGAGTTCCATCACCAGGAAGAGCCGGTGGTCGTACTCGCCGAAGTCCAGGACGCCGACCACGTTCGGGTGGTCGATCCGGGCCGCGGTGCGCGCCTCCAGCCGGAAACGTGAGGCGGCGGTGGGGTCGGTGTCCTGGGGCAGCAGGAGCTTGACGGCCACCGGCCGGGCGAGAGTCTCGTCGTACGCCCGCCAGACCTCCCCCATCGCACCGCGACCGATCGACTCGTCCAGCCGGTAGCGGCCCGCCATCAACACCTGTTGTCATCCTCCTGCCGTGGGACGTCGCGGTCGCGGCAGGCCGTAACTCACCACGTGGGAACGGGTGATGAGGGTGGGGGTGCCGCAGCCGCCTCAGCATACCGGCGGCCCGGCACGGCCGGTCCCGCGCTTCGCGGCTGCTCCGGAACGCCTGGCGTGACGTGGGACATATGCGTTTTCAGTCGATTTGTGGCTACCTTGGGACGCTTGCCCTGTGCGCAGTGCCGCGTCCTTGGGAGCACCGTCCCATCCCTCGTCCAGGAGACCCATGCGCCCCCGAATACCCTCCGTTCCGCCTCTCGCCCTGGCCGGCGGCGCCCTGACCGTAGGTGTGGGTGGCCTGTATCTCGCCGGGCTGCTCGCGGGCGGGGACATCGACCCCGGTACGACGGTGCGCGGCGTCGACATCGGTGGCCTGACCCGCACGGAGGCCACCCGGAAGCTGGAGGAGCGGCTGGGGGAGGCCGCCCCGCGGGAGCTGGCCGTGACGGTGGGTGACCGCAGGGGCACGGTCGCTCCGCAGCGGGCCGGAATCACCTTCGACATCGAGGAGACCGTCGACCGGGCGGCACGCACCGGCGGCGCCGATCCGTTCAGCGCGATCGGCGGGCTCTTCGCCTCGGGTGGCGCCGTCGAGCCGGTCGTACGCGTCGACGAGGACAAGGCCCGCTCCGCCCTCGGGAAACTGGCGAAGACACTCGATCAGAAGGTCCGCGACGGAGCCGTCGCCTTCGCCGGTGGCCAGGTCCGGCAGGTCGCCCCGCGCAACGGCCACGCACTCGACGTGGACGCCGCGGTCGGCCCCCTGCGCGGCGCCTTCGTGCGCGGCGAGGCCGGCTCCGTCACGGACCTGCCCACCCGCGAGACGAAACCGAAGGTCACGGCGGAGGAGGTGCGGCGGGCGGTGCGCGAGTTCGCGCAGCCGGCCATGTCGGCGCCCGTCACGCTCATCGCGGGCGGAAAGCGGTTCACGATCGACCAGGCCGTCCTGGGCGCACACCTGACGATGCGGCCGGACAGCGCCGGCAGCCTGACCCCGCACCTGGACGCCAAGGGCCTGCGCGCCGCCCCCGCGGTGGCCCAGCCCCTGGCCGGACTGCCCGCCACGGCTGAGAACGCCACGCTGCGCCTCGACGGCGACAAGGTCGCGGTGGCCGAGGACGGACGCCCGGGACAGGAGGTCACCGACGAGGCGCTGAGCAGGGCCGTACTGCCGCTGCTCACCAAATCGGGCACCGCCCGCACCGGCGAGGTCGCCACGCGCGTGACCCAGCCGCAGGTGACCCGCGCGAACGCCGCACGGCTGGGGCTGACGGAGAAGCTGTCCTCCTTCACCGTCAACTTCGAACCGGCGCCGTACCGCACGACGAACATCGGCCGGGCCGCGGAACTGATCAACGGCTCCGTCGTCATGCCGGACGAGACCTGGAGCTTCAACCGGACCGTCGGCGAGCGCACCGAGGCCAACGGCTTCGTCGAGGGCGTCATGATCCTCGACGACCAGTTCACCAAGGCACCCGGCGGCGGGGTCTCCGCCGTGGCCACGACCGTGTTCAACGCGATGTTCTTCGCCGGGGTCAAGCCCGTGGAGTACGGCGCCCACTCCTTCTACATAGAGCGCTACCCGGAGGGCCGCGAGGCCACGGTCGCCTGGGGCAGCCTGGACCTGAGGTTCGCCAACGACTCCGGCAGCGCCCTCTACATCCAGGCCGAGTCCACCGACACGTCGGTGACCATCACCTTCCTCGGCACCAAGAAGTACGACGAGATCGAGTCGGTGACGGGGCCGCGCACGAACGTGAAGCAGCCGGAGGACAAGGTCAGCACCGACAAGGAGTGCGTGCCGCAGACTCCGCTGGAGGGCTTCGACGTCACCGTGGAGCGGGTCTTCCTCGATGACGGCAAGGAAGTGAAGCGGGAACCGTTCCGCACCCACTACACCCCGCGCGACGAGATCACCTGCGAATAGGCCCGTCAGGCCGTCAGGCCCGTCAGGCCCGTGGTGCGATACGGCCCAGGCGTCGGCCGGGACACGACGGGCCGCACCTGCCTCGGTGAGTGGCTATCGGCCCGCTTCGTCCCGGAGCGACGGCAGAGCGTTCTGGACGTCCCGGAGCGATGCCACGGCGTTCTGGATGCGGCGCCGGCGCGTTTCGGGCTTCTTCGCGCTGTCGACGGCGAGGACGTGCTGCCGCTTGCGGCCCTGGGGCAGGCGGTCGTAGGCCTCGCGGGCGGCCGGGTCGGCGTCCAGAGCGCGGGCGAAGTCCTCGGGCTCGACCACGAGACGGGGCCCGGCGTCGAGCTCCAGCCCGACCTCGACCTCGTCTCCGGTGTCGACGCCGGCGGCCCGCCGGTTGGCGTTGCTGAGGCCGAGCAGACAGCGGCCCCGCATGATGGCGACCCTGCTCTTCCACGTGTGGCCTTGACGCTAGCCGCACCTCGGTGACCGGCGCTTCTTGAATCCTGATCGTGGTGTCCCCGGCGTATTTCTCGTGATCGGGGTTGCGGTGTGCCGACCGAGCGAGCGTGGGTGAGCCGCTCGCCGTGGCGGTAGGGGACGACGAACCGGCGCCCGGCGTGGCCGCGCAGAACGGGGGCAGTGGGTAGCCGCCGTGGTCGCTGGTCGTCTGGGCCAGAATGACGCCGTCGATCGTGCTGACGTGGCGGATCCTCAAGGCGCCGATCGCGAGCGCCGTGCCTCACTGATCCGGAGCCGCGGCCCCGGAGCTGTGGATGGTCAGATTCGAGAAGGACTGCCCCTGGAACACAGGGCCGTGCTGCGCGCCCCCGGTGATGCTGTTGTGTACCGCACCCGCCTCGCCCGTCTCATCGCTGCCAGCGGCAAGGGCGAATTCCTCGACGAGGGACCGGAGTTCGTCGGCTGCGTCGGGATCCTGCTCCAGAAGACGGCGCAGCCGCAGCAGTACCATCGCCGTGACGTCGGCGGTGAGTGCCTCCTCGTCGGCTGCTCCGGTCGCTGCTGCCAGTGCGTCGCGGGACTCGCCCAAGTCCCCCTCCACGGTTGCCGCTTCACCGTCGCGAGCGAAGAGCCGTATCACACGCTGCTTCGCCTGCTCCCACGTCTCGGTGACCAGGAGACTGACCACCGTCGTCGCTCCGGTTCCCGCGAGAGTCGCCAATTCCGCGTCCACAGCGCTCCTTCGGCTCTCCGCCGCCACTGGCGTGCGGAACTCCATCCACTGTTCAGCGGGATCCCGGGGTGGAGACAGGGGCGCATCGGAGCGTGAGGGGCGCACAGGGCGGTGGTTTCGCAGGAATGCAGGATTCCTGCAAGCCGGCCATCCAGCCCCCGGGGCAGGCCATCGTCAACGGCTGCGCAGGACCGCGGCCGAGAAGGCATCGAAGAAGAACCGGGGGACGACGACGATGAGCGTGACAGTGACCGAGCCGCACTGGCGACATGTGCCGGTACGGCCGGACGTCGAGCGCTGGGCCACCCGCAGGACTCGCAGGCGCGTCCTGGTCGTGGTGCACACCGTGATCGCCGGGCAGCGGTTGCTCGACACGGTACGTCTGCTGGAAGGCGACATCAGGGTGCAGCTCTTCTTCACCCAGGCACCCGATGTGTTCGGCAATGGTGTGGCCGAGTTCCTGGACCGGCTGGGAGGCCTGGTCATGCCGTGGAGCCAGGCGGTGCAGACACATTTCGACCTCGCTCTGGCCGCCAGCCACGGCAGCCTCCACGAACTGCACACCCCTGTGATCGTGCTCCCGCACGGAGCCGGCCACAACAAGCTCACCCCAGCCGGGCGGCCCGACCGGCCGGTGGCGCAGCGCGGTGTGTACGGTCTCAGCAGGCAGCGGTTGGTGCGAGACGGCGCGGTGGTGCCCGAGGTCATCGTGCTGGCCCACCATGAGGAACTGACCAGGCTCGGCCGTGAATGCCCCGAAGCACTGCCGGTAGCCGAGGTGGTCGGCGACCCGTGCTTCGACCGCATCGGCGCCAGCCTTCCCTTTCGGGCGCTCTACCGGAACGCCCTCGGGGCCAGGGCCGGACAACGGCTGATCCTCGTCTGTTCCACCTGGGGACCCGACTCACTTCTGGGGCAGGGCTGGGAGGTCCTGGAACGGCTGGTCGGCGAACTGCCCAGAGACGAGTTCCGCATCGCCGCACTCCTGCATCCCCATGTCTGGAACGCGCACGGAGCCTGGCAGGTCCGGGCCTGGCTCGCCGGGCTGGGGCGCTCGGGCCTGAGCCTGGTCAGTCCGTACGGAGACTGGTCCGGAGCGGTCGTCGCCGCCGACTACATCGTGGGAGACCATGGCTCAGTCACCCTCTATGGCGCGATGACCGGGGTGCCCGTCCTCATGGCGGGGCGGCCCGACGCTGACGTGGATCCGGGTTCTCCCCTCGCCGAACTCATGTCCTTCGCACCGCGCCTCCGCGGAGACCGTCCGCTGCGCCCGCAGCTCAGGCGGAGCCTGGCGACGTGCCGTACACATCGATACGAGCGGGTGGCGTCCCGCATCTCCTCGGAACCGGGCCGGTTTTCCCGCAAGATGCGCGCACTGCTCTACCGCAAGCTCCGCCTGCGGGCCCCCGCCCTCCGCACAACGACGGAACCGGCACGTCTCCCGATCACGGTGCATTACGACGAACCTGGCAGCGTGGGTGCGCCGTGACGACGTTCGTAGCCGTGACGTCCGCTCTCCGTGGCACCGAGTCACGCGGCCGGGCACGCAGAGTCTGTTCCGTACTGCTGGACCCGGCCTCCCGTACGGTGACCGTGGACGAGCATGTCCGGGTCAGGCTTCCATCGCGCGGGCGCCTGGCTCTGCTCGCCGACGTGCTGATCGAGCAGGGTACGGGAGCGCAGAGGGCCGCCGAGACAGCCGCTGCCCATCCGGGGGCACTGGTGGTGGCTGTCCATCACGGCTCCCGCTGCTGGCTCCGGTTCAGTCCGGACGGGGTCCTGCTCGAACTCGTGGCCCAGAGCGCCGGGGGCCCAGAACGGCCCGAGGAACTGTGGGCGGCCCTTGCCTCGTTCGCCCATTCCTGGCTGGTGGCAGGCCTGCCTACGGCGGAGTTCAGCTTGGTATCGCCGCATCCCCCGCAGACTCAGGCCTCGGATCCGCCGCCCTCCAACCGCCGGAGGCGGCGGCGCGCGGACTCCGCTTCCTCCGATCGGGACCGGTCGACGGAGGCGTAGAGCTCCAGCGCCTCTCGGTAGTGGTCGCGGGCGGTGTCTGCGTCGCCGCGCCGCTCGGCGACCCCGGCCAGGCCGCCGACGGCGCGGGCCATCTCGTATCGCGCCGCCATGCCGCTCAGCGTCGTCAGGGCGGACGACAGCTGTTCCCCTGCTTGATCGAGCCGGTCCAGGGCGAGAGACGCGTGGCCCAGGAGCGTGGCCGCGCGTGCGGCGTTGTAAGAGTCGCCTTCCTGGTGAAGCGTTGTGTTCGCGGTGCCGGCGTGGTGGAGCGCCGATTCGGCACGCCCCATGGCCAGAGCGGTGTCGGCGAGGTTCAGCCGGGCCAGTGCGCCGGCCCGCCGGTCGCCGTGTTGCGGCAGTTCCTCGGCGGCGCGTCGGAACTGGTCGATGGCCTCCTCCAACTGCCCGAGCCGCTGCAGGGCGAGCCCTCGGTAGTTGAGCGTGCGGGCGTGCCCGAGCCGGTCGCCGGCGTCCAGGTAGAGCCGCGCCGCGCGTTCGAACATCTCCAGGGCACGGCCGTGGTTCCCGGAGCCGAGCTGCCCCAGCCCACCGGAGGTGAGCATCCGGCCTTCGGCTGCCGTGTCGCCCAGTTCCCGCGCTGCCGCGAGCCCTTCCTCGTGCGCGGTACGCCAGTCGTCGTAAAACTTGCGCCGCAGGAAGAGAGGCCACAGTGCGTCGGCCAACTGCCAGGCGATGGCCGGGAAGCCCGCGGTGCGAGCCTGGCGGACCACGGCCATCACATTGGCCAGCTCCCGTTCCAGCCAGTCCAGGGCGGCCTGGGGGTCGCGGCCAGCATTCGCCGTGACCACCGGACCGGCGCCGTAGTCCCTCCTCATGGTGCGGTGCTGAGGATCGATGATCTCCTCGGCCCGCGTGGCGCTCGCCAGGTAGTGGTCGGCGATGCGGCGCAGGGCCGTCTCGCGCTGCTGCGGTGGTTCGTCCTCCTGGGCCTTTGTGGTGGCGTGCAGGCGTACGAGATCGTGAAAGCGGTGGCGTTCGTCTCCGGCGTCCAGGAGCAGACTCGCGTCATGCAGCATTTCCAGTAACCCCACCGCGTCGCCTTCGGCCCCGTCGGTGCAGAGTGCGGCAGCCACCGTGCTGCCGAACTCCGGGCCGGGGTGCAGCCCCAACAGCCGGTAGAGCCGGGCGGCCGCAGGCGGGAGCGCCCGGTAAGACAGGTCCAGGGCGGCCCGCACATCGTGGTCGTCGTCTATCGCCAGCGCCTCCAGCCGGCCGCGCTCCTCGGCGAGGGCGCGCACCATCGTGGTGATACGGCGCTCCGGTCGCGCCGCGAGCCGGGCACCGGCGACCCGTACGGCCAGCGGCAGTCCGGCGCACAGCTCGACCAGAGTGCGTGCGGCATCGGGCTGCGCCGCCACCCGGCCGTCGGACAAGGTGTCCGCGAGCAGTTCCACCGCCGCTTCGGGGGCGAGCGGCTCCACATGGAGGGGGAAGCAACCGTCAACGGTCAGTCCCGGCAGCCGGATGCGGCTGGTCACTGCCGTCACGGTTCCGCCCGCGGGCAGCAACGGCCGTACCTGGGCCGCGGTCGCGGCGTCGTCGAGCAGCACCACCACACGCCGGTTGGCGGTTACGGATCGGTACAGCGCCGTCCGTTCGGCGAGCGTCGCGGGAACCTGTTGTACGGAGACACCCAGAGCCCGCAGGAAGCGCCCGAGCACCTCGCCGGGGAGCGCCGGGCCGTCGGGGGACTGGGCGCCGAGGTCCGCGTACAACTGGCCGCCCGGAAAATCGGGGCGCAATGTGTGCAGCCAGCTCAGGGCGAGGGTGGTCTTCCCGACCCCGCCGAGACCGCTCACGGCGGCCAGCGTGGGCCGCTTCTCCCGGGTGGCGCGGGACCGGTGCCGCTCCAGTGCCGCCAGCTCTCGCGATCGGTCGACCATGCGTACGGAGGGCGGAAACTGCCAGGGCGTCTGTCCGACGGGCTGCACCTCGGAGTCGATGCGGATACCGCCGTAGACCGCACCGGCCTGGATGGTCGCGCCGTGCACGGTACCGCTCAACTCGTTGCTCGACCCGAACTCGTGACTCCGCACTCATGGCCCCCAGCGGCATGTAAGTACCGATTTCCTGGGTGGATCATTTCCGTACATGTGATCGATATCCATGGGGGCAGCTTCTGACGTAAGCGGTTGACGCAGACGATTGACGCAGGGTGCCGTTTTCGTCGTCTGCGTGTACGCGATACGGGAAGAGTGGTGCGTTTTGCGGTTATCTGATGCGACTTGTTCCGTGGTGGGCCCTGCTTTCGTCGGGGTGTGCGCCTTTCGTGCTGATCGGTGGCTGGACGATCGCGGCGCTGCTCGAAGGGCCCGCCTATGACCCCGTCACCCAGACGATCAGCGTGCTGGCGGCCTACGGGGCGGCGGGGTTCTGGGTGATGACCGGGGCACTGTTCACGCTGGGTGTCTGCCATCTGCTCACCGCCTGGGGCCTGCGGCCGGCCGCGTTCGCCGGGCGGGTGGCGCTGGGCGGGGGCGGAGTGGCGGCGTTGGTGGTGGCGCTGGTGCCGCCGCCGAGCAGCGGGGGCTCGCTGCGGCACGGTTCGGTCGCCGCGGTCGGCTTCACGCTCCTGGCGGTGTGGCCGGTGCTGGCCGCGGTGCGGGGTGCGCCCGCGCCATGGGGTCTGCGGCCGCTGCCCTCCATCGCGGCGACCGCGCTGATGGTTCTCGCCGCACTCTGGTTTCTGATCGAGATGCAGCAGGACGACGGTGTCATCGGGGCCGCCGAGCGCCTGGTGACGGCGATCCAGTCCCTGTGGCCCTTCATGGTCGTCGCGTCCTGTGTCCGGCACCCCTACGGCGATCGGCCTCCGGACTGACCGCGACCACGCGTTCGTCTTCACCGCCACCGTGGCCGGAAAGCAGCCCCTGGAGCGGTCATGGTCGTCGTGGCGTGGATCACACGCCTCGGGGCGAGTGGCGGAACGGGTCGTATCCGTACCCAGGCATGTCGACGGACGTCAGGATGCGAGGATGAGGCGCCATGGCGGCAGGGTGGTGTTCTCGCACAGTACGGGCCGCGGTGTTCGCGGCCGTCTGTGTGCTGCTCGCCGCCCTGGGCCATGCCCTGATGTCCGGCGCCCAGGTGCCCGCCTGGACGCTGGCCGCGGGCGTGGCCGGCACCGGCGGCGTCGGCTGGTGCCTGGCAGGTCGTGAACGCGGCCTCGCCCTCGTCGTGACGGTCGTGGTCGTCACCCAGGCCGCACTGCACCAGGCGTTGTCGTACGCGCAGTCGGTGAGCGGCGTGCCCTCCATGCACCAGGACATGGGCATGAGCCACATGGGCATGAGCCACATGGGTATGGCTCACATGGACATGAGCCACATGGATCACATGGGAGCTATGGCGTCGGACTCCATGTCTTCCATGTCCCCCATGCCTCCTATGTCCTCCACGACGTCCATGGCGTCCATGGCATCCATGGTCTCCACGTCCATGAGTGACTCGTCGTCCCTCGGCATGCTCGCCGCCCACCTGCTCGCCGCGTCGCTGAGCGGCCTATGGCTGGCGTACGGCGAACGGGCCGCCTTCCGCATCCTGCGCGCCGTCGCCGGATGGTTCGCCGCCCCGCTGCGGCTGCTGCTCGCGCTGCCGACCCCGCCGCACCACCCGCGCCCCAGCGTGCGCCGCCGGCGCTCGGAGCGGGCGCCGCGCCTCCTTCTTCTCATCCACGCGATCACTTCTCGGGGTCCGCCCCTGGGGACCGCTGTCATCTGAAGACAGACAGCCAACCGGTACCCGAGGCCGCCCGTGTGCGCCTCGGGCCTCGGTCGTACGTCCGTGAAGAGCCGTACGGCCGTATCCCCATTGACCGGGCCGCCGCACCCGCGTGCGTCGTCGGTCCGATTCCGGATGACCGAGAAGGACTCCAGGTGATCACTCCTGCCCTGTCTCACTCGCGCGACAAAAACGGCGGAACGGAAGTCGTCGACGAAACAACCCTCGACGACTCGATAACCGCATGGGCGCTCGCCGCTCGCGGTGGAGACCCGGCCGCCGTCGAGCAGTTCGTCCGCGCGCTGCACCGCGACGTCCTGCGGTACGTCGCTTATCTCTGCGCCGATCCCCAGGCGGTCGACGACCTGGCGCAGGACACGTTCCTGCGGGCGCTCGGCAGTCTGCACCGGTTCGAGGGCCGTTCCTCGGCCCGCTCCTGGCTGCTGTCCATCGCCCGGCGCGCGGTGATCGACCGCCTCCGGTACGCCGCCGCCCGGCCCCGACTGTCCGACGTACCGGACTGGCAGCTGGCGATCGAGCTGGCCCAGCCGCAGGACCTGCCCGGGTTCGACGACGGCATCGCGCTGCTCGACCTGCTGGCGGGGCTGCCGGACGAGCGCCGGGAGGCGTTCATCCTCACCCAGTTGCTCGGACTGCCGTACGCGGAGGCGGCCGAGGTGAGCGACTGCCCCGTGGGGACGGTCCGTTCACGGGTGGCCCGCGCGCGGGCGACGCTGATGGATCTGCTGGCGGAGACGGAGACGGAGACGGAGACGGAGACGGAGACGGAAGCGGAGGCCGAGGTGGAGGCGGAGGACGCCGCGTTGGTGGCGGCGTAAGCCGGGGGAACCCCTCCGGGAAGGCTGTTCGCCGCGGATCGATGAACCTGAGCCGCGGGTCGCCGGGGCAAGACCCGCGTAAGCGGCGAGTTGGCCGGCGGTCGGGAAAGTGCTGCCGTCGCCGACCTCGATCAGGATCCTTCCGGGCTCCGGTCCTGACGCCGACTCCCGGCATCGACGTCAGGACCTTCGAAAGAGGGGGAGCTGCCTTCAGCAGTTCCCCGATCCGCCCGGCCAGCGGCTGGCGACGGTCAAGCCCGGCCGTCAGTGAGGCGGTGAGGCTCGGGACGATCAGAGCGGCAGCCTCGGTCCCCGGGACGGTCACGTCTGCTCGTCCAACGCGGCGAAGATCTGCTCGGCCAGCCGCTCGGCCAGCCTCGGCGCCTTCGGCCGCAGCAGGGTTGTCAGCCGGGGTGCTGCAACCGCGGCCCCAGCGCCCTTTCCAGCGGCGGGTGGATCTGGGTGAGCAGGCCGAGCAGCCGGTTCGCGGCCCTACCTCCGAGGCAGTCCCGACGCCAGCAACTCCGCCAAGTGCACCCCCTCGTGCCCCCCACTGTCGAACTCATGGATCTGCGTACGGCAACTGAACCCGTCCGCCAGCACAGCCGTACCGGCATCCGTCTCCCGCAACCGGGGCAGCAACACCCGCTCCGCGCAAGCCTTGCTGACCTCCAAGTGCCCCTGCTCAAAGCCGAAGTTGCCGGCCAGACCGCAGCACCCGGACTCCAGCCGCTCGGCTTCGACCTCTGCCCGTCGGAGCAGTTCCCGGTCTGCGTCCCAGCCCAGTACCGCATGCTGATGGCAGTGCACCTGGACGAGCGCCTCCCGGCCGGGCAACTGCGGGGGCTCGTAACCGGGGGAGTGCTCGGTGAGCAGTTCGGCGAGGGTCACGGTCTGCTCGCGCAGCCTGCGTACGTCCCGGTCACCGGGGAACAGCTCCGCCGCGTCCGACCGGAACACGGCGGTACAGCTCGGTTCGAGACCAACGACCAGACCGCCGTCGCGGACGTGCCCGGCGAGACGGCGGACGGTCCGCCCGAGCGCCCGTTCGGCGGTGCCGAGCTGCCCGGTGGAGATCCATGTCAGCCCGCAGCACAGCGGCTCGCCGGGCAGCTCGACCCGCCAGCCGGCGTGTTCCAGCAGACGGACGGCGGCCTGACCGACGTACGGGTGGAAGAAGTTGGTGAAGGTGTCCGGCCACAGCAGAACCGTCCCGCGTGCCCCATCGCCGTACGGGCCGCGCCGGGCGAACCACTGCTGGAGTGTGCGCCGGGCGAACCGGGGCAGCTCCCGTTCCTCGGCCCCCGCGAGGGTCACGGCCGCCTTCGACAGCGGTGGCAGGCGCGTGAGGGAGTTGACCACCGGCCCCAGCCGTGCGCGGCCCACTGCCTGCGCGACGACGGGCAGCCAGCCCAAGGCCAGGTCGGAGCGCGGCCTGCGCCAGGGCCGGCCCGCGTAGTGGTGGGTGAGGAACTCCGCCTTGTACGTGGCCATGTCGACGTCGGCCGGGCAGTCGCTCTTGCATCCCTTGCACGCCAGACACAGGTCGAGGGCGTCCTTCACCGCCTGCGAACGCCAGCCGTCCCGGATCGCGCCGTCCCCGTGCCCGTCGAGCATCTCGAACAGCAGCCGGGCCCGCCCGCGTGTGGAGTGCTCTTCCTCCAGGGTGACTTGATAGGAGGGGCACATCACCGTGCCGCCCTTGTTGGTGAGCCGGCGGCACTTGCCGACGCCCACGCACCGGTTCGCGGCCTCGGCGAACGACCCGCCGTCGTCCGGGAAACGGAAGTGCAGATCGCGTGGGTCGTACGGTGCCCAGTCGCCGCCCAGCCGCAGATGCTGGTCGAGTCCGTACGGCGCCACGACCTTGCCGGGATTCATCCGGTCCCGCGGATCGAACACGGCCTTGAGCCGGCCGAACGCCTCGACCAGCTCCTGCCCGAACATCCGCGACAGCAGCTCGCCCCGGCTCTGCCCGTCCCCGTGCTCCCCGGAGAAGGACCCGCCGAACTCGGCGACCAGGTCGGCCGCCCGCTCCATGAACCGCCGGTAGGCGGCCACACCGTCGGCGGAGTACAGGTCGAAGGGGATCCGGGTGTGCACGCAGCCCTGCCCGAAGTGGCCGTAGCGGCTGGGCCCGGTGTCGCTGCGGTAGCCGAACTCCTCGAACAGGTCCTGCAGTCGGCGCAGATAGTCACCGAGCCGTTCGGGCGGTACGGCTGAGTCCTCCCAGCCCTCGAAGGTGTCGGGACGGTGCGGGACGTGCGCGGTGGCGCCGAGCCCGGCCTCGCGGACCTGCCACAACTCCTCCTCACGGTCCGGGTCTTCCACGAACGCGACCTCGGGGTCGTGCTCGCTCTCGTCCAGCGCGTCCAGCATGCGATGCGCCCGCTGGTCGGACTCCTCAAGCGTGTCGCCGCCGAACTCCACCATCAAGTAGGCCTTGCCTTCGGGCAGTTCGGAGATCGCCTGGGGATTGAGGTGCTTGAGCTGTTCGTCACGGATGAGTTTGGAGTCGACGCCCTCCAGCGCCATCGGCTCGTACGGCAGGATGTCCGGCACCGCGTCGGCGGCGCGCTCGACGCTGGTGAACCCGAGCACGACCAGCGTCCGTTCCTTCACCACGGGCACCAGCTTCAGCTCCGCGCGCACCACGGTGACGAGCGTGGACTCGCTGCCGACCAGCAGTCCGGCGATGTCGAAACCGTTTTCCGGCAGCAGCGAGTCGAGGTTGTAGCCGGAGACGCGGCGGGGAATGTCGGGGAAACGGTTACGGATCTCGTCGGCGTAGGTGTCGCGCAGGGCGCGCAACTGCCGGTAGACCGCCGAGCGGAGGTCGCCGTGCCGCTCGATCCCGGCGTACTCCTCGTCGTCGGCCGTGCCGCACCAGAAGCGCGTGCCGTCGTAGAGGAGCACCTCCAGACGGGCGACGTTGTCGACGACCTTGCCGGTGGCCTGGGCGGTGGCGCCGCAGGAGTTGTTGCCGATCATGCCGCCGATCGTGCAGTTCATGTGGGTGGCGGGCTCGGGTCCGAAGCGCAGCCCGGTATCGGCGAGTCGCCGATTGAGGTCGTCGAGCACGATGCCGGGCTGGACGACGCAGGTGCAGGCGTCGATGTCCACGGACTCAAGGCGGTTGCAGTACTTCGACCAGTCGATCACCACGGCCGTGTTGGTGCACTGCCCGGCCAGGCTCGTCCCGCCGCCCCGGGACAGCACGGGCGCGTCGTACTCCCGCGCGACCGCAACCGTTTCCACGGCCGCTTCGGGAGTACGGGGGACGACCACGCCGATCGGGGTCTGCCGGAAGTTCGAGGCGTCGGTCGAGTACGCGGCCCGGCTGCCGGCGTCGAACCGCACCTCCCCGTCGACGCGTGCGCGCAGCGCCTCCTCCAGGCCACCGCCGTCGACCGGCGGCGCTGCCTCTCGGCGGGTGACGGGTGCGGGCAGGTCGGACACGGCCATGGAGCGCTCCTTCGACTGCGGTCGGCAGCCGGGTACCCCGGGCTCAGCGGGACAACCAGGAGGTCAGCGCCCCTTCGGCTCCTCGACCAGGTCGGGTACCAGTCCGCACATCGCCTCCCGCTGGGCGGCCCCCATGAACTGGGCGAGAGCCTCCTTGACCGTTTCGGCGAGGGCGCCGGAGGCCTCCGACAGCAGGCGGCGGGCCTTCTCCGTGAGGGCTACCTCGATGCCCCGCCGGTCGCCGCAGACCGAGCTGCGGGAGACCAGGCCCGCGTGCTGGAGGCAGGCGATCTGGTAGGTCAGCCGGGTTTTGGGTCGGCCCAGGAGTTCGGCGATCCGGGTCATGCGCAGACCCGTCTCAGGCTGCTCGGCCAGCAGGCACAGGACCAGGAACTCGTCGTGGGAGACGTCCAGGCTCTCCTTGACCACGGTCCGCAGCCGCTGCTCGACGGCCCCCGTCGCAGCCAGCAGCACCATCCAGGCACGCAGCTCCGCGGGCAGCAGTCCGCCACCCTGCGCAGCGGGGCATTCGGGCAGGTCGCCGGGGTGTGCGTCGGAGTCGGCCATGGATTCGAGTGTACCGGTTGTCCATTTTTGGACCAGCCACTTGTTCAGATTTGGATAGTCGGTTAGCGTGAGGTCATCCAAATTTGAAGCACCAGGAATATGCCAAAGCATCAGGAATATGTCAGGGAAGCAGGGAGCGATCATGACCGTCGCCGTGGAAACCGGACTGTGGCCACTGGACACCACCGCATCCAGCGTCGCCCTCCAGCACAAGACGATGTGGGGCATGGTCACCGTGAAGGGCACCTTCGGTGCCGTCACCGGTCAGGGTGAGGTGCGCCCCGACGGGTCCGCCGTCGGCACCGTCACCCTGGGCGCCGCCTCCCTGGACACCGGCCACGCCAGGCGCGACACCCACCTGCGATCCGCCCACTTCTTCGACGCCGACCACCACCCCGAGATCACCTTGGCGGTCCGCAGCGCCGAACTCCGCGACGGCGACAAGGTCCACGTCGTCGGTCAGTTGACCGTGCGCGGCGTCAGCCGGCCCCTTTCCTTCACCGCGCGCCTGATCGGCTCGGACGCGGATTCGCTCACCCTGGACGCGGAATTCTCCATAGACCGGGGGCAGTTCGGCATGACCTGGAACCAACTGGGCATGATCCGCGGTCTCGCCACCGTCTCCGCCACGCTCCGCTTCGTCCGCGCCGCGTAAGCGCTCCGCTGGGGGCCGGTGCGTCGGCTGCGGGTTCGTTGCGGCTGGCCGCTCCCCCAAGCACATGAAGTGCGCGCGAGCACGGCGAGAAGGTGGCGAACCGGCAGGATTCGAGCAAGGGTGACGCTCGTCATGTGCCGGGCGCGGGCCGTGTCGCGGTTGGGCCGAACGGGTGGCGTGGCGTAAGAATTGGCCGGTGCAGGCATTGAAGGCGAGTCAGTTCGGGGGGAAGCCGGTGAACGGTCACGACGTCACCGATGAACAGTGGGAGGGGCTCGCCCAGGTCGTACCGCTGCGGGGCAGGGACGCCTGGCCGTCCGCGGTGGACCACCGTGCGCTGCCGGACGCGCACACCGAACCGCGCCGCCGGTTCGTCGTCCTCCGGGTCAGTGTCTTCGGCGACGCCCGCGAGGTCGCGGAGACGCTGATGGCGGGCGTCCCGGTGCTGCTCGACCTGACCGGCGCGGAGACCGAAGTCGCCAAGCGCGTCCTGGACTTCAGCACCGGCGTGGTCTTCGGCCTGGCGAGCGGGATGCACCGCGTCGACCGCAATGTGTTCCTGCTGACACCGCCGGGCACCGAGGTGAGCGGGCTGATGGAAGGCGTGGCCGGCCCCTGAGGCCGCGGCGGTCCCTGTGGCCGCGCCGGTCCCCCGATCGTAGGAAGCCGAGCCGGGCGTAACGGTTCGGCTGCCGGACGGAGTCCTACGGTCCGGATATGCCCGCGTCATCCGCGTCATCCGCGTCATCCGCGTCATCCGCCTCGTCCGCGTCCCCATCGCCCGCGTCGTCCGCGTCACCGGGGACTCCCAAATCTTCGGAGTCCCCCTCGTCCCCGACCCCTTGCGCGCCCGCGACCGCCGGGAACCGGCCCGACCGGCCCTGTCTCACCGAGTTACGGCTGTCGGCGTTCGCCGGGCACCGGCGGGCCGGGTTTCCGCTCGGGCCGCTCACCCTGTTCGCCGGTCGCAGCGGCTGCGGGAAGACGAGCGCGCTCAGGGCGTACGAGGCACTCGCGCGGCTCGGCGGAGGGGCCGAACTCGGTGAGGTGTTCCCCGATCCGGTCACCTGCGTGCCCGAGCGCGCCCGGCCCGACGCACAGCACCGCCGCGGCTTCCGCATCGGCTGCACGGCCGACGGACCCGAGGGCCCGGTCCGGCTCGACGTCGCCGTCCAGGCCGAGCCCGAACTGCGCATCGTCGGCGAGCGGTTGAGCGCCGAGGGGCTCGTCCTGCTGGAGACCGCCCTGCGCGACCCCGGACGCCGTGCCGTACAGGCCGCCTGGCACACCGCCGGATCGGCGCCCGTCACCCGCGCCCCGCTGCCGGACGACCGGCTCGGCACCGCGCTGCTGCCGCTGCGCGTGGCCGGGAAGACGGACGGGCAGCGCCGCGTCCTCGCCGCCGCCGAGCAGATGGTCGTCGCCCTGCGCTCCGTCTTCGCCTGCGACCCGCGGCCCGACCGTATGCGCCTGCCCGTGCCGCTCGGCTCCGGCCGGCTCCTCCGCGGCTGCGACAACCTCGCCGACGTCCTGTGGCGCACCCGCACCGAGTGCGGCCGGCGGCACGCGCAACTCGTCGTGGCGGTGCGCGCCGGATGCGCCGGACCCGTCGCGGACGTCCTCGCCGAACCCGTCGGCGACGGCACGGTCCGCGCCGTACTCGACCGGGGCGACGGCCTGCGCACCGCCCTCGAACGGCTCGGCGACGGCGAGTTGAGGCACCTCGCCCTGACGCTGGTCCTGCTCACCGGGCCCGGCGTCCTGGAGGTCGACCCGGCCGGAGAGGTGCCCGCGGCGATGCAGACGCTCACCGTCCTCGCCGACGGACTCGATCACGCCCTGGACCCGCGGCAGCGCGCGGGGCTGCTGCGGCTGGCGGCGCGGATGTGCGAACGCGGGCACATCCGCCTCGTCGGCGCGGTGAGCGACGCCTCCTGGGCGACGGGGGCGGACGGCGTCACGGTGGTACACCTTGACGCGTGACTGACGACCTGGACCTGGCGAAACTGCAGCACAGGCTGGCCGAGTTCGCCGCCGCGCGGAACTGGCAGCCGTACCACACTCCCAAGAACCTCGTCGCCGCGCTCAGCGTGGAGGCCGCCGAACTCGTCGAGATCTTCCAGTGGCTGACGCCCGACGAGTCGGCCCGCGTCATGGACGACCCCGGCACCGCGCACCGTGTCACCGACGAGGTCGCCGATGTGCTCGCCTATCTGCTTCAGCTCTGCGAGGTCCTCGGTATCGACCCGCTGGCCGCGCTGGAGGCGAAGATCGACCGGAACGAGCGGAGATTTCCGGTGACGGGGGAGCGGAGCGACGAGGATACCGGAGGGACTTGACCGCTCCATTTTCACTCTACGTAGTCAAAATCCCGCCCGATTCCGATTTGTTGTCCGAAGATTTCCGTCTTCCTCTGGCTTTTCGTCCCGTCCACCCTCACTCTGGGTAGTGGACACCGGAGTTCGGGTGAACGCGCGACGAGCGCGTCGGGACGGACGGGGGCAGCGCATGGACGCGGTGCGGCTCATCGTGGCGAGCAGGCGCGAGATCGCGGGGAGCGGCGAGGCGCCACAGACCATGGCGGAAGCGTGGCAGGCCCAGGCCCTCGCCCAGGCGATAGGCAGCCGCCTCGCCGTCTCCGGCCCACCCGAACTGCGGGGTGAGGCACTGGGGTTGACCGAACTCGCGGGCAGAGGATGCGGCGTCCTGGACCGCCCCGACGTCCCTGACAAGGACCTGCGCGCCGCCCAGCTCACCGAACTGGGCGACGCCCGGCAGGCCCTGATGTACCTCGGCAGTCTCCTCGGCGAGGTGGGCATCGCCCTCGTCGGCATCGCCTCCTCCGCGGACGACGAATCCACGTACTGGCAGTGCATGGAGGCGATCGACGCGGCCGACGAGTCCCGCGACCGCGTGCTGGAGATGCTGCGACGGCTGACGGACCGGGACTTGGGGCAGGCCTTACCCGAGAGGGAGGCGGGGTGAAGGCTCCGCTGGAAAACCCTGAGGGTTCCCGGGGGCGTCCGCGGTACGTTGTGGGGGCGCGCTGAGACGAAGTATCCCCAGTTCAGACGGCCCTTCGAGGTTACCCACCGTGTTCCTGACGATCAGTACCACCGGCACCCCAGAACGCCCCGCCACCGACCTCGGCTTCCTGCTGCACAAGCATCCCGGGAACGCGCAGGCGTTTTCCACGTCCCACGGCACGGCGCACGTCCTCTATCCCGAGGCGGACGCCGAGCGCTGCACGGCGGCGCTGTTGCTGGAGGTCGACGCGGTGGCGCTGGCCCGGCGCGGCAAGGGCAAGGGGCGGGGCGGAGCACCCGACGCGACGCTCGCGCAGTATGTGAACGACCGCCCGTACGCCGCCTCCTCACTGCTCGCCGTGGCGCTGAGCAGCGTGTTCTCCAGCGCGATGAAGGGCACCTGCACCGCACGGCCCGAACTCCCCGGGCAGCCACGCCCGTTGCGCATCGAGGTGCCCGTGCTGCCGGCCCGCGGCGGCCCGGAGCTGGTACGACGTCTCTTCGAGCCGCTGGGGTGGACGGTCACCGTCGAACCGGTGGCGCTGGACGCAGAGTTCCCGGAATGGGGTGACTCGCGGTACGTCCGTCTCGTGCTGGAGTCCTCCGGGCGCACGCTCGCCGAGGCGCTGCGCCACCTGTACGTCCTGCTGCCCGTCCTCGACGATGCCAAGCACTACTGGGTGTCCTCCGACGAGGTCGACAAGCTGCTGCGGGCCGGTGAGGGCTGGCTGCCCGCGCACCCGGAGCAGAAGCTGATCACCAGCCGGTATCTGTCGCGGCGCTGGTCTCTGACCCGGCAGGCGATCGAGCGGCTGGAGCTGGTGCGGCTGGCGGAGGCGGACGACACCGCGGTGGAGGAGATCGACAACGCGGTGGAGGAGATCGACAACGCGGTGGAGGCTGAGACCGAGACGAAGGAGCGGCCGGCCCCGCTGGCCGTGCAGCGACGGGACGCCGTCATCGCGGCCCTCGGCACGTCCGGAGCCGCCCGTGTCCTCGATCTCGGCTGCGGACAGGGCCAGTTGGTGCAGGCGCTGCTCAAGGACCCGCGGTTCACCGAGATCGTGGGCGTCGATGTGTCCATGCGGGCGCTCACCATCGCCTCCCGGCGGCTCAAGCTGGACCGCATGGGCGAGCGCCAGGCCTCGCGCGTCAAGCTCTTCCAGGGCTCGCTCGCCTACACCGACAACCGCCTCAAGGGCTACGACGCCGCCGTGCTCTGCGAGGTCATCGAGCACCTCGACCTGCCTCGGCTGCCCGCCCTGGAGTACGCGGTGTTCGGCTCGGCCCGCCCCCGGACGGTCCTCGTGACCACCCCGAACGTCGAGTACAACGTCCGCTGGGAGTCCCTCCCGGCCGGCCACGTCCGGCACGGCGACCACCGCTTCGAGTGGACGCGGGAGGAGTTCGGGACCTGGGCCTGCGCCGTCGCCGAACGGTACGGCTACGACGTGGAGTTCGTACCCGTGGGACCCGATGACCCCGAGGTGGGTCCGCCCACCCAGATGGCCGTATTCAGCATGAGGACCGTGAAGGAGGCGACGGCCGCATGACCGAGACCCGCACCGGGCGCACCCTGTCCGTCACCGACCTCTCCCTCGTGGTGCTGATCGGCGCCTCCGGCTCCGGCAAGTCCACCTTCGCCCGCCGTCACTTCAAGCCGACCGAGGTCATCTCCTCCGACTTCTGCCGCGGCCTGGTCTCCGACGACGAGAACGACCAGTCCGCCACCCGCGACGCCTTCGACGTCCTGCACTACATCGCGGGCAAGCGCCTCGCGGCAGGCCGTCGTACGGTCGTCGACGCGACCAGCGTGCAGTCGGACGCCCGGCGCCAACTGGTCGAGCTGGCCCGGCAGTACGACGTGCTGCCGACAGCCATCGTGCTCGACGTGCCCGAGGAGGTCTGCGCCGAGCGGAACGCCGCCCGCAGCGACCGCGCCGACATGCCGCGCCGGGTCATCCAGCGCCACACCCGCGAACTGCGCCGTTCACTGCGGCACTTGGAGCGCGAGGGCTTCCGCAAGGTGCACATCCTCAGGGGCGTCGAGGAGATCGAGGGTGCCTCGGTCCTCACCGAGAAGCGGTTCAACGACCTGGCCCACCTCACCGGCCCCTTCGACATCATCGGCGACATCCACGGCTGCGCATCCGAACTGGAGTCCCTGCTCGGCAAGCTGGGGTACGTCGACGGCGTCCACCCCGACGGCCGTACGGCTGTCTTCGTCGGCGACCTCGTCGACCGCGGCCCGGACAGCCCGGGTGTGCTGCGCCGCGTGATGTCGATGGCCGGCTCCGGGAACGCACTGTGCGTGCCGGGCAACCACGAGAACAAGTACGGCCGTCACCTCAAGGGCCGCAGGGTCCAGCACACCCACGGCCTGGCCGAGACGATCGAGCAGATGGCGGGGGAGACCGAGGAGTTCCGCACCCAGGTGAGGGAGTTCATCGACGGGCTCGTCAGCCACTACGTCCTCGACGGCGGCCGGCTGGTCGTCTGCCACGCCGGACTGCCCGAGAAGTACCACGGCCGTACCTCCGGACGGGTGCGCTCGCACGCGCTGTACGGCGACACCACCGGCGAGACGGACGAGTTCGGGCTGCCGGTGCGCTACCCGTGGGCGGAGGAGTACCGGGGCCGGGCCGCGGTGGTGTACGGCCACACGCCGGTCCCGGAGGCCACCTGGCTCAACAACACCATCTGCCTCGACACCGGCGCCGTCTTCGGCGGCAAGCTGACCGCGCTGCGCTGGCCGGAGCGGGAACTGGTCGACGTACCGGCCGAGCGGGTCTGGTACGAGCCGGTCAAGCCGTTGCGGACCGAGGCGCCCGGCGGGCACGACGGGCGGCCGCTGGACCTGGCCGACGTGCACGGGCGCAGGGTGGTCGAGACCCGGCACCAGGGCCGTATCGCGGTCCGCGAGGAGAACGCGGCCGCGGCCCTGGAGGTCATGAGCCGCTTCGCCGTCGACCCGCGGCTGCTGCCGTACCTGCCGCCGACCATGGCACCGACGGCCACGTCGCACATCGACGGCTACCTGGAGCACCCGGCCGAGGCCTTCGGGCAGTACCGGGAGGACGGCGTCGAGCGGGTCGTGTGCGAGGAGAAGCACATGGGGTCGCGCGCGGTGGCGCTGGTGTGCCGGGACGCGGAGGCGGCGCGGAAGCGGTTCGGGGATGGGGGCACCTCCCGCTCGAGCGCAGCCGAGAGTGGGGGAGGGCCTACGGGGTCCCTCTACACCCGTACCGGACGGCCGTTCTTCGACGACGCATCGGTCACGGAGGAGATCCTCGACCGGCTGCGGACGGCGGTCGGCGCGGCGGGCCTCTGGGACGAGCTGGAGACGGACTGGCTGCTGCTCGACGCCGAGTTGATGCCATGGTCGCTGAAGGCGTCCGGGCTGCTGCGGTCGCAGTACGCGGCCGTGGGAGCCGCGTCCGGGGCGGTGTTCCCGGGTGCGCTCGCCGCGCTGGAGGGTGCGGCGGCGCGGGGCGTGGAGGTGACGGAACTGCTGGCGCGGCAGCGCGAACGGGCCGCGGACGCCGCCGCGTTCACCGAGTCGTACCGCCGTTACTGCTGGACCACGGACGGCCTCGCCGGCGTCCGCCTGGCCCCCTTCCAGATCCTCGCCGTACAGGGCCGCAGCCTCGCGGGCCTGCCGCACGACGAGCAGCTCACCCTGCTCGACCGCCTCGTCGAACACGACGGCACCGGCCTGCTCCAGACCACCCGTCGGCTGTACGTCGACACCGGCGACCCCGAGTCGGTGCGGGCGGGCGTCGACTGGTGGCTGGAGATGACGGGCCGCGGCGGCGAGGGCATGGTGGTCAAGCCGGTGGGCGCGGTCGTACGCAGCGAAGGGGGTCGGCTGGTGCAGCCCGGCATCAAGTGCCGCGGTCGTGAGTACCTGCGGATCATCTACGGTCCCGAGTACACCCGCCCGGAGAACCTCGCCCGCCTCCGCTCCCGCTTCCTCAACCACAAGCGCTCGCTCGCCGTCCGCGAGTACGCGCTGGGCCTGGAGGCCCTGGACCGGCTGGCGGAGGGCGAGCCGCTGTGGCGGGTGCACGAGGCCGTGTTCGGGGTGCTGGCGCTGGAGTCGGAGCCGGTGGACCCGCGGTTGTGATCAAGGGCTGCGCTGGTGGTTACGGCCACCGGCGATGTGCCGGTAGTCGTTAGTGGGTTAGCGCCTCTCCCTTGTCCAGCACGGCCCGGCGTGCCAGTATCAACCGTACACGGTCAATTGCTCCGAAGGAGAGCCGCCATGGAGTTCGGCCTCAATTTCTTCCCCGATGTCTCACCCGAGCAGAAGCCGGCACGGCAGTACTTCAGTGAGACGCTCGCGCTCGCAGAACTGGCCGACGAACTCGGCTACTCCCATGTGCGCATGGTGGAGCACCACTTCCACCGCTACGGCGGATACTCGCCCAACCCGCTCGTGTTCCTGGCCGCGGCAGCGCAGCGCACCCGGCGGGTTCGCCTCATCACCGGCGCGGTGCTGCCGGTGTTCAATCACCCGCTGAAACTCGCCGGTGAGATCGCGATGGTCGACGCCATCAGCGGCGGGCGCGTCGAGATCGGTTTCGCGCGCGCCTTCCTGCCGCACGAGTTCGAACGGTTCGGCAGGTCTCTGGACGAAAGCCGGGCCCGGTTCGACGAAGGGGTCAGTGCCGTCACGGGTCTGCTGACGCAGCGCGACTTCTCGTTCGAGGGAGCGTTCCACTCGTTCCCCGAGACGACCTCGCTTCCCCGCCCGACCCAGTCCCCGGCGCCGCCGCTGTGGACCGCGGCGTTGAGCAGCGAGGAGAGCTTCGCCAACGCGGGCCGCCGCGGTCATCACCTGATGGCGATCCCGCTGAGCGGCGGGAAGATGCGGGACCTCATCGCCGTCTATCGCGACGCGCGGCGTTCGGCCGGGCACCCCGGAAACGGCAGGGTGATGCTGGCCTTCCACCTGCTGTGCAGGCAAGATCACGACCAGGCCGTCGAGACGGCCCGCGGCCCGGTGAACGCGTACCTGGAGTCGCTCACCGACGCGGCGGGCGCGTGGGTCTCCGGCACCACGTCGGACGACTATCCGGGCTACGATAAAATGATCACCAAGCTGCGCGAGGACTCGTTCGACGCGCAACTGGCGGCGGGCACGATCTGGGTGGGCACTCCTGATCGAATCGTCGACCAGATCTCGGCCTACCGGCAGGAGATCGGGATGTTCGAGGAGGCGTCGCTCCAGGTGAACTTCAACAGCCTGCCCGTCGACGAGGCCCGGACCACAGTGGAGCTGTTCGCGAGGGAGGTCGTGCCACGAGTCGCCCACCTGTAGATCCCTGGGATCTCAGTCGCGAACCCGGTCACCTGATTCGGCGAGTGCAGGCGCTGCACGCGAGTATCTTCACCGACGAACTCGGTGACCGGATCACTTCACCGCAGTACGCACTGCTCGCCGTGGTGGCCGGGGAGCCGGGAGTGGAGCAGCGGCGCGCGGTCTCCGACTCCGGGCTGGACCGCTCGACCGGCACCGATGTCGTGGCCCGCCTGGTCGAGCGCGGCTACCTGGAACGGCGGGTGCATGAGGACGACCGCCGCCGCAGACGACTGTGGCTGTCGGAGAGCGGCCGCGCGTTGATGGACGGTCTGCGTCTGCAGGCACCCCGTGTCGGGGAACGCCTGATCTCGGCGCTGAGCCCGGACGAGCGGCATCAGTTCATCCACCTGCTCCAGCGAATCCTGGACGGGAAACGGTCAAGCGGTGGGTGAACCCGGTCGTCGGTGGTCAGGATGGATGCATGGGATTCCATGTCGACTCCGAGGCCGGGCGGCTGCGCCGCGTCATCCTGCACCGGCCGGATCTCGAACTCAAAAGGCTCACCCCCAGCAACAAGGACGCGCTCCTCTTCGACGACGTGCTCTGGGTGCGCCGGGCGCGCGCCGAGCACGACGGGTTCGCCGATGTGCTGCGCGACCGCGGCGTCGCCGTCCACCTCTTCGGCGATCTGCTCACCGAGGCCCTGGCCGTCCCGGCGGCCCGTGCACTCGTCCTGGACCGCGTCTTCGACGAGAAGGAGTACGGGGTGCTCGCCACCGACCACCTCCGGGCCGCCTTCGCGTCACTGCCGTCCGACGAGCTGGCCGAACTCCTCGTCGGCGGCATGACCAAGCGCGAGTTCCTCGACGCCCACCCGGAGCCGATCTCCGTCCGCTTCCACGTCATGGACCTCGACGACTTCCTCCTCGCCCCCCTCCCCAATCACCTCTTCACCCGGGACACCTCCGCCTGGATCTACGACGGCGTCTCCGTCAACGCCATGAGATGGCCCGCCCGGCAACGGGAGACCGTGCACTTCGAGGCGATCTACCGGCACCATCCGCTGTTCCGTGACGAAACGTTCCACGTCTGGTCCGAGGGGCAGGCCGACTACCCGTCCACCATCGAGGGCGGCGACGTCCTGGTGATCGGCAACGGTGCCGTCCTCATCGGGATGAGCGAGCGGACGACCCCCCAGGCCGTCGAGATGCTCGCCCACAAGCTGTTCGCCGCGGGCTCCGCCGAGACGATCGTGGCGCTCGACATGCCCAAGCGGCGGGCTTTCATGCACCTCGACACCGTGATGACGATGGTCGACGGCGACACCTTCACCCAGTACGCGGGGCTGGGCATGCTCCGCTCGTACACCATCGCGCCGGGCGTCGCGGAGAAGGAGCTGAAGGTCACCGACCATCCGCCGGAGCACATGCACCGCGCGATCGCCGCCGCGCTGGGCCTCAGCGAGATCCGCGTCCTCACCGCGACCCAGGACGTGCACGCGGCCGAGCGCGAGCAGTGGGACGACGGCTGCAACGTGCTCGCCGTCGAGCCGGGCGTCGTCGTCGCCTATGAGCGGAACGCCACCACCAACACGCATCTGCGCAAGCAGGGCATCGAGGTGATCGAGATCCCGGGCAGTGAGCTGGGGCGGGGGAGGGGCGGGCCGCGGTGCATGAGCTGTCCGGTCGAGCGGGCGGGCGTATAGCGGCGATCGCACGTCAGGGGGCCGTATAGAAATGCCGATGTTCGTATAGACTTCCAAAAGTCCTGTTCTCGCACCTCTGGAGCGCCCCATGGCGACAGTCCCGACCGCCCTCGCCGGCCGCCACTTCCTCAAGGAGCTGGACTTCGACCAGGAGGAGTTCCTCGCCCTGATCGCGCTGTCCGCCGAGCTGAAGGCAGCCAAGCGGGCCGGGACCGAGACGCGGTACCTGAGCGGGAAGAACATCGCGCTGATCTTCGAGAAGACCTCGACGCGCACCCGCTGCGCGTTCGAGGTCGCGGCGGCCGACCAGGGTGCCTCGACCACGTACCTCGACCCGTCGGGCTCACAGATGGGCCACAAGGAGTCGGTGAAGGACACCGCCCGGGTCCTCGGCCGGATGTTCGACGCGATCGAGTACCGGGGCGACAGCCAGGCCGCCGTCGAGGAACTCGCGGCATACGCGGGCGTGCCCGTCTACAACGGGCTCACCGACGACTGGCACCCCACCCAGATGCTGGCCGACGTGCTCACCATGACCGAGCACGGCGGCAAGCCGGTCAACGAGATCGCCTACGCCTACCTCGGCGACGCCCGCTTCAACATGGGCAACTCCTACCTGGTCACCGGCGCCCTGCTCGGCATGGACGTACGGATCGTCGCGCCCCGGTCCTACTGGCCCGCCGAGGAGATCGTCGGCCACGCCCGCAAGCTGGCCGAGACCAGCGGGGCGCGGATCACGCTCACCGAGTCCGTGGACGAGGGCGTCCGCGGCGCCGACTTCGTCGCCACCGACGTCTGGGTGTCCATGGGGGAGCCCAAGGAGGTCTGGGACGAGCGGATCGCCGCGCTCGCGCCGTACGCCGTGACCATGGACGTGCTGCACGCCACCGGCAACCCGGACGTGAAGTTCCTGCACTGCCTGCCCGCCTTCCACGACCTCGGCACCAAGGTCGGCCGCGAGATCCACGAGCGGCACGGACTTCAGTCCCTGGAGGTCACGGACGAGGTCTTCGAGTCGGCGCACTCGGTCGTCTTCGACGAGGCGGAGAACCGGCTGCACACCATCAAGGCGGTCATGGTCGCCACCCTCGCCTGACGCGCGTCGGTCAGACCGGACGCCGCTGAGGCGGAATCGTCGGCAGCCTGAACCACACCGCCTTGCCGGAATCGGTGGGGCGGTGGCCGCAGGACGAGCTGAGGGCACGGATGAGGAGCAGGCCGCGCCCGTGCTCCTGCCAGGGGTCGGCCTCTCCGCCGGCGGGATGGGTGAGGTTGCCCGGCGGCGCCGGGTCCGGGTCGTGCACCTCGACCTGGCAGCCGCTCGGCAGCAGCTCCACGACAAGCTCTATCGGACCGCTCCCGGCGGTGTGCTCGACGGCGTTGGCCACCAGTTCGGCGGTGAGCAGCTCCGCGGTGTCGGAGTCGGCCCCGTGCTCCAGCTCGGCCAGCGCCGTACGGACCAGTGCGCGGGCCACGGGCACCGCCGCGGCGGTGTGCGGCAGCGCGATGCGCCAGGAGGCCGACGGAAGGGGCGGCACGAAGTGCCTCCATGAGGGGTGGTGGCCGGGCGGCGGGTGGGATGGGGAGCGTTCGTACAAGGCGGTTCCGTTCATGAGCAGGCTGTCCTGCTTTCAACCATCTGATGGTACGGCGCCCTCCGACCGAGCAGCTCGACGGGCGCCGTAGGGGACCTTCGGCCCCGGTATCGAGCGGCTTACCCCTCCCAACGGCCCGCCCACCGCGGCTGCTCCCGCCGTTACCGCGTTATCGACGATCCGTGCCGTGCCGTGACGGATGTGACAGAGGCCGGTCACCCGTAACAACTACGGTGCCGACCCCCTCTATCGCGCCCCCATGACGACAGTCACATATGGGTGATAACTTCGAAGGGCAGAGCCCCGTGAGGCAACGTCGCCCCCCGAGGAGGCCCCACCTCATGAGTCCCTTCACCGGCTCGGCCGCCCGCACCTCCGAGTGGCAGCACCTGCGCGTCGAGCTCACCGACGGCGTCGCCACCGTCACCCTCGCCCGCCCCGCGAAACTCAACGCCCTCACCTTCGGCGCCTACGCCGACCTGCGCGACCTGCTCGCCGAGCTGTCCCGTGAGCGGGCGGTCCGCGCCCTGGTGCTGGCCGGGGAGGGACGCGGCTTCTGCTCCGGCGGCGACGTCGACGAGATCATCGGGGCCACCCTCGCCATGGACACCGCCGAGCTTCTCGACTTCAACCGGATGACCGGGCAGGTGGTCCGCGCCGTACGGGAGTGCCCGTTCCCGGTGATCGCGGCGGTGCACGGGGTGGCGGCGGGGGCGGGCGCGGTCCTCGCCCTGGCCGCGGACTTCCGCGTCGCCGACCCCAGCGCCCGCTTCGCCTTCCTCTTCACCCGGGTGGGCCTGTCCGGCGGCGACATGGGCGCCGCGTATCTGCTGCCCCGCGTCGTGGGCCTCGGCCACGCCACCCGCCTGCTGATGCTCGGCGAACCGGTACGCGCCCCCGAGGCCGAGCGCATCGGCCTGATCAGCGAACTGACGGACGAGGGCCGAGCGGACGAGGTGGCCCAGGCACTGGCCCGCCGCCTGGCGGAGGGCCCGGCGCTGGCGCACGCCCAGACGAAGGCCCTCCTCACAGCCGAGCTGGACATGCCGCTGGCGGCGTCGGTAGAGCTGGACGCATCGACGCAGGCCCTGCTGATGAACGGCGACGACTACGCGGAGTTCCATGCGGCGTTCACGGAGAAGCGCCCTCCCAAATGGAGGGGGCGGTGACTGTGCCCACCTCAGGGGCGCGGGGCCGTACCGAACGTGCGGCTACCGCCGCGTGGGCGCGGCCGGCCACAACGAACCCGCAGCCGCCGACACAGACCGGCCACCCCCTCCGTGTGGCGATCGTCGGCGGCGGCCCCGGCGGCCTCTACGCGGCAGCGTTGCTGAAACGCCTCGACCCGAACCGCGAAGTCACCCTCTGGGAACGCAACGCCCCCGACGACACCTTCGGCTTCGGCGTAGTCCTCTCCGACGAAACCCTCGGCGGCATCGAACACGCCGACCCGGTCGTCTACGAGGCCCTGCAAAAGGACTTCACCCGCTGGGACGACATCGACATCGTCCACCGAGGCACCCGCCAGACCGCCGGAGGCCACGGCTTCGCCGCCCTCGGCAGGAAACGGCTCCTGGAAGTCCTGCACGAGCGCTGCCGCAGCCTCGGCATCGACCTCCGCTTCCGCACGGAAGCCCCCTACCCGGCCTGGCTGGCCGAGACATACGACCTCGTCATCGCCGCCGACGGAGTGCACAGCACCACTCGCGAGGCCTACGCCCATGTGTTCCGCCCCCATATGGCCACACACCACTGCCGCTACATCTGGCTGGCGACGGACTTCGCCTTCGACGCCTTCCGCTTCGAGATCGCCGAAACCGAACACGGCGTGATGCAACTGCACGGCTACCCCTACGCGGCCGACGCCTCCACCGTGATCGTCGAGATGCGCGAGGAGGTGTGGCGAGCGGCAGGCTTCGCGGACCTCGACGACCAGGAGTCCGTCGAACGGTGCGCCAAGATCTTCGCGGAAGCGCTCGGCGGTCGGCCGTTGAGGTCCAACAAGTCGGCGTGGACCAGGTTCCGTACGGTGGTCAACGAACGCTGGTCGCACCGGAACGTGGTGCTGCTGGGCGACGCCGCCCACACCGCCCACTTCTCCATCGGCTCCGGCACCAAGCTCGCCGTCGAGGACGCCCTGGCACTGGCGGCCTGTCTGGAGGAACAGCCCTCGCCGGCACGCGCGTTGGAGGCCTACGAGGAGGAGCGGCGCCCCGTCGTCGCCTCCACCCAGCGTGCCGCCCGCGCCAGCCTGGAGTGGTTCGAGGACATCGCCCGCTACCTCGACCAGCCGCCCCGCCAGTTCGCCTTCAACCTCCTCACCCGCAGCCGCCGGGTCACCCACGACAACCTTCGGCTGCGCGACGCCCGTTTCACCGGCTCCGTGGAGCGCGCGTTCGGCTGCCCGCCCGGCACGCCCCCGATGTTCACCCCGTTCCGGCTGCGCGGCCTGACCCTGCGCAACCGGGTCGTGGTGTCCCCGATGGACATGTACTCGGCCGTCGACGGCGTCCCCGGTGACTTCCACCTCGTCCACCTGGGCGCACGAGCGCTCGGCGGCGCCGCCCTGGTGATGACCGAGATGGTGTGCGTGAGCGCCGACGGCCGGATCACCCCGGGCTGCGCCGGCCTCTACACCGGCAAGCAGGCCGAGTCCTGGAAACGGATCACCGAGTTCGTGCACGCCCGGGCACCCGGCACCGCGATCGGCGTCCAACTCGGCCACTCCGGACGCAAGGGCTCGACCAAGCTGATGTGGGAGGGCATGGACGAGCCCCTTCAGGACGGCAACTGGCCGCTCGTGGCCGCGTCCCCGATGCCGTACAGACCGGAGAGCCAAACCCCCCGCGAGCTGTCCCGCGCCCAACTCACGGACATCCGCGAACAGTTCACGGCCGCCGCCTGGCGGGCCGCCCGCGCCGGCTTCGACCTTCTCGAACTGCACTGCGCCCACGGCTACTTGCTCTCCGGCTTCCTCTCCCCGCTGACCAACCACCGCACCGACGCCTACGGCGGCACGCTCGCGAAACGGCTCCGCTTCCCGCTGGAAGTCTTCGACGCTGTGCGGGGAGTGTGGCCGGATGAACGGCCCATGACCGTCCGGATCTCCGCCACCGACTGGGCCGAGGGCGGCACCAGCGGCGAGGAGGCCGTGGCGATCGCCCGTGCCTTCGCCGCGCACGGCGCCGACGCGATCGACGTGTCCACCGGGCAGGTGGTCGCCGAGGAGCGGCCGGAGTTCGGGCGCTCGTACCAGACGCCGTACGCCGACCGCATCCGCCACGAGACCGGCATCCCGGTGATCGCCGTCGGCGCGATCTCCTCCTGGGACGACGTCAACTCGCTGATTCTGGCCGGGCGCACGGACCTGTGCGCGCTCGCCCGCCCGCACCTCTACGACCCGCACTGGACGCTGCACGCGGCGGCCGAACAGGGCTACGACGGCCCCGGCGTCGTCTGGCCGGCACCGTACCGCGCGGGCAGCCGCCGTCCGCAGACCGGACGCACGGACGCCCCCAAGCCCCGCTTGACACTCGGGACCTGACGGCGGCGGAGTTCAGCCCGCGGGCAGGCTTTCCGCTGGGCGGCACGTGTGGGTGCGGTGCCCGGCGCCGCGCCGGGCAACGCACCCACAGGCGTACACCAGGGCTACAGCTCGACCATGCCCGCGGTCAGCGTCGCGCCGTCCGCCGGGTCGATCAGGAGGAACGCGCCGGTCCGCCGCGACACCGCGTAGTCGTCGAGCGCGAGCGGCTCGGCGGTACGCAGGGTGATGCGGCCCAGGTCGTTGGCGCTCAACTCGTCGGCCTCACCGAGATCCTTGACGATCCCCTTCACGGTCCGGGTCGTGTGCCGGACCAGGACCCGGTCGCCGACCCGCAGCGGCCGGTCGGCCAGATGGCACGCGTCCGCCCGCATCTCCTTCGTGAGCGCCGGGACATCGGCCCCGGCGGTGATCATGTCCCCGCGCGAGACGTCCCGCTGGTCGGCCAGGCGGATGCTGATCGACTGCGGCGCATGGGCCGCCTCGTGATCGACTCCGAGCACGTCGATGGCGGTGATCTCCGAGGTCTCACCGGAGGGGTGGACGGTGACCCGGTCACCGACCTTCAGCGAACCCGACACCAACTGCCCGGCGTAGTGGCGGGCTTCGCCGTCCCGGATGACGTACTGCACGGGGAAGCGGGCCGGAGCGTCGGCGGGGTCGGTCCCGACGGGCACCTGCTCCAGGAACTCCAGCAGGGCCGGCCCCCGGTACCAGTCCATGTGCGCCGAGCGGTCCACCACGTTGTCGCCGACCAGCGCCGAGACCGGGATCGGAGTGAAGCCGGGCAGGCCCAGCTCGGCGGCGTGGCCCGCGAAGTCCTCGACGATGCGCTCGAACTCCGTCTCCTCGTACCCGACGAGGTCCATCTTGTTGACGGCGAGGACCACGTGCGGGACGCGCAGCATGGCGGCCACGGCGGCATGGCGGCGGGTCTGCTCGACGACGCCGTTGCGCGCGTCGATCAGGATGATCGCCAGTTCGGCGGTGGAGGCGCCGGTGACCATGTTGCGGGTGTACTGCACATGGCCGGGGGTGTCGGCG
>NZ_WJBG01000129.1:14157-16196 GCF_009709555.1 Streptomyces blattellae | reverse complement strand
GTGTGCGCGCCGGTGCCGTCGTACACCGTCGTACGGTTACCACCCGCCGGGACATGGAAGTCACCGCCGACCCGGGTGACCGCGCCCTGGAGCCGGCCGGCGCCGTCGACCCGGACCGGGGCGCCGGTCCGGGTGTTCGGCACGTGCACCAGGTCGCCGGTGCCCTGGAGGGCGATGACGTGGTGGGTCTGACCGCCGTCGGGGCCGACCACGATGTGGCGGTTGCCGTGGTCGATGCGGAAGGCGTTGCCCGGCTGCGGGGTCACCGTGGCGTTGGCGATCCGGACCCCGCTCGCGTCGACCAGTTGCTGGGAGGTGCGGTGGATGTAGCCGCCGCCCTGGACGGTGAGCGCCTGGTGGGTGAAGCTGCCGTTCGTGGTGTGGACGTCGACGACTCCAGCCGGGGTCTGCTGCGTACGGACGTGGTACACGCCTCCCACCGAGGTGACCGAGGAGCCGGGGCGCGGGACGGCGGACGCGTCGGTGAGCTGGAAGCCCGTGCCGCCCGGCGCGGGGATCACGTAGGCGTTGGTACCGATGCCGCCGTTGGTCAGCTGTGTTCCGGCGCGGCCCGGCCGACCGGTCGCCGGGTCGTACAGCTGAAAGCCGCCGCTGGTCGGGAGGTTGAGTTCGCCGCCCGCGTACCGCGCCTGCCCGGACGGCAGCTGGTTGCCGGACACATGCCGTACGGCGTTGGCGCCCAGCAGGTCGATGCCGACCGTGGTCCCCTGGTGCGGGCCGCCCGCCAGGGTGATCAGGCGCTCGTCGCGGACCGGGGTGAGCGTGCCGGCGTTGAGCGTCAGGTCGAGCTGCCGGACCTCGACCGCGCTCACGGCGTGGTCGACACGCAGCAGGTCGGCACCGTTCGGGCCGGCGCCGGGGAGATGCCGGGTGGTGATCGCGGGCCCGCCCCGGCCCGGGACCGGACCGACCCCGGTGATCTGACCGGGCGTGGCGCCGAACCGCACCTGGATCTGGGCGTTGTTCACGCCCGGCACGTTCAGGGTGGCGGGCGGGACGGTGTTCGTGGGAGCGGGAGCAGGAACAGGCGGAACGACGTTCGCCGGAGCGGGAGCAGGGACAGGCGGGACGGTGTTCGTGGGAGCGGGAGCAGGGACGGGCGGGACGACGTTCGCCGGAGCGGGAGCGGGGACGGGCGGGACGACGTTCGCCGGAGCGGGGACGGGCGGGTTGGAGGGGCCGGCGACGACGGTGCTGGTGAGGCCCGGGTTCGTGGGCGGCATCGGCCCCAGCACGTGGGACTGGCCCAGGGTGCCCGGCGCGAAGTGCTGTCTGCTGCCGATCTGCGCCCAGTTGTTCGCGGCGTTCAGGGCGTAGGTCCACTGGTCCGTGCCGCCGTTGTTCGGCAGGGCGTACTGGACGCGGAGGACGTGCGCGCCGTTGTCGAGGTCGTGCCAGGCGGTGACGCCTCGCATGCCGCCCGTGTTGACGGTGACGCTCGTGCCGTGCGGACCCGTTCCCGGGGTGACGCGCACGCTGACGCCGGGCAGTGAGGCGTCGAGGTTGGTGAACGTGTGGAGGAAGTTGAGCTGCTGACCGGACATCATCCGGACCTCGATGGTCCGGGGCACCAGCGCGGTCAGGTCCACGCGGCCCACGTTCGGCAGGTCCACGATGACGGCGCCGTTTCCGGGGCCGCTCAGGCCGCCGCTGTTGGCGGGGGTGGGTGTGGGAGTCGGGGTGACGTGGGAGACGGGGGTGGCGTTCAGGTCGCCGGCCGTGGTGTGCGGACGGCCCGTGCCGACGGCGTCGGCCTGGACCGGGTTCACCGCCGGGGCGTCGACGTGGGTGGCGGCCGGCCCGGTGACACCCGCCGTGGGCACGTCGACCCGGGCGGCGTCGACCTGCCCGGCGTGCACCCCGCCGGAGTTGACGGACGGGACGTCCACCCGGGCGCTGTCGATGTCGACGCCGTTCAACCCACCGGCGCCGGCGGAGGGGACATCCACCCGCGCCACATTCACATTGACGCCGTTCAACCCACCAGCACCAGCAGAAGGGACATCCACCCGCGCCAC
>NZ_WJBG01000129.1:0-14076 GCF_009709555.1 Streptomyces blattellae | reverse complement strand
CCCACCAGCACCAGCAGAAGGGACATCCACCCGCGCCACGCTCACATTGACGCCGTCCACCCCACCAGCACTGACCGACGGAACATCCACCCGCGCCACGCTCACGGAGGGCACGTCCACGTGGGCGCTGCTCACCGACGGGGCGTCTACACGGCCGACGTTCACCGACGGGAGGTCCAGCGCTCCGGCCGACGGCATGTCGGCTCGCGCGACCGCGCCCGCCGCCGGGATGTCGGTGATCCGTGCGTCGACGCTCGGCATGTCGACCCGTATGGCCGTCGGCCCTGACGACACCGAGGCGATGCCGGGCACGTTGATCTGGCCCACGGCCGGGACGTCGACCTGCCCGGTGGTCGGCACGTCGACGGCGCCCACGGAGGGTGCCGGCACCGGCGTCAGGCCGTCCAACTGGCCCGCGCCCACCGTCGGCAGGTTGATCCGCGTGGCCCCGGCACCGACGCTGCCCAGGCCCGGCACGTTGATCTGGTTCCCGTCCAGTGCACCGGTCCCCGCGCCCGCCGACGGCACGTTCAGGCCGCCCGCCCCGGGCGTCGTCACCGACGAGACCGGCCCCAGCTGCGGCAGGTCGAGCCCGCGCATGCTGCCGAGCCCGCCCGTCGCCGGGATGTCCACGACCCTGGCGTCGATGCCGGGCACCGACGCGGAGAGCCTGCCGCCCAGCCCGTTGAAGCCACTGAGGTTGACCGTCCCGATCGAGCCGGACAGCGACATCGGCGACAGACCGCCGAGGCCCGACCCGATTCCGCCGCCCGCGAGGTCCGGCGTGAACTGCCCGGTGCTGACGCTCGGCAGCGAGCCGAGGCCCGCCCCCGGCCGGAACAGGTCCAGCCCGGCCGCCACCCCGCCGCTGATCCTGCTGCCCGCCCCGAGGAACTGGCCGCCCGCGAAAGCCCCGTACCGGTACAAGCCGAAGATGCCGCGGTCGATGACGCCGATCCTGAGCGCGAAGGCCAGACCGTTGCCCATCTCGTCGGCGGCCACCGGCAGGAAGAACCGCAGCCCGTTGAGCCCCCGCACACCGTTGATCATGCTGTGGCCCAGCGAACTGCCCAGCCCTCGGATGCCGTTCAGACCGGTGATCGCGGATCGCAGCCCGAAGAAGGTCCGCGCGCCCATCAGGTTGATCACGGTCAGCTCGCCGGCGGCGGGGATGATGCTGAAGGTCCTGCCGAACGCCCCGCCGCTCATCGTGAAGCCCTTGATGCCCGGCATGAAGGTCATCTGGGGGACCCTCATGCCGCTGATGCCCTTCAGCCCGTTGTTCAGAAAGACGTTGGTGGCCCGGAAGGCGTCGTCGATGCCGAGGGTGAGGCGGCCGAAGAGCCCGAGCGCGTTGGGACCGCCGAGGAACAGGTTCCTGCCGCCGTTCCAGGCACCGACGCCCGCGCCCTTCAGGCCCTTCCACACGTTCGCGAGGTTGATGCCCTTGGTGGTGGGCGCGATGACGCCGATGATCGACAGCACCAGCTCCGTGATGCTCGCCTTGCCCTGGGAGAAGTCCACCGCCGTCTTGATCAGCAGCGCCACGTTGAGCGCGATGGTGAACAGCGCCAGCGGGCCGCCGACGATCATCGCCGGGATGACGAGGATCAGCGCCAGCCAGCCCAGCGCCTTCCAGAACTCCTCGCACTCGTCCACCGGCGAGGCGATGCTGTCCGCCGCGTCGCGGATCGCGGCCGCGGCCGTGCTCGCCGCGTCCTCCATGATCTCCTTGGCGTCCTCGGCGGTGGCCTTGTGGGTCTCGCGGCCCTCCTCGTCGTCCTCGGCCAGCGCGGCCGCCGCTTCCAGCGCGGCATCCGCCCGCCGCTGCTGCTCGCGCACCACACCGGCGTACGTCCGCAGCGCCGACTGCACGTCCACATGCGCCTGCCGGAAGGTGGACACGTAGTCCCGCAGGTCACCGTCGATCACATCGCGGAGCGCGTCGGCCGTCCTGCCGACGAAGGCCCCGTCGGTGGTCTTCATGATCTCGGTCAGACCCGAGTCGATGGTGTCCGCCAGGTCGACCAGATCGCCCTGGGAGGTGATCACGTCGTCGATCCGGTCCGGGTCACCCGGTGTCGGGTCGCTGCCCAGGCCGAGCGCGCTCCAGTCGGCGGGACGGGCCATCGGGACACGCTCCTTCCGGTCGGGGGCTGCTGCACTGTCCACGCGTCAGCACAGCCAAATGGTTCAACTTCCGTGCCGGGATTTTCGGTTGGGCCGGTTGAACCATTCGGGGCGGCTGGTGCGTGGACGGACCAGAAGGGAACCCGGGGCGACCCGGGCCAGGACCGAGCGGGAGGCACGGTGCCCGACTTCTCCATCGACTACGGCGCTCTGCACGAGGTGCAGCGGCAGATGCGCGAGCTGGCCGACGACGCGGACTCGGGCGGCGCGACCGGGGTGTTCAAGGACGTGGGCGAGGCCACCAGCTCCGAACGCAGGGCGCTGTTCGGTTCCGCCGACCTCTCCTACGCCTTCAACCTCTTCTACACCCGCTCCAGTTCACGTACGAAGCAGGCCAAGGACGGTCTGAACGAGCTCGCCGACACCTTCAGCGGCGTCGCCGACACCTTCTTCAACGCCGACGCCCAGCTCTCCAGCGCCGCGGGTCTGATGAGCGGCAGCATCGGCCTGGACGAGTGGAAGAGCGACAAGGAGGCATACGACTCCTGGCAGGAGGACAAGAACGCCTGGGACGCCTACCTGGAGGAGATCGGCGCCGCCGACTACTTCGAGCAGAACCCGGACGCCGAGATCGGCACGGTCTGCAACGCCGACGACGCCCCGGGCTGGTGCGAGACCTGGATCAACGACGACGACGCCCCCAGCGACCCGGGCGCCCCTCCGGACAAGCCCTCCGAGAAACCGCCCACCGAGTACTCGTACGAGGACGAGCAGGGCAAGGTCCAGGTCTCGGTCGAACTGGACGACGACTACAACGTCATGAAGGAGACGTCCACCATCACCACCCCGGACGGCCAGTCCTACACGTCCGTCACCACCTATGACTCCGCCCCGCAGGTCATCGAGCCGGAGAACGGCGGCGACCCCTACGACGTCCGCGACTACACGATGGAGACCACGTACGCGGACGGCTCGAAGACCACCACCGAGGTCGTGATCGACGAGGACGGCTCCGGAACCATGACGACCACCGACGCCGACGGCAACAAGTCCGTGTCCACACGCTCCGGCCCGGACGGCGAGTGGTCCGAACCCGAGGAGGAGGACGACTAGCAGTCCCTCCCCCAGCCAAGACCCGCAAGGCCCCCGAGAAAGGTCACTCACCTATGGCAGCCAACATCTCCCTGTCGTATTCCGAGATCGAACGCGTCTCCAACCTCCTCGACACGAGCGTGGAGGAGACCCTGGTCCCGCGCATGGACGAGGCCAAGACCGAGGTCGACACCCTCCTGGACAACGCCCTGGTCATGACGAAGGCCAGCCCGGCGCTCCAGGGGCAGTACGAGAAGTTCACCCAGTCCCTGAAGGACGCCACCGAGAGCATCAAGGGCTTCGCGGAGCAGTTCCGCCAGATCATGACGTCCGTCCAGGAGATGGACCAGGACATCGCCGACAAGGTCAGCAGCAACGGTTAGCAGGAGGCACAGAGCATGGCAGGCAACCAGGACGTCGTATTCGACTACGACGAGATCGCCCGTACCGCCACGACCATGGGCACCAAGCTCACCGACATCAGCACCGAGCTGACCGACCTGGAGACCACGGTGAGCAACCTCCTCCAGGACGGCCTCGTCTTCGAGAAGGCCAGCCCGGCGCTCCAGTCGGCGTACGACAGCTTCAGCAAGCAGATGCAGGAGTCCGCCGCCAACATCAAGGCCTACGCGGAGAGCTTCAACGACATCGCGACCGCGATCGCCGAGTCCGACACGACGATCGCGAACGACGTCGCGGCAGCGCAGGAGTCGGGCTGAGCGCACCCCGGCCCATGCCCGCTCCCGGGCCGCGCGCCCCCCGCAACCTCGTGTTGTGGGGGCGCCCTCCCGGACGACGGAACCTAACCGCCCAGGACCGTCAGCGGAACCTGCACCATGATGGCCGTGCCCGCCTCGCTCGCCGTCCAGCCGCGGCCCGCGGGGAGGGGGGTGCGGGCCTGTTCGGTGGAGATGCGGACGCCGATGAGGTCGCCCTCGGCGATGCTCTTGGGGCCCATGAGGATGCCGCGCCGGGAGCGGCGGGCCATGCCGACCCAGCCGAGGGAGCTCATCGACTCGGGCAATCCGGCCAGCAGCAGGCCCTGTCGGAGGTCGCGCCCGGCAGCGGCGACCTGCCTGAGGACTTTGTCCGCGCGGCAGCTGAGCAGCAGATCCGCGTCGTCCACGACGACGACCGTGGGCCGGCCCGCGACCGCCTTGAGGGCGTCGGTGACGGCGTCCGGCGAAGGGTCGGGGTCGGTGAGGACCTGGGCGAGGTCGTGCGCGGCGAGCTGCCTGAGCTGGGACTCGCGGGGCGTGATCACGACGAGCGAGGTGCCGCCCAGGAGCAGGGACACGCACATGGAGGCGAGCGTGGTGCTGCGCCCCGTACGCGGCGGGCCCGCGACCATGAACGAGCCGCCGGACGCGGCGAAGTCGTAGCCGAGGGGCTCTCCGGCGTCTCCGCCGACCCCGAGGAGCGCCCACAGCGGGCGGCGGCTGGACTCGGGGACCTGGTCGACGGCGTCCTGGAAACCGATCAGCGTGGGCAGTTCGGAGATGCGGAACGGCCGCCGGGCCGGTGAGACACCCGCGTCCCGGGCCGTCGTACGGCGGCCGATCTCGCGCAGCGCGTCCCCCTGGTCGGCGCCGTCCTCGGCCGGCAGGAGCGCGATCTGCGCCTCGATGCCGATGGGTGCGAGCCAGCCGCGGCCCGGCGGGATGTGCGCGGGAACCTTGTTGCGGCTCATCCCCGCAAGGTTGTAGTCGCTGGGGTCGGCCTGCCTCAGCAGCAGCCGCTGGTCGTTGTGGGCGGCGAGGCGGCCGCCGAGCAGGAGGCGTTCGGAGGTGGCGATGACGTGGATGCCGGCCGCCGTGCCCTCGCGGAGCAGCCGGACGACCTCGGTGTAGACGCGGCCCCCGTCGTAGTCGTCGAGCAGGGCGCTGAGCGCGTCCCAGCCGTCGATGAGGAGCAGCAGCCGGGCTGGGCGGCGGTCCTTGGGGAGCTTGGGCCGCAGTTCGCCGAGTCCGGCGCAGTCGTGCTGCGAGATGAGCCGCTGACGTGCGGTCAACTCACTGCTCAGGCGGGCGATGAGCCGTTCCAGCCGCTCGGTGTCGTGGCGGGAGACCACGGCCCCGCAGTGCGGCAGTGATTCGAGGGCGGCGAGCCCTCCGCCGGACGCGTCGATGCCGTAGACGTGCAGGTCGGAGCTGGGGATGGCGAGGGCCGCGGCACCCGCGACCGTCCGCAGGACCTGGGTGCGGCCGGAGCGGGGCGAGCCGATGACGTAGAGGTGGCCGAAGGTGGCGAAGTCGATGGTGCCGAGCCGCTGTTCCTGGAGCTGCGGGACGTCCAGCAGCGCGTACGGGACGAGTGGCAGGGCGCCCGGCGGGGTCTTCGGCACGGGCGGCAGGTCCTCGACACGGACGCTGTCGGCCATCGGAGGCAGCCAGGGGCTGGGCTGCGGCTCGTAGTCGTCCAGCAGGTCCGCGGCCCGGCCGATGGCCTCGACGAGGGCGCGCAGGTCGGTGAGCGGCTCCTCCCCCGGGACCAGGGCCGCGGCCAGGTGGTCCTCCTCCTCGGCGCTGAGCTCGGCGGGGCGGCCGAGCCGGGCCCAGGTCAGCTCGACACCGCGTACGGGCCGGGCGGACGGCGTCTTCTCCGCGGGCGCCCCGCCGCCGCGTTCCGCGCCGGCCCAGGCGCTCTGGAACGGGGTGGGTGCCCCGGAGCCGCGCCGGATCAGGGCCCGGCCCGGGTTGCCGGGCGAGATGCTGACCGCGTCGGGGGCGTTGATGATGTCCTGGCTCTCGGCGCGGTCCGTCACGCGCAGCGCGATGCGCAGGTTGGTGTTGGCCCGGATCTCGTTGCTGACCGAGCCGCCGGGCCGCTGGGTGGCCAGTACGAGGTGCAGACCGAGGGAGCGACCGCGCTGGGCGAGGCTGATCAGGCCCGGTACGAACTCGGGCAGTTCCCGTACGAGTGTGGCGAACTCGTCGATGACGAGCAGCAGTCGCGGCAGCGGCGACAGCTGGGGGTCGCGGGCCCGCTTGGCCCGGTACTCGGAGTGGTCCTTGGCCTCGACGTCGGCCAGCACCCGCTCGCGGCGGCGCAGTTCGGCGTCGAGCGAGGCCAGGGCCCGCTGGACGAGGTGTCCGTCGAGGTCGGTGATCATGCCGAGGGTGTGCGGGAGCTCGGCGCACTCGCGGAAGGCGCTGCCGCCCTTGTAGTCGACGAGGACGAAGGCGAGTTCGTCGGGGCGGTTGACGGCCGCCAGCGAGGCGATCATGGTCTGCAGCAGCTCGGACTTGCCGGAGCCGGTGGTACCGCCGATCAGTCCGTGCGGCCCGTCCCTGACCAGGTCGAGCCGGAGCGTGCCCTCGTACCCGGCGCCGAGCACGAACGCGGTCGACGCCGGGCGGCGGGCCCACTCGGCGGCCAGCGCGGCCGGGTCGGGCGGCTCCTGGCCGAGCAGCGGCAGCAGCCGTACCTCGGTGGGCAGCCCGGAGTCGCTGTCGACCGTCACGTCCCGCACCGGGGCGAGCGCCCGCGCGACCTCCTCGCACCAGTCGGCGCGGACGAGGTCGGCCCGGATGCCTTCGACGGCGGGGGCTCCGGAGGTCCGTACGGTGAGCCGGTTGCCCTCCGTGGTCACGACCGCCGTGCACTCCTCCGGCAGCAGGCGCTCACGTTCGTCCACGCACAGGCTGAAGATCCGCACCGACGGCCCCTGGGTGAGCAGTTGCACCACGCCGGGCACGTCCCGCAGCCGCCGGGCGCCGTCGAGCACGACCAGCACGTCGGGCTCGCTGAGCAGCGTGTGGCCGAGGGCGGAGGACGCCTGGGCGGTGGTACGGGCCTGGATGTCGGCGATGAGCTCGTTGACGCGGTGGGCGGTGCTCTCCGGGTCGTTGCCGAGCGCGATGACGCTGCCGGGCCGGCCGGGCTTGAGGTGCGGCAGCCAGCGCACCCAGCTCCAGGCGGGGGCGTGCTCGTCGCCGGTCAGGACGACGATCCGCAGGTCGCGGGGGCTGTGCAGGACAGCGGCCTGGGCGACGGCCCAGCAGGCCACCGTGCGCGGGGTGTCGCCGGGGCCGGCGAGGCCGACGACGCCGAGGTCGGCGAGCTCGACGCCGAACGGGGCGTCGGCCAGGCGCCAGTGGACCTGGCGGTGGTTGGACTCGCGGGCGTGGTCGTCGATGCGTTTGAGGGAGGGGCGGGTGACCGTGCCGAGCCGCAGGGTGAGGTGGTCGGGGTCGCGGCGGCGGCGCTGCCAGAGCAGGCTCCCGGGGCCGGTGGCGGTGAGCAGCACGGTGGCCGGGTCGGGAAACGTCGTGTTGCGCAGGTCGCGTTCCTCGATGGTGGCGTCCCGCATCTCCGTCTCCAGGGCGGCCCGGCGCAGCCGGTAGACGCGCAGCGCCTCCTCCTGCGCCTTGCGGCCGGAGCGACGGCCCATGATCCAGTTGCTGACCGCCATCATCGGGGTGAAGAAGATGAAGATCACGAAGTAGAAGGTGCGGAACAGGCTCATCATGACCAGGCCCATGACCAGCGGGGCCATCATCATCATGAACGGGAAGGGCCGGTTCCTGCGCTCGCCGGGCGGGCCCTGCATCCGGATCGACTCGGTGTCCAGGTGCGGGGCGATGCGCGGCGGCCGGTTGTACTCGATGCCGAGGCCGTCGGCGGAGGGGTTGACGGCCGCGTCCGGCTCGAAGGGCGGGACGAGGCGCAGCAGGTGGTCGCCGAGCGAGAGGTCGGCGTACGACGGCCAGGGCTCGGTGCCGTCGTCCGGGGGCGGCAACTGGCCCGCCGGGAGCGGCGGTGCCTCGGCGGGCAGGCCGTCGGGACCGGGCGGGGCGGGGCTCGGGGTGTGACCACCCGGGCCGCCGTCGTACGGTCCTGCCGGTTCCTCGGCGGTGAGCGGGGTGCCGGTCTCGGGGTCGACGGGCGGCGGCGGGGTGAGGCTGCGCAGACCGTGCCGGGCCGGGTCGGCGTCCTCCGGCAGCCGGAAGGTGACGCCTCCGTCGGTGCCCACGGTGAGCCAGACGCCCTCCTCGGGGGCGTCCCCTCCGTCCAGCCGGAGGGCGCAGCCGCGGTCGGTGCCGACCTCGTGACTGCCGGGGCCGAGCCGCCAGGACCGGCCGGCCCCGGGGCCGCCCACATGCCGGATCTCGACCAGCACGGGGTCCGTCGAGGGCGGTTCCCATTCCCGGGTGGCGGTGCCCGACGGAGCGGGGACGCCGAGGCCGAGTACGGCCCCGGTGCGGATGCCGCTGGCGGACACGGGCAGATCGGGGCTGACGGGCCGGTCGCCGAGGTAGAGCCGGGGGCTCTCCAACGCCACGCCGAGATCGGCGACGGTGGCGTCCTCGGGCAGGTCCAGCAGGTGGTCCACCTGACGCCCGGCGGGGTCGGCGGTGGTGAGGGTGAGTTTCACGGGGCGGTCCGTTTCACGGGCGGGCTCGGCGCGGCGGTCTGGGGCGGGCAGCGGATCGGGTCACCGCGACAGGCCGGGCGGGCCCCGGCGGACCCGTTCGGAACGCGGGAAGGATGCGACTCACGGAGCACCCCGCCCGACAGCGGGGCCAGGCCCGGCGGACCGGGACGGGCTGGCGGCGGTCTCGCCGGCCACAACGGGCACGGCCGACCCCGGCGGACCCGTACAGAGCGCGGGAAGGACGCAATTCACGAAGCACCCCGCCCGACAACAGAGCCAGGCCCGGCGGACCGGGACGGGCTGGCGGCGGTCTCGCCGGCCACAACGGGCACGGCCGACCCCGGCGGACCCGTACGGAAGACTTCCGCCGGCTCCTCGCCCTCCTCGAACAGGTCCGCGTCACCCAGACCGGCGGCGGCCTCGGCGGCCGGGGCGGGGGGCAGGACCGGCGGGATGTCGGACAGGACGCGGGCCAGGGCCCGGCCCAGCGCGTCGCAGCGGACGAGCAGCGGGGTGCCGGGGACGGCGACACGGCCGTGCCGGTCGGTCAGCAGGGTGCGTACATAGCCTCGTCCGGGACCTCGGACGAGGACACGCAGGGCGGGTGTGTCACCGGGCGGGGCGGCCAGCTCCGGGGGCAGGGGGTCCGGCAGTTCGGCGGCGACCAGGACGGGCGCGATGCCGAGCCGGGACGGGGTCTCGCGGGCGGCCCGGTAGGCGGCGCGCACGGGTTCACCGGCGTGATGGCGGTGCACTCCTTCGGCGACGACGACCAGTGAGCTGGGCAGCCGTACGTCGAGCTGCGCGGCGAGCGACTGGAGCAGGGCGCCGGCGGCACGGTCGTCACCGGTCACGGAGAGTACGGGTGGGCCGACGGCCAGGTCGAGGAAGGCGCAGTGCTGCTCGTCGGCGTGGTCCGCGACGCCGGCGGCCACGACGATGGGGCGTACGTGGGCCGCTTCCGGCGTCACCGAAGGCAGGTCGGCGCGGTCCACGCGCCAGTGCTCCGGCTCACCGCGCCCGGCCAGCAGCACGGTCACCGTGCCGGCGCCCACCAGCGCGGCGTACGGACGGGCGGGCGCGGCGGCCAGGCGGGCGGCGGCCAGTGCGCGTTCGGCGTCACGCCAGGTGGCCTGGGCGCCGAGCCGCCGTACGAGCAACCGCAGCGCGCGCCGGTGGCGCAGCCAGGCGCGGGCGGGCTGGGCGAACGCGTGGGCCGTGACCGCCACTTCCCGGCGTAACCGCGCCCAGGCGGACCGCCAGCCACCCCACCGCATGGCCCACACGCGCAGGAGCAGGAAGAGGAGCAGCGCCGCACCGGCGATGCCCAGCCACCGGAAAATGGTGTCGCTGTTGTCACGGAACCAGACGAACGGGTCGGTGTTCCTCACGTGATGTTCCTCACTCGCTGTTCCTCACTCGCTGTTCCTCAGGCCGCCGGTAACTCGCGCCGCATGGCTTCCAGCGCGTAGTGGTTGCGTGACTTGACCGTGCCTTGCGGTACGCCGATCACCCGGGCGGCCTCTGCCCGGGTGCGGTCGCGCAAGTGGACGTGGAAGAGCACCTCGCGATGCTCTTGCGACAGCCGCGCCAAGGCCCGCCGGACGAGCTGCCGGTCGGCCACGGTGTCGGCCAGGTCGCGGGTGCCGTCCGGGCAGTGCAGCATGTCGTCGGGCAGGGCACCCACCGGCACCGTCCGTTCCCGTCTGTGGGCGTCGATGGCCAGGTTGCGGGCGACGCGTAAGAGCCATGCGATGCGATGGTCCTCGTCGTGCCTGTCCAGGTCGTTGAGCCAGGCCCGCAGCATCGTCTCCTGCACGATGTCCTCGGCACGGTGCAGGTCGCCGGAGGTGAGCCGGTTCGCGTAGCGCAGCAGGCGGGTCCGATGGCGCTCGGTGTCGGGCGGGACGGCAGACGCCGCTGGTCCAGCGTTGAACATGTTCTACTCCGGGACGAGAGGTCACTCCAGAAAGAAACTATTCACACTGGGCCATATTTTCCTCCCTCAGTTTCCATGAAAAAGGGGACATATATAACCAGAGGGAGCTCAAATCAAGCTCAGAATTCGTTTTCCGCCCGGTTACCGATATGGACCAGTGGCCCAAAAGCCGCTTTAGGGCGCCGTCTTGACGTTAAGTCAGGCAGCAGACGGCCTCGCCCGGGATGGCGGAGCCGATGCCACCCCGGGCGGGTACGGATACCCGGTCCAGAGAATTACCGCTTGGTAATGTAAGCGCATTCTATAAAGTGACCTTGATCGAGGAATCCGGGCAGATCAAGCATCTCGAACGGGTACGAGAACGGCCCCCCGGAGATCACTCCGAGGGGCCGCGAAAGCCCGGCCGAGCCGGGCTTCACCTACCGGTGGGCGCGGACGGTTTCGAACCGCCGACATCCTGCTTGTAAGGCAGGCGCTCTACCCCTGAGCTACGCACCCGGGCCCTGAGCCGATGTGCTCAGGACGATTCGACAGCCTACCTTGCCCGGGGGACTGCACCGCAAACCCGTATCCCGGGGCGGGCCGGGGTCAGGGTGATCCGGGGGTTAACCCCCGGACGGATCCGGGAGCGGCCCGGATCCCCAGGCGGGCCCGCGCTCCGTACGTTCGAAGAGTCGCAGGAGAGCCTTTTGCTCCGACTCAGGGGGAGACCGTCATGGCCCGTACCGTTCCCGTCCGCGCCGCCGCCGTGACCGGCGTCGTGGCGCTGCTCGTCGTGGGTGCCACCGCCTGCGGCTCCTCCGCCGGCGACGACAAGACTCCCGAGCACCGGTCCTTCGACCTGGAGGGCCGTACCCTCACCATCGACTCCGCCGACTCGGCGCTGGAGATCATCTCCGCGGACGACACCCCGGAGGACCGGATCGAGGTCACCCGGTGGTTCCAGGGCACCGTCGCCGTCGGCAGCGGCCCCGAGGTGACCTGGGAGATGAAGGACGACCGGCTGAAGCTGCGGATGAAGTGCTCCGGCATGGTCGCCGACTGCGACGCCGAGCACCGTATCGAGGTACCGCGCGGGATCACGGTCAAGGTCGAGGAAGGCGACGGCAGCGTCCGCGCGCGCGGCTTCGAGGACCCGCTGAGCATCCGTACCGGCGACGGCTCGGTCCGGGTCACCGACAGCAGCGCACCGCTGGACCTGCGGACCGGCGACGGATCCGTCCGGGCGGACGTCACCTCGCAGCGGGTGCGCGCCCGGACCGGCGACGGCTCGGTGCACCTCGAACTCGGCGCCGTACCTGACCTGGTGGAGTCCCGCACCGGCGACGGTTCCGTGACGATGGTGCTGCCCCGGGCGACGTACCGGGTGACGGCCAAGACGGGCGACGGCGGTGTGGATGTGTCCGTGCCCCGGGACGAGTCCAGCCCGCACGTGGTGTCCGCGGAGACGGGCGACGGGAAAGTCACGGTCCGCAGCGCGAACTAACCGGCCCGTGTGTTCGTCCTTAACCGGTGGGAGAATGACACCGGGCAAGGCGGACCACGGGCACGGGAGAGGGATGTGACGGCGACACCATCGCGGCCGTACTCACCGGTGGTGCCATGCGCACAACCCGCACGCCGCCCCCGCGCCGAGCGCTCCGTGGGCTGGGCTGATGTGCCGCTGCCCCGCGAGGCCGCGTCCGGCCGTCGCCCGTCCGGGAGCCCGTCGAGACCGGCCGCTCCCCCGCTCCCCCTCCCGAATCGGCTTGAGCCGGGGGACGCTCAGCGCGGCGGAGCCGCAGATCGGCACAGCTCCGCGCTGCGGGACGCGCTCACCCTCGTGAGCCTGCCGCTGATCGCCGCGCTGGTGCTGCCCGCCGCGTTCGCGGGCGGCGGCACCCGGCGCTGGTTCGGCGGGCGGGCCGAGAACCAGCGGGCGGAGGCGCAGGCCGCGAAGGACGCCGCTGCCGCCGCGTTCTACGAGCTGGACACCGCCCAGCGCGATCTGCGGATCTCGATCGAGACCATCACGGCGGTCGACGACTCCCCCGCCGCCCGGCGCGCGGTCGGCGACTTCGAGGCGCTCGGCCGACGCATCGACGAGGCCAGTCACCAGTACATCAACGCCGTCGACGCCCACGACCTCGACCGCGACGACCTGGAGGCTTCGGTGGCGGCACGCGCGCGTGCCGAGCTGGCCGCCGCCAAGGACGAGTTGGGGCGGGTCAAGCAGGACCTGGACCGGTTCGCGGACGGGCTCGGCCCGCTGCTCGGCAAGGCCGAGACCCAGCTCGCCCGGCTCGCCCCCGCGGTCGAGCGGGCCCGGCAGGGACTGCTGGCCGCGTCGAACGCGCTGGACGCGGTACGGGAATCAGGGCTGAAGGCGGACGACCTCGCCGCCCGTCTCGCCGCCCTCGGCTCGGACCTCACGAAGCTCAACCAGGGCGCCGGGCAGCACGGCGTGCCGCAGACGCTGGAGCGTGCCGAGCGGGTCGCGCGGGAGGCCGAGACGATCAAGGTGGAGGCCGAGCGGCTCCCGGAGCGGGCGGCCGAGATCGACCACCGGCTGGTCTCGCTGCGGACCCGTGCGCAGGCGCTGACCACCCGGTCCGGCCAGGTCGACCCGGTCCTCAGCGAGCTGCGGCGGCGGTTCGTGGCGGCGTGCTGGCAGGATCTCCAGCTGGTGCCGGAACAGGCCGCGGAGAACGTACGGCAGGCCGAGCGGAAACTGAAAGAGGCGCAGACCGCGCGCGACGAGCAGCGCTGGCCGGACGCGACCGCGCTGCTGTCGACCGTGCGGGCGCTGCTGAACACCACCGACGAGTCCGTCTCCGCCGCCGGCGACCGGCTGCGGCGGCTGAACGCCGTGCAGAAGGACCCCCAGCAGGAGATCGACCGCACCCGCTTCGCCGTCCGCGACGCCCAGCGGCTCGCCATGGCCGGCCGCAACACCCCCGATCCCCGGCACGCCCGCCCGCTGGACGACTCCGTGGCCCGGCTGGAGCGCGCGATCACCACGCTGGAGGGGCGGCACCCCGACTACTGGCACTTCCTGACGGAGACGGAGGCGGTGCGGCAGACGGTGGCGCGGGTGGTGGCGCAGATCCGGGAGGAGCGGGGCGCCGCCGCCCACTGACGCCCTGGGACAGCGCGTGGCCGCCGGTTAACCTGTGCGCATGCCTCGCTACGAGTACCGCTGCCGCACCTGCGCGGACACCTTCGAACTGAACCGCCCGATGGCCGAGTCCGCCGCCCCCGCCGCGTGCCCCGCCGGGCACGACGACACGGTGAAGCTGCTGTCGACGGTGGCGGTGGGCGGCACCGCGTCCGCTCCGGCCCCCGCGCCCGGGGCGAGCGGAGGGGGCGGCGGTTGCTGCGGCGGTGGGTGCTGCGGCTGAGCGCTCCGCCGACTGCGTCCATGTGCGGCTCGGCCACGGGGCCGCGATGTGCCGGCGTTCGACCGCTGGCCGCGATGTGCCGTCGGCCGACCACGGGCCGCGATGTGCCGCCCGTCCGACCACAGGCCGCGATGTGCCGCCCGTCCGACCACAGGCCG
>NZ_WJBG01000128.1 GCF_009709555.1 Streptomyces blattellae | reverse complement strand
GATGGCGTCCCTTGTCGTGGTGTAGCCGATCACGGTTAGGGAGTGCGCCGGGGGCGTGTGTCGACGTGGCTTCCGCTCCCTGCCCGTAGGGCGGGCCACCGTGCAACTCTCCGTAATGAACGGCCAGTTCAACGCGGGAGGTGCAGGGTGGCCCTGTCTCAGCATGACCTACTCCGGTTGTTGGAGTCACTACGTTCGGCGGACGGGCTCGAACTCGTCCGCGGTGTGGCCGAGCGGATGCTCCAGGAACTGATCGAGGCCGAGGCCACAGCCCGGATCGGCGCGGAGTGGAACGAGCACACCGAGACGCGCACCGCGCTTCGCAACGGCCACCGCGACAAGACGATCAGCACCCAGGCCGGCGACCTGGACCTGGCGATCCCCAAGCTGCGGTCGGGGAGCTTCTTCCCCGCGCTGCTGGAGCGACGCCGCCGCATCGACCAGGCTCTGTATGCGGTCATCATGGAGGCCTACGTCCACGGCGTGTCCACGCGGTCGGTCGACGACCTGGTCAAGGCCCTCGGCGCGGACACCGGGATATCCAAGAGCGAGGTCTCACGGATCTGCCAGGACCTGGACGGCCAACTGACCGCGTTCCGTACCCGTCCCCTGGACCACCTCCGGTTCCCGTACGTGTACCTGGACGCGACCTACTGCAAGGCCAGGGTCGAGCACCAGATCGTCTCCCGGGCCGTGGTCATCGCCACCGGGATCACCGAGGACGGCGGCCGGGAGGTGCTGGGCGTGATGGTCGGCGACAGCGAGACCGAAGTGTTCTGGACCGAGTTCCTGCGCCACCTGCGCGAACGCGGTCTGACCGGGGTCCGGCTCGTGATCGGCGACCACCACTTGGGGCTGGTCAAGGCCATCCGCAAGGTCATGCTCGGGGCCGCCTACCAGCGCTGTCGTGTTCACTTCCTGCGCAACGTGTTCAGCGTGATCAACAAGGATGCGGCGGAGATGGTCGCCGCGACGATCCGCACGATCTTCGCTCAGCCCACCGCCGACGCGGTCCGCACCCAGCTCGACAGCGTCGCCGACATGCTCGGCAAGCAGTTCCCGAAGGTCAAGGAGATGCTGCTGAAAGCGAAGGACGACCTGACCGCCTTCGCCGCCTTCCCGGAGCGACATTGGAAGAAGATCCAGTCCACCAACCCGCTGGAGCGGATCAACCGCGAGGTCAAGCGCCGCACCGACGTCGTCCAGGTCTTCCCCAACGATGACGCGCTCCTACGGCTGGTCACCGCCGTGCTCTTCGAACTGCACGACGAGTGGATCGCCTTCCCCCGCCGCTACCTCCCCGAGGGAAGCATGGACCAGCTCTACCCCGCCGAGCGCCCCGAAAGCGCCCCCGCGCTACCCAACACCACCAACACGACCGCCGGATGATCGGCTACACCACGGGAAGGGACACGACCCTGCTTCGGCTTTGGTCGAGGGGAGGTCGGGTGGGTAGCCCTTGGCACGAAGGAACGCGTCGAGCGCTATTGCGACGATGTCGCCGTGCTGGACACCGTGGTCCGCGTGGTAGCGGCGGATGCGCCGCTGGAGTTGAAGAGCGTCGGGGACGGCGTAGTTGATTTGCCCGCGACTGGTATGGCTGCCGTTGATGACCTCCAACGTGTCCGGATGAGGCGCCAACGGGTCGTCGGTCAGGTCGGATTGGGCGTCGAGAGCGTCAGCCAGTTCACGCAGTTGACGAGCGTGGCGCGAGAGATCGGGCATGGGGTGCTCCGTAACTCCCACCGAAGCAACTCCTACCGAACGCGATCAACCACACGGGAAAGGAACGCAGATGAGCATCACCCTGGCCCAGGCACACCGGATCGTGCAGGCAGGCCTTGACTTCGCCCGCGAGGAGAAACTGGAGCCGCTCACCTTCGCCGTCCTCGATCCCGGTGGCACCCTCGTGACCCTGGCACGCGAGGACGGTGCCGGACTGCTGCGGCCGGACATCGCCGTCGCCAAGGCGTGGGGCGTCCTCGGGCTCGGCATCAACAACCGCGAGATCGGCAGGCGTGACGCCGCTGCACCCGAGTTCTTCACCTCGATCGCGGCCCTGGCCGGCGGCCGTGTGCTGTCCGTGCCGGGCGGTGTGTTCGTACGGGACGAGCAGGGCCACCTGCTGGGCGCGGTCGGCGTGCCCGGCGACACCTCACTCAACGACGAACGTGCGGCGGTCGCCGGCATCCGGGCCGTGGGCCTCCTATCGGAGACGGGCGCGGACGAACAGGCGGCGTAGGTGTCGGTTTGCGGAGGTCAGCCGGCTGGGAAACACGGTTGTCAGGCCACGTCCGACCCCGGAGCAGCAAAGGGGGCCCTGTTTCGCGGCCCACGCGTCGGTGCGTCGATGTGTGAGAAGGCGGCTCCGAAGTCGGTGACCGTGACCTCCTCCACAGCGAGGGGAGGGTGGGCGTAGGTGTCCCAGGTCTCGGAGAACTCGGCGTGCCGGGAGAGGGCCTGCACGGTGTCCATTCACGGGTGGTGCTGACCTGCGGTGGGGCCCGGTGATCTCTGCGATCTGACGATCTTGTAGGTTTCTGGTCGTGTCGCAGGGGCCGTCGTACGAGGAGCTTGCCGCGCTGGTCGCTGTGCAGGCCCGTGTGATCGATGAGCTGCGAGCCGAGATCACCGAGCTGAAGACCGAGGTCGCTGGGCTGCGGGCGGAGAACGCGGAGTTGAAGCGTCGGCTGGGGATGGACTCCACCAACAGCAGCAAGCCGCCGTCGTCGGACGGGCTGGAGAAGAAGGCGACGCGGTCGCAGCGTGAGCGGTCGAAGGACCGTAAGCCGGGTGGACAGCCAGGGCGCGCGGGCCGCTCGTTGCAGCCGGTTGCGGACCCCGACCGTGTGGAGCGGGTCGAGCCGGCCGAATGCGCCGGCTGCAACAGCCCGTTGTCCGGTGCGGCGCAGGAGGGATTCCGGGCGGTCCAGGTCTTCGACATCCCGCTGATCGAGCGGTGCGTCACCGAGGTGCGCCTGGTCCGGCGCCGCTGCCGGTGCGGGGTGGTGACCTGTGCGGACGCGCCCCCGGGGATCAGTGGTCCGACCTGCTACGGGCCGAACCTGCGGGCCTTCGTGACGCTGCTGGCCGCGGAGGGGCAGATCAGCACCGAGCGCACCGCTAAGCTCATTGCCGGACTGCTGGACGTCGAGGTCTCTACCGGGTTCGTCGACCGCTGCCTGTCGAGGCTGGACGCGCCGCTCGACCGGTTCGAAGCGGAGCTGAAGCAGGCCCTGCGCGCCTCGGAGGTACTGGGCGCGGACGAGTCCCCGATCAGTCTGGCGGGCGAGCGCGGCTACGCCTATACCGTCCGCTCCACCGGCCTGACCTGGTACGGGGCCGCGGACAATCGCGGCCACGCCGCGCTGGACGGCTTCGGAATCCTGCCCGGCTACGGTGGCGTGCTCATCCGGGACGACTACGTCGGTTACCACAAGTACGACGCCCACCTGGCGGGGGTGCAGCTGTGCTGCGCGCACCTGCTGCGCGACCTTCAGGGCGTCATCGACAACGCGCCCGACGAGGAGCACGCGGCCTGGGCGAGGGCCGCCCAGCGGATCCTGCGCGAGGCCGGGAAGACGGTCGAGCAGGCCCACGCCGCCAGGCACACCACGCTGCACGAGAGCGAACACGCCCGGATCGAGAAGGAGTTCCTGAACGCCGCCCGGTGCGGGATCAGCGTCAACCCGCACAGCAGCGGGAAGAAGCCCAAGGCCCGCCAACTCGCCGAGCGCCTCGTCGACAGGGCCCAACAAGTCCTCCGCTTCACCTGGGACTTCACCCCCGGGCTCGCCTGGACCAACAACGCATCCGAACAGGCCCTGCGGGATATCAAGGTCAAGATGAAGGTCAGCGGGTGCTGGCGCGGACTGACCGGGGCG